>JBBIOM010000001.1:0-1592 GCA_037443365.1 Armatimonadota bacterium
ATCAACTCGGCCCTTTCCCTCTACAGGTACAGGACCCCTGCCGGGTGCCCGACCGACGCCACCGCGTTCAGGGCCTTCCTGAACACCCCGGCCTACTTCCCGGACGGACCGCCCGTGGATCCCGTGGGCGGCAATCAGACTTACTTCGTGGAGCAGTACAACGCCGGCCTTTGCCGCGTCGTCGTGCCCTAGACGCCGCAGAGATCCCTGATGGGCCCTCGGTGCGTGTGGCAGTTCCGCGCAAGGCGGGGATGAGATGCGCGCCCAACAGCACGGCTTCAACCTGGTGGAGGGTCTCGTGGTCGCGGCACTGCTGGCGGTCCTGGTGGCCGTAGCGGTGCCGCGGCTCGTGGTGCCGGAGACCCTCCACGTGCGCTCCTGCGCGCGCGAGGTGGCCTCAGACCTGCGCCTGGCGCAGCGCCTGGCGATGGCGCGGCGGGCCACAATCGTGCTGGAGTTCAGCCCGGGAGCCGGGCCCTACACGCGCTACACCGTGCGCCGGCAGGGCGGAGGCGACGAGCCGGGCTTCCCAAAGGGAATCCCGACCGAGGTTGCGGTGACCGGACCGCAGTCGTTCGAGTTCTTCTCGGGTGGGGGCGCCGCGTCTGGCGGCACGGTGACGGTGTCGGGCGGCGGCGCCACGGCCACGCTGCAGGTCAACGCGGTCACGGGACACGTCAGGGTGAGTGGGCCTTGAAGCGCGGGGAGGCCGGCTTCACTCTTGTCGAGCTGCTGGTGGCGGCCCTGATCCTGGGTGTCGCCATCATTCCGCTGCTCCAGGTCATGCCCAGCGTGTTTGCGCCCGCTCAAATCACCGAGATGGACCTGCGGCTGTCCGCGGCGGCCACGCGCAAGACCGAGGAGATCACAGGACGCCTGCGCGCGGACATCAACAGCGTGGCCTCAGGCGCCGAGGCATGCGCCGATCTGCCCGGCTGCCGGCTGCAGTGGACGATCGCCACCGAACTGTCGAGCGTCTCTCCTGGCGTCGGGTCGCTCCGCACGATCGCTGTGACAGCGTGCCAGGACGCGAACGCCAACAGCGCCTGCGACACCGGCGAAGCGCAGGTGCGGTACGACACCAAGGTTACCTCACGCCCGTAGGGTCCGACGATGCACCATCATCGGCGAATGCGGCACACCGAGCGCGGGACCACCCTGACCGAACTTCTGGCGGTCGTGGCCATGCTCTCGCTCGTGCTTGTGGTCCTCGTACCGTTGCTCTGGATCGGACACCAGTCCTGGGATCGCGTTGACCGGCATACCGAGATCACGCATAACGCGCGCAGGGCGCTGGACAGGCTCGTGCGCGAGTTGCGCGCCGCGCAGAGCTTCCAGGTCGTCAGCGACTCGCTGATCAGGATCGCCGTGGCGCCGGACGATGTCAGCAGCCCGACGCCATCCGTGGAATACCGTCGCAACGCGGCGACCAACGACCTGGAATACCGCATCGCCGCCGGCTTCACCTACCGGCGGCGCATCACCGTGACCGCCGGAACCGCGGTGCCGGCAGGCTACTCGGTCTCGATTGTCTTCGACCACGCGGCCCTGGTGTCGGCAGGCAAGAGCCTGGCCAGCGGGGACGATGTGCG
>JBBIOM010000001.1:1692-186303 GCA_037443365.1 Armatimonadota bacterium
ACCACGCGGCCCTGGTGTCGGCAGGCAAGAGCCTGGCCAGCGGGGACGATGTGCGCGTCGTCTACGGGACGGAAACGCCGGAAACGCGCTGGGTGGAACTCGACCGCTTCAACTTCAACTTCGCGGCTGCTCCCACCGCCTGGAACACCACGTCCGTGCGGCTGTGGTTCCCCCTGCAGGCACCGATCGCCGCGGGTGCTTCGGACAGCAACTACTACCTCCACTACGGCGACCTGTCGGCCGGCCCTCCGCCGGCGAACGGCGACCACGTCTTCCTCGACTACGAGAGCGGCGCGGTGCTCGACGGATGGGGCCGGCGCGACTCGCTGGCAGGAACGAAGTCGGCCTCGACAGACGGGTTCTTCTTCAACGCCACCTCTGGGACCGGCTACCGCGAGTTCAGCAAGAACGCCCCCCACGGCGATGTAGAGATCATCTGGGGCTTCCGAACCGAAGGGCCGGCGGCGCAGAGCAGCACGCGGCACATAGTCGGGATGAGCGCCCGGCGCAGCGACGCCGGCGCGGGATACAGGGTCGCGGCCGGCGAGAGCACAAACACCCTGCTGCGGATCAGCAGGCAGACGGGCTGGGCTGCCACGGGAACCAACCTCACCCCAACCTTTGCGGTGGTCCTCACTGTCGGAGCCGACTACTACGGGCGGTTCTCGCTGGTCGGATCGCAGCTGCGAGCCAAGGTGTGGCTGGCATCGGTTGCAGAGCCCGCATGGGTGATTACGATGACAGATGCGACTTATGCCTCCGGGGCGCACTATGCCCAGGCGGACGGGTCCGCCGCCTCTGCTGCCTCGCCCCAAAACCACCGCCACCGGCACATCATCCTACGGCGCCGGGTGGCTGATCCCGAGCCCACAACGGCCCTGGCCGCCGAGGAAGCCCCTCCTCCGGCAGGCCCCTGGCTGCCCCTGGCCGGCCCGTTCAGGGCCATGAGCGTCCTGTGCTTCAACGCCGCGGGCGGCGCCGTGGCGTGCCCGTCGGCCCCTGGTCCATCCGCCGCCGCGGTCAGGTCGGTGCAGGTAGCGCTGACCGCCATGGATCCAACAGGAGAGGTCGCCGACATTGTGGTCACCTCGCGCGCCTACCGGCAGGCACCCTAGCCCTGCTCCTGCTGCAAGGGCCCGGCCGTCTGCGGTCCCTTTCTGGCGCGCCCGCAGGGGAGAGGCGGGCGTCGCCTTCGTCATGGCGATCGTGGTGACCATGATCCTGGCCCTGATTGTGGCCGGGGTCGCGCAGCTGATGATAGCCGAGGCGGATATGGGACGCCTGACGCGCCTGGATGCGGAGGCGCAGTACCTGGCCCAGGCAGGCCTCGAGCACCAGATCTACCGGCTCAAGGCAGACAAGACGGCCGCGGCGGTTCCCTACACCAACTACCCTGCCAGCGCAGACCAGCGCTCCTGGTTCGTCACGTCGCGACGTTGCCTGCTTCCAGCGCTGGACGACTGCACGAGCAACGTCGCCGCCCGGCGCTGGTGCATCCTGTCCACAGGGGAGATCCGCAGGTACAACCCCGACGCCACGTACGAGGTTCTTCAGACCCGCACGATCCGTGCCGAGGTGGACATCACCTACGGCGGGGCCAGTCCGCTCTACGGAACCCCCACGCGAGTCACGGTGCTCCGGTTCGAGGAAGACCTGCGCGCCTCACTCACCTGTCCCTGACGAGGGCCGCTGGTCGGGCGGCAACAGCGCGGCGATCGCATCCATCAGACGCCTGCCCCAGGCATCGAGATCCTCGCGCGTGAGGCGGCCTTCGTGCCGCGGGACCGCAATGGGCGGTCCCATGCGCACGACAACCGAGTGCCGGCGGGGCAGCCGGGTGCCCTTGGGCATGGCGTGCTGCGTGCCGACCACGGCCATTGGCAGCACAGAGGCGCCGGCACGCAGGGCCAGGAGCGCGGCCCCTGGCTCGGGCCTCATGAGCCGTCCGTCAGGGCTGCGCGTGCCCTCCGGGAACATCACGACCAGCTCGCCGTGTGCCAGTGCATCCAGGGCTGTGCGGATCGCGCGCCTGTCCGCCTGACCCCGCTTGACCGCGAAGGTGCCCACGGTGTGCAGCAGCCATCCCAATACCGGGATCTGGAGCAGTTCGTGCTTGGCCATGAAGCGCGCCCGCCGCCGGAGCGCCACCCCTGCGATCGGCGGGTCCGCGGCGCTCACGTGGTTGCACACGGCCAGAACCGGACCCTCGGCTGGCTCATTCTCGCGGCCCTCGACGCGCAGCTTGAAGTGCAGGGAGAAGTAGAAGGTGAAGAGGAGCTTCCAGAAGCTATACCACACCGGTGCGCTCCTTGACGAGTTGTATGATCGTGGCAACCACCTGCTCTGAGGTCAGAAGGGTGGTGTCGAGGATCACGGCGTCATCAGCCGGCCGCAGCGGTGAGTGTGCCCGCGTAGCATCGCGCGCGTCGCGTTGGGCCTCCTGGCGCCGGACCTCTTCCAGGGCAACCTCAACCCCTCTTGCCTCGAGCTCGGCCTGCCGACGCCGCGCCCTTGCTTCCAGGTCGGCCGACAGGAACACCTTCACCTCGGCATCGGGAAAGACGGCCGTGCCGATGTCCCTGCCCTCCATGACGATTCCACCCTCGGCGCCCAGGGCCTGCTGCCGCGCCACCAGCGCGGCGCGCACTCCGGGGACGGCGCTCACGATGGAGGACGCGGCGCTGACCTCGGGCGCACGTATCGCCCCTGTGACGTCCTCGCCGTCGAGGACGATCCCCACCCCACCGGGGGTCGAGCGGAACTCAATGGCAAGCGAGGCGGCCATGGCGGTGAGGGCGGTGGCATCGTGAGGGTCCACGCCACGCCGGGCCGCCGCCAATGCGACTGCGCGGTACATCGCGCCAGTATCAACGTACTGGAATCCCAGCCGGGCGGCCAATGCCCGTGCCACGGTGGACTTGCCCGCCGCGGTGGGGCCGTCTATCGCCACCACAGGACGCCGTCGGCTCATGGTTGGGATTCCCCCCGGGCCAGCAGCATGCTCAGTGCCTCGATCGCCGCAGGCACGTCCCGCACCACGCGGGCGCCGCCCGCGGCCAGTCGCGCGGCCGCGGCGGCGCCCTCGCCGCCGGTGAAATCGCGCGCCTCCTGCCCCTCGACCATGATAACAGGGACTCCGGCATCCAGCGCGGCCTTGGCCACTTCCATGTTGCACAGGTTTCCCGGACCGATGGGCACGGGCGCTACGATCACCGCGCGACAAGCCCTGGCGGCCGCGGTCGCCTCGGCCCTGGCGGCCGCGCTGATCGGCGAGAACGGCGCCTCCTCGATCACCTGGGCTCCCAGGGCGCGCGCCGCCTCGTCGTCGGCGTCCATTACGTGCACCACCCCCACGCTCAGACGGCAGCCCGCCTCGGCGCACCTGTTCATGATCTCGATGCCGGTCCCGCCCCCGCAGATCACGTGGACACGCGGACCTGTGCCCCTCGCGGCCGGCCCCGGGCCGGCCGCGAGGTAAGGCCTCCCGGTCCTGGAATCCACGCGTACGCTCACGCTCGCACCAAAGGCCTCCTGCATGAGGGCAGGGGTCACCACGGCCCCAGGACGCCCGCTCGCCAGGATCCGGCCCTGGCAGAGAAGCGCAAGGCCGTCGCAGAAACTGGCTGCCAGGTTCAGGTCGTGAATCGCGGCCACAACCGTGAGACCGCCTCGAGCCAGCGTTCTCAGCAGCTCCATGATCTCGATCTGGCGCCCCAGGTCGAGGTGGACGGTGGGTTCGTCCAGCAGCAGGAGACGCGGCTGCTGGGCCAGGGCCCTGGCAATCAGCACGCGCTGCCGCTCACCGCCGCTCAGGGTCTCGATGCCGCGCCCGGCCAGCTCCAGGGCCCCGGTTTGCCCCAGGGCCTCGTCCACGGCCCGCAGGTCGGCCTCGCCCGGGCGCTCCAGCCTGCCCAGGTGAGGGATCCTCGCCCATGCAACTGCCTCGCGCACCGTGACCCCGGACGGGATGGTCGGGTGTTGGGGGAGGACCGAGACCTGCCGGGCCAGCGCATCCACCGGCATCGCATGCGGCTCGCGGCCCTCGACCAGGACGCTACCCGCATCCGGACCCAGGGTTCCGGCGATCGCGCGCAGGAGCGTGGTCTTGCCCGCGCCGTTGGGCCCGACGACGCCGAAGAGCACGCCCGAGGGTATCTCCATGGAGACGCCGTCCAGCGCCGTGATGCCGGACAGGCGGCAGACCAGCCCGGCTATCTCGACCTGGCATCCGCCCGCCTCAGACGGCCTACGGTGCATGCCCCACCAGACGCGCAACGATCTCCAGGCCTTCCACGATGCGAGGGCCGGGCCTGGCTACGAGCGATGTCGGCAGGCCGTAGACCCGGCCAGCCCTCACCGCGGCGAGTCCGGACCATCCGGGCCTTCCGCGCAGCCCCTCCAGCCCCGGGTACAGCAGGAGAACCACCTGCGGGTCCTTCGCGACGACCTCCTCCAGCGCAACCGGGACATAGCCGCGACGGTCGCCGAAGATGTTGATCCCTCCGGAGCGGCTGACGAGGTCGCCCACAAGCGTCGAGCCGCCCGCAGCCAGGACGGGCTCGCGCCACACCTCTATGTAGACTCGCCGGCGCGCGGTAGGGCGCACCGCGCCCGCCCTTCGTAGCATGGAAGCGGCCAGATCCTCGCCCTGTTGGCGGCGTCCTGTCACGCGCCCGAGCAGGCGTATGAGATCAACCGTTTCGGCGAGGGAAGCGGCGTCCACCGCCAGCACGGGCAGGCCAAGCGCGCGCAGGCGCGCGAGCTGATCGTGCTGCAGGCTCGGCATTCCCACGACCAGGTCCGGCCTGAGCGCCAGCACCCGCTCCAGGCTGATTATCGCGCCGCCCACGCGCGGCCTGTCGCGCACCTTCGCGGGCGGATAGTCGTCCGAGTCGTTTATCCCAACGATCTCCTGATCCAGGCCCAGGGCAAAGAATGACTCGGTCACGCTCGGAGCCAGCGAAACGATCCTGGCAGGCCTGGAGGGGATGCTCAGCCGCACGCCGGAGGCGTCCGTGAGCGTAAGCGGGTAGGAAGCGCCGGCGGCTGCCATGGCGAGCAGGACTGCGGCCGCGGACAGGGTCTTCGCCATCAGCGTCACCGCGACTTCGCGGGCCTCCTGGCCACTATCCGGCCCAGCGCTCGGGTGCGACCTCCTTCGCGGAACAGGCCCTCCTCGAGATGCAGCACCTCCCAGCGCCGGAAGCGGTGCGCCAGCTCTCCCCTGCGCAGGCGGTGCGCAGGCCCGCGCGGGCCGGGATCAGGGACAGTGGACTCCAGATGGGTCTCCAAGACCATGACACCGCCGGGCCGCACCGCCTCTTGAAGACGCGCGATAAGTCGCCTCTTCAGGAAGAAGGTGTTCACAACCACGTCGTACCGCGCCTTGGGAAACGGGTATGTGTCCAGGTCGGCTTCCACCCAGGACACGCGCAGGCGCCTCCTTGCGGCCCGGCGCGCCGCCTCGGCCAGCGCGGTCGCGGAGATGTCAACGGCGCACACATCGTAGCCGGCCGACGCCAGGAGTAGCGCGTTGCGCCCAAGGCCCGTGGCCACGTCCAGGGCGCGCCCTCGGGGAAGATGCGGCAGCCACCTGCGCAACAGGCCGGACGGCGGACCATCGTGCACGCGCTCGCCCGCGCCGTATCTGGCCTCCCACTTCGCGCGATCAGCCCTCATGCCAGGGCCCCGCCGCCGCGCTCACTCCCGGGGATCGAGCATGCTCTGCACGAGCACCTCACCCGCGGGCGGCAGGTCGGAGAGACCGCGCAGGCCGAAGTACCGCAGGAACCGCTCGGTCGTCCCAAACAGCATGGGACGCCCCACGCTCTCGCGCCGGCCCACAACGCGGATCAGCTGACGCTCGAGCAGCCGCTCGACGTGCCAGTCGCTGCTGCTTCCGCGGATCTGCTCGATGTCGCCCCTGGTCGCCGGCTGCTTGTAAGCGACTATCGCCAGGGTCTCAAGGGCTCCGCGTGACAGCGACTCGCCTTGCTCGCGCTGCAGGAACCGGCGCACGAGGTCGGAGTGCTCGGGCCGCGTGCAGAGCTGATAGCCGCCTGCCACGGCCTGCACCTGCAGGCCCATGTCGGCCAGGCGCGCCTCCAGACGCTCCACCGCCTCCCGGGCGCGATCCTGCGTGACATCGAGCGCGGCCGCCAGGCGATCCAGCGGAGCAGGCCGGTCTGCCACGAACAGCAGGCTCAGGACCGCGCGGGACAGTTCAGCGATCTCCTCAGAGGGCTCCATCTAGGCCTTCTTGACCAGGATCGGCGCCAGCGGCGAAGCCTGCTCCACGCGCACCTTCTGATCCATGATGAGTTCCAACAGCGCCAGGAACGTGACAACAACGACGACCACCGTGGCCTGTCTGGGGAACAGCATAGGGAACTCGACGCCCCAGGGTGAGGCATCCAGGGCCCCCAGGATGATCGCCATGCGATCGGCCACTCGCACCGGCTCGCCCACGACCTCGGCGGCCCGCTCCTCCCGGGCGCGCGCCAGCATGCCCTCGAAGGCGCGGAAGAGGTCCTCCACGGTCACGCCTTCCAGCAGGATGTCGGCCGGTTCGCCGCGCGGCGGCCGCAAGAACACCTTCTGCTGGAGGCTCTCCAGCGCCCGCAGCGCCTCCGCGGCCTCCCGGAAGGCCCGGTACTCGGCGAGCTGCTGCTCCATGCGCTCCGGGAGGTCACCCTCCTCCGGGACCTGGATGGGCTCGGGCGGAGGCGGTTTCGGCAGCAAGAGCTTCGCCTTCATCTCCACCAGCGCGGCGAGCAGCCACAGCGTCTCGACGGCCTGGTTCAGTTCCAGCGAAGCCCTCGATCGCGTCAGGAACTCCTCGGCCAACTCGGCCAGCGGGATGGCGTTCAGGTCTATCTTCCCCTGGTGGGCGAGCGTGACAAGCAGGTCGAGCGGACCTTCGTATCCCGGCACGCTCACCGTGTAGCACGACTCAGTGGAGCGCGTGAATGGGCCTGAGGGCTTGATTGTCATCAAAGCCCTCCTGCGCCGAGCGCTACCCCAACCAGCCAGCGAACGGGCTGATCCAGCAAGAGCCCGATGATCCGGCCCGGCAGCAGAACCAGCGCCAGCAACAAGAGGGGACCAAACGAAGCCAGCCGATCGTACGATTGCGCCTGGGCCGGGGGCAGCAGGCCGAGCAGTATCTTGGATCCATCGAGAGGGTGGATGGGCAGTAGGTTGAAGATCGCCAGCACCGCGTTGATTAGGATCACCGTGAGCACCAGGCCCGCCAACCACGTACCCGGCGCTACCAGGCCAAGCTGGTAGGCGAGCCCGAGCGCGAGCGCCGACGCCACGTTCGCGACCGGGCCTGCCGCCGCCACCACGAGCATCCCCCGGCGCGGATCCGGGAAGTACCTCGGGTTCACCTCGACCGGCCTGGCCCATCCAAACCCTGCGAGCAAGAGCAACAGCGAGCCGATCGGGTCGAGGTGCACGACCGGGTTGAGCGACAGGCGGCCACGGACGCGCGGCGTCGGATCACCCAGCCTGTCCGCAGTCCAGGCGTGCGCGAACTCGTGCACCGTGACGGCGACAAGGATCGCCAGTACGCGCCAGAGCAGGGTCCCGGGGTCCCCTCCCAGCATCAGGCATCACCCCGCTGTGAGGCGGCCCTGGGCCCGGCGCCGTCACGCCGCGGCAGGGCGCGGTCGAGCCGCACCACATCGGCAGGGCTCTCGCGCATGACCGCTATGTGAGCCTCGCCGTCGCGCACGAACACGAGCGCGGGTCGCGGGAAGCGGTTGTAGTTGCCGGCCATCGAGTAGTTGTACGCGCCGGTGGAGAACACCGCCAGGAGATCGCCGGTGGCCACCTCGGGCAGCCGGGCGTCCCAGATCAGCACGTCGCCGGACTCGCAACACCGCCCGGCGATCGACACCCGGCTCGTGGGCTCTTCGCGCAAACGCGTTGCCGCAACGGCCTCGTACTGCGCACCGTAGAGCGCGGGGCGGGGGTTCTCGTACATCCCGCCGTCCACGGATACGTACCGGCGCACGCCCGAGATGTCCTTGATGGCGCCCACCGTATAGAGCGTCAAGCCCGCGCCGCCCACTATCGCGCGGCCGGGTTCGATCATCATCAGCGGCAGGGGCATCCTGTAACGCGCGGCGAGATCGCGCACCACCTCGGCCATCACGTGCACGTGATCGCGCGGGGACGGCGGCTCCTGATCTGCCAGGTACCGGATGCCCAGGCCCCCGCCCAGGTTGAGCTCCTCGAGAGCGAACCCGCTCCCCCGCATCTCGGCCGCGAACGAGACCAGGGATCGGGCAGCCATCGCAAACGGGGCCAGGTCGAGTATCTGCGAGCCGATGTGGCAGTGCAGCCCGCGCAGGCGCACACCGGGCAACTCGAGGGCACGGTGCACCGCGCTCTCCGCGGACGGCCCCAGGAGCCCGAAACCGAACTTGGAGTCCACGCCCCCGGTCTGGATGGCCTTGTGCGTGTGGGGCTCGATGCCAGGGGTGACGCGCAGCAGTATGTCGGCCCGGCGGCCGCGCTCGCGCGCCAGGCTGTCGAGCAAGACCAGCTCGGATTCGTTGTCCACCACGAACCGGCCAACGCCGACGTCCAGGCCGTGCGCGATCTCCTCGGGCGTCTTGTTGCTGCCGTGGAAGAAGAGGTCGGCGGCCGGCACACCCGCAGTCAGCGCGGTGAGGATTTCGCCGACGCTGACAACGTCAATGCCAAGCCCCTCCTCGTGCGCGACCTGGCACGACGCGACGGTGCAGAGCGACTTGGACGCAAACAGCACCCGGACAGGGCCGGGATACTCATCCCGCATCGCCTGGAGGTAGGCGCGGCAGTTCGCGCGCATGCGCTCTTCGTCCAGGACGTACAGCGGCGTGCCGAACCTGGCTGCCAGATCGGCGGCGCGCATGCCGCCGATGACTAGGTGGCCCTGGCCGTCCTGGTCGAATCCGTGCCGTTGGGAGAGATGCATAAACCCCGGAACCCGGTCAGCGAAGCACGCGGGATGCGCCCGAAAACCGATGCCAATCTAGCATGCGTGCCAGGAGGTGTCAACGCGCGCCGATGCTACGGGGCTGTGATTCAGATACACGGGGGGTCTCGTCCTGGCGAGGCTATCGTGGGCTGGCAGGGCGCGAGGGCGAGGACGCCTGGAAACGAATAGAGGGGGGTCTTCCTCGGAGCCTATCAGGGCCTCAGAGGTGCCGCCCGTAGTACAGCGCATCGATGGGGTCTGATGCCGCCTCTGGCTCCATGCCAGGAGACCGATCCCGCAGCAGCCGCCACACTGAAGATCGCACAGGCTCCTTCCCCGTAGACGGTCAATGTGACCTTGCAGGCGCTCCAGCTCCAACAGCCGGCTCAAAGCCAGCGCGTCGGTGTAGGCGTCCATCCCAGTCTTCAACGGCACCACCACGTCGATCCCCTGCCGCTTCCACCGCGTGATCGTCGCCCCATCGCAGAACTCCCGGTCACACAGCAGGAGCCGCATCGCTCCCCGCCCCACCCACGCCGCCCAGGCGCCTTTCAGCGATCGGGGAGGCTCGCGTCTGAATCACAGGTCAGCTCATGATTTGGATCTCGACTCCCAGCTGGAGCCGACCCCAGGCCCGATCTGCTGTCAGGACCGGAAGGCCCAGTCGCGCAGCCAGGGCCAGGCAGGCGCGATCGCCCAGGGAGAGCCCGAGCGAGCGCGTCTTCGGCCGGAGGAGGCCCGCCGCATAGGCCATTGCGGCGTCGAACGGCACCACGGTCATCCCGAGATCCAGTCCGTCGCGGATCTCACGTTCGTTCAATCCCACATCGGCCAGCTTGGCGACGACCTCCGAGAGATTCACCGCGCTCAGAGCCGCATCAGGCAACGAACCTTCCCATTGTTTGGCGCGCGGCTCCTGATTCAAGAGGGCTAGCAGCGCAGACGCGTCCAGCACGAGGCTACTCACGCTCGGCCTCGAGGCGGCGCTCCGCGATGAGCTCGTCGGCCAGCGATCGGCCCGCAGGTACATACCGCCGAAGCATTTCCTGTGCGCGGCGGAGCGCAAGGCCAGGGGTCGTGAGACGGATCTCGTCGTCTGCAAAGCGCACGCTCAGTTCATCACCTTCATCGACTCCCAACGCCTCGCGGTACTGCACCGGAATTACGACCCTTCCTCCTTGCCCCACAACAAGGCGATCCGGCCCGGAAGGAACGCGACGAGCTCTGGGTCCCTGCTCGGGTTCGCGCGACCGCGCCAATCCCAGGTCCCTGCGCACCTTCCGAGCGTACCAGTCCAGCAGGTAACGTCCGATGCTCTCGTCGTCCCACTGACCCATCGTTGCCTCGCACCCCGCCGCGCGAAGCGCGGTGATGGCGTCCGCGCGCGACACCTCATTCTTCACGTATGCGCGCACGATCTCGTAGCCCTCGCCCCCCGGCTGCCAGAACCCTCGAGGCTTGATCTTCCGACGATGAAGGGCCATCTTCCTCACCTCACTATCGTGGCATTGAAAACACTTTCTGGGCATTCACGAGATACCTACCATGATATGAGTGAAATGTCAATAACGGATCGTAGTGGGGCCGTAATTCAAACATACGGGGGGTCTTGTCCTGCTGAGGATCGCAGAGGCACCTTCCCCGTAGACGATGACCGCTCCGCGGCCTACCCGTTCGTCCGCCTGTGGGGTGGTGATGGCGCAGGCGGCTGCGAACCTCCCGCGATCGGGGGGGATTACGTCTGAATCACAGATGCTACGGAGCAGGCGCCTTTCGGACCGTGACCCTTCGCACGACGAGGTCATCCGCGCGATTGCCGCCAGCGTTGATCGCGAAATCCCAACCCCATGCGTTGGCCATCGAGGCATCGGTGAGTCGCAACGTGTAAGTCACCCAACCGTCGGCGATCTCCACCCACTGCCAAGGCGTAAACCTGTACCCGCCCGTGGAGTCGTAGAGCAGGTTGAACCCCACCAGGTCCCGCGCCTGGCTGCCCCACACCTCCACCGTCACCTCGAGAGGGGTCCTGCCCTCCAGGAAGTAAGCGAAGGTATCGTCGATGTCGAAGTAGACATACACGACCCCGCGCGCGATGACCGTGCGCACGCCCTCTCCGAGGGCGGTCTCGAACGGCTCAACCGCACCGTTGGGCCGATTGCGGTAGGGTAGGTTGTAGAGGCCTCGCTCCTCGCCTATCTGCCCAAGCCGGGCCGAGACCTCAGGGCTACGGCTGAAATCGCGCTCCGTGGAAACGACGGGCAGCAGCGCGCCGCGTGCGGCCGCGGTGGCGCGGGCTTCATCCGCCAGGGCTCGCGTCATGCCCGATATGACAAGCGGCGCCAAGTTCAGATGCAGGACCATCCGGGCGTCCCTGATCTGGGATGCGACCGGACGTCCTGCGATCGTCATCACGCGCGCGTCGGCTTGCTGTGAGAGATCGAGGGTCCTCCCTTCCGCAACCGACCAGGCCAGGAGAACCGCGTCCGCTCCGGCGCCGTAGAGCACGGCGAACACGTCGGGATCGCGCACCAGGTAGCCGGAATAGGGCCGGCCTGCCAGCAGCGTCGCGACCTGGCGAAGATCTGCGCCTCCAGGATGAGGGGCTGCCACAAAGAGCCTCTCCACGCCCGCGGCCTGGGCCACGGCAAGGGCCCGCGCCAGCAGCCCGGCGCGCGCGTCGGCATCGCCGGGCTGCTCCGGGATCCATTCCAGCCACAGCGTCTTCCCGGCGGCCCTGGCCCGATCGGCCAGTATTCCCAGCGGTCGAAGAAGCGACTCAGGGACCGGGCCCCGGGCTGTCAGGGCCAGGGTATCAAAGTGCCCGGGCGCGGCCTGCAGCATTCGCACGCAGAAAGCCAGATCCACGCCCTCCGGCGAGGCCGCTGCTACCCTTGCCGACGAGTCCAGGGCGCGAAGACGCACGGCAGCGGTCTGGAGCATGGCCGCGTACTCGTTGGCGGAGCCGCGGAAGTGCGGCAGTCCAATCCGTGTCCATACCTGCCAGTCACGCACGCGGTCGCGGTAGCGCGTCGCCACACTTCCCACAAACCGGTCCCATTCGCGCAGGTCCCGGGGCGGCTGGCGTGCGTAGATCTCGGGCCGCGCGAGATCGGCGCCGGTCGCGATGCTGGCCCACCGCGGCGTGAAGGCCAGCACGAGCACAGGAGTCAGGCCGTCGCGCTGGGCCGCGGCCACGGCGCGATCCAGTTCGCTCCAGACAGGCTGCCCCTGCCGCGCCTCAATGGCGCTCCAGTCGGCCGTGATCTTCGCCCACCGGATGCCGGCGGCGCGCGCCGCCGCGTATCCCGAGGGATCCGGATCGGACCAGCCGAACTGCACCGCCCCCGGCTGCAAGGCCTGCCCAAGACCGACGCGCGGACCTGCCAGAGCGGCAAGCGCTACAAGAACGGCCGCCGCGGTCGCGCGCAGGCAGGCGGGCGAGGCCCAAAGCATGCCTGAACTCTTCTGCGCGCATGCGGAGCTCCCTGCGACGCAGGAAGGAAGGCCCCCCTCGGGGTGGAATAACCCTGATTTGTCGTGCACGAGTACCAGGTTGACGGAGGAGACAAGATGATCTGGACTGTCCCGCGGGCGATCACAGCCGTCGCCGGCGCGGGTGAGGGAAGCACCAGACTGAACGCGTTCGACCACGCCCTGATGGACGCCGGCATCGCCGACCTGAACTTCCTGAGGGTTACGAGCATCTGCCCCGAGGGAGCACGCGTCGTCCCGATGCGGGCGTACACCCCGGGCATGCTCATGCCGGCGGTCTACACGCGGATCAGCAGCCACACGCCCGGGGAGCGCATCGCTGCCTCGGTGGGAGTCGGCATCGGAGAGGGCAGCCACGGCGTGATCATGGAATACGCTCACGCCGGCTCGGCCGAGAACGCCGAGCAGATCGTACGGCGCATGGTCGAGGAGGCGATGGCCACCCGAGGGCTCGCTACGGCGCAGATCGTCGTGGCTGCGCGGGAGCACGTCGTCGGGCGCATGGGCTGCGTCGTCGCGGCCGTGCTGTTCTGGCCGGAGTAGCCGCCGTGCCGCGAAGACCGAAACCGAGGTGGATCACCGACCAGGGCGGAGAGGCCTTTGCACACATCTACCGGGTGGACGCGGTGCTGCACGACAGACGGTCCGCCTTTCAGCGGGTGCGCATCATCGAGAACAAGGACTTCGGCCGCATGCTCATCCTCGACGACGCGGTGCAGACAACGGAGAGGGATGAGTTCATATACCACGAGCTGCTGTCGCACGTGCCGCTGTGCACCCATCGCGCGCCCCGGCGCGCCCTGATCATAGGGGGCGGTGACGGAGGGCTGCTGCGCGAGACCCTGCGGCACCCCATAGAACACGCCACGATGGTCGAGATCGACCGCGAGGTCATTGACGCGACCCTGCGGTGGATACCCACGATCCCGGGCGGCAGCTACCAGGACCCGCGCGCCCGCCTCCTGGTCGGGGACGGCATCGAGTTCGTGCGCAGTGGCGACGAGGACTTTGACGTGGCGATGGTGGACTCCACCGACCCGAAGGGGCCGTCGCTTGGGCTGTTCTCAAGCGAGTTCTATGCCCAGATGGCAGGCCGCCTGGGTGATGGCGGGGTGCTGGCGGTTCAGAGCGGCTCCCCCCTGTACCAGCAGGACCTGATCGCGATGGTGCGGAGGAACATGGCGCCCCACTTCAGGTGGGTGCGCACGTACCTGGGCGCTGTGCCCACCTACCCGGGCGTCCTCTGGACCTTCACGCTGGGCTCACAGGCACGCGATCCAATGGACGCGAGCCCCGAGGAGACCACCGCGAGGATGCGCGGGATACCCACCCGCTACTATCTCCCGGCGGCGCACCGCGATCTCTTCGTGCTGCCGCCCTTCCTGCACGTCGCGATCCCTGCGGGATAGGCGCCAGTGCCGTTCCTGGGCGCCGGAGAGCACAGGTACCCCTCGGCGGTACTGATCGGGGCGCCCTACGACGCGACATCCACCTACCGGCCCGGCTCGGCCCACGCGCCCGCGTCAATCCGGTGGGCCTCTCTGAGCATCGAGACCTACAGCCCCCTCCTGCGGCGCGACCTTCGCGATCTGGCCTTGTCCGACCTGGGTGACGTGGATCTCGCCGGCTGCGGCGCGGAAGCGATGGTTGAACGCATCCGCGCGCACATCGCCGCGACCAGCGGCCTGCCCGTCCTGGTTGGAGGCGAGCACACCGTAACGCTTGGAGCCGTGGCCGCGCTGGCCGAGCGGCACCCCGACCTGGGTCTGCTCGTCCTGGACGCCCATCTGGACCTGCTCGAGGAGTACGAGGGAGCGCGCCTGTCGCACGCCACCGTGCTGTGGCACCTCACCGAGCGCCTGGGCCCGGAGAGGTGCGCCGTGCTGGGCGCCCGATCGGGGACGCGCGAAGAGTGGTCCGCCGCGTCCGGGCTTGCGGCGGCCGTACGGGCGGGCGTGCTGCCGCCGGCGGCCAGGAAGGCGTTGCAGGGCAGGCCGGTCTACCTGTCGGTGGACGTTGACGTCTTCGATCCCTGTTTGGCCCCGGGCACAGGGAACCCGGAGCCGTTGGGGATTGGCGTGAGCGAGTTCGTGGCACTGCTGGGGGAACTGATGGAGCACCGGATCGTAGGATGCGACCTGGTGGAGGTGAGCCCGCCCTGCGATCCGTCGGGGCGCACCTCGATCCTGGCGGCCTGGCTGTTGCGCGAGATGCTGCTGGCGTTCGCCCTGCCGGAGCGCGGCGTCAGCGCCCGCCCCGCTGCGAGATAGCGGCCGCCATCCCCAGCAGGTCGGCAAGCGGGAGAGGCCCTGCCAGGGTCAGCCGCTGGCCACGGATCTCCCAGGTGACGATCCGCAGACCGCCTGCTCCGAAGGTGCGCGCCTGCGCACCCAGCGCCGGCACCGGATCGCCCCGTCCGATGGGTCCCATGCGGGCGGTGGGCGCGACAAACAGGAGCAGGCTGCGCGCGCCATCGGAGTACTCGAGGGACGCGGCGAGCATCGAGCCGTGACGTGTCGGCGCCCCGCCCCTCAGCGTGAAGTTGCCGGGAAGCACGAGCGGGAACTCGAGGCCAAACCCCACAGCCTTCTCCGTCTCGGGAAGCGTGAGCAGGGGCTCGGATGGGCCCGCCGGGCCCACGACACGGGCGCCCGCCGGATTGCGCGCGCCAAACAGCGCCGCCGGGACGTTCAGGCCGAAGCTGATGCGCGTGAAATAGGACACCAGCGAGAGCCCGTCAGCGGGATTGCGCTCCTCTGCGCGCAGCGCCACGCCTGTGGTCCTGTCAATCCACAGACGCCGCTCGCCGGTCCCGGAGCGATGCTTCAGGCTCAGCACAGCCGTCCTGCGGCCTACTACCTCCTCTACGCCCAGCAATCCCAGATCATACTCCGAGAGCCAACCCGGAGGCGGCGGATCGTGCGGCGGCGCCAGTGAGGGACCAATGAACACCGTGTGAAGGCGCGGCTCGTAGTGCCAGGTCACCAGCCCGTCGTCAATCACCAGGCGCCCGGCCACGCCCTCAGGCGAGATGAACTCCAGCCGGGTCTTCCCGGGCCGCTTCCGCGTCTCGATCAGCGTGACCGACTCCATGGTCTGACCGCGGAGCACGGAAAGCACCTTGGTCCCCTCGTAGTCCACTATCTGAGGCGCGATTGCCGCGTGGCGGATGACCTCCTGCAGTGTCACGCCGTCCAGGAGGGACTCGGGCGTACCCTGCGACATGCCCGGCGCCGCGACTGCCAGGCATATCGCCAGCGCGGCAGCGCTGCGCCGCATCACCGCGCCGCCTCGCGGGGGTCCTCGCCGATCAGGCGAAGGCTGGCGTCGGTGAAGACGAGCCCGAGAAACGCGCGGTCCGCGAGCGGATCCCCCGCCTGCGCCCGCGCCGTCCGCTGCAGGAACAGGTCAGGGCCGACCTCCGCTGCGCGAAGGCGCACCTGATGGCCCCGAATGGCCGGCGCCGTCACCATGGCCAGAACCAGCACCAGCACCGCGATCGCCGTCGCAGGATGCGGCAGCCGAACGGGCCACCACAACAATCGGGGGCGCGCCTGAGGCGCGACGCGCGACCAGGTGTCCGCCGCGAAGCCCGGGGGCATCTCGGGCCGCCCCAGAGACCCCAGGAGCCGCTTCGTCGCGCGGAGTTCTTGAATCTCCGCGCGGCAGCCAGGGCAATCCGCCAGGTGGCCGCCGATCGCGGCCATCTCATCCGGCGAGAGCTCCTCGTCGATGTAGGCGCTCAACAGGCGCGAGGCGCGGGCGTGGTTCATGGGTCCTCAATGCCCTCCCTAAGCGGCGCCAGGCGTTCCCTCAGTGCCGCGCGCGCCCGGTGCAGCCGTGACTTCACCGTGCCCACTGGAATCCCCATGATCGCGGCGATTTCCTCGTAGGCATATCCCTCGACATCGGCCAGCACGACGACCATGCGAATCTCGGGCGCAAGCGACATGAGCGCCTGTTGCACGCGCCGATCTGCGATCGCGCCCAGAACGGCGCGTTCGACATCGGAGGAGGGATCAGGCAGCTCCCTGGCCAGATCCCCTGATGCGGTCGCGATGGGCTCGTCGAGTGACTGCATCCGCACTCCACGGCGGCGCCGAAGCGTGTCAATGAAGAGGTTGGCAACGGTCCGATAGAACCATCCCTCCAGCGAGGCGTCGGGCCGCAGGCGCCCGAGCGACCGCCAGGCGCGTACAAAGGCCTCCTGCGCGAGGTCATTCGCGTCAAACGCGTTCCCGCACATGCGGTAGGCGATCGCATACACGCGCCGTCCATATGTCGCAACGAGCGCGTCAAAGCGCGCCCTGTCGTCCCTGGAATCGGCCGGTCGCTCCTGGAAGCGCGTCACGCCCCACCCGCGACCGCCCTGCTCCTTCCCTCTGCTCTACGCACCAGGGTTCGGGAGGGTTCCCTCAATCCAGCCGGAGCAAGGGCTCCAGACGCCGGAACAGCTTGGGGCCTATGCCCTGGACCTCGAGCAGGTCGTCCAGGCGCCGGAAGAGCCCTCTGGCTTCGCGATGCTCCACGATACGACGCGCCAGAACAGGGCCGACGCCTGGCAGACGCTCAAGGTCTGCCGCGGTCGCAGTGTTCACGTTCACCGCCGGGGCCCCCTCCCCTCCTGCCGGCCTCACCGATGCAGGCCTCTCTCGGTGTCCACCTCCCACAGGCGGGTACGGCGGCTGCACAATCCGCGGCACGACCACCCTGTCGCCGTCGCGCAGCAGCGCGGCCAGATTGACACGCCGAAGATCCGCAACGATGGTGGGGCCGTGGGCCGCGCGCACGGCATCCTGGAGACGGGCCCCAGAGGGAAGCACGTACAGGCCGGGCCAGACGACCTCGCCCGCCACGTGCACGCTGATCTGCGCCGGGGCCGAGGGTTCGCTGACCAGCGGCGGTCCGGCCGCGCGCCCGGCCCGGATCACCGCCCCGCCGGCCAGCATCAGCGCCGCTGCCAGCCCGGCCAGCGCCATCTGGTCCGACCGCTCGACGCCCACCACCCCCCTGCCGTTCTATCGGCAGACGGGGAGGGATACTGCGGGCTACTCCGTGACCACGTTCACCAGACGCCCGGCCACGACGATCACGTCGGCCACGCTCCTGCCCGCCAGGAACTGACGGAGGCGCTGGCTGGACAAGGCGACCTCGCGGGCCGCCGCGTCGCTGATACCCGCGTCCACCTGAACCCGGTCGCGCACCCGCCCATCCACCTGCAGCACGAGCGTCACCTGCGCTGCGGTGGCCTTGACCGGGTCAAAGGATGGCCAGGCCTGGGTGTGCACGCTGTAGGAACCCCCCAGGTGCTCGACCCACAGCTCCTCCGAGATGTGCGGGCACAGCGGCGCAAGCAGCAGCACCAGTGTCCGCAGCGCGTCGCGCCACAAGGACGTCTGTGCGACCGGAGAGCTCCTGGCTCGCTGAAGGGTGTTGGCGTACTCCATCAGGGCCGCGATGGCGGTGTTGAACCTGAAGCCCTCCAGCTGCTCACTCACGCGCCTGATCGTGTTGTGCATCCAGTACTCCAGCTCGGACGCCCCAACGGCCTCGGCTCGGGGCGCGTCCGCCTCCTGCGACGGCTCCGTCACCAGGCCCCAGACACGCGCCAGGAAGCGCGAGAGCCCCTCGATCCCCCGGCTGTTCCATGGGCCTCCCTCGTCCCACGGTCCGATGAACATGAGGTACGCCCGCAGCACATCGGCGCCGTACTGGCGCACCAGGTCGTCGGGATTGACCACGTTGCCCCTGGACTTGCTCATCCGGTAGCCATCGGGTCCCAGGATGATCCCTTGGTTGAAGAGCCGCGTCATCGGCTCGTCGAAGGCCACCAGGCCCATGTCGCGCATCACCTTGGTCCAGAATCGCGTGTAGAGGAGGTGCATCACCGCGTGCTCGATGCCGCCGGTGTACTGGTCCACAGGCAGCCAGTACTCGCCCTGCTCTGGATCAAAGGGGCCATCCCCGAAGTCAGGGCTGATGTACCGGTACTGGTACCATGACGAGTCCACAAAAGTGTCCATGGTGTCGGTCTCGCGCCTGGCAGGCCTGCCGCAGCGCGGGCAGGATGTGTTCAGGAAGCCGGCGTGGTAGGTGAGCGGCGACTCGCCCGTGGGGCGAAACGCCGCGTCCTCGGGCAGGATCACCGGTAGGTGCTCGTAGGGCACCGGCACCACGGAGCAGGCGTCGCAGTAGACCACCGGTATGGGCGTGCCCCAGTAGCGTTGCCGGCTGATCAGCCAGTCGTGCAGGCGGTAGTTCACCTTGCGCTCTCCGATGCCGCGCTCTACCATCGCGTCGGCGATGCGTTGCCAGCCCTCGGCCGACGACAAGCCGTCGAACGGGCCGGAGTTGACCATCGTGCCCTCTTCCAGGTAGGCGGCGGACAGAGGCCCTCCGTCCCAGCCTGGCGGCGCCACGACCACCGGGATCGGCAGGGCGTACTTCCGCGCGAACTCGAAGTCGCGCGCGTCGTGGGCCGGAACGCCCTGAATCGCGCCGGTGCCGTAGGTGCTCAACACGTAGTCCGCGACGAAGATGGGCACGGCCTGGTCGCTCATCGGGTTGGTGGCGTAGGCGCCCAAGAAGACCCCATCGCGCTCGCGCTCGGTCGAGAGGCGCTCGATGTCGGACTGGCGCGCTGCCTTGAACTTGTAGGCCTCGACCTCGGCGCGGCGGTCGGGCGTGGTCAGGTGGTCCACAAGCGGGTGCTCGGGGGCGAGCACGCAGAAGGTCATCCCGTAGACGGTGTCGGGCCTGGTCGTGAACACCCTGAACTCCAGGCCCGAATGGTCCCTGATCGGGATGGCGAACTCGACGCCCCCGCTGCGGCCGATCCAGTTGGTCTGCAGGGCTCGGACGCGCTCGGGCCACTCGATCTTGGAGAAGTCCAGCAACTCCTCGGCGTAGGCGGTGATCCTCAGGAACCACTGCTCCAGGTTCTTCTTGATCACCGGCGTCCCGCACCGCTCGCACACCCGATCGTCGCCGACCACCTGCTCGCGGGCAAGCGTGGTGTTGTCCTTCGGGCACCAGTCCACCGGCGCCAGCGCCCTGTAGGCCAGGCCCCGCTCGAGCATCTTGAGGAAGAACCACTGGTTCCACCTGTAGTACCCGGGGTCGCAGGTCACCACCTCGCGCGTCCAGTCCCACATCGCGCCCATGGAGCGGAGCTGGCGCCGGATGACCTCGATGTTGCCCATGGTCCAGCGATAGGGGTGAATGCCACGCTCGATGGCCGCGTTCTCGGCCGGGAGCCCGAACGCGTCGAATCCCATGGGGAGCATCACGTTGAAGCCCCGCATCCGCCTGTACCGCGCGGCGGCGTCCGAGGGCGCCATCGCGTACCAGTGCCCGATGTGGAGGTAGTCGCCCGACGGATAGGGGTACATCGTGAGGAAGTAGAACTTGGGCCTCGCGTCGCCGTCGGGCGCGTGGTACAGGCCGTCCGCTTCCCATCGCGCCTGCCACTTGTGCTCGATCCTGGTGGTATCGTAGCGCATAGGTCCGCCTCCAGAAAGGCAACGCCGCCCTCGTCCACAGGGACGAAGGCGGCCTCCGCGGTACCACCCCGGTTGACAGTTGCGCAACTGCCCACGCAGTTGGTGGAGCAGGCGGGAATTGAACCCGCGACCTCCTCTACGCCAAAGAGGCGCTCTCCCCCTGAGCTACTGCCCCGCGCACCTGTCCGCTTGAGCCCTTATCGCGGGCAAACGGTGGAGACTACGGATCCGCACCGGACCCCTCGCCTCCACGGCTCCCGGACGAGTTCGGCAGACCCGCCGTTCGGGTTGCACCTGCCCCCGAATCTCTTGTGCGCCTCCTGGCGCCGGTCGGTCCGCTGCCTACTGCTTCCGGTCTTCGCCACCCTGTCTGACGCGCCGTGCACCTAACAGGGCGATTATATAGACCCGGCACAAGGGGGTCAAGCCGATTGCCCGAGGCGCGCTATAGCTTGTAGCCGAAGCGCCGCAGCAGATCCTTGCGCCAGGAGATCTCCGTGTCGTCTTCGACGCCCAGCGGCTTGAACCCGTCCAGAACACCCAGGATCCCACGCTGATCTCCCTCTTCGGCAACTACCACCTGGATGGGGTTGGCCGTGGCCGCAAACAACCGCACTACTTCGGGACAGGCCCGCACCGCGGGAAGGACGTTGATGGGGAAGAACCCCTCGCCCAGCACGATGATGAAGGCATGGCCGCAGCCCAGCGCAGCCGCGTTCCTCACCGCCAGATCAACCAAGCCCTGATCCGTGCCTGACTTGCGGATCAGGCGCTTGCCGCTGGCCTCCGAGAAGGCAAGGCCGAACTTGATGCCCGGCACCGCGGTAACCAGGGCCTCGTGGAGATCCTCGACCGTCTTGATGAAGTGCGACTGGCCCAGGATGACATTCAGGCTCTCCGGCTTCTCGATGGGCACAAGATGGATGTCCATGGGCATCTAGACCGAGGGAGGCGGCGCCTTCGGGCGTCCGGCCGCCTCAGGGGTTTCGTAGCCATCCGGGAACGCCGGCACCACCTGCGCTGGTGCGCGGTGCGGGAGTCCCACGAACAGGCTGCGCTTGAGGAGTTGGATCGCAAACGCCGGGTCCACGCCCTTGGGACACGCCTCGCTGCAGGCGCCGGCCAGATGGCAACCGAAGACCCCGGCCGACGCGTCCACTACACGGGCGCGCTCGACCGCGCCGGCGTCGCGGCTGTCCGCCGCGTACCGGTAGGCCTGCGCGAGCGCCTGCGGGCCCAGGAACCGCTCTGAAGAGGAGGCTGTGGGGCAGGCCGCGATGCACAGGCTGCATTTCAGGCAGTACGTGAACTGCACGAACCGCGCCAGCTCGGCTGGCTTCTGCTCGAACTCGCGCGTGGGTGATTCCATCTCCCCAGAATCGCCGCGAATGATGTAGGGTAGCACAGCCCTGTGCCGGCTGAAGGTCGCGGCCAGATCGGGCACAAGGTCCTTGACGGCGTCGTGGTTGGGAAGCGGCGCCACCTCCACGACGGACCCCAGCCCGCTCACCTGCGTGTTGCAGGCAAGGCGGGGCTTGCCGTTGATGAACATGCCGCACGAACCGCACACCCCCATCCGGCACGAGCACCGGAATGCCAGCGATCCATCCCGCTCTTCCTTGACCGCGAACAGGGCGTCCAGCACGGTCATGCCCGGTGTGGTCTTCAACTTCCACTCCTGCACGCCCGGCGCGCCGCCCCGATCGGGGTCGTAACGCATCACCCTCAGCGTCAGGATTCCGTCCTGGGTGTTCCCGGTCTGCTCTGCCATCTCTCGCCGCTCCCTAGAGGCGCGCGGCCTGTACTGCCACCGCCACGCCGTAGACAAGCACCACGAGCCCGAACAGCACCACGCCCGTGTTGATGAAGCGCACTGCGCGGGGAGACCCCCATATCTCCCCAAGGACACCCCTGAGGCCGTAGAGGCCGTGGTACAGGGCGAAGCCCAGCAGCAGGATGTAGACGGCCGCCCATGCCGTTCCCCTGCCGCGCTCGGCCACCGCGGAGAAGGACATCACCGGCTCCCTGATCCACCCGAAGGCGGCGAGAATGCTGGCGTAGTGCATCACCCCCATGTGCAAGCCCAGGAGCACGAGCAGACCCGCACCGCAGATCAGGTGGAGCGCCCAGAGCCTTGATTCCCTCACCGCAACCCCTCCCTCGCCTACTTGGTCAGCAGGTCCCATACCCCGGACGCGAGAAGCACGGCGGCCAGGATCATCAGCACCACGGTCATCCTGCGCTGACGATGCAGCGCAATCGGATAGGGGTAGACCGGGTGCCCGGGCCTGCCCAGCGCGCAGCCCAGATGCCCAAACAGCAGCCGGAACCCGTTGATGGCGTGAAAGAGGAAGGCGGCGAGGATCAGGATCTCGCCGGCAACAAAGGACGGCCGCGCCAGGAGGGCCATCGTCTGCTCCCACACCTCGGGCCCCTGCAGTCGCCGCCCCGTTACCCAGATGTGCAGCGGCAGGTACAGCACGAGTCCCAGCCCGGTCAGACGATGAAGGACGTACAGGTATCTCTCGGCCGGATATCGCCCGGCATAGACCCAGCCTAGCAGGCCGAGCCGCATGCTCAGCCGCGATGGCTCTCGGATCTGTGATGGGGCCTTCACCTCGGTGGCCATGGCTTCACCCTATCGGATAGATGACATCAGTACTTGCGTTCCGCGGGCTTCCAGGTCGTAATCGTAACCGGGCTGTAGGTCAGATGCGGCCCGACGTCGCTCTGTGTCGCCTGCGTGTGCACAAGGAAGCGCTCGTCATCGCGCTCCGGGTAGTCCCGGCGGGCATGCCCGCCCCTGGACTCTTTCCGCTCCAGCGCTCCCATCACCACTACCTCTGCCAGATCCAGCAGGTTCTGCAACTCGAGGGCACAGGAGAGATCGGTGTTGTACACCCAGCTCCGGTCGTCGAGGTGGATGCGGGTCATCCGTTCGCGAAGCACCCGCACCTCGCGCAGCGCCGCCTCCAGGCCCTGCCCATCGCGGTAGACGCCGACCTTCCCGTCCATCAGTTGCCTCAGTTGCGTGCGGATCTGGTGGTGATTCTCCGGCCCGCGCGCCATCAACAGGCGCGCAAGCCGGGCCTTCTCCTCCGCGGCATCGGACAGCGGCGGGTCTGGCAGGACGCGCTCCTTCTGCGCCCATGCCGCGGCCTCTCGCCCGGTGATGGCGCCCCACACCAGGCACTCCGCGGTGGAGTTCGTCCCGAGCCGGTTGGCCCCGTGCAGCGACATGCAGGCCGCCTCGCCCGCGGCCCAGATGCCCTCTACCGGCGCCTTGCCGTTGATGTCGGTCGAGATGCCGCCCATCGAGTAGTGGGCCGCGGGTCTCACCGGCAAGGGCCCCTCGATGGGATCAATCGCGTTGAACTTGATGGCCACCTCTCGTATCAGGGGCAGGCGTTCGTTTATGCGATCGCGGCCCAGATGCGTCAGGTCCAGTTCCACGTAGTCCAGGCCGCTTGGGTGAACGAACCCTCGTCCTGCCTCGATCTCGGTCATCTCGGCGCGCGAGATGATGTCGCGGGGAGCCAGCTCCATCATCTTGGCGGCGTAGTCCTCCAGGAAGCGGCGCCGCTCCTTGTTCTTCAGGTGGCCACCCTCGCCCCTTGCTGCCTCGGTTATCAGGATCCCCGAGGGCACCAGGCCGGTCGGGTGGAACTGCACGAACTCCATGTCCTTGAGGGGGAGCCCGGCCCGATAGGCCATCGCCATCCCGTCACCGGTGACCGCGTGGGAGTAGGTGGTGAAGCCGTAGAGCCGGCAGCAGCCCCCAGTTGCGATGACAAGTGCCTTGGCTCGGAGCAGGGCGAACTCGCCGGTCGCGAGGTCCCACGCGGTCAATCCAGCGAAGACGCCGTCCTGCACGATCATGCGTGTGGCCATCCACTCCTCGTACCTGGCGATGCTGCGGTACTTCTGCATCGTGTCGTAGAGGGTCTGCATCTCGAAGAACCCGGTCTTGTCCGCGGCGAACGTGGCCCGGGGAAACGTGTGCCCGCCAAACGGCCGCTGGTCGAGACGGCCATCCGAGCGCCGCGACCACGGGGTGCCCCAGTGATCGAGGCGCAGGATCTCCTGCGGGGCCGCCTCGACAAATCGTGCCACGACATCCTGGTCGGCGAGGAAGTCGCTGCCCTTCACCGTATCCCAGGCGTGCAGCTCCTTGCTGTCCCCCTCCTCGGGGTGCAGCACAGCACCGGTGCCGCCCTCGGCGCACACGGAATGCGCACGCATGAGCTGGCCCTTGGATAGAATCGCGAGATCCAAGTCCCCGCGCGAGACGCGCAGGACCTCAAGCGCCGCTCGGAGCCCGGCCAGGCCGCTTCCCAGGATCAGGACGTCATGAGTGTAGGTCTGCACACGTTGCCTCCGGTTTGTGAATCTACTCCCCTCACCAATGACACTGCCAAGAGCACTACTGGTCCGCGCGGTGATCGCGGCCCCAGACGCCCACCTCTCCTCCTGCCATTCGCACCGCGTGCGGGAGGACGGGTAGCAGGATCTCCAGCCACTCGCGCACCGCGGCCGGGCTACCCGGGAGGTTGATCACAAGGGTCCTGCCGCGAATCCCGGCCGCGGCCCGCGAGAGCATCGCCAGCGGAGTACGCTTCGCCGTGCGGATCCGCGCGGCCTCCACGAGCCCGGGCGCCAACCGGTCGCACACGGCGATTGTGGCCTCGGGCGTCACATCCCGAGGGGAAAGCCCGCTGCCCCCGGTGGTGAGGACCAGCGCCACACCGTCCTCGTCGCAGTAGCGCACCAGGGCCCGGCTTATCGCCTCCTGATCATCCCCAAGGACCTCGCGGCGCACCACCTGTGCCCCCAGGCCGGTCAGTGCGGAGACGATCGCCTCGCCGCTGGCGTCGGTGCCCTGCCCGCGCGCGACAGTGTCTGAGAGGGTCAGGACGGCTACGCGAACCCCCTCCAGCGAAGAGGCGGTCATGCCGTCTCTCCGGGGCGGCGGTACTCGCCGCTTCGCCCGCCCTGCTTGCGCACCAGGCGAACACGCTCGATCGTCATGCCACGATCTGCGGCCTTGCACATGTCGTAGACGGCAAGGGCCGCGACCACAACGGCGGTGAGCGCTTCCATCTCGACCCCGGTGGGTCCCACCGAGCGGACCGTGGCCTCGATCGCAACCAGGTCCCTCGATTCGTCGGGCACAACCCGCACCCGCACATCGGTGAGCGCTATCGTGTGGCAGAGCGGCACAAGATCAGCCGTGCGCTTCGCGGCCATGACACCGGCGGCCTGCGCCAGACAGAGCACGTCACCCTTGGCCACGCGGTTGGCCCGAATGAGGTCCAGGGTGGCCTTTCGCATCCTGACTTCCCCGCGCGCCACGGCCACGCGGACGGTGGCGGGCTTGGCGGAGACATCCACCATGCGGGCACGACCGGCCCGGTCCACGTGCGTCAGCGCGCGTCCCCTGGTTCCCCTGCTCATGTCAGTAACCGTACCAGAACCTCGTCACCCTCGCGTAGTCCGTCGGTGCCAGGAGGGACGACGACAATGCCGTGCGCGCGCGCCATTGAGGTGAGAATCGCCGACCCGGCAGGCAGAGGCACGGCCCAGATTCCATCCGCGCGCGACTCCAGCCTGACGCGCCGGTGGTCCTCCCTCACGCGGGCCGCCGGGAGGAAGCCGGCAAGACGTGCCCGCACGATGTCCCACGGCCTGCCCTCGGACGACATCCCCATCATTGCCTCGAGCACCGGACGTGCGAAGAGATCGAATGCCACGAGCGCCGAGACCGGGTTGCCGGGCAGGCCGATCACCGACACCCGTCCTGAGGCGGCCAGCACAGTAGGCTTGCCAGGCCTAAGCGCCACGCCGTGCACCACGACGCCAGGAGGACCCAGCGCCTCTATGGCCTCCACGGCCAGGTCCTCCTCGCCCACCGACGAGCCGCCTGAGACCAGCAGCATCTCGTGATCAGGGAGCGCCCGTCGCAGGGCTGCTTCGATCGCGCACCGGTCGTCGTGCACTATGCCAAGCGGCACAGGTGTCCCGCCGGCCGCCTCCACAGCGGCGGCCAGCGCAGCGGTGTTCATGTCGCGCACGCGCCCCGGCGCCAGGGGCGATCCAGCCGGCACCAGCTCGACGCCTGTGGCCAGAATCGCCACGCGCGGGCGCAGGAAGACGCTGACGTGTTCCAGGCCCAGGCCTGCCAGCACTCCCAGGCTGGCCGGCCGGAGGCGCGCCCCACGACGCAGCACGAACTCGCCAGCCCGCACGTCGGCCCCCCGCGGCACGACGTTCTCCCCGACCTGCACAGGACGCGACACCAGCAGCCGCTCACCTTCGACCTCGACGTCCTCCTGCATGATCACAGCGTCGGCGCCCGGGGGCATCATCCCGCCGGTGGGAACCCGCATGGCTCCGCCCCGGGGCAGGGGGGCGTCTGCCGCGGCCCCCATCGTAACCTCGCCGGCCGGCCGTAGAATCGCTGGCCTGCCCGGCGACGCCGCGGCCAGGTCGAGGGCCCGCACTGCCCATCCATCCACGCTGGAGCGATCGAAAGGGGGCAGATCCGTCTCGGCAACAGCATCCTCGGCGAGGACGCGCAGGTGCGCCGTGAGGAGGGGCACGTGCTCGGCACCGCGCGGCTTGGGCCGCAGAACTGCGGCGTAACGCGCGCGGGCGTCGTCCGGTGCCACTAGGCGCGTGAACGCACGGACCCGGGGCGTCAGATCACGCCACCCCCACTGCGCCGGCCGCCCGCCGGAACGCCTCGATGGCGCGATCCAGCTGCTCCCTGGTGTGCTCCGCGGTCACGATCGTGCGCACCCGCGCGCGCCCCCGCGGCACGGTCGGGAACACGATTCCCACGGCGAACACGCCCTCCTCGAACAAGCGGTCTGAGAGCCGGAGGGCCCGCTCCTCGTCGCCGACCATGATAGGCGTGATCGGGGTTTCGCTGGCCCCTGTGTCGAGGCCCAGCGCGCGCAGGCCCGCCTTGAAGTACCGGGTGTTGTCCCACAGCCGCTCGATCAGCCCAGGATCCTGCTGCACCAGCCGAACGGCGGCCAGGGCCGAGGCGGCAACCGACGGGGGATGCGAGGTCGAGAACAACAGGGGACGGGCCCTGTTCATGAGCAGGTCTGCGAGGGCCCGGCTGCCGGCCACATAGCCGCCGAGCCCGGCGAACGCCTTGGAGAGCGTGCCCACCTGGACGTGCACCCTGCCGTGCAGCCCGAAGTGGTCCACCGTTCCGCGACCCTGCCGCCCCATCACGCCGCTGGCATGCGCGTCGTCCACCATCATGATGGCGCCGAACTCCTGGGCGGCCTCGACGAGCCCGGGCAGCGGCGCCACGTCACCGTCCATGCTGAACACGCCGTCGGTGATGAGGAGCACTCGGCGGGCGCCGCGACACTCGGCCAGAAGCCGGCGCGCGGCCTCAACGTCCGCGTGCGGAAAGATCTTCTTCTCGGCTCCGGAGAGCCGGCACCCGTCGATTATGCTGGCGTGGTTCAGCTCATCGCTGACCACCACATCCTCCCGGCCAAGGAGCGCGGCGACGGTGCCCGCGTTGGCCGTGAAGCCGGACTGGAAGAGCAAGGCGGCCTCGGTGTGCTTGAAGGCCGCCAGCTCGGCTTCCAGAAGTTGGTGGACCGCCATGTTGCCGGCGATAGTCCGCACGGCGCCCGATCCCACGCCCGTGGTGGCGATGGCCTCGAGCGCTGCCGCCTTCAGGGCAGGGTGGTTTGCCAGGCCCAGGTAGTTGTTGGAGGCCAGATTGACAAGCTCGCGCCCATCGTAGCGCGCCACCGCAGCCTGCGGGCCCTCCAGGAGCCGGGGCCAGCGCCAGAGCCCCTTGGCACGAAGCTCCTGGAGCTCTTCGTCCACGAACGCAAGTGGATTGACCGGATCAGGAGTCAATGGTCAGTATCACCTTCCCTGCGCCCCCGGACTCGAGCCCGTGGAACGCCTCGCCGAATCGCTCCAAGGGAAGCCTGTGGGTAATGATGGGCCGGATGTCCAGCCCCCGCACGAGCATCGAGCTCATCTGCTCCCATGTCTGCCACATCAGCCGCCCGAAGATGCCCTGCAACCGCGCCTCCTTGAAGACCACCAGGTTGACCAGGTCCAGCTCCACCGGCGCGCCGGGCAGGCCGAGCAATCCTACCCACCCTCCACCCCGGACCGCTTGCAGCGCGTCCCGGATCCCGGACGGGTGGCCGGACATCTCGAGGACCGCGTCAGCCCCGTCGCCGCCGGTCATCTTGCGAACGCGCTCAGGCACACCGCCGCCGCGCGCATCTATCACGTGGTCGGCGCCCATTCTCCGGGCCAGTTCCAGGCGGCCATCCGCCACGTCGGACGCTATGACCAGCGCTGCGCCGGCCATCTTGCAGACAGGGATCGCCATCAGCCCTATGGGGCCGCATCCGGTGACCAGGACGGCCCTGCCGTCCATCTCCGTCGCCATCGCCGTGTGCACAGCGTTGCCAAGCGGGTCCATGATCGCGGCCACGTCGGACGGGATGGCAGGATCGAGCCTCCAGGCGTTGCCCGCCGGGAGCACGACGTAGTCGGCGAACGCCCCATCGCGATCGATTCCTATGATCTCGAGCCTCTGACAGATGTGCGGCTGGCCTCCCAGACAGGGGCGGCAGCAACCGCAGGCCACGTGGCACTCGCCCGCCACACGATCGCCCACCCTGACGGCATCCACTCCATCGCCGACCTCCGCGACGACGCCGCAGAACTCGTGACCTATCACGCGAGGGATGCGAACGCGCGACTGTGCCCAGGAGTCCCACCCGTAGATGTGCAGATCAGTCCCGCAGATGCCGGCGGCAGCGACCCGAATCAGAACCTCACCCGGGCCAGGGGCCGGGACCGGGACATCAACGAGCTCACACCCGGGTCCGGGTCTCGCCTTGATGATCGCTCGCATCACCCAGAGGGTTCGACACGGTGCGCCCCGGAATCCTGTGCCGCGCGCAGGATGGGCGACTAGCCGCCCAGGTAGGCCCGACGGACCTCCTCGTTGGCCTGAAGGTCAGCCGCCGAGCCCTGAAGCACAACCTCGCCGGTCTGGAGGACGTACCCGCGGTTGGCAACCGACAACGCCATGAAGGCGTTCTGCTCCACGAGCAGCATGGTGGTTCCCTGGGCGTTGATGTCCCGGATGGCATCGTAGATCAGGTCCACCAGCACCGGGGCCAGGCCCATGGACGGCTCATCCAGCAGCAGGACCCTGGGCTTGGTCATGAGCCCCCGCCCGATGGCAAGCATCTGCTGCTCGCCCCCAGAGAGGGTCCCTGCCACCTGGGAGCGGCGCTCGCGCAGGCGAGGGAACATTACGAACACCCTGTCGAGATCCTCCATGATACCGGCACGATCCGCGCGGGTAAACGCGCCCATCTCCAGGTTCTCGGTGACGGTGAGGCGGCCGAAGATCCTCCTGCCCTCGGGCACGTGAACGACGCCCTTGGCCACAATCTCGTGGGGGCGCGTGGCGCAGAGATCCTCGCCGGCCAGGGTCACGCGTCCGCGTAGCGGCCTCAGCAGCCCACTTATGGTCTTGAGCGTCGTGCTCTTCCCGGCCCCGTTGGCACCGATGAGCGTGACGATCTCGCCGGGGTCCACGTTCAGGGAGATGCCACGGAGGGCGTGGATGTTCCCGTAGCTGACGTGCAGGTTCTCGATCTCAAGCAGCGCCATGCCAGCCCCCGCCCGGTCGGATCAATGAGTCGCGTACACGCCCGTGCCGCGCGTGCCCAGGTACGCCTCGATCACCCGCGGATCGTTCTGTACCTCCCGTGGTGTCCCCTCGGCGATCTTGGTGCCGTAGTCGAGCACGGTGACGAGCTCGGAGATGCCCATCACCACGCGCATCTGGTGCTCGATCAGCAGTATGGTTATCCCCCTCTCATCGCGGAGCCGCCGAATGAACGCCATCATCTCGATGGTCTCGCGCGGGTTCATCCCCGCCGTGGGCTCGTCCAGCAGCAGCAGGGCGGGGCGGCAGGCGAGCGCGCGGGCCACCTCGAGCCGCCGCTGATCGCCGTAGGGCAGGTTCTTGGCGAGCAGGTCGCCCTTTCCCCTAAGCCCGACGAAGTTAAGGAGATCCCGGGCCTGTGAGGTGGCCGACAGATCCTCGTGCCGCGTGCTCGCGGTGTTCAACACCGCGCCGATCCACGAGGAGCGCAGGTGGGAGTGCATCCCAACCAGGATGTTCTCCAGACTGGTCATGTTGGCGAAGAGCCGTATGTTCTGGTAGGTCCGGGCGATCCCCAACCGGGTGATGCGGTCCGGGGAGAGCCCGTCGATGGGGGCGCCCCTGAAGATCATCTCCCCCTCTTCCTGCCGGTAGAAGCCGGTGACGCAGTTGAAGTAGGTGGTCTTGCCGGCCCCGTTGGGGCCGATGATGCTGTGGATGGAATGCTCCCGCACCTCGAGGTCCAGCCGGTTCACGGCTACCAGCCCGCCGAAGCGCTTCGTTAGGCCACGCGATATCAAGATGCTCATGCTACCCCCCGACTGGACGCTCGGGGCCAACCGGGGCCTCGACGGGACCCGCGTGACCTATCTCGTTGGCTGCGTGCAGCTCGCGCCGAAGCGCTGCGGCCGGCCACAATCCTTCGGGACGGAGCTGCATCATCAAGACGAGGGCCGCCCCGTACACCAGGAACCGGTACTCGGCGAACTCGCGCAGCAGCTCGGGCAGCCCAACGAGGAAGAGCGAGCCCACTATGACCCCCGGCATGCTTCCCATGCCCCCGACGATGATGAGCGCCAGCACATTGATCGAGATGAGCAGCTGGAAGCTGTGCGGAAAGATCGAGCCGACCATTACGGCGAAGATCGCCCCACTCAGACCGCCAAAGGTAGCGCCCAGCGCGAAGGCCAGCAGCTTGACGTTCACCAGGTTGATCCCCATAGCCTCGGCCACGTCCTCGTCCTCGCGCACAGCCATCCACGCCCGCCCGAGACGCGAGTCGCGCAGCCGCATGGCCACAAAGATGACCAGGGCACAACTCGCAAGCGTCAGGTAGAAGAGCTGCTCCGGCCCCCGGAACTCGAACCCGCCGATCATCGGCTTGGGAATGGCCAGGATGCCCTGGGATCCTCCCAGCCACGGCCGCAGGAAGTCGGAGAGCACCAAGATCCGGATGATCTCACCGAATCCCAGGGTGGCAATGGCCAGGTAGTCCCCGCGGATGCCGAGCACCGGCACACCCAGCAGCACCCCCGCGATCAGCGAGACGAGCATCACAATGGGCACGGCCGACCAGAACGACATCTGCGCGATGCCGTGCTCGCCGATCGAGGTCAACAGGCCCACGGTGTAGGCGCCAATGGCGAAGAAGGCAACGTAGCCCAAGTCCAGCAGGCCGGCAAAGCCCACGACTATGTTGAGGCCCAACCCCAGCAGCGCGAACATCCCGACCAGCACGAACACCTGCGAGAGAAACGGCCCCGCGGCCACGGGCACCAAGAGGAGGACGGCCACGGCCGCGAGCAGCGAGACCACGCGCAGGGTGCGCTGACGCGAGGCCGGCAGCTGCCCGTGCCACTGGCGCACCGCGCTGCCCCGGCGCATCCATACGGTGCTGACGGCCCACACCAGCAGGAACACCAGTAGCGCGCCGCGGGCTGAGAGCCCCTCCCCGGAGAAGAACAGCTCGCGGATCGCGGTCTGGATCGCGCCCTCGTGCAGCATCGTCTGCAGCAGTTCCTGGAACAGGCCCACCCCCAGTGTCCACGCCAGGGCCGCGACCAGCGGCCTGCGGGCGCTGCCGGGCAGCAGCGCCGCCGCCGCGCCTACCGCTCCTGCCCCCGCGGCACCCGCAACGATCAACGGAATACCGGACACCCCACGGCCGAATGACAGCAGGGCGAACATGCCGGGTGAGGCGCTGACGAACATGGCGCGCATGTTCACCGCGCTGCCCAGCGCCACCAGCGCGGCCACGGCCACGCCAACCATCGCCCCGGCCAGCGCGCCGCGCGCCAGAACCGCCACTGCGGAGCCGCCGGCCTGCCGCAGTGCGCCCTGATACCCGGCCGCAAGAACCGTCAGGACCGGCAGCGCGAGCCCTAGCGTGATCACACCCACGATGATCTCGCGCCCCGCGAAAATCTCGACCATGCCCACCAGGGCGACAAAGACAGCCACCCCGCCCCAGATGAGCCCCTTCTGTGTGGCCTCGAGCCAGGGCCGTCGCTGCCTGCCGGCCAGCGCGCTCCCCATCGCCCTCACGCCTTCTTCGCCATGAGGCGCTCGCCCAGGATCCCCGACGGCCGGAAGATCAATACCATGACCAGCATGGTGAAGGCGATCACGTCCTTGAGCTGGTAGGGAGCAACGATGCCGAGCCCTTCCAGAAACAGAATCGGGCCTACCGATTCGAAGATGCCGAGGAACAGGCCCCCCAGCATCGCGCCCGGGATGTTCCCGATGCCGCCCAGCACCGCGGCGGTGAACGCCTTGATGCCCGGAACAAAGCCCATGAAGAAGTGCACCTGCTTGAAGACAATGGCGTACAGGAACCCGGCCGCGCCCGCCATTGAAGCCCCGACCGCGAAAGCGATCACGATCGAGCGGTCCACGTCTATGCCCATCAGCGCCGCCGCCTCCTTGTCCTCTGAGACGGCCCGCATCGCGGTCCCGGTCTTGGTGCGCATCACGAAGGCGTAGAGGCCGGCCATCATCAGCACCGCCGCCACCAGCACCACTGCCTGGGTCCGCAGGATGTTGACCCCTGCGATGGCCCATGTCCCCTTGAGCACCTGGGTCTCGGGATAGGCCTGGAAGCCGGAGCCGAAGAAGCCGCGGAACGTGTACTGCAGGAAGAAGGACGCCCCGATAGCCGCGATGAGCGGCACCAGGCGTGGTGATTGCCGCAGGGGCCTGTAGGCGACGCGCTCGAGCAGTAGCGCGATCAGGGTTGAAGTGGCCATCGCCACGGCCAGGACCGCCAGGAGGCTCACGACAGGGTTGCGGTCGAGGTATCCGGATCGTCCGAAGGCCGCCGCTACGAAGTAGGCGGTGTACGCGCCGCTCATGAAGACCTCGCCGTGCGCGAAGTTGATCATCCGCAGGATTCCGTACACCATGGTGTAGCCCAGGGCGATCAAGGCATAGATGCTCCCTTGGGACATCCCAAACACCAGGAAGTCTATCCAGACCTCGCCCCCGTACCTCCGCGCAGCGACGGTGCCGATCGTACCCCAGATCACGACGGCCAGGACCACGATCCGAAAGGCCCACAGATAGAGGTCTGTGACCGAGAGTCTCCAAGCCCAGCTACGCTGCACGCTAGCCTCCCCGCCTAACAAGGGGGATGAGCCGGTTCTCGTGCGGGCTCATCCCCCGGAATCGCGCGTCGGTTACCGGCGGCTTGTGTAGGCTACGGGTAGACCTTCTTCGGGTTCTTCCCCGGATCCCACTTCGCCGGATCCGCCGACAGGGTCTGGTAGATAGCGATCTTCGGATCCGCGCAGTCGCCGAACCTATCGCAGGTCAGGGTGCCGGTCAGGCCCTTGAAGTTCTTGGTCGCGAACAGGGCGTCGCGCAACGCCTTTCGCCCGATGTAGGTGTTGCCGGCCGCGTCCTTCTTGGCCACCTTCGTGATCGCGGCGAAGATCATGTTGGCGGCGTCGTAGGCGTGGGGGTGGAATGGCGCCAGCGGCTTCTCGCCGTACCTCTTCTGGTGCTTGTCCAGGAACACCTTGTAGGCCGGGCCCAGGGCTTCTGGCGACAGATCGGGGCTGGAATGGTACATCCCCACTGCCGCTTCCCCGGCCGCCTTCATAAAGTCAGGGGAGAACATCCCGTCGGCACCCATCAGCTTGGCGTTCGCCAGGCCCGAGACCTCCTTGACCTGGCGCGTGATGTGCCCGCCCGCGGCGATGAAAATGGGGTAGTAGATCATGTCGGGCCTGCCCGCCGCGATCTTGGTCAGCATGGGGCGCATGTCAGTGTCGGTGGGCGAGATCGCTTCCTGGGCGGTTACGGTGCCGCCGAGCTTCCTGAAGGTCTCGGTGAACACCCCCGCCAGCCCCTCCGCGTACGGGCTGCCGTCGTGGATCGTCGCGGCCTTCCTGAGCTTGAGGGACTTGTAGACGAACTCCGCGGCCACCCGGCCCTGCACCTTGTCGTTGTGGGCGGTGCGCAGGTACCCATCGTAGGTCGGCCCCCGGTCAGGAGCGGTCAGCTTGGGCGCGGTGTTCGATGGGGAAACGGTCACGATGCCAGCCTTCCAGAGAATGGGAGCCCCTGGCACGGCCTCGCTGGAGCAGTTGGAGCCGACCGCGGCCACGATCGCCTTGTTGGCGGACAGTTTGGTCGCCGCGGTCACACCGCCCTCCGCGTTGCACCCGGTGTCCTCGCCGATCAACCTGATGGGATGGCCCAGGAGCTTGCCGCCCTTGTCGGCGATGGCGATCTCGACACCGCGCTTGGTGTCGGTACCCAGGCTGGCGTCCGGGCCGGCGACGACCATCCAGTAGGCGATGGTGAGAGGCGCACCCTTGGCGATCCTGACTACGCCGACCGGGTCCGTGACCGGACCGACCGTCGCCGCAGGAGCCGCCGGAACGAAGTACTGGCCTCCTGCCAGCATCAGGGCAAGAACGAGAGCAATCGGAATCCTGCTGCGCTTCATCCTCTGTCTCTCCCTCCCTGGACCTGGAATCCTCCGCGCCTGTTCGGGCGGAAGTATCTGACGGTTCGCCGCCGCCGGGCCGGGTTCCTCCCGGCTAGCCCCGGAGCAGGTTGCGCAGTATGAACATGAGGTTGGCCGGGCGTTCGGCCATGCGCCGCATCAGGTAAGGGTACCAGTGGGTCCCGAAGGGCACGTAGATCCTCACCCGATGACCCGCCCGGAGGAGCCCCGCCTGTAGATCCCGGCGGATGCCGTAGATCATCTGGAACTCGTAGCGCTCCCGCGGAATGCCTTCGGCCTCCACCTGAGAGAGGGCGGCCTGGATCAGTCGCTCGTCGTGCGTGGCGATGGCATGACAGACGGGATCGCGCAGCAACCGCTGCTGGATGCGCAGGAAGCTCGCGTCCACGTCCCTCTTGCGCGGATAGGCGATCGTCGCCGGCTCGGCGTACGCGCCCTTGCAGATGCGGATGGGAACACCCGTCTCCAGCAGCCGCCCGACGTCGTCCTCGCTTCGATAGAGATACGCCTGGATCACCGCCCCCAGGCCCGAATACCCCTCGGCCCGCAGTCGCGTAATGATCTCAAGGGTCCGGTCAACGTAGGGGGAGTGCTCCATGTCAACGCGGACGAACCGTCCGTCCACCCGGGCCGCGTCGAGCACCCGGCGCAGGTTATCCGCGGTCATGCCGGCGTCGAGATCGAGCCCGAGCTGGGAGAGCTTGACCGAGATGTAGCAGTCCGCCCGACGACCGCGCAACCGGACCGCCGCCTCGGCGTAGGCGTCGGCCGCGACCCTGGCGTCGGCCGGCGAAGCGGTCTTCTCCCCCAGCAGGTTCAGGGAGAGGAGATACCCCTCCGCCGCCATCCGGTCCACGACCTCCAGCGCTTCGTCAAGGGTCTCACCGGCCACGAACCTCCGTGCGGCGCGGCGGGCCGTCCGTTGCCTCTGTGCGAATAGGCGCAGGCGGTCGTTCTCGGAGAGCGCAAGCATCACCTGGCGGAGCATCGTCCATCCCCCTCTACGGGTAGATACCTCGGATCATCACGGCGTGCGCCACGCGTTCTATGGCCTTGATCAGGGCTGCGGTCCTGAAGTCCACGCCCCGGCCGCCGGCCACCTGCTCCACGGCCTCGAAACTGCGGACCATGATCCTGTCGAGGTTTGCGTTCACCTCCTCCTCGGTCCAGAAGAACTGCTGCAGCCCCTGAACCCACTCGAAATACGAGACGATCACTCCGCCGGCACTCGCCAGGATGTCGGGAATCACGGGGATCCCGCGCTCCGCCAGCACGGCGTCCCCTCCAGGGGTGGTGGGACCGTTTGCGGCCTCCACGACCAATCGTGCCCCGATGCGCGCGGCGACCTCCGCGGTGATCTGCCCCTCTACGGCGGCCGGGACCAGCACGTCGCAGGGTAGCTCGAGCAGATCGCGACTGCCGACCGCCTCCGCCCCAGGAAAGCCCGCCACGGTGCCCGCCTGCCGCTTGTGCTCCGCGAGGCCGGCATGGTCGAGCCCGGCGGGGTTGAACACGCCGCCCTGGGTATCGCTCACAGCGACTATCCGGCAGCCCTGCCGCGCCAGCAGCGCCGCCACGACCGACCCCACCTTCCCATACCCCTGGATGACAACCCTGGTGCCCTCGATGCTCATGCCGAGCCGGCGCGCGGCCTCGCGCGCGGCGATGGCTACCGACCGGCCGGGGGCATCGAGCCTGCCGAACGATCCGCCGATCGCGATCGGCTTGCCGGTCACCACCGCCGGGGTAGAGTAGCCCCGGTGCATGCTGTAGGTGTCCATGATCCAGGCCATGACCTGCGGCGTGGTCCCCAGATCCGGCGCCGGTATGTCCCTCTCCGGACCCATGAGCAGGGATATCTCGGTGGCGTACCTGCGCGTAAGGTGCTCGAGTTCCAGCGCGGACAGGGTCTTGGGGTTGACCACCACGCCGCCCTTGGCGCCCCCAAACGGAAGCCCGACCAGGGCGCACTTCCAGGTCATCAGCATCGCCAGCGCCCTCACCTGGTTGAGGGTGACGCCGGGGTCGTAGCGGATGCCGCCCTTGCTCGGCCCCAAGACCGTGCTGTGGTGCACGCGGTAGCCGGTGAAGATGTGCACCGATCCGTCGTCCATCTTCACCGGGAAGTTCACTGCCAGTTCGCGCTTGGGAAACGCCAGGAACTCCCTGACCCCCTTCTTCAAAGGCAAGTGGTCGGCGGCGCGGTCAAACTGTGCCAGCACCGCAGCCCATGGGTCTTCCTCCGGAAGCGCCACCGTGCCTTTCGTGTTCATGTGCCTCCTCCTATTCTCCGCGCGCAAGGGACAGGCCGGCGGCCCGCCCATCCTCATCGGGCGAGCACCGAGACAGGCACGAGCACAACACCCGCGCGGTCGAACTCGGGCAGCATCGCGGCAAGCACTCGCGGGGTGACGCGCTGAGCGTGCCCGATCGCCACCGCCTCGCCGCGGCGAAGCGCGGTCTCGATCAGGCGGCGGATCTCCTGGCGAATGGCGTCGGGATCGTTCACGTTGTCCAGGAAGATGGTGCGGGCCGCGCTTCGAACGCCAATCTCGGCGGCCACCGGGCCGGCCACCGAGTGAGGGGTCGTCTTGCTGTCGAGGAAGAAGAGAGCGCGCTCCTGGGCCACCTCGATGACGGCCCGCATGACGCGCCGGTCAGCCGTTGCGCGCGATCCCATGTGGTTGCTCACGCCGACGGCACCCGGTACCGACGCCAGTCCGGCGCGCACCGTTGCCTGGATCTCTGCGTCGTCCATCGCCACCGTCACGCCGCCAGGCCCCAGCGCCCTGGAGCCGTCCGTGGGCTCGAGCGGGAGATGCAGAATGACCTCCAGACCCGCGTCCTGGACGCGCTTGGCGATCTCTGCCGAGTGCGCCAGGCCCGGCAGCACGGCCACGGTGACCTGCCGCCCTATCGCCACTATCTCTTCCACGTCGGCCAGCGACCCGCCTGCATCGTCGAAGACGATCGCCACCCGCGCCACATGGCCGACCGGGGAGACCGTCACAGGCGCGGGACGCGGCCGCGGACGAGGTTTCGGGGCCTCGGGTTGAGTGCGGACCGCGCGCGGTGGGCTGACCTGGGCGGGCGTCACCGCCCGCCGAGCCGAGGCGAGCCACCATCCCCCGGCAACACCCAGCAGGACGAAGACCACAACCAGCCAGGCCCTGGGCACGGCGGCCCAGGGGCGCCTGCTTGTCCCCTGCCGCGTTCCCCGCCGCCTGGATGGCGCCATCTAGCGTCGCTGCGCCACTCGCTGCTTGAGTACTTCGATTCCCCGCTGCAGTTGAATCGCCTGAATGCGCGTCATGTCGCCCTCGGCCTTCCCCTCGAGGCGGTCCCCGGCCAGCGTGTCAGGCCGTATCCCCTTGCCGTGGATGTCCTGGCCTGCAGGGGTGAGGTACTTGGCGGTTGTGATGGCCGCGGCCCCGCCTCCGGTCAAGGGGAACAGGCTCTGGATCACGCCCTTGCCGAAGGTGCGCTGGCCCACCAACGCGGCGCCCGCAGAGTCGCGCAGCGCCCCTGCCAGGATCTCGGACGCGCTGGCCGTGAACTCGTTGACCAGCACCACTACGGGAACCGTCATCTTGGCGCCTGGGCCCGCCAGGTCCGTCTTCCTCCGGCCCGACCGGTCAACCACGTGGACGACGGGCCGGCCAGCCGCCACGAACCGCTCCGCGACGTGCGTGGCCGCGGCCAGGAGCCCGCCGCCGTTGCTGCGCAGGTCGAGGATCAACCCCTGGACCCCTTCCCCTGCCAGCCGGTCGAGCGATGCCCCAACCTCCTTGGACGTCTGTTCGTTGAATGCAAGCACCCTCAGGTAGCCCAGGCGCAGATCGGCGAGTTCCCGCTGCACGCCCGGGTCAAGGGTTCCAGGCCCCTGCACGCTGACGATCTGCACGCGGGCTCGCGTGATCTCGAAGTCGCGCACCGACTCGCCGCGGCCGATCCGGAGCTTGACCCTGGTTCCTGCCGGCCCGCGGATCCGCGATACCGCCTCCTGCAGCGCCATTCCTTCTGTGGGCACCTCGTTGATGTAGAGAATGCGATCCCCGGCGCGCAGGCCTGCCCGATGGGCAGGTGTGCCCTCGATCGGCTGGACCACGATGAGATGTCGGTCGCGGATGTCGATGAAGATGCCCACCCCGAAGAAGAACCCTAGCGCATCCTGCGAGAACTCCTTGTAGGCTCGCGCATCCATGTAGCGCGTGTAGGGGTCTCCCAGCGCCTCGAGCAGACCCCGTGCCGCGCCGTCGAACAGGCGCGAAGCCTCGGGGACCGGGTTCAGGTACTCGCGCCGCACCTGTACCAGGAGCTCGCGTAGGAGGGCGATTCCCTGGTCGTCGGCCGACCGCGCCAGCACCGCGCGCTGTCCTATCCCGTAGCCGGCGAGGAACACCCCCGCGGTCAGGACCGCCACCAGCAGCGCGCCGACCAACCTGCGCCGTATCACGACGGCTCACCGTCCTTTCGCACGCTCATCATTCGGGGTTGACAGGCCTGCCGTTCCGCCTGATCTCGTAGTGGAGGTGGGGCCCGGTGCTGTAACCGGTGCTGCCCACGTATCCGATGATCTGCCTGCGGGAGACGGACTGACCGGTCCTGACACTGATCCTGCCCAGATGCCCGTACAGCGTGCTCACGCCGTGCCCGTGGTCGAGGATGACCAGCTTGCCGTACCCACCGTACCACCCGGCGAAGAGCACCTTCCCGTCATGCGCCGCCGGCACCGGTGTGCCCCTGCTCGCGGGGATGTCGACTCCCGTGTGGAAGTGGCGGCGTCCGAAGAGCGGGTGACGGCGGAAGCCGAAGCGCGAGGCCACGGGCCCGGAAAGCGGCCTGACGAGGGCCGCCATGACGCGTCCCCCGGGCAGTGCGGAGCCGCCCTGAAGACGCTGGATCATCGCCTCCACCGCGGCCGAGTCCTCCTCGATCTCCCGGACGGCCTGCTCGGCCGCGGCCCGCTCGGTGATTATCGCGCTCAGCATCCGACGCTTAGCGGCGACCTGCTCCGACAGCTGCACTTCGCGCTCTCGGGTCTGGCGCGCAACCTCCTGCAGCTGCGCCTGCTGCGCCATCAGCTCCTCGCGCAGCGCCGCGGTCCGATCGCGGTCCCGCGAGTAGGCGCTGATCAGGCGGGCGTCCTCCCGCATTATCGCGCCCACCATGCGCGACCGCGCGACGAACTCCGGAAACGACGTTGCCTGAAGAACGACGTCCAGGTAGCCAGCGAGCCCAACCCTGTGCAGGTCCACCACGCGGCCGGCCAGCAGCCCCTGGCGCTGCGCCAGCGCGGCCTCGGCCTGGGCCAGCCGAACGGCCGCGGCCTGGGTGCGGGCACGCACACGCCGCATGTCGGCCGCAAGGCGCCGCAGCTGCTCTTCGGTTGCCTCGCGCTGGCGGTCCAGCCTCTGCACCTCATCGGCCATCCGGCGCTCGCGGTGCTTCACCTGCCTCAGACGCTGGCGCTCGAGCTCGAGCTGCCGCTGCAGGCGCGACAGCTCCTCCTGCCTGGATACGAGCGGCGCGGGCAATGCGGCATCCGCAGCGTGCGGGCCGATGGTAACGGCCGCCAGCAGCACGACCGTGACCACGAGGCGGGCGCAGTCGGCCGCGCTCATGCCCTAAGATACCTCCGGGTGCCCAGTTCGCTTCCCAGCACGCCCACGGCGATGCCAAGGAGCCACACCGCACCCAATGCCCACGGCAGCGCGGCGCGCGGCTCCAGGACGGGCAGGAACGGCAGCGATCCTGATATCTCGGCGGCCAGGCGGGTGTAGACCGCGAGCAGGACCGCGGTCGCCGCCAGGGCCGCGGCAACCCCCTGCATCAGGCCCTCGAGCACGAAGGGCCCCCGGATGAACGCGGGAGTAGCGCCCACCAGGGTCATGATCTCGATCTCCTGACGCCGGGCCGCGATCGTCAGGCGGACCGTGTTCAGCACGATCAGCAGCGCGGCCGCGCACAGCGCCCCGGCGACCGCGGCGCCCCCTATCCGCACGGCGCGCGTGAGGGCCACAAGGCGGTCCACCACGGGCGTTCCGTAGACCACTTCCTCTATGCCGGTGGTGCGCTCAAGCGCCTCGGCGACAGCGCGCACCTGCCCTGGCCCGGAAGCGCGGATCTCGATCGAGTCCGGCAGCGGGTTCGATTTGAGATGGGCCCCGACCGATGCGAACGATCCATAGGTCTGCTGCAGCCGCCGCAGGGCCTCGTCGCGACCCACCAGCTCAGCCGCGCGGACTCCGGGCAGGTTCTTGGCGGAAGCCAGGACGCGCTGCTGTTCCCTGGGGGTGAGGTCCCTTCGCAGGAACCCCACGATCTCAACCTGCGATTCGAGCACGGAGGCGACGTGCGCCAGGTTGATGGAGACAAGAATCCCTCCCCCGGCCACAACAAGCGCGATGGCCATGGTCGAGGTCGCGGCAGCGGCCATCAGGCCGTTGCGTCGCAGGCCGCCGAGCGCGTCGCAGAAGGCCTGCGTTCGCGCCCATGCCGGGGGGCGTCGGCTCAGCGTACGCCCGCCCCGCACCCGCTCATCGGGCTCTCTGGTAGAGGCCTCGGTGCTCATCGCGTAGAACGCGACCAGCGTGGAGTTCTACTACGCGCCGACGCAGCACGTCCACGAGCGTGCTGTTGTGGGTGGTCATCACCACGGTCGTTCCCCGGAGGTTGACGGCTCCAAGAAGCTGCACGATCTCCCAGGCCGCCTCCGGGTCGAGGTTGCCGGTGGGCTCATCCGCGAGCACGATCGCGGGGCGCGTGACGATCGCGCGAGCCAGACAGATGCGCTGCTGCTCTCCGCCCGAGAGCCTGGCCGGCAGATCCCCGGCGCGGTGAGCCATGCCCACAGTCTCAAGGGCCCACCGGACTCGCGGCGCAATCTCCGCCGTGTCCGCCTCGGTGACCCGCAGCGCATATGCCACATTGTCGCTCACGGGACGGTCGGGCAGCAGGTTGAACTCCTGAAAGACAACGCCCAACCGCCGGCGAAGATACGGCACCTGCGAATCGGGAAGGGAAGCCAGGTCCACGCCATCCACTTCCACCCTCCCGGCCGTCGGACGCTCGATCCTCTGGATGAGCTTAAGAATCGTGGACTTCCCGCTGCCTGTCGGACCCACCAAGAAGACGAACTCACCGCGTTCTATCCGCAGTGAGACGTCGTGAAGGGCGACCACGCCGGTTGGATATCTCTTTCCGACGCGCTCAAGGTTGATCATCGCTGCTCCGACGAAAAGGCGGGACCGATGCTTCGATGCTTCCCGTCATCATTCTGCGCGTCAGCGCTGCAGTCCTGCCAGGGTCTCAGGGCACGGACAGGTTCCAGTCGGCCAGGTCATCTAGCAGGCGCTCGCTTGTCATGTTGAGATGGATCGGGGTCACCGAAATGTACCCTGCCATCACTGCCCAGCTGTCGGTTCCCTCCTCGTCGGCCAGAGGCTCGATCTCCCCGGAGATCCAGTAGTACGGCCTGCCCCGGGGGTCCGAGCGCTTCTCGAGGTGGGCGAGATAGCGGCGCGCGCCTTGACGCGTGATCGCGACCCCCCGCAGGCGCTCACGTGGAAGATTCGGCACGTTCACGTTGATGAGCGTGTCCGCCGGCAGGGCGCGCTCGACCACCAGCCGCGCCAGCCTCTCGGCAAACGGAGCGGCCACGTCGAACCCGACATCCATGAAGGCCGCCACGGAGATAGCCAGGCTGGGAATCCCCATTATCGTGCTCTCCATCGCCCCGGATACGGTGCCCGAGTATGTAAGGTCGCGCCCTAGATTGGGGCCGACGTTGATGCCCGAGATCACCACATCCGGCCGCCGGTCAAGGAGGTCGAGCACACCAAGGACGACGCAGTCCGCCGGAGTACCGGTGGTCGCCCAGGCCGTGACGCCTTCCGGATAGCCGCCCGTGCGCCAGGCGCGGAGCGGCTTGTGCAGCGTGACCGCGTGGCCCGAGGCGCTTCGCTCGTGTTCCGGGGCCACTACCACGACCTCGTGGTGTTCCGTGAAGACCTGGGCCAAGGCATGCAACCCCGGCGAGCCCACGCCGTCGTCGTTCGTGAGCAGGACCCTCATCTCTCCTCGCTTCCCGCGGCGCCAAGCCCGCGCTGCTTCGTCTCGATTGTGGCCGCGGCATAGCCCACGACCGCGTCGCTCCCGCCGGCCACGTCCCCAGAGGTGCAGTACCGCAGGATCTCCACGCGGGCGGGTCCCAGCCGGCGCGCGGCCTCCAGCACTGCCGCGACCGGGCCGGCTCCGCACATCGTTATGCCGCAAGCCCGCACTTCCCGCAAGAGGCGCTCGCCGTCGCCCGAGACGAGCGCCTCGAGCGCGATCCGGTCCGTCCGGACGGCGTGCTCGTGCGGCAGGTAGTGACTGAGGTCGGTCGAGGCGATCATGACCACATTGCCGTCCGCCACGGCCGCCGCGAGCGCCTGGGAGAGGTGCCTAACCGTTGCGGCGTCCTGGTCGGCCATGACGATCGGCACGACCGGCCCATCATAACCGATGAACTGCAGAAAGGGCAGCTGCACCTCGACGGAGTGCTCGTGGCGGTGACCCCGCGCATCCAGCGGAATGCCGCGCCGTCGCAGATCCTCCCGGACCGGATGCTCGGTCGGAACCTCGCCCAGCGGACCCTCCCAGCGCTCGTCCGGGGAAAGCGCCACGCCCGGGCCGGCGCCCCTGTGATCGGGACCGATCACGACGATTGCCTCTGGCCGGGACGCCTCGGCCAGGCGCAGGTAGGCATGCGCCGCCACCGGGCCCGAATACTCCAACGCGGCATGGGGGACGACCAGCCCCACGATGCGACGCGCTCCCCAGGCGGCGGGGACACGCCCAGGTCCCAGAGGGTGCACGAAGCATCCCTCCACCTGGCGCCTCAACCTGCGCGGGTCGGCGTCGTAAAACACACCGCGCACCGCGGAGGGCCGAACCCGCCCGCCGACCACGCTACCCTCTGGGTGGATCCCCGGTGCCGGGCGCGGAGAGGACGGCCCCGTCGAGCCAATCGAGGTAGGCTGCCGAACCTCCCTCGATGGGAAGCGCCACGACCTCGGGCACGGTGTAGGAGTGCAGATCGCGCACGCGCTCCACCACGCTGGCCAGGAGACGGCGGGCGGTCTTGATCACGAGCAGATGCTCGGCCCCTGACTCGACGCTCCCCTGCCAGCGGTAGATAGAGCGCACCCCGGGAACGATGTTCACGCAGGCGGCCAGGCCCTCTTCCACGAGGGCCGATGCGATGCGGTCCGCCTCTTGTTGGCCGCCGGTGGTTACCAGCACGACCAGGAACTCGCTCATGTCTGCCTTCGGGATCCGGATGGCGGGGCCACCCGCGCTAGTCCTGCTCGCGCCACCAGTCAGGCGACACGTCCCGCAACGACCTGGTCTTTCGCACCGGGGGGCGGGCGCCTGAGCGCTCCTTGGCCACGCGCGATCGCAACTGCTCGAACTCGCGCAGGTCGGTCAGGACCTTGAGCGTGTTCCAGACGGCCTCCTCCAGATGCTCGCCGCCCTCGCGCTGCACGAGCGCCACGAGCGGCTCGATCACGCGCTTGTTGCGCAGCTTGCCGAGGATGCGAATCGCCAGCCGCTTGACCTCGACGTCCTCGTCCTCGAGTGAAGCGATGAACTGGTCAGAAGCACCCTCGCCAAAGAGGGCATAGAGGGCCCGCAGCGCAAACCGGCGTACCTTGGGCACCGGGTTCTCGAGCGCGACCCGGAGCCGCTCTACGACATCGGCACGCGGGCGCCCCCCGAACGCCTCAAGCACCATGCGCGTCGGGCTCACCTCGCGTTCAACGTGGGCGCCCTCGCCGCCTTCCATGACCCCGCGCTCCTCCAGGCGCGACAGGGTGGCCACAACCGCCTCCTGCATGCGCGGGTCGCGCAGGAACAGGTCAACCAGGGGCCGGACGATGCGCTGATCTCCCACCCGCCCTAGGATCGAGATCGCGGTGGCGCGCACGACCTGGCTGTCCTGGCCCACTGCCTCCAGCAGCGCCTCTACGGCGCGGGGGCCCACCTCGACGAGGATCTTCATGACCTGCGGGCCGATCTTGCGCCGCAGCACCTTGTCGTCACAGGTGGCCAGGAGCGGCCCGACCGCGTCAGGGCCGATGCGCGTGAGGGCCTCCGTAGCCGCCAGCTGGAGCGACCGCTCACGGCGGGCGAGAACTCGAATGAGCGCTTCGACCGCGCCCCTGTCTCGGATGTCCCGGAGACCGTTTGTGGCCTGCAGGACCACCTGCTCGCTGCGGTCCGCCAGTGCGGCGCGCAGGGCCTCGGCGGCAGCGGGCCCGCCGATGCGCCGAAGCGCGACGACGGCGCTCTTGCGGACGTACTCGTCGGAGTCCTGCAGGGCGCGCGCCAGGGCCGGAACCGCGGACTCGTCCCCCAGCTTCCCGAGCGCGTGCGCCGCGTCGCTGCGAACGGTCACATCGCTACTCTCGAGCTGCCGGAGATGCTGCTGCAGCTCATCGGCCCTACCGGCCTCCGGCATGAACGCTCCTCCTGTTGGACATGGGGGCACCAAGTGGCGCCTACTGCACCTATTATGCACTATTCTGCGGGCTCGCGCCTTGGTCCTGCACGCGGGCTGCAACCCAAATCCTCATTGCATCCCCGGCCGTGGTTACATATACTGGACCCAATGGAGAACAAGGGCGCGGTACGATTCGCCCATGCAAGCGAAGAGGAACTGGCGCGGATCCTGGATTTCTACGGCATTCGCTGGGAGTATGAGCCCCGGTCGTTCGCCCTAGAGTGGAACGGGGAGGGGCGAGTCGTGGAGAGTTTCAGCCCGGACTTCTACCTGCCCGAGTTCGACCTGTACATCGAGCTGACAACCCTGAAGCAGAGCCTCGTGACAAAGAAGAACCGCAAGCTCCGACGGATGCGCGAGCTCTACCCCAACGCTCGCGTCCTGGTGTTCTACGGCAGGGACTTCCGCAGCCTGCTGGCCAAGTACGACCTGTATCCCGGCGCGGCGCGCTGATGGCGGTACCCGAGATCAGCCGCGTGCTCTTCACAGAGGAGCAGATCCGCGCGCGCGTGCGCGAGATGGCCGCCGAGATCAGCCGCGACTACGCCGGGCGCGACCTGCTGGTCGTGACCGTGCTCAAGGGCGCGCTCTACTTCCTTGCCGACCTGACAAGGGAGATAGAGATCCCGCTTGGCATCGACTTCATGGCCATCACCTCCTACCGGGGCGGCAAGGGCCCCTCGGGCGCCGTCCGCCTGATCAAGGACCTCGATGAGGACCTGACCGGTCGGCACGTGCTCCTGGCCGAGGACATAATCGACACGGGCCTCACGGTCTCGTACCTGATGCGCGCACTCCAGGCGCGCGAGCCGGCCGATCTGGCGATCTGCACGCTGCTCGACAAGACCGCGCGCCGCATAGCCCACACCCTGCCGATTCGCTACCGCGGGTTCGAGGTACCGGATCTCTTCCTGGTCGGCTACGGCCTGGACTACCGCCAGCACTACAGGAATCTCCCGTACATAGGCGTCCTGAGAGAGGACATCCTGCGCAGCGGCCCGGCGGCATCCTGAGCCCATGGCCCGTGAGCAGCCCCCCGCGACCTGCCACAAACCCGCAACAACTGGGCCTTCCGAACTGCTCGTCATGCACGACATCCGGAAGGCCTTCCCCGGAGTCGTCGCCAACGATGGCGTGACGCTTCGCGTACGCGCCGGCGAAGTGCACGCCCTGCTCGGCGAAAACGGTGCTGGCAAGACCACCCTGATGAACGTGCTGTACGGGAGCCACCAGCCCGACGGCGGCGAGATCCGACTGCGCGGCCGGCAGGTGCGCGTCCGCTCTCCCCGCGACGCCCTGGCGCTGGGCATAGGCATGGTCCCCCAGCACTTCCTCCTGGTCCGGCGGCACACCGTCGCCGAGAACGTCGCCCTGGGGCTGCCGGGAGTGGGGTTCGTGGCGCCGGCGCGCCAGGTCGAGGCCAGCATAGGCGACCTGGCGGACCGCTACGGCCTGCGGGTGGATCCACGCGCGCTCGTCTGGCAGCTCTCGCCCAGCGAACAGCAGCGCGTCGAGATCATAAAGGCGCTCATCCGGGGAGCGACGATCCTCATCCTGGATGAGCCTACAAGCGTGTTGACCCCGCAGGAAGCGCACGGGCTGTTCGAGGTGCTGCGCAGGATGAAGCGCGAGGGGCACGCGGTGATCTTCATCTCCCACAAACTGGACGAGGTCGCGCAGATCGCCGATCGGGTCACGGTGATGCGCAGGGGGCGGACAGTGGCCACGCTGCCGGTCGAGGCGACCGACAAGCGGGCCCTGGCGCGCCTGATGGTCGGCAGGGACGTCGAGTTCAGGATCGCGAGGGACGCCTGCGCGCCCGGCGAGGAGGCGCTGTGCATCCAGGATCTCGAGGCTGCCAACGACCGCGGCCTCCCGGCCCTGCGAGGCGTATCGCTCCGGGTGCGCCGGGGCGAGATCGTGGGCATATCCGGTGTGGCGGGAAACGGGCAGCGCGAGCTGGTGGAGGTGGTGACCGGGCTGCGCCCGTCAACCGGCGGGCGCGTCAGGGTCATGGGGAAGGATGTCACCAACCTGTCCGCGCGCGCGGTGCACGGCGCGGGCGTGGCGCACATCCCGGAAGACCGGATGCGAGTGGGGATCGTGCCGGGCCTCTCAGTGGCCGAGAACCTGGTGCTGCGCGACTACCGGCACCCTCCGTTCTCGCGGGGGCCGGTGATGGACCGCCGGGCAATCGGGGAGTTCGCACGCCGGTTGATAGCCGAGTACGAGATCATGACCCCTGGACCTGCCACCCCGGTGCGCCTGCTCTCCGGCGGGAATATCCAGAAGCTCATCCTGAGTCGCGAACTGTCGGGCGATCCCGAGGTAATCGTGGCGGCGCATCCCACCTCTGGCCTGGATGTCAGCGCCACGGAGCAGATCCACCGGCTGCTCTTGCGGCGCAGGCTTGAGGGGGCCGCCGTGTTGTTGGTGTCGGAGGACCTGGATGAGATACTGGCGCTCTCCGACCGCGTGGCCGTGATGCTCTCCGGCAAGATCGCAGGCGTCGTGGACGCCGCGCGCTGCAGCCGTGAGCAGATAGGGCTCCTGATGATGGGGCAGCACGCATGAGGCGGCTGGGCCCGTTCCAGGTGGAGCGGGTGCTGGTCCCGTCAGGGGCGTGGGTGCTGGCGGTCTCGCTGTGCGCGATCGCCGCGGCCCTGGTCGCCGCGGGCCTGGTGTTCTGGGCGTTCGGCCTCAACCCCCTGCGGGCCTACGCGGTCATCTTCGCAGGAACGCTCGCGGACAGGCGCGCGGCGCCCGAGATACTGCGCCAGGCCACCCCGCTGCTGCTCGCGGGCGTCGGGCTGGTGCTGGCGTTCAGGGCGCAGTTCTGGAACATCGGCGCAGAAGGCCAGCTGCTCGCGGGCGCGGTCGCGGCGGCGGGCGTGGCGCTGTTCTCAGGCACGCCGGCCCCCTGGATGCTGCCCGCCATGTTCGTCGCGGGCTTCCTGGGAGGCGCCCTCTGGGGCTTCCTCCCTACACTGCTGCGCCTCAAGCTCGAGGTGAACGAGGTCGTCTCGACGCTCATGATGAACTACATCGCCGCGTTCTCCGTGGAGTGGCTTATCCACGGACCGTGGAAGGGCAAGACCGCGTACGGGTTCGCCTACACCGACGCCTTCCCCGAGGCGGCGCGCCTGGCCCTTATCCCTGGCACCCGCGTGCACTGGCCCGCGCTGGCCCTGGCCGTCGCCCTGGCCGCCGGACTGGCCTTCTTCCTGGGGCGTGCGCGCCTCGGGTTCGAGATCCGCGTGCTGGGCGAGAACCCGACGGCGGCCAGGTATGCGGGCATGGACCCCACGCGAACGATCCTGATCGCGATGGCCCTATCGGCGGGCGCGGCCGGGATGGCGGGCGTCGGAGAGGTAGCCGGAATCCACCACAAGCTGCTCGCCCCCGGGCAGGTCTCAATGGGCTACGGCTATGCCGCAATCATCGTGGCGTGGCTGGCCCGCGGCAGCCCGCTGGCGGCGGTCATCACGGCGCTCTTTCTTGGCCTCATCTTCTCCAGCGGCGACGTCATGAAGGTCGCGCTGCAGATGCCCTTCCGCGTGACCGACGTCTTCAACGGGCTGATACTGTTCTTCCTCATAGGGAGCGAGCGGCTGCTCAACTACCGGCTGCGGTGGGCACCCGGCGATCGGGCAGGGGGGCCCGCGGATGCTTGACTGGGTCCTGACAGCGATCATCCGGGCGCTGGCCGTGGGCACCCCGCTCCTGTGGGCGGCGTTGGGCGAGATATACGCCGAGCGCAGCGGCGTGATCAACCTTGGCGTTGAAGGCATGATGATCCTGGGCGCCCTGTTCGCCTTCGCCGTCGCCCACACCACCGGCCTTCCTGCGGCCGGGCTCCTGGCGGCAGCGGCGATCGGCGGCCTGGCCGCGCTGCTGCACGCCTTCGTCTCCGTGACGCTACGGGCCAACCAGTACGTCTCAGGCCTGGCCCTGGCGATGCTGGGCCTGGGCCTGGCCGGCGTGCTCGGCCGAGGATGGGAGGGAACACCCCTGCTGGTGACCCTTCCCGAGATCTCGGGCCTCACGTACCTGGGCCTGCTGCTGGCGGTTGGACTCTGGCTGCTGCTGTATCACACCCGTGCGGGCCTGGTAATCCGCTCCACCGGCGAGTCGCCCGCCGCCGCGGAGGCGCTGGGCGTCAATGTCTACCTGGTGCGCTACCTGTGCGTTGTGTTCGGGGGAATGCTGGCCGGCGTGGCCGGCGGATTCCTGTCCGTGGCCTACCGGCCCTCGTGGACCGAAGGCATGACCGCGGGCCTGGGTTGGATCGCGATCGCCATCACCATCTTCGCTGCCTGGGATCCGCTCAAGGCGGTCGGAGGCGCCTTCCTGTTCGGAGCCCTCTTCCACCTCTCATTCCGCCTGCAGGCCTGGGTTCCACCCGAGGCGCTCAGGATGATGCCGTTCGTCTTCACCATCCTGGTGCTGGCCGCGGCATCGAGCAGGCGCAGGGTGGTAGGAGCACCCGAGGCCTTGGGGGTTCCGTACGCAGGAGGTGAGAGATGATATCCCTGGCGTGGCCGGAGCAGGCGGGAAAGACGCCAGGCCGCATCGAATAAGTCGAGTGCGCCGAGACATGAGGAGAAGGAGGGACACCATGCGCTGGTTGACTGCGTTGGTCGTGCTCGTTCTCGCAGGCTGTCTGGCAGTACCGGGCAACGCCCAGCAGAAGCTCAAGGCCGGGTTCGTGTACGTCGGCCCGATCGGCGACTACGGCTGGACGCACGCCCACGACTTCGCGCGGAAGATCGCGGAGAAGAAGCTCCCCTGGTTGGAGACGATCTACGTCGAGAAGGTGCCCGAGGGCCAGACCGAGTCGTTCATTGACAAGCTGATCCTGCAGGGCGCGCGGGTGATATTTACGACCAGCTTTGGGTTCATGGACGGAACGCTGGCCGCCGCCAAGCGTTATCCCAACCACATCTTCGCGCACGCGTCGGGCTTCAAGCGCGCGCCCAACGTGGCGACCTACATGGCCGATTTCTACCAAGTGTACTACCTGAACGGCCTGATGGCCGGCGCGGCGACCAAGAGCGGGAAGGTCGGCTATGTGGGCGCCTTCCCCATTCCCGAAGTGAAGCGCCACATGGGCGCGTTCGCACTGGGCGTCCGTGCGGTGAACCCCAAGGCCACCGTGCACGTCCGGTGGATCTACGAGTGGTTCAGCCCTACCGCGGCCAAGGAGGCCACCGAGGCCCTGATCGCCGAAGGGGTTGACGTGTTCGCCTTCACCGAGGACACGCCGACGGTCGTGCAGGTGGCGGCCAAGCGCGGCCTGCCCAGCTTTGGCCACTACTCGCCCATGCACAAGTTCGCCCCCAAGCACATGATCTCGGGTCAGCTCGTGCACTGGGACAAGATCTACGTGGACTTCCTGTCCAAGGTCTACGCCGGCAAGTACACCGCGGACAACCTGGCCAAGGTGGACTACTGGTGGCTGCTGGCCGAGGGCGCCGTGGAGCTGGGCGGCGACTTCGGGGTACCCGTGAATCCCGCGTGGAAGGCCAGACTCCAGGCGGTCCGGGTGGCAACGCCCGACCTGGGCCGGCTCTCGGTCTACGACCTGGTCATGAAGCGGCTGGCCCAGATGTCGGATCCCAAGGTGACCTTCGAGCCCTTCACCGGCCCGATCAAGGATCGCAAGGGCGTCCTCCGGGTCCAGGCCGGAAAGCGCATGACCGTGGGAGAGCTCAACTCCATGGAGTGGGCGGCCCCGGGCATCGTGGGCCCCTGGCCCAAGGAGCCGTAGCCCTCTAGAGCACTCATCACACCGCGCGGCGGGACGCTCGAGCACACGCTCGGGATGCCCGCCGCGCGACCTGTTCGAGTTGGGGTCGGCCAATCTGGCTGGGGGAGGAGGATTCGAACCCCCGCTAACGGGTCCAGAGCCCGTCGTCCTACCGCTAGACGATCCCCCAGCATGCGGATGCCGCGGGAAGACCGCGGCGCTGCTCTTATTCGATTATAGTAAAGGGCTCGAAACATGGTCAAGCACGGTGTATCCTAGGACGCAGGTGCCATCGTGAGCAACGAGACTGGTATGCCTGCAAAGGAGCGGCGGGTCAGCCCGAACTTCATCACGGAGATCATTGATGAGGATCTCCGCCAGGGACGCGTCGCCAAGATTATCACCCGATTCCCACCCGAGCCCAACGGCTACCTGCACATCGGGCACGCCAAGTCGATCTGCCTCAACTTTGGGCTCGCGCTCGACTACGACGGCGAGTGCAACCTGCGCTTCGATGACACCAATCCCGAGACCGAGGAAGTCGAGTACGTCGAGGCGATCAGGCGGGACGTGCAGTGGCTGGGCTTCCAGTGGGCAAGGGAGCTCTACGCCTCCGACTACTTCGAGCGCCTCTTCGCGATGGCGGTGCAGCTCATCCGGGACGGCGTGGCCTACGTTGACAGCCTGAGCGACGAGGAGATCGGAGCGTACCGGGGCAGCGTGGGCAAGCCCGGCAGGCCGAGCCCCTACCGCGACCGGGGCGTGGAGGAGAACCTGGACCTCTTCGAGCGCATGCGCTCCGGCGAGTTTCCAAACGGCGCCCACGTGCTGCGGGCCAAGATCGATCTCTCCAGCCCCAACATGAAGATGCGCGATCCGGTGCTCTACCGGATCGTGCACGCCGCGCACTACCGCAGGGGCGAGGCGTGGTGCATGTACCCTCTCTACGACTTCGCGCACCCTCTGTCGGACGCCATCGAGGGGATCTCGCACAGCATCTGCACGCTTGAGTTCGAGAACAACCGCGCGATCTACGACTGGCTCCTGGAGAACCTCCGTGGCAAGTGCGGTCTGCCCGAGTCACCCCGTCCGCACCAGTACGAGTTCGCCCGGCTCAACCTGGACTACACGGTGCTCTCGAAGCGAAAGCTGATCCGGCTGGTGGAAGCAGGGCTCGTAGAGGGGTGGGACGATCCGCGCATGCCCACCATCTCGGGGCTGCGGCGGCGCGGGGTCAGGGCCTGTGCGATCCGGGAGTTCGCCAATCGCATCGGCGTGGCCAAGGCGAACAGCCGCGTGGACGTGGCGATCTTCGAGTCGGCCGTGCGCGACGACCTCAACTTCAGCGCCCCGCGCGTGCTCGCGGTGCTCAGGCCGCTTAAGGTCACGATCACCAACTTCCCCGAAGGTGAGGTCCGGCACCTCGATGCGCCCTACTGGCCACACGACGTTCCAAGGGAGGGCTCGAGGGTTGTGCCGTTCTCGCGAGACCTCTACATCGAGCGCGACGACTTCATGGAAGACCCGCCCAAGGGGTTCCACCGCCTGGCCCCGGGCGGCCTGGTGCGCCTGCGGCATGCCTACGTGATACGCTGCGACGAGGTTGTGCGCGACGCCTCGGGTGAGGTCGCGGACCTGCGTTGCACGTACGATCCAGAGACACTGGGCCAGCGGCCCGCAGGCGGCCCGGTTCGGGGCGCCATCCACTGGGTGTCCGTCCCGCACGCGGTAGGGATCGAGGCGCGCCTCTACGACCGCCTGTTCCGCGTGCCCGACCCCGAGGCGGCCGGGGGCGAGTTCACGGACCACCTGAACCCCGAGTCGCTGACAGTCACCCGCGGCTGCATCGAGCCCAGCGTGATGGATGATCCCCCGGATACGCGGTACCAGTTCGAGCGCCTGGGCTACTTCTGGCAGGACCCGGTTGACTCGGGGCCCGGACGCCTGGTCTTCAACCGAATAGTGGCGCTGCGCGACTCCTGGGCGAAAGCAAGGGAAAGGCTCGGGGCAGGGCAGGGGCGCGCAGGCTAACCCTCCAACCCCAGGTGGCGCCGGCACGCCTGGATGAATCCCAGCCACACGTCATCGAGATCCCAGAAGCGCCGGGCGTGCGCGTCCGCCTGCTCCACGGTCCAACCGAGGCGCGCCTGACCGTACAGCGCCACGAAGCTCGACACCCGGTAGTTGGCCGCGCAGTGTACGAACCTCTTCTTGGTCCTGCAGCGATCCATCAGGTCTATGAACCGCAGGAAGTCTTCTACCGCCGGGGCGTCGAACTTCACAGGGATCGCGTGGTACTCCAGCCCAAGCGCCCCTACCAAACCGGCCTCGTCCGGAAGGCAGTACCTGGGATCCAGGAGCCCCAGGTTCACCACCACCTCATAGCCGGATGCGGCCACCACGCGTAGCTGATCCTCGGTGGGCTGGCCCGCGGTGCCCAGGCGCTCGTCAACCAGGTAGAAGTTCTTGATATCCTCGACCGTCATCCTCGCCCCGTGCCTCCCAGCTACTCGTACACCTTCTCCTCGGTTCGATCCGCCTCAGCGGCGTCCGCCTCGACGTCCCGCCCGGGGGCGGGTAGTCCCAGTTCCTTGAAGTACTCGTGCTGGATCACCAGGTTCATGACCTCGTTTGTGCCGGTCCATATCATGGCCAGGCGCGTGTCGCGCAGCAGCCGCTCAATGGGATAGACGCTGGTGTAGCCTATGCCGCCCATGATCTGCATGGCATGATTCACCACCTCCCATGCGGTGTCGGTGGCGAACTTCTTGGACTCGGACACGAGCCGGCGCAGGTAGCCCGGATCAGCGCCGGCGTCAACGGCGTGCGCGGTCGCATGCACGAGTGCCCGAGCGGCATCCAGGCGCGTGAGGGCGTCAGCCACCTTGAAGCTGACTCCCTGGAAGGTACGGATCTTCTGGCCGAAGGCCTTCCGCTGACCGCTGTACCGGGCCGCGATCTCCAGGGCCGCCCTGGCCGTGCCCAGTACGCCCGCGGCGCTCGTCAGGCGCTCGGGGATCATCATCCGGTAGAAGACGTCGGCTCCACGGTTCTCCTCGCCGACCACGTTCTGCGCTGGGACCACCGCGTCACGGAAGTAGACGCGCCCGGCGCCGCCGCCGCGCGTGCCCATCAGGCCGTAGACATGCTGGACCTCCACGCCGGGCCCGCGCTCAACAATGAAGGCTGTCAGCGACTGATGGCCAGGGGCGTCGTCGCGTGTGCGCGCGTACACCAGGAAGTAGTCGGCGCCTTCCGCGCCGACTATGAATCGCTTCTGCCCCCGCAGAATGAAGGCGTCTCCGTCACGCCGGGCACTGGTCGTGGCCCCGAAGAAGTCGGAGCCGCCCCGGGGCTCGGTCAATGCCTCTGCCACGGTCAGCCGGGCCTCGATGGCCGGGCGGAGCCAGCGTGCCTTCTGGGCGGGCGAGCCGAAGACGCTCAGGGCCTCGCCCACTATGCTGACGAGCGAGTACAGGCACGAAAGCGACCCTCCCAGGACGCCCATCTCCTCCAGCGCCACCACCTCTTCTGCCCAGCCCAGGCCGCGCCCCCCAAACTCCTCAGGAAAGCGCAGGCCCAGCAGGCGGCGCCGCGCCGCGGCTTCCAGGAATCCCCTTGGATAGTGGACGCGCTCGGCGTCCATGTCCAGGATGAGCTGCCTGGGCACGTCGTCGCGCACGAAGGAACGGGCCTCGTCACGCAGTTGCTGCTGGCGTTCCGACAGCACCATGGCGCCCTCTCCTATCCGGCCCCTGCGCCCGAGCCTCCCGCCGCCAGGACGGCGGCGCGACGCAACCGCTCGAGGGCACGTTCACGTCCCAGGACTTCCATCAACTCAAAGAGACCCGGGCCTGCGGTCCTTCCTGTGAGAGCCACGCGCGCGGGATGCACGAGGGCCCGGGCTTCCACACCCGCGTCCGCACAGACCCCGCGGAGCACAGCCTCGATCGGGCCGCGGTCAAACGGCTCCAGGCCTTCCAGCCCCGCGGCCAGGGCCTCCAGCAGCGGGGCCGAGGCGGGCTGCAGGTGACGTGACGCGGCCTCGGGATCGTAGACGGGCTCGCGGAAGAAATAGTCGCCGTAGATCATGACATCGCCGGCGGTCTTCAGCCGGTCCCCTACCACCCCGACCACCTGCCCCAGGTACTGCCGCTGCTGCGATGTCATCCCACCCGCAAGCAGCCCCTCGCGCTCCAGGATGCGGGCGCACATCTCGACGACGCGGTTGCGGTCGTTCTCCACAAGCCGGCGCATGTACACGCCGTTCAGCCAGGTCAGCTTGTCGAGGTCGAAGATCGGCGAGGAACGACCCACGTCCTCGAGCCGAAAACCCTGGATCAGCTCCCCCAGCGCGTATACCTCGCGCTCCGCCTCGGGATGCCAGGCCATGAGCGCGAAGAAGTTCAGGATAGCCTCGGGCAGGAATCCCTGGCTGCGGTAGTCGCGCACGGCGGTGTCGCCGTGGCGCTTGCTGAGCTTCTTGCGGTCTGCGCCCAGGATCGTGGGCAGGTGCGCCACGGCCGGCGGCGTCCAGCCCAGGGCACGGTACATCACGAGCTGCTTGGGCGTGTTCGAGAGATGCTCGCTGCCGCGGATGATGTGCGTGATCTGCATGAGGTGGTCGTCCACCACGTTCGCGAAGTTGTACAGCGGCGTGCCGTCCGAGCGGGCAATGATGTAGTCGTCGAGGTGCTCGGGCTCGAAGACCACGCGCCCGCGCACCAGGTCGTCCACGACTATGGGCTCACTCGACCCGGTCACCCGCAGCCGCAGCGAAGGCCGGCGTCCCGACGCCTCAAGGGCCGTGCGCTCGGACGGCATGCGATCGCGGCACCTGCCCGAGTAGCGGTGGGATCGTCCCGCAGACGAAGCCCGCGCTCGATCGGACTCCAACTCCTCGGGCGTGCAGTAGCAGGGATAGGCCGCGTCGCGGTCCAGCAGCGCCTGCGCGTAGCGCGCGTAGAGCGCCGTGCGCTCGGTCTGCCGGTAGGGCCCCAGGGGGCCTCCCACGTCAGGACCCTCGTCCCAGGTTATCCCCAGCCAGCCGAAGTCCGCGAAGATCGAATCCTCGTACTCCTGGGTGGAGCGCGTCCGGTCGGTGTCCTCCACCCTGAGAATGAACACCCCGCGGTGATTGCGGGCGTGCAGCCAGTTGAAGAACGCCATCCACGCCCCGCCCATGTGCAGATAGCCGGTAGGGGACGGTGCGTAGCGCGTGCGGATCTGGGGCATGCCGGAATCAGACGAACAGCAAACTGACGGATTGGTTGAGGTGGATGCGGCGAATCGCCTCGGCAAGAAGGGGTGCGGCCGAGAGCAGGGTGACCTTCGCGGGCGCCCCGCCCACAGGCAGCGGGATGGTGTTGGTGACGATCACCTCGCGGATCTCGGGCCGGGACAGGCGCTCGAACGCGGGACCCGCAAAGACAGGGTGGGTCGCGCACACGTGGATCTCGGGCACGCATCCCTGTGCGAGCAGCACGTCCATGGCCCGGTCCACCGTTCCGGCCGTGTCAATGATGTCCTCAATGAGTATCGGCGTCCTGCCCTGCACGTCGCCGACCACCTGTATCGGCTCCTTGGCGTCCGCGCCGACGCGCCGCTGGAAGATCACGGCAAGGGGCAGGTTGAGCCGGTCGGCGAGCTGCTTGCTACGACGCACCGCGCCGTCGTCAGGGGCCACGACCACACCGTTCGTCAGGCTCTTGCGTGCCAGGTAGTCGGCGAACAGGGGAAGCGCCCGAAGGTGGTCCACCGGGATCGTGAAGAAGCCCTCGATCTGGCCGGCGTGGAGATCAACGGTCAAGACCCGGCTGACCCCCGCCGTTGTCAGCAGGTCGGCCACGAGGCGTCCGGTGATCGGCTCGCGGGGCGCGTCCTTCTTGTCCTTGCGGCCGTAGCCGTAGTAGGGAATCACGGCGGTGATGCGGCCGGCCGACGCGCGGCGGAGCGCGTCCACCATGATCAGGAGCTCCATCAGGTGCTCGTTGACCGGGTGGCACGTGGACTGCACGACGAAGGCGTCCTCGCCGCGCGCGTTCTCCTCGAAGCGGCAGTAGACCTCGCCGTCGGCGAAGCGCGTCAGCATCACCTGTCCCTGCGGGATGGACAGGTAACCGGCTATCTCTCGGGCCAGGCTGGGCACCGAGCTTCCGCAGAAGAGCTTCAGTTTCGCCAGATCGGCATCTTCCATTGACGCCGGCTACCGCGGCTCCACGAGGAACTTGATCGCCGTCCGTTCCTCCCCGTCTATCATGACCTTCGCAAAGGCCGGGATGGCCACGAGATCTATCCCGTTGGGAGCGACATACCCCCGGGAGATGGCGATCGCCTTGACCGCCTGGTTCACCGCGCCCGCGCCAATGGCCTGTATCTCAACCGAGCCCTTCTCGCGCACAACCGCGGCCATTGCGCCGGCCACTGCCTTGGGCTTGGAATCGGCGGAGACCTTGAGCACCTCCGGCATGGTGGAAGGCGCCTCCTCGAATGCAGCGATGAGAGCGTGCGTCGTCAGTTGGTTCTGGAGGGCTATTCCGTTCGCCGCACCGGAACTCCTGCCTGATGCATACGCGCCGGATCCGGCTCAGGCAGGGGCTGACAGGAGCAGCGCTGCCACCCGGCCGATGCTGGCAGATGCAGCCGCTGCCAGGTCCGCGGCGGCCGCTCTCTGGCGCAGGCGTGCTTCGGCGCGCGAGCGCCAGGCGGCGGCGAGCGCCGCCTCGATCTCCTGCTCTGTGGCGCTCAGACCAAGCGGTGCAGGCAGGCCCGCCCTGGCGGCGAAGGCGGTCACCTTGGGATCGTAGGCCAGGGCCAACGCGGGCACGCCCTGCATCGTTGCGAAGATGAGGGCGTGCAGGCGCACGCCCAGCACCAGGTCCATGGCTCCCACGAGGCCGAGCAGGTCCTGCGGGGATGAGGCCGGCACGACGCGCCCGCCCGAGGCCGAAGCCAGGGCACGGCTGATTTCCATGTCGCGGGCGTGGTCAAACGGCAGGACGGCGATCCGTGCGCCGTGCGTCGCGGCAAAGCGCCTCAGGCCCCGGCCGATGCCGGAGACATCTACCAGGCCCTTCCAGGGGCGCACGACCGCTCCCAGGCGCGGGCCTGGGGCGGCCAGGCCGGAAGCGGCCAGCAGCTCCTCCGCGTGCCCTGGCGGCGGAGCAGGCATCAGCGCGGCCAGATCGGCCCCCACGTCCACCCTGCGGCTCACCCCCATCGCCCGCAGTTCTGCGGCCGAGGCAGGATCGCGCACATCGATCGCCTGGGCCCGCTCGAACGCGGCGGCAGCCAGATACCTCACCCACGCCCGCCTGACCGGGCCGATCCCCTGCCCCACGACCACGAGCGGAACCCGGCGCAGTGAAGCCGCGAACATCACGCCGACGTAGTAGAGGGCGCTGCGCGCGCTGGTCGCATCCTGGACCAAGGATCCGCCTCCACTGATCAGCATGCGCGCGTCCCCGAGCGCCTGCCAGACGGCAAGCGGGGTGCGCGGGCGCGCCTCCACGCCGTGCAGCGCCGCGGTCCCGGCCGGATCGGCGGAGAGCACGACCAGACGCTGGGCGGCTCCGGCAGCCCGCAGCCCGACGATCAGCCCGGACAGGACGGCCTCGTCGCCCAGGTTGCCGCAGCCGTAGTAGCCGAGAACTAGGACCGGACCGGTCGCCGCGACAGCCAGAGGAGCACCAGAACCGCGGGGACGGCCAGGATCGCGCCCAACAGGAGCGCATTGGCCGTCCGCCACGCCGTGTAGAGCAAAGGGGTGTGCAGGTGCGAGAACGAGTTGATCGCGCCGGCGGTGCCGATGGCACCCACGAGCGCGAACGCCAGGGTGACGCGCCTCCATCCAAGGGAAGCCGCTGCGCCGGCTACTGCCAGCGCCGGATAGCCGATCAGGAACTCCTTGGTCCTGGGGCGCGCCACGAGCAGCCGCTCCAGCACCGTCCGTATGTGCTGTTCGGCCTCGGCCAGGGGCAGGCCTATGTTGCCGGTGCGCACCAGCAGCATGATGGCCGCAAGCCCTGCGGCCAGCGCGACCAGCGCTGCCCCCAGGCGGAGTGGCTGGGCCACCCAGCCGCCAAGCTCCTGGACCGTGGCCCTCCAGTCGCCGTGGCGCCGCTGGTCGAAGGCCAGCATCAGGGCGACAAGCGCGACCGGCGCCACGTGCGCCGCCTTCACCCCCAGAAATGTGGAGAAGGCCAGCATGAACTCCCACCCGCCAAGCAGCGCGGCGACGAATGCGCCGGCGGCGACCGCCGCTGCCACGGCGCGAAGGAGCGTACCCCATCCTGCCAGAACCACCCCAAAGCCCGCCCTCTCGACGCGCGGCAGCGCCCAGACGGCCGCGCCGGACGCGCCGGCGATGGCAACACCCAGCGCCAGAACCTGCCTCCAGATGGGGTCGAACCGCGTGAGCCCGGCGAGCGCCGTCAGCAGCACGGCAACACCCAGGAACGCCGCTTGCGCGCCGCGCGCAACAGGCACCCCGAGTCGCTGCGCCAAGTCGTCGGCGACCAGCAGGCACAGCGCGGCGGCCCCGAGTGCGGCGATCCAGATCAGTGGAGGGGGCAGGTCTAGCGGCGGAAGCGGCCGCGCCCGGCCCGTGGCGTATCCCAGCGTCCGCAGCTTCTGCGCCACCGCGTCGACCACGCCCAGGTTGATCTCCAGCGCCGGCGTCCCGGCAGGCGTCATCAGCATCGGCCGGACGTAGAGCAGCCGGATGTTGCGCTCCACCGCCGCGCGCACGAACTTGTCCACTACCTCGCCGGGCTGCAGCGTCAGCAACTCCTCCGGGGTGATGCTGAAGACGCGGATCACCGATGGGCGCATCAGCGCTGTGAGGCGATCCTCGCCCTTCTGCTTTCGGCGCGCGGTGAACACCTCGATGCGGCCGTAGCGGGCCCCGATGCGCTGGTAGGCGGCCGCCGCGTCTGCCAGTAGCCCCTCATGGCCCTGGACCTCGGTGAGGGCGAAGATCAGCGTTGGCTGCGAAGCGGTCGCGGCATAGCCTTCGATCACCGCCTGGAGGCTTTCGGGCGTAAGCCCGCGGTAGTTGCGCGGACGCAGCACGACCCCGAGCCCCGCATCCCGGTAGGGGGCGGCGTCAGCGGGCCGGAACCCCAGGCCCAGTTCTTCGAGGTCGAGCACGGTGCCCAGGACCTCGATGGCGCCGTCGGTCGCGCGTACCCTCTCGGGACCAAGTAGCGTGGTCAGGCTGCCCGACACGAACCCGAGCGCGTCCGGCGCCCCTGCGATGTAGACCGCGTCGGGGCGCAGCGCGCCCCTCGCGCGCAACTCGCCGAAGGGCTCCCGCAGGGCGACCATCCTTCCCGCGGAAGCGAGCTGGCCGCCGCCGGCGTAGCTGATCAGGCCTTCCTCGGAGAGGCGCTTGAGCGTGTTGTCGGACAGCGCCACCGAGACGGCGCCGTGCTGCCGCAGACCTGCCATGACCTCAGGCACGGAGCGTCCCTCGCGCCGGATCAGAGACACCCAGTCGTCACCGTCCAGCACGATCTCGACGGCGCGGTACCTGGACTCGAGGCGGTGACGCATGGCCAGCGCGGCCGCGGACGCCAGAAGACCGATCACAACCAGCCAGATCAGGGCGCGGCGCGTCACCGCGGTGCCCCCATCACACGGGCGCGGATGATGACTCTACCCGCCTCAAGGGCCACCTGGTCGATCTCCACCGGCACCGGCAGGCCTCGCAGCGACAGAACAGGCGTGGCGATGATGGCCAGCACCGTATTTGCGAGCGCCGGGGGCAGCTCTGTCCCGCCCACCTCGAAGGAGGCGACGCGGAAGTGGACATCGGCGCGGTCCGCGGCGTAGAACTGACCGCGAACCGTGGCCGGCCCAAAGACCGGCCCGACGCGCAGCTGCCCGGTCGCGGTCACGACCCCGGCATCAATCACGACCCTGGGGTTCGCGATGCCCCTGGCGGTCAGGAGGCGCTCGAGATCATCCTGTCCAACCTCGACCTGTGCGCTCCCGGACTCGATGCCGCGGATCGGTGGGCCATCTCCCCGGTGGCCGGCCAGGCGGACACCGGCCATCCTGGCCCAGAACCTCCTGGCAGACGTATCTCCCAGGGGCAGGTTCGCGGCCTCGATCTCCAGATGGCCTATGCGGCCGAGCGCAAGCGACCAGGCGGTGGTGCGCGCCCTCACGGTCAACCCCGCCTGTTCGCCGATGTGCGCGCGAACCAACGAAGTCACCCGGTGGCGGACGTAGGCCGACGGCGCCCACCACCACAGCGCCGCCAGCGCAGCGATCCCGACCAGCAGCCAGGCGGTGCGGCGCATCAGGCCGTCCGCGAGCGTAGCGCGGCCTCGATGAACGGATCGAGCGCGCCGTCGAGCACCGCGGAGGAGTTGCCGGTCTCGACTCCCGTACGGTGATCCTTGACCATCTGGTACGGATGCAGGACATAGGAGCGGATCTGATTCCCCCACGCCGCCTCCCTGTACTCCCCGCGAAGCTCGGCCAGGCGCTCGCGCTGCTGCGCCTGGGCGGCCTCCACCAGGCGAGACTTGAGAACGCGCAGCGCGGTCAGCTTGTTGGCGTGCTGGGACCTCTCGTTCTGGCACTGCGCGACCATCCCGGTAGGTATGTGGATGACGCGCACGGCGGTTTCGACCTTGTTGACGTTCTGGCCACCCGCGCCGCCTGCCCGGTAGGTCTCGATGCGCACGTCCTCATCGCGCATCTCCACGTCCACATCCTCCACCTCGGGTATGACGTCGGTCAGCGCGAAGGATGTGTGGCGGCGGTGGGCGGCGTCGAAGGGCGAGAGGCGCACAAGACGGTGCACGCCGCGCTCCGTCCTGAGGTGCCCGTATGAGTAGGGGCCACTGATGATCACCGTAACGCTCTTGATGCCGGCCTCCTCACCGGGCGAGAGGTCCACGATCTCGGCGGCGTAGCCGCGTGCCTCGGCCCAGCGCAGGTACATCCGGAGCAGCATGGAGGCCCAGTCCTGAGACTCGGTGCCCCCGGCGCCGGCGTGTATCGAGAGGATCGCGTTGGCGTCGTCGTGCGGGCCTGACAGCAGCGCCGCCGTCTCGATGCGCGACAGGGCATCCGCCAACGCGCGCGCCTCGGCCTCCACCTCGGCCGGGTTCACGTCCGCCGGGGACTCGGCCGCGAGTTCCAGGAGCGCTCCGAGGTCGTCGATCTGCCGCTCGAGGGCACCCACCGTCTCCACGGTGGCGCGTATCTGACTGAGTTCCTGGCCCACGGCGCGCGCCCGCTGTGGATCGGACCAGAGCGTGGGCTGCTGCATGGCTACCTCGAGTTCCTTGATGCGGGCGTGCTTGGCCGGCAGGTCAAAGATGCCCCCGCAGGTCCTGGAGGCGGCGGCGGCTCTCGTTGAGCCGGGCGTGCAGGTCGTCGATCTGAATCATGGCCAGTGCATTATACCAGAAGGCCTGGACCGGCTCTACCGCAGCCCTGCGAGCGCGAGGATGGCGGCGTCGCCCAGGCCCCGCGCCGGCCCCAGACCCACCGCGTCCCCTGTGCGGGCGCGCAGCAGGCCGTATCCCGCGCTTGTGAGAAGGTGCCAGAAGAGGATCTCCTGCGGGACCCGGTCCCATCCGAGGTAGACGGCAACGCCCAGGCACGTCGAGACCACAACGGCGAACACCCACCCGCCCAGTTCTCGGGCGGCCGCGAACACCGCGCCGCGCAACCAGGACTCGATCGCCACCCCGCTCAGCACGCAGCCCAGCACGGCCACCAGCCATCCGTCCGCCGGGATCCCTGCGCGCATGTGGAGCCCGTACTGCGCGTAGGCCGCGCGCATCGCCCATACGAGGAGGCCGGTGGCTCCCAGCGAGACGCTGGCCGAGGTCCAGACTCCGCGGCGATTGTGCAGGTGGCCCCGTCCCACCAGTGCCGAGGCCAGCAGCACCCCCAGCGCGGCAAGAGGAGCAAGGCTCCCGTTACCGGGAGCGATCAGGCGTCCCAGCATCCAGGGCACCGCCGGGATGCCCACGGCCGCGGCCAGTCTCCAGGCGGCATCCGGCCGCCGGCGGAGCGCGGCGACGCCGGATGGAACCGCGGCCAGCGCCCATCCGGCAACGGCCAGGGGCGCGGCCAGCCACCCCCACGCCACGTACGGCGTGGTGGGGCCGCCGACCGGGAGCGGGGCCGTCAGCACGCCCTCGACGTCGAGCGGCAACGAACGCGCGACGGCTCCGTCCGGACCGATCAGCATCGAGGAGCCGGTGTTGGCCGCGCGGGCCACGCTGCGGCCTACCTCAACGGCACGCAGAACGGCGTGCGCGGCATGCTGGGCCGGCCCCGCTGATCTTCCGAACCACCCGTCGTTGGTGAGCACCGCCACCAGGTCGGCGCCGTTGGCGACCGCGGACCTGACCTGGAGGGGAAACGCCGACTCGTAGCAGATCACAATCGCGACACTCCCGGCCGGCGCGCGTACAGGCCGCGTCCCTGTGCCGGCGACCACACCGGCCTCGCCGAATGGGACGAGCCGCTCCTTCACGTAGCGACCCAGCACCCGACCCTCGGGATCCAGCACAACCGCCGCATTGCGCGGGCCTGCCAGGAGCCCGCCCGCCACCACCACCGCGCCGGCGGCGCTGCGACCTACGGCTGATCTCACATCTCGGGCCTCGTCGAGATCGACCGGCAGCGCGGTTTCGGGGTACACGATGATTTCAGCGCCGCCAGAGGACGCCTCGCCGGTCTGCCGCAACAGGCCTTCGATGATCGGCGCAACGGCCAACGCACCCCCCCCAGGCCGCATTGTCACGTTGGGCTGCACGACGGCCACGATCCGCCTCGGGCCTCCCCGCGCTGTCTCGCCGGCCACGCGCGCAAGGGTCGCGCCGCACGCCACGGCAGCCGCGGCTACCAGCGCGGCCGAGGCCAGGGCGATGAGCCGCGGGCGCGTTCGCCGCCGCGAGATCGCGACCGCCACCGCCGCATTCACCAGGGCTATCAGGCCGGAGATTCCGTGAACCCCAACCGCGGAGGCCAGCCCGAGGGTAACCGGCGTCCGGTACTGGGTCAAGCCGAGCAGGCCCCAGGGGAACCCAAGCGGCCCCACCGAGCGCGCCACCTCAACCGCCACCCAGGTAAGCGGCACCGCCCAGAGCGTGGCTCCGGGCCTCCCCCGGGCAAGGAAGGACACGCCGGACGCGAAGCCGCCCACGTACAGGGCGAGGGTGGCCGTAAGCAGGCCCCAGGCCGGCAGTCCGAAGATCCTGATCCACTCAAGCAGGATACCGAAACCGAGCGCCCCTGCCAGGTAGCCGTACTTGAAGGACTGCCCAGGAGACAGGTCGCCGACAGCCAGCAATAGCGGCACGAGCGCGAACCAGGCCAGCCACGTCAGGTCCGGGGCCGGGAATGCGAGGGCGAACAGCAGACCGCTGGCCAGGGCGCCGCCAACCCGGAGATACCTCCCCGGGGTCTTCACGCCTCCCGGCCGTGGCACTTCTTGAACTTCTTGCCGCTCCCGCACCAGCACGGCTCGTTTCTCCCGAGCTTGACGCCCCCGCCAGGCGCGGCCCGGGCGCCGTGGCCTGCTGGCTCGCGCGCCGGCGTGGCCGGGCGCGCAACCGCGCGCTCCTCGGGTACCAGCTCCACGCGAAAGAGCAACCGGACGGTATCTTCCTGGATGGCTCTCAGCGTGGCCTGAAACATGTCATAGCCTTCCCTCTGGTACTCGATCAGGGGGCTGGCCTGCGCGTATGCGCGCAGGCCGATCCCTTCGCGCAGGGCGTCCATGTTGTGCAGGTGATCGATCCACTTCCGGTCTATCGTCTGCAACAACACCAACCGCTCGATCTCGCGCAGCGTCGCCGCGCCTATCTCGACCTCGCGGCGCTCGTAGGCCTCCAGCGCCGCGGCAGTTGCGCGGTCGGTCACGTCATCGGCCCGTAGCCCACGCAGCGTCTCGGGCTGGAGGCCCGAGAGCGCCGGTATGATCTGTGCTATCTCCGCGCACATACCCTCGAGGTCCCAGTCGTCGGGGTGGACCTCCCTGACGCACGTCGCGCCGACCTGCTCCTCAATGAGACGGGCGATCATGTCGAGCACGTTCTCGCGGAGGTTGTCGCCCGCAAGGACCTTGCGCCGCTCGGCGTAGATGACGCGCCGCTGCACGTTCATCACGTCGTCGTACTCGAGAACGTGCTTGCGCATGTCGAAATGGTACTGCTCAACCTTCTTCTGCGCCGACTCGATCTGCCGGGTGATCAGGTTGTGCTCGATGGGCGTGTCCTCGTCCAGGCCCAATCGGTCCATCAGGCCTGCGATGCGCTCGCCGGCGAATATCCGCATCAACTCGTCGTCGAGCCCTATGTAGAAACGACTGGATCCCTGATCGCCCTGCCGGCCGGACCTCCCGCGCAGCTGATTGTCTATGCGGCGCGCCTCGTGGCGCTCAGTCCCGATCACGTGAAGACCGCCGAGCGCGCGCACTCGCTCGGCCTCCGGGGGGTCGGGCGGATTCCCGCCCAGTATTATGTCCACGCCGCGGCCGGCCATGTTGGTTGCGATCGTCACCGCGCCCCACCGGCCCGCCTGCGCGATTATCTCGGCCTCGCGCTCGTGCTGCTTGGCGTTGAGCACCTCGTGACCGATTCCCCTGCGGCGCAGCAGTTCCGAGAGATGCTCGTTCTTCTCGATCGAACGTGTGCCGACCAGGACCGGACGGCCCTGCTTGTGCCAGCCGGCTATCTCCTCGACCACCGCCTTCCACTTCCCGCGCTCGGTCTTGTAGATCATGTCCGGATGATCAACGCGAATCATCGGGCGGTGCGTTGGGACGCCGACCACCGGGAGGTTGTAGATCTTGGACAGTTCTTCTTCTTCTGTCTTGGCGGTGCCGGTCATGCCCGCCAGCTTCTCGTACATGCGGAAGTAGTTCTGGAACGTGATGGTGGCCAGCGTCTGGCTCTCGCGCTCCACCCTGACGCCTTCCTTGGCCTCGATGGCCTGGTGGAGCCCGTCGGAGTACCGCCGGCCGAACATCAGGCGGCCGGTGAACTCGTCCACGATGATCACCTGGCCGTCCTTGACGACGTAGTCCACGTCCTTCTTGTAGACCGCGTGCGCACGGAGCGCCTGGTGCAGGTGGTGCATCAGGTCTCCGTGCTCGGGGTCCGACAGGTCGTCTATCCCTAGCAGCCGCTCCGTGTGGGCGACGCCCTCGTCCGTCAGGATCGCGTTCTTCAGCTTCTCATCCACGGTGTAGTCCGCGTCGCGCTGCAGCCGCGGGATGACGCGCGCGAAGCGCTGGTAGCGATCGACGCCTCCCTCCACCACACCCGAAATGATAAGAGGCGTCCGGGCCTCGTCGATCAGGATGAAGTCCACCTCGTCAACGATGGCGTAGTGGAGCTCTCTGTGCACGAGATCTTCCTGCCGAAGGACCATGTTGTCGCGCAGGTAGTCGAAGCCGAACTCGTTGTTGGTACCGTAGGTGATGTCCGCCGCGTAGGCCTCGCGCCGGCCGACCGGACGAAAGTGCCTCAGGCGATCGTCATGGTGGGGCTTGGGATCGATGTAGGCGGGATCGTATATCCCCGAGAACTCGTGCCCTATTGCCGCCACGGTGAAGCCGAGGAGATGGTAGATCGGCCCCATCCAGCCCGCGTCGCGTCGGCTCAGGTAGTCGTTCACCGTCACCAGGTGCGCGCCGCGGCCGGTGAGCGCATTCAGTGCCAATGGGAGCGTGGCCACGAGCGTCTTGCCCTCGCCGGTCTTCATCTCGGCGATCTTGCCGCGGTGGAGCACGGCCCCGCCGATCAGCTGAACGTCGAACTGCCGCAGGCCGATCGTGCGCCGGCTGGCTTCTCGCACGGCGGCGAAGACGTTGGGCAACAGATCCTCGAGGGCGGATGCCTGGATCGCCTTGCGCTCACTACCCTCCGTGCCCTCGATCGCCCCGGCGACTCCATCGCGCCAGGCGGCGACACGCTCCCTCAGCTCATCGTCGCTCAACCGCTCGAACTCGGGCTCCAGGTCGTTGATCTCTTCGACGATGGGGCGCAGATGGGCCACCTCGCGCTCGCTCGGATCGCCCAGGAGCCGGCTGAACAGACCTCTCATAACGCACCTCGCGGGCCGGGGCCCCGTTGCCCCGGCCAGGCGGCAACCACGGTTGATTCTATCAGACTGGGCGGGGAGCGCGCCGCACGCTAGCGGTTGGCTGCCAGCCAGGAGATGGGACGGTTGACCGCTGACAGCGCCGCCCGCACCACCGCCTCACGGGGATCGTCGCGCACGACCGATGCCCCGGCCAGGGTCTCCTGGTCGGCACCAGCCAGGGTGACGGTGACTACGGCCACCTCGTGCTCGCCGACGGAGTGCAGCGCGGCGCCCTCGAGAACGAGCATTCCCTGGGCCCGCAGGAACACCTCGATCGCTCGCAGCGTCGCCTGCGCCACGAGGCCCAGCCGGTGGCGCGAGACGTTGGGGCCTGCCGCGGTTCCCTCATAGAGCATCCCGCGGTCCTCGAGGTGCACCCGGACCTCCGCGCAGTCTCGAATAGCGCTCTGCGAGAGGCCCACGAAACGGAGCCGGGCCTGCGGCACGGCCGAGGCGGCTTCCTCCGGCCGCATCGCGGCCACACGCACCTGACGCGGTTCGAGCGCCGCACCCATCTCTGCCGCCAGGGCGGAGACGACGTCCAGCGCAATCAGCTTGGGGCTGCGGTCGGCCTGTCCGAGCACGTGAATCACGTCGATCCGGCCCTCGGGCGTCGGCACCACCCTCGCCGCGACGACCCCCCGCAGACGGCGGACGATCTCCTCCGCCTGATCCGCTTCGGTTCGACCGAGTTCGCGAGCCATCGGGCACCTCCGGCTTCCGGCTGGTCGGGGACGAACCCCGGCTAGACCTCGGGCTCGATCAGCCCGTAGTCTCCGTCGCGGCGCTTGTAGAGCACGTTGATCTCCTGCGAACCGGCGTGACGGAAGACGAAGAACAGGTGCCCCAGCAACTCCATCTGGAGCACTGCCTCATCAGGCGTCATGGGCTTCATCGCGAACCGCTTGACGCGCACGATCTGAGCCTGCGCGGGTGTATCCTCCTGCTGTGCGGCCAGGGTCTTCTCGGCGGCCTGCTCGGCGCGGCGCCGCCGGCGGGATTCGTCGAGTCTGCGCTTCTCGATTATCCGGCTGCGGTACTTCTCGATCTGCCGCTCCAGCTTGTCCACGGCGCCGTCGATCGAGGTGTACATATCCTGAGAGGTCTCCTCGGCGCGAAGCACAAGCCCGTCACACCATACGGTCACCTCAACCCCCTGGGCGCGCCCCCTGGCGCTGTCGCGAGTGACGCTCAGCACGACCTGCGCGTCCTGCACGCGATCGAAGCTGCGGGAGAGCTTGGCGAGCTTGCCCTCAACGTACGCGCGAAGAGCCTCCGTCACCGTCATGCGCTTGCCCTGAACGCGGACCGGGATCTTCCCGGTCCGCCTGCGTCCGGCCATTACGTTCCTCCTGTCTTGCCTCCCCGCGATTCCCGATGCTTCTTCGACGGTGCCGCCACGACCTCCCGCCCCTATCGGAACAACGGGGCAAAGATCAGGGCGACCACGGTCATCAACTTGATCAGGATGTTCAAGGCCGGTCCCGCGGTGTCCTTGAACGGATCGCCCACCGTATCGCCGATGACGGCGGCCTTGTGTGGATCGCCGCCCTTGCCGCCGTGATGCCCGGCCTCGATGTGCTTCTTGGCGTTGTCCCACGCACCGCCCGAGTTGGCCAGGTAGAGCGCGAGAGGCACACCCGCCACGATGGCTCCCCCCAGCAGGCCGCCCAGGGCCCCCTTGCCCATCAACACGCCCACCGCGATCGGGATCAGGACCGCCAGCAGCCCCGGCACGACCATCTCACGGAGCGCGCCCTGCGTGGCGATGTCCACGCACCGGGCGTAGTCGGGCTGCGCCGTCCCCTCCATCAGGCCGGCGATGCCGCGGAACTGACGGCGGACCTCGCCCACCATGGTCTGGGCGGTGCGGCCCACGGCCCGCATCGCCAGTGCCGCGAACAGGAACGGAACCATGCCGCCGAGCAGCAGGCCTGCCAGCACTTCCGGGTCCATCAGATCGATAGTTTGTATGCCCACCGCCTGACGGTAGAAGAAGAACAGCGCCAGGGCAGTGAGGGCGGCGGAGCCGATGGCGAATCCCTTGGCGATGGCCGCCGTGGTGTTCCCCGCCGCGTCGAGCGAGTCGGCGACCTGCCGGACCTGCGGCCCCAGGTGGCTCATCTCGGCGATCCCGGCGGAGTTGTCGGCGATCGGCCCATACGCGTCCACCGAGACGGTCATGCCGGTGATCGACAACATGCCGACAGCCGCCAGCGCAATGCCGTAGAAGCCGCCGATCTGGTAGGCGAGTAGCGTTGACAGCGAGATCACCACCATCGGCAGGGCCACGCTCAGCATGCCCTGCGCCGTTCCCTCGATGATCACCGGCGCTGGCCCCGAGACGGCCGACGCCGCGAGTCTCCTGACCTCTCGCCCCGAGGTGAAGTACTCGGCCACCTGTCCTATCACCACGCCCGCGGCTAGCCCCAGCACGACGGTCCAGAAGTGCCGCAGGTCCTGCAGCGTCGCCTGGACGATGAGAAACGTGGCTACGGCCATGATCGCGGCGCTGGCCAGCGTGCCGCGACGCAGGGCTCGCTGCGCATCGCCCCCGCGCACGAAGAACGTGCCCGCGATGGAAGCCGCTATGCCCCCGCCGGCCAGGAGCACCGCCGCCGTGGCCCCTGGTTCCCTCAACTGTGCGAACCCGATGGCTACAGCCGCGATGACGGTGCCGACGTACGACTCGAACAGGTCGGCGCCCATGCCGGCTACATCCCCAACGTTGTCGCCCACGGCGTCTGCGATTACGGCGGGATTGCGCGGGTCATCCTCCGGAATCCCAGCCTCGATCTTGCCGACCAGGTCCGCGCCCACGTCGGCGCCCTTGGTGTATATGCCGCCTCCAACGCGGGCGAACAGGGCGACGGACGACGCACCGAGCGAGAAGCCGATCACCTGGTTGGCGTCGCGAAACAGCAGGTAGAGAGTGCCTACACCCAGCAGCCCCAACCCTACCACGGTCATTCCCATCACGGCCCCGCCGGGAAACGCCACCGCAAGCGCGGGGGCCAATCCCTGCCTGGCCGCCTGGGCGGTGCGGGTGTTGGCCCGCGTGGCCACGTGCATTCCAACGAACCCGGCCGAGACCGAGCAGCCGGCCCCCAGCAGGAAGGCGACCGCGGTGCGGAGCGCAAGACCCTGCACAAGGCCTGACGCGAGAACCAGGAAGAGCAACGCCGCGAAGACGGCGATGGCCCGGTACTCCCGCGCCAGGAACGCCATGGCCCCCTTGCGGATTGCGCCGGAGATCGCCTGCATCTCGGGCGTGCCCGGGTCCCGCGCGTTCACGCGGCGGGCCAGCACCGCGGCATAGACCAGCGCCACCAACCCTGCTATAGGTCCCCACCACAGCAGTTCCATGTCGGCCTCCCCTGGTCAGCGAGCACCCGTACTGAATGCGCAGCGCTAGCCGCTGTCACTCCCACCTACCATGAACAGCCCGGCAAAGGCTCGAATCGCGTATCTGTCGGTCATTCCGGCCACGAAGTCGCAGGCTGCCCTCTGGGGGGATTCCGCGGATCCCGACCGCAGCGGATCGCCGGGTATCTCCTGTGGATGCGCCAGGTAGTGGTCGAACAGGAACCGCAGCATGCGCTGCCCCCGCGCCGCCTCGGTCTGCATCGAGGGGCAGAGGTAGACCCGCTCCGCCAGGAAGTCCTTGAGGGCGTTGAGGGCTTCACGCACAGGGACCGAAGGGCCCACCGCGTCCGTATCCGAAGCCACCGACACGATGTCGCACACGATGGTGTCCAGCCACCGCGACCGGGGCTCGCCCAGCACCGTTGTGATCTCAACAGGGATGTCGGACTCGAGTATCATGCCCGCGCGCACGGCGTCGTCGGTGTCGTGGTGCAGGTAGGCAACGCGATCGGCGGCCCTGACGAGCCGGCCTTCCAGCGTGAACGGACCCCCGGCCTCCTCTGCCTCGGCCTCGAGGTCGCGCAGTCCCTTGGAGTGGCACGTGATCCCGTCGCGCACCTCCCGGGTCAGGTTCAAGCCGACGGCGGTAGAGCCATCGGCCCTCCTGCGTGTCTCGAGATGGTCCACGATGCGAAGGCTCTGCAAGTCGTGGCGAAACCCGCCCCAGTGTGCCATCGCCTCGTCGAGCGCCGCCTCACCGGCGTGCCCAAACGGGGGATGCCCCAGGTCGTGCGCCAGCGCGATCGCCTCTGTCAGATCCTCGTTCAGCCGAAGGGCTCGCGCGATTGTGCGCGCGATCTGCGCCACCTCTAGCGTGTGCGTAAGCCGCGTACGGTAGTGATCGCCCTCGGGCGCGAGGAAGACCTGCGTCTTGTGCATGAGGCGCCGGAAGGCCTTGGAGTGCACTATCCGGTCGCGATCCCTCTGGAAGGCGGTTCGCAGCGGATCGTCTGGCTCGGGCTCGGCCCGTCCGCGCGAATCGGCGGAGCGGGAGGCCCGCGGCGCAAGCGCCGCGGCCTCCCACCTCTCGGAGTCCTCGCGCCGGTTCACGCGCCTAGACGTCCCGGGCGGCCTTCACCCGCTCCCGGAGGGCCGCCTGCGCAGCAGCCAGGCGGGCGACGGGCACCCGGTACGGCGAGCAGCTCACGTAGTTGAGCCCCAGCGAGTGGCAGAACTCTACCGACTCGGGATCCCCACCGTGCTCGCCGCAGATGCCTATCTCCAGGCCGGGACGCTGGGCGCGCCCCCCTGATACCGCCAGCCGCATGGCCTCACCGACACCCTTGCGGTCGATCGTCTGGAACGGGTTCTTGGGCAGGATCCCCTTCTCGACGTACTGCAGCAGGAACTTGCCCTCCGCGTCATCGCGGGAGATGCCAAAGACGGTCTGCGTGAGATCGTTCGTGCCAAACGAGAAGAACTCGGCTTGCTGCGCTATCTCGCCGGCCGCGAAGCAGGCACGCGGCAGCTCTATCATGGTGCCAAACTTGTAGGCGACCTCAACCTCCTCGCGCTCGAGCACGGCGCGAACGACCGCCACCAGCTCGCGGTGCGTCTCGCGCAACTCGTTGACGTGGCTGACAAGAGGGATCATGATCTCTGGCATCGCCACGATGCCCCGCTTCGTTACGCGACAGGCCGCCTCCATTATCGCCCTGACCTGCATCGCGATGATCTCGGGGTAGGCGAGCCCCAGCCGGATTCCGCGAAGGCCCAGCATCGGATTGGCCTCGCGCATCGCGCCGACGGCGCGAAGCGCCGCCTCCCTGCGACGCAACCGTGCACGCAGCGACGCCAGTGAGGGCTGGCCCTTCCGGGGCCGCCACCGGGGCACACCCTCCAGCGCTTCCACCCGGGCGCGCAGCGCGCTTACCTCTTCCAGCAGTGAATCGTGCGATGGCAGGAACTCGTGCAGGGGCGGGTCGATGAGGCGGATGATGACGGGCAGGCCGTCCATCGCCCTGAACAGCCCCTCGAAATCCCGGCGCTGGAGCCCAAGGAGGGTGGATAGCGCGCCCTGGTACAGGCGCACCGCCCGGGAGGACCGCATCGTCCGCCGCGCCGCCAGAAGCTCGGACGCGAGCTTCTTGTCATCGGGCCGTTCGGCGGCCGCGCGCTCCGCTGCCCGGCACCTGCTGATTGCGGCCTGGGCTTCCCCGGCGTTGAGGATCATCTGGCGCACGGCCGGCAGGCGGTCCTCCTCGAAGAACATGTGCTCGGTCCGGCACAAACCGATCCCCTCGGCCCCGAAGCCGCGTGCGCGGACCGCGTCGCGCGGGTAGTCCGCGTTCGCCCACACGCCCAGGCGACGCTCGGCATCGGCCCACGAAAGCAACTCCATGAGATCTACCTGCTCCTCGAGCCTGGGCTCGATCGCCGGCAGCTCGCCCGAGAACACCTCCCCGGTGCCGCCGTCAATCGAGATGTGCTCGCCCTGCCGGATCGTGCGCCCGTTCGCCAGGAGCCGGCGGCCCTCCACGTCGACGCGTATCGCCTCGCAACCAGCAACGCAGGGCAGGCCGAGTCCGCGCGCCACGACCGCGGCATGGCTTGTGGCACCGCCGCGGCTCGTCAGTATCCCCTTGGCGCTGAGCATTCCGTGCACGTCGTCGGGGTTGGTCTCCGGCCTGACAAGGATGACCGGCCTGCCGGCCTTGCCCCACTCCTCGGCGGTGTCGGCGTCGAAGACAGCCAGGCCCACGGCCGCCCCAGGAGACGCGTTGAGTCCGCGGGCCAGGAAGCGTCCGGCCGCGGCCGCCGCCTCCTTCGCGCGCGCGTCGAACCGGGGGTGGAGCAGCATATCGATCTGTCCTGGCTCGACGCGCAGCAGCGCCTCGCCCTTCGAGATCAGTCCTTCGCGCGCCATGTCCACGGCGACCTTGACCGCGGCCTGCGCGGTCCGCTTACCGGTCCGCGTCTGCAGCATCCAGAGCCGGCCCCGCTCGATCGTGAACTCCAGGTCCTGCACGTCGCGGTAGTGCCGCTCGAGCATCTCGCAGACGCCAATGAACTCCTCGTAGGCCTTCGGGATGTCGCGAGCCAGCTCGTGAATCGGCTTGGGATTGCGTATTCCCGCGACCACGTCCTCGCCCTGCGCGTTCATCAGGTACTCACCGAACACTGCGCGCTCACCGGTCGCGGGGTTGCGGGTGAAGGCCACACCGGTCCCCGAGTCCGATCCCATGTTTCCGAAGACCATGACCTGCACGTTCACTGCAGTGCCCAGGTCGTGCGAGATCCCGTGGAAGTTGCGGTAGTCAACCGCCCGCTTACCCTGCCATGAATCGAACACGGCCTGGATCGCCATCCGGAGCTGCCTGCGCGGATCCTGGGGAAACTCGATCCCCCGCTCGGACTGGATGAGCCGGCGGAAGGCCTCCGCTATGCCGCGCAGGTCGTCCGCGTCCAGGTCGGTGTCCTGGGCGACGCGCCGCCGCGCCTTGGCGCGCTGGATTATGTGCTCGAACTGCTCCCCGGGTATGCCCAGGACGGTCTTCCCAAACATCTGGACGAGCCGGCGGTACGCATCACGCGCGAAGCGCTCGTTGCCCGTCTGCCGGGCCAGGCCGACGATGGTCTTGTCGTTCAGCCCCAGGTTGAGCACCGTGTCCATCATCCCGGGCATGCTGAAGACGGCCCCCGACCGCACCGAGACGAGCAGCGGGTTGGAGGGGTCACCGAAGCGCTTGCCCACCTTCTCCTCGATGACGCGCATCCGAGCCTCCACCTCGTCGAACAACCCGGCGGGTATCTTGCGTCCAGCGCGCATGTACTCCACGCAGGCGCCCGTGTTGATCGTAAACCCGGGCGGGACCGGCAGGCCCACACGGCACATCTCTGCCAACCCCGCGCCCTTGCCGCCCAGCAGTTCGCGCTTCGACGCATCGCCCTCCTCGAAGAGATGCGTCCACCGCAACCCGCTGGCCGCGTCCTTCCCTGCACCCGCCATCCAACATCACTCCCCTCTAGATCACCAGCACGCCGAAGTCGGCGATCTTCCTGAAGCTTCCGGACACCCTCTCCAGCAGCGCCAGGCGGTTCTCGCGAAGCGCCGCATCCGGCGCGTTCACGAGTACCTTGTCGAAGAAGCCGTCTATTGGGCCTGCCAGGGTCGCGATCTCCGCCAGTGCCAGCGCGTACTGCCGCGACTGGGCGGCCGAGGTCAACCTGGGGTGGGCCCGCAGCCATGCCCCGTGTAGTTCCATCTCCGCCGGTTCCACCAGCAGCTCCTCGCGGAGGCCCCCTTGGGCTACATCGCGAGCCCCTTCGCCGATTGAGGTCCGGCCGGCCTGAACGAGGATGCGGTGAACCCTCAGGTAGCCCGTCACCAGGAGCGGCATCACGGGCTGCGCCCTAAGCTCGTGGAGTGCGCGTGCGCGAGCGACGAGATCAGGAACATCATCAGAGCCCACAGCGAGGGTGGCGTTGATCGTGTCGTACGCGAGCCCCTCCTCCGTCAGCATGCCGACAAGCCGCTGCTGTGCAATGCGAACACATGCCGCCGCGACACGTGCGCGGTCTCCATCCGGCGCGTCAAAAGTCATTGCCGCCTGGCCGAACAGCTCGCGCAGGGATATCGCCAGACCGTGTTCGCGCAGAACGGTCGCAATCCCAGATGCGGCCCGCCGTATGCCGTGGGGATCCTGCGATCCGCTGGGCTCAAGCCCGGCGTGCACGGCGCCCGCCATCAGCACGGCGCGGTCAGCCAGGGACAGCAGCGCGCCGGGAAGGCTGCGCGGCAGGTCTGCTCCTAAGCCCCGGGGGGCGTAGTGCTCCTCGATGGCGACGGCGACGGTCTCGGCCTCGCCCCTCTCCCTCGCATAGATCGCGCCGATCGCGCCCTGCAACTCCGGGAACTCCCTTACGAGAGAGGTCGTGAGGTCGGCCTTGCACAACCGCGCGGCCCGATCCAGCGCTCGGCCGTCGGAGTCCGAGATGCCGAGGGCGTCAGCCAGCCATCGTGCCAGGTGGCACACGCGACTCACGTGGTCGGCCACGGTCCCCAGCCCCTCGACGTGGGCTACACGGGTCAGGGCCTCGTTCCACTGGTCGAATCCGCTGCGACGGTCCTCCTCCAGGAAGAAGAGCGCGTCCTTGAGCCGCGCCCGCACGACCCACTCGTGGCCGGTACGCACCACATCGAGATGGGAAGTCCCGCCGTCCCGCACGGTCACGAACGCCGGCACAAGTGCGCCTGAGCCGTCCACGATGCCGAAGCACTTCTGGTGATGCTGCAGCGTCACCCGAACCACAATAGGAGGCAGGGCAGCCACAAGATCCGCCTCCAACCGGCCCAGCACCGGGGTCGGGTGCTCGGTGGACCACACGAGTTCTTCCAGGAGGGCCTCGTCCAGCACCGGCCGGCCGGCCACGGTCCCAGCCAGCGTGGTCGTACCCCCTGCGATGCGGGCGCGTCGCTCCTCGGCCGAGAGCAGAACCCGCGCCCGCCTCATGATGCCCTCGTAGTCGGCCGCCCTGGCGACGGCGGCCCTGCCGGGCGCCAGGAACCGGTGCCCGACGGTGCGCCGTCCTGCCCTCACACCCGCGATCTCCAAGGGAATGACACGCCCGTCGAGCAGCGCGACGATCCATCGAATGGGGCGGCCAAAGCGGAACCCGCCAGCGTTCCACCGCATCATCTTGGGAAACGTCAGCCCGGCCGCCAGGCGTGGCAACAGCTCTCTCAGAACCTCCGCGGCAGGGCGGCCGGTCTCCCGAACCTCGGCGACGACGTACCTGCCGCCTTCGATCTCGCACGCCCGCAGCGACTCCACGGCGACTCCTTGCGACCGTGCGAATCCGTGCGCGGCAGCCGTCGGGCACCCATCCGCGTCGTAGGCGATCCTGGCCGCGGGGCCGCGCACCTGCGTTACGAGGTCGCGCTGCCGCGAACTCAAACCTTGGGCGGTCAGCACCAGCCTGCGCAGCGTGCCGGTGGTCGCCAGCCGCTCGGCATCCAGCCGCGCATCGCCCAGGACAGCCGTCGCATCGCGCAGCAGCTGCTCGAGCGCAGGGCGCACTGCCGCGGGCGGGAGCTCCTCGGTCCCGATCTCGAGGAGCAACCTGGGCGCAGAAGGACGCCTCGCGCCCGGCCGCCTACTCACGCCCGGGCTCCCCAGGGCTGGATTCCACGCCCTGGCGCAGATAGGCCGACGCGCATGCCCGGGCCAGCGCGCGCGTCCGTCCCATCAGCTCGACGCGCTGGGCTACTCCTATCGCGCCCCTCGCATCGAGCAGGTTGAAGAGATGGGAGCACCTCAGCACCGCATCGTACGCGGGCAGGACCAGTGGAATCCCCAGCAGGCGACGGGCGTCGGCTTCGTGCGCCTCGAACAGGGCCCGCAGGGTCGCGGGGTCCGCGTACTCAAATCCGTACGCTGACTGCTCCCGCTCCTCCTCGCGGCGAAGAGACCCGTAGGTCACGCCGGGGGCCCATATCAGATCGAACACCGAGGCCTTCCGCTGCAGGAACTGCGCCAGGCGCTCCAGGCCGTAGGTCAACTCGACCGAGATCGCGTCCAGATCGAGCCCGCCCATCTGCTGGAAGTAGGTGAACTGGGTGATCTCCTGGCCGTCCAGGAACACCTGCCACCCCACCCCCCACGCCCCAAGGGTTGGGGCCTCCCAGTCGTCCTCAAGGAAGCGCACATCGTGGTGGTCCAGGCGCAGGCCCAGGTGCTCAAGGCTGGCCAGGAATAGGGCCTGCACCTCGTCCGGCGCGGGCTTGAGAATCACCTGGTACTGGTAGTGCTTGTACAGCCGGTTTGGGTTCTCGCCGTATCGTCCGTCCACGGGCCGTCGGCTGGGCTGAACGTAGGCCACACGCCAGGGCTCTGGGCCTAGCGTCCTGAGGAAGGTGGCCGGGTGCAGCGTGCCGGCGCCGACCTCGGTGTCGTATGCCTCCTCAAGGACGCACCCCTCGCGCGCCCAGAACCGATCGAGCGCAAGGATCATCTGCTGGAAGTTGAGAGCCTGCGTGCGCTTCGCCATCAGCATATACAGAAGCAGAGCCCCGTCACGGCGACGGGAGCTCCGCGAACATGGCTGGCGGAATACCCGAGTATTCTACCAACCGCGCCAGACGGGGTCAACGCGCCTAGCCGATCCCCAGCGGCTCTTCCTCGCGTGAGCACCGCCTGATCGCGGGAACCGGAAGGGCGGAGACCACCGCGGCCGCTGCGAAGGCCACCAGCCCCGCAACCGCCCAGGACATCGGCAGTTCGATCACATCCGACTCCGTCTTGAGGCGCACAACGGACCCTGCCCCTGGCTGGATCACGCCGCGGGCTTCGGCCAGGGCGGCGCCCAGGTCTATGATCGCACGCCGCGCCCGGTCGAGATCAATGTCCATGCGGGTACCTCCTCTCGATTCACAGCCACGCTGACTATACCATAGAGAGCGCCCGGACGACCGCGGGAGACCTCAGGCGGGTCTCCCAGCACGCCTCGGCGTACGCGAACAGCAGGTCCGCCACAGCGGAGCGCACGCCGGGCGCGGGGGCCAGGCGGCGAACCGCGGACGGGGACGCGTCGAGCAGGAACCGCAGGAGGGCCTGCGCGGCCGGGGCGACTTGCACCGCATCGGGATCTCGGGAACAGCAACCGGCGTGCACACACCCGCCGAGGACGTTGCTCCACCGGCCCTCACCGCGCACGCGCAGCCCGCACACCGGGCAGTGACCCACCACGGGGCGATGTCCTGTCAGAACCAGCAGCCGGGCGGCAAACCACAGACCAGCGCAAGCGCAGCCGGCCCCCAGCAGGCTCAGGGCGTCGCGCAGGAGCGCGTAGACATCGGGGTGTGGATGCCGATCAGCCAGCGCCCGGTCGGCCATCTCCAGCATGACGTGGGCCGGGCCCATGCGTTCGATCTCCCTCCGGAGTCTCGCGTGCGCGTCGAGCACCTCCACCTGAGAGACCACATCGAGCGTACGGCCCTCCGCCACCAGGGCGCGAAATCTCGTTGGGGGCTCCAGGCGACCGCCCAAACGGCTGCGGGGGCGCCGCGCGCCCCTGGCCGCGAGGACGATCTTGCCCCTATCGCGCGAAAGCACCGTGACCAGCCTGTCCGCCTCTCCCAAGTTGCGGCGGCGCAGTACGACGGCCTCGATCTTGTAGAGCCCCATTGCCTAGAAGCTGCCTGCGAGCAGCAGCGCGGTCAGCAGAATCAGCAAAGCGATCGTGGCGCCGGCCACAAGGTTCGCGCCGCGGCCGTTCACGCTGTCGCCCATGAGGCGCCGGTCATTGACCAGGCGCAGGATGATCACGAGCACCGCGGGCAGGAGAATACCGTTGAGCGCCTGCGACGCTACCATCACCGGGACGAGAGGCAGCCGCGGCCACAGCACCACGAGCGCGCTGCCCGCCAGCACCGCGAGGAACAGGCCGTAGAAGATGGGCGCCTGCGAAACGGAGCGGTCCAGGCCTGCCTCCCAGCCGAACGCCTCGCACACCGCGTAGGCGGTGCACAGCGGGATGATCGCGACCGAAAACACGGCGGCGTTGAGCAGTCCGATGGCGAAGAGGATGGAGGCGTACTGCCCCGCCAGAGGGGCCAGCGCTCGCGCCGCGTCCTCGGCGCGAGTCACCTGGATGCCGTGGGGGAAGAGCGTGGCGGCGGTGGCCACGATGATGGACCCGGCTACCAGCACCGTGACGAGTGCACCGAGTGTCAGGTCCACGCGCTCCAGGCGGAGGTCGTCCGCGGTCAGGCCCTTGTCCACGACGGACGCCTGATGGTAGAACTGCATCCACGGCGCTATCGTCGTCCCGATCAACGCGACGAGCAGGAAGACGTAGTCGGTCTCGGGCCGCCACGCGGGCACGACCGTAGAGCGAAGCGCAGCGCCCCAGTCTGGACGCGCCAGCACCGCCGAGACGGCGTACAGGAGGTAGATGGCGGACGCGCCCAGGAAGATGCGTTCAACCAACCGGTAGCCGCCGCGCAGGACCAAACCGGCCACCGCCACGGTGACAACGGGAACCCCTACCGCCCGCGGCAGGCCGAAGATCTCCAGGCTGCCAGCCACGCCCGCGAAGTTCCCGATCGTGTTGGCCGCGTTGGCCAGCACGAGCGCGAACATGATCGCGGCGGTTGCCCGAACCCCGAACTGCTCGCGTATGAGGTCGGCCAGGCCCATGCCGGTTGTCGCGCCCATGCGCGCCACCATCTCCTGTATGACGATCAGGGCGATCGTGGCGACCGGGAGCGTCCACAGCAGAGCGTAGCCGAAGTGCGCGCCGGCGGTGGAGTACGTGGCGATACCGTTGGCGTCGTTGTCCACCGCCGCGGTGATGATCCCGGGGCCTGCCACCGTCAGGAACAGCGCGAGGCCCATCCAGCGGCGCCTGAGCCAGGACAAACCCGTCTACCCTCGCCGCACCCTGCGGAGGCGCTCCAGACGGCGCGGCATCCGCTCGCCCAACCGCTCGGCCAGCAGATCCATCACGTCGTCCACCAGAACGGTGCCCAAGAGGCGGTCCTGCGCGTCCACCACCGGAATAGCCAGGAGATCGTACTTGATCAGCGCAGCCGCGGCGGCTTCCTCGCTCTCGTCGGCGCGCACGGCTATCACGTCCTGGGATGCGATCTCCAACACGGGGGTCTGCGGGTCCGCTATCAGCAATCCTCGAAGCGAGAGGACCCCGGCCAGCCTCCCGTCGGGGCGGATGACGTACAGGTAGTAGATCGCCTCGGCGTCGGGTGCCAGCTCGCGGAGGTGCGCGATCGCCTGCCCTGCCGAGTGGGAGTCGGGTATCGCGATGAAGCTCGGCGTCATGCGTCCCCCGGCCGAGGCCGGAGGGTACGCGAGGAGCCGGGAGACCTCGGCCCCGGCCTCGGGCTCCATGCGCACGATAAGGTCTGTCGCGGTCTCTTCCGGGAGTTCGGCCAGCGCATCCGCAGCCTCGTCGGGCTCCATCTCCTCCAGGATGTCCGAGGCGCGCTCAGCCGGAAGCGACCGCAGGATGTTGGCCTGCACCTCCGGCTCGGCCGCCTCGAGCACCTCGGCCGCGTCCTCCTGGGATAGGGCCGACATGACCTCCATGCGCCCCTCCCTGTCCATCTCGGTAAGCAGGTCCGCCAGATCGGCCGGGTGGATTGCTTCCAGCCGCTCCCTGGAGATGTGCAGCTTCAGGGGTGTGACCGGCCCCCCCAGAGCAGCCACCACGGTCCACGGCAGGGCCTGGTCGGCGAGGGAACGTCCCATCCACCGCAGGACGGATCGCACGGCGGCCTCGGCGCCAAGGCGCCGCAGGAGCCCGCCGAGCCCCACGTCCACGCCGGTCAGGTAGAGCTCGCCGTCGCCCGGGGAGAGAAACAGATCGTTGACCTTCACGATGCGCAGGCCGTGGGTATCCACGACCTGCTTGTCCAAGAGGGATTCTCGCAGAGGGATCTCGTCGGGCTGGAGCGGGCGAGGGCTGAGCGCGGCCCGAGGCACATCCAGCGTGACCGCGGGCTCCATGTCGCGGACCGCGCTCCAGGGAATCAGCGCGACCCGAGGGCGATCTACATCAAGCAGCAGTCCGACGATGCGCGGGCGGGTGGGATGGACCTCAGCGGCCAGGTCGGCCAGGCGCCCCAGCACGAAGCCTTCGGCATCCTGCACCCGCCTGCCCAGCAACCGGCTGAAGGGCAGAGACACGACCTGCAAGGGGAGGCTCCTGCGCGCCTTCGTCTGCGTTCATGTAGCAGTCACCGCGCACCCCTGACCCAATATACGAGCAGGCGTGCGGAGCCGTCAAGGAATCAGGGGAACTCCTCCCCTGGTCGCCGGGCTAGCGCGATCCCAGGTGGGAGGAATCGAACGGCAGGCTCAGCAGATCGTTCAGGCAGAAGACCCGGGGCGCGCCCCTGGGCGCTGCCACGATGACCTCGCGCACCCCGAACTCGAGCATCACCTGGCGGCACGCGCCGCAAGGCATGGCGGCCGGGGGCCCGGAAACTACGGCGACCGCGCGCAGCCGGCGGTGCCCCTCGGCCACGGCGCGGTGGATCGCGACCCGCTCGGCGCACAGTGACAACCCGTACGAAGCGTTCTCCACGTTGCAGCCGGCGATCACCGCTCCAGACGCGGTCAGCACCGCGGCGCCCACCGAATAGCACGAGTAGGGCGAATACGAGCGCCCGCGGGCCGCACGCGCCGCGCGCACCAGTGCACGCAGCGCCGGGTGCGGCGTCTGCGGGGGGTGCGGACGAGGCAGGGGGCGTTTCACTCGCATCAACTCTTCGGCGACCCGCCCTCCGGCGTGTGGGGCGGCGTTGCGATGCCGGCCGAGATGACGAGCTTCAGCGCATCCTCCACGCTCATCTCCAGCGGGGTGATCTGGTGCTCGGGAACGAGGCACAGGAAGCCTGTCGTGGGGTTGGGGGTCGTGACCACGAAGACGTTCACGAGGTGCTCGGCGGTCTTCGCCTGCACCTCCCCCCGCGTCTCGCCCGTGAGGAATCCCACGGTGAAGAGGCCTGGACGCGGCCATTCGAGCAGCACGGCCCGCCTGAATGCCCCGCGCTTCTGCTGCAAGAGCGCGTCGCTGATCTGCTTGGTCGCGAAGTAGACGGTCCTGGCCAGGGGGATGCGCATCATCAGGGAGTCGAACAACTGGACGATGCGGCCCCCGATGATGTTGCTGGCCATGGTCCCCGCCGCCAGGATCAACAGGAACCCGGCCAGCAACCCCAGCCCAGGGATCCTGAAACCCAATACGCGGGCGAAGAATGGACCCAACAGGTTGTCGAGGAATCGGAACAGGAACAGCAGCACGAAGACCGTCACGCCCAGCGGCAGGGTCACCAGCAGCCCTGCGATGAGGTGCCTCCGGAAGTGGTGCAGCATCAGCCGTCGGGCTCCAGGTCGGGGGCCGTCTTCGTGACCCGCACCAGCTCGATACTGCGGCCCTCTACCCGCTCGACCGAGAGCTCAACATCGCCAGAGACCACGCGCTCCCCCTGAACAGGAATGTGCCCCAGCAGGCTGTAGACGAACCCGCCCAGCGAGTCGGCCTCGCCCACGGGCAACTCCAGGCCGAGCGCGGAGTTGACTTCCTCGATGTGCAGGCGGCCGTCCACCAGCGCGACGCCCTCGCCAATCGCCGTGATCGGCGCGTCTTCCTTGTCGTACTCGTCGCGAATCGGCCCCACGATCTCCTCGAGAAGGTCCTCTATCGTCACCAGCCCGGCGGTCCCGCCGTACTCGTCCACCGCGATCGCCATGTGAACCTGCCCGCGGCGCATCTCGCGGAACAGTTCGTCCAGCCGCTTGCTGTCGGGGACGAAATGCGCCGGGCGAGTGAAGTCGCTGACCCTCCCCTCCAGGCGTCCGTCCCTGAACCCCGAGATCAGGTCCTTGACGTGCACCAGTCCGACTATCTGATCCACGGTGTCGCGGTAGACCGGGATCCGCGAGTGCGCGTGGGTCCGGACGACATCAAGCACGGCCTCGATCGGTTCGTCGGACTCGACGCAGACCATGTCCACGCGCGGGACCATCACCTCGCGCACCACCGTGTCGCCGAACTCCATGATCGAGTGGATCATCTCGCTCTGGTCCTGCTCGAGGATCCCCTGTTCCTCGCCCATGCGCACCAGAACCTGTATCTCCTCCTCGCTCACCATGGGAGCATCGGGCCGTACGCGCCCTCCCAGCGGCCGGGCCAGAAGATTCGTGAGAAAGGAGAGGGCTCGGCCGACCGGCGCGAGCAGCACCGCCAGCAGGGCAACGGGGCGGGCAACCATCAAGGAGAGCCGGTCGGCGTGATGCGCGGCAATGGTCTTGGGGGTGATCTCCGCGAGGATCAGCACCGTGAGCGTGACCGCGACGAAGGCGTAGGCCGGTCCCTTCTCGTGCCCGAGCAGCCTCACCAGGAGCGTCGTCGCGACAACCGCCGCGGCGGTATTCACCATGTTGTTGCCGATCAGGAGGGCGGAGAGAAGCCGGGCAGGGTTGTCCAGCAGGCCCAGCGCGACCCGGGCCCGCCCGCTGCCCTCCTCGCGCAGGTGCCGCAGCTTGAGGCGGTTGGCCGTGAACAGGGCCGTCTCCGATCCCGAGAACAGAGCAGAGAGCAGGAGTAGTAGCCCCAGTACCACGACTTCGACTGCATAACTTGACGCTTCCAAGGAGGATCTTGCCTGCCTTCTTGGCCACCCGGGCGCCGAACCGCTCCGATTATATCACAGGCCTATCGCCGCGCACCCGAACGCCAGACAGCCAGGCCCGCGCAGACAAGCACCCCAACAAGAACAGCGGCCCGGCCGGCAGCGAGGGCGTCGGCGGGGCCAATACCAACCGCGGTCGCCACCGGGGGCCCCAGGACGATGACTCCGACGATCGCCGCGCCCGCGGCGGCAACCAGCACCGCAGCCGCGCTCAAGTCCTTGGCACGAGCGGCCGTGGCATCGCGCCGCCCCCCGGCAAGCATGTCGACCACCGTCTCGATCGCGGTGTTCACAAGCTCCACGGAGAGCACCGCGACCATCACGACGACCAGAACGGCCGTGTCCGCGACCGGCAGCTCGAGCCACATCACCGCCACGGAGACCGCGCATGCGATCAGGACTTGGATCCTCATGGTTCGCTGGGAATTCATCGCCTCGACCAGCCCACGGCCCGCGTACTCGAAGCTATGCCAGAGGGTGCGCCGCATGCTCTTGCCCTACCTCCTTTTGCCGAAGATCCGCGCCAGGATCCTTCGCTCGTGCGTCCTCATGAGCCGCGCTTCACCCGGTGTGCAGTCGTCGTAGCCACGCAGGTGGAGCAGGCCGTGCACCAGGAGCAACACCACCTCCTGGCGGACTGGCCAACCGGCGTCGCGCGCCTGGGCGCGCGCCCGCTCCAACGAGATCAGTATCTCGCCGAGCGGCGGCGCCGGAGGGACGGAGCGGCCCCGGGAGCCACGCCGGCCCCGGGGGGTCGTCTCGCCAGGAAAGGCCAGCACGTCGGTCGGCCGCCGCTGCCCCAGAAACCGGCGGTTGATGCGACTGATCGTGGCGTCATCCACCAGGGCGATCTCGACTCGGGTCCCGCGGGGGCAGCGAGTGGCCCGCATCGCCGTCAGGGCGGCGTCCCTGAGAAGCCAAAGCGGGATCGAGTGCCGCGCGCCCGACGTGACGATGTCAACCTGCACCAGGATTCCTCAACGGGCCCTGGCCGGACGGTCGCGGCGCCGTCGCGCCAGCTCGCCCTCCAGGTCCGGGTACTCCAGGCGCGGGTGGAGCACCCCGCCCAGGACGCGCGCGAACGCCACGGCGATCCTGTCAAGATCGCGGAACGTCAGGCCGCACTCGTCGAGCTGGCCGTCCTCGAGCTTGTCCCGGATGATCCTGCGAACCGCGTCCTCCAACCTGTCAGGGGTAGGCCGGTTGAGTGCTCGTATCGCGGCTTCCGCCGCGTCGGCCAGCATCACGATGGCCGTCTCGCTCGTCTGGGGCTTGGGACCCTCGTAGCGAAACGCGTGTTCGTCCAGCGGGTCGCCACGCTCTAGGGCCTGGTGGTAGAAGTACGTCAGTAGCGCCGTGCCGTGGTGCTGGGGAATGAAGTCGGCCACGCTCTGCGGAAGGCCGTACTCGCGCGCCAGGTCTAGCCCATCCCTCACATGGGCGCCAACGGTGAGCGCCGAGAGGCTCGGCGTCATCTTGTCGTGGGGGTTGTCGATCCCGCCCTGGTTCTCCACGAAGAACGCCGGACGCCGAAGCTTGCCTATGTCGTGATAGTAGGTGCCCACGCGGGTCAGCAGCGCATCGGCACCCACGGCCTCTGCCGCCGCCTCGGCCATGTTGGCCACCATCAGGCTGTGGTGGTACGTCCCAGGCGCCTCCAACTGCAGCCGGCGGAGCAAGGGGTGCGCCGGGCTGGCGAGCTCAAGGAGCTTGATGGGGGTAATCAGCCCGAAGAACTGCTCGAGGAAGGGCAGGAACCCGATGGTGATGACGGCTGAGAGCAGGCCGCTACCCAGGGCGTATGCCGCGTTGCCCGCGACCGCAGGGTAGACGCCCAGGCCCTCCAGCAGGCCGGTCGCAAGCGCGGCAACCGCACAGGCTGCGCCCACAAGCACGCCGGCCGCGCCGATGTCCGACCGGCGGTTCACCTGCCGGCAGGCGAAGGCGCCGACCAGGCCGCCGATGAACGCAGCCACGACCACCGAGAACTGCCGCTCGGAGGCAAGGCCGACCAGCACGGCAAGCGCGGCCGACGAGAACAGCGCCGGCCTGGGACGCATCAGGATCGTCAGCAGCATCGCTCCCGCGGGCGCGGGCGCAAGGTGGTTGCTGAAGCGCGGCGCTCCGAAGACCTGTGACAGCCCGACCGTCCCCACCATCACGAGACCCCACAGGACCAAGAGCCGGTCGCTCTCCCACATGTCGCGCTGGTACAGCCACAGGTAGATCCCTGTCACTCCCAGCACCAGGCCCACGACCACGGCCGCGCCGGCCAGGCCAGCCCACGCCATCCCTGCCGGGAAGTAGTCCAGGGCGATGATGAAGACGAGGCAGACCAGTGTCGCAAGGCCCAGCAGGACACGCCTCACCCACAAGGGGCGAATCGCCGCGGGGATCCAACCGGCGCCGATAACCGAGACCTTCATTGCGGCGGCGTCCCGGCCGGACCCTCGACCCTGGTCGCCTCGAACCGCTCGTACGCGCGCACGATCGTCTGGACCAACTCGTGACGCACAACATCGCCCTCGGTGAGCTCCACGAACGCGATTCCCGCCACGCCCTTGAGCACCTCGCGGGCTTCCACCATGCCCGAGGCCCGGTCACGCGGGAGATCTATCTGCGTGATGTCCCCGGTGACTACCGCCTTGGAGCCGAACCCCAGGCGCGTCAGGAACATCTTCATCTGCTCACGGGTGGTGTTCTGCGCCTCGTCCAGGATGATGAAGGCCTCGTTGAGCGTGCGCCCGCGCATGAACGCCAGCGGCGCCACCTCGATGACCCCGCGCTCGCTGAGCCGGCCGAAACGCTCTGGGCCGATCATCTCGTAGAGGGCGTCATAGAGCGGCCGCAGGTAAGGGTCCACCTTGGCCGCGATGTCTCCCGGCAGGAAGCCCAGCTTCTCACCCGCCTCGATCGCCGGGCGTGTCAGCACGAGGCGCTGCACGCTGCGGTCGCGCAGCGCCAGGGCGGCCATTGCGACCGCCAGATAGGTCTTGCCTGTCCCGGCCGGCCCGACCGCAAAGGTGAGATCGTGCCGGCGCATGGCCTCGATATAGGCGCGCTGCCCGGGCGTACGCGCGGCGATCGGCTTGCCGCCAGCGGTCACCACAAGGGTGTCGCCGCCCAGCGTGACGTCCCCGGCCGCGCCCGTGGCCCGGCCCCGGCGGATGGCGCGGCGCAGATCGGAAGGGACTACCTCGCGCCCCGACCCGGCGGATGCCACGATCTGCCCCAGCACCCGCACCGCCAGGTCCACCTGTGAAGCGCCCCCGCGCACGACCAGCGCCTGGCCGCGCAGCGTGACCGACGCGCCGGTCTCTTCCTCTATGACACGGAGGAGGGCATCCTCGTGGCCGAGCACGGCAACGGCCTCGATGCCGGATGAGAGGGGGACAATGACCTCGCTGGTCCCAGGCTGCGCCAATCGGGCCTCCTGTTGCGCTCACCTTCGGCAGGCGGCGGTGAGCCTCCTCCCGCGCGGGCCGGTCAGGCGAACGCGCGAAGCCGGCGCAGGAGGGGCCTGCGCGCAGCCGGACTGCGCGGCACCACCAGTATGGTGTTGTCGCCGGCCACGGTCCCGGCCACCTCGGGCCAGGCAGCCACGTCTATGGCCTCCGCCACCGCGCCGGCGCTTCCCAGGGTGGTCTTGACCAGGACAAGACCGCTGCCTTCCTCCACGTTCACCAGGTATTCAGCGAACGCGCGGCGCAACCTGGCCTCGGCGTCGGCGGCCGAGGGGCGCATTGCCGAGGGCGCCTGGTACCTGTAGCCGCCGTCGCCGGTTGGGACCTTGACCAGGCCCAGGCGCCGGATGTCGCGCGAGACCGTGGCCTGCGTCACCCTGACCCCGGCGCGGCGCAGCGCGGCCACCAGGCCGGACTGGGTCCCCACGGGGTGACGGGCGACGATCCGAAGCAGCAGGCGGTCTCTCTTGCGCACAGGCAGCCCCTATCCTGGCGCGGCATCCAGCAGGCGGGTGATGGCCGCCTGCTGGTCGGCCCGAACCTGCTCAAGCCATGAGCGCGACACCTCGATCGAGGAGCGCGCCGATTCCATCGCGTCCAAAACCCTGCCGGGCGCGGTGCCCCCGGGCACGTCCCGGGAGGCGACGGAGCCCTCCAGGGAGACCGCGGCCAGCACGTCATCCTCGAACGCCTGGGAGATCCGGCGGTACTCCTCCAGGGGCAACTCCCAGAGCTCGCACCCGGCTGCCTCGGCGGCGCGCACCGCTCCCCCGGCGAGCTCGTGCGCCTCGCGGAACGGCACCCCCTTGCGGACCAGGTAGTCCGCCACGTCGGTGGCTGTGATGTGCCCGCCGCGCAGCGCTTCCGCCATCCTGTCGGGCTGGATCGTCATGCGCTCCATCACCAGGGTCACGGCGGCAAGCGCCATGCCCGCCGAGCGGAACGCGGCGAGCGCAGGCGCCTTGTCTTCTTGAAGGTCGCGGCTGTACCCAAACGCCACGCCCTTCTGCACCGCGGCCAGCGTCACAAGCGGTCCCATGACCACCGCGGCCTGGGCGCGTGCCAGTTCCAGGAGATCGGGGTTCCGCTTCTGAGGCATCAGGCTGCTGCCGGTGGCGATAGCGTCGGGTAGCCGGATGAACCCGAACTCAGCCGTGGCCCACAACACCAGTTCCTCGGCCAGCCGCGACAGGTGAACGAGCAGGCCGGCCACCGCGGCCACGGTCTCGAAGACGAAGTCCCGGTCGCCGGTGGCGTCGATGCTGTTCTCGCTCGTCGCTTGGAACCCCATCAGCGCGGCCTGTCGCGCCCGGTCCACAGGGAAGGAGGTGCCGGCGATTGCCCCGGACCCCAGGGGCGAAACGTCGAGACGCCGGTGGGCGTCGCGCAGACGTCCCAGGTCCCGGCCCAGCATCCAGAAGTAAGCCATCCAGTGGTGGGCCAGCCTCACGGGTTGGGCGCGCTGGAGGTGCGTGTAGCCCGGAATGAGCACGTCCGCGGCCTCGCGGGCGCGCGCCAGGAGCGCCTCTTGGAGGATGATGACCTGCTCGACGAGACAGGCGATGCGGTCCTTGAGGTCGAGACGCATGGCGGTGGTAACCTGGTCGTTCCGGCTGCGCCCAGTCGGCAGCCAGCCGGCCGCCGGTCCGATTCGGGCCGTAAGCGTGGCCTCGATGAACGAGTGCACGTCCTCCAGGCCGTCCCCTGGAACCAGGATGCCGGCCTCGGCCTCGGTTATCATGCGGCGAAGAGCCCGCCCGACGCGCGCGGCCGCCTCCTGCGGGACGGCGCCTGCCTCGGCCATGCAGGTCAGGTGGGCCAGGCTGGCCAGCAGGTCCCACCTGAGCAGGTGCCGGTCCACCGGCAGCGAGGTGAGGAGCGGCGCGACGCGGGGGTCCGGGGGCTCGCTGAACCGCCCTCCCCACATCAGGTACGACGCGTCGTGCTCAGCCGGTCTATCCGCCACGGCTCCGCACCAGGTGCGGGTTGGCCTGCGCGAAGACCTTTGTCGGCAGGCCCCACAGGTTGATGAAACCCGCAGCCATGCGCTGGTCGTACACCGAGTCCTCGCCGAAGGTCGCCAGCTCGGGGTTGTAGAGCGAGTGCGGCGACCGCCGTCCCACCGCGAGGACGCTGCCCTTGAACAGGCGCAGCCGCACGGTGCCGCTGACGGTCCGCTGCGTCGAGGCGACGAAGGCGTCGAAGGCCTGCCGCAGCGGGGAGAACCACTGGCCGTAGTAGATCAGCTCGGCGTACCGCTGCGCGAACTGAAGCTTGTGGTGGGCGCAGTCGCGCTCGATCGCTATCGCCTCGAGGTCGCGGTGGGCCGCGAGCAGCACCGTCCCGCCGGGCGTCTCGTAGACGCCCCGGACCTTCATCCCCACCAGCCGGTTCTCCACGATGTCCACGCGGCCGATGCCGTGTTTGCCGGCCTGCGCGTTGAGGCGCTCCATCACCGCAAGCGGGGCGAGCCGAACGCCGTCGAGCCCAACCGGGCAGCCGCGCTCGAACTCGATCTCCACGTACTGGGGCTCATCCGGCGCCGTGCGGGGGTCGGACGTGTACTGGTAGAGGTCGTGCGGCGGCTCGGCCCAGATGTCCTCCAGTATGCCCCCCTCGCTGCTGCAGTGCCACAGATTGCGGTCCACGCTGTAAGGCTTGGCCGCGGTCGCCGGCACGGGCACGCCGTGAGCCGCGGCGTACGCTATCGCCTGCTCGCGCGACCGGATGCTCCACTCGCGCCAGGGGGCGATGACCGGCAGGTGCGGAGCGAGCGCCTGATACGCCAGCTCGAACCGGACCTGGTCGTTGCCCTTGCCGGTGCATCCGTGGGCTAGGGCATCGGCACCCTCGGCGAGGGCGACCTCGACCTGCGTCTGCGCGATCAGTGGCCGCGCCAGCGCCGTTCCAAGGAGGTAACGTCCCTCGTAGACCGCGCCTGCCTGCACCATGGGCACGATGTAGTCGGTCACGAAGGCCTGCCGCACATCCACGACGTGCGCCGACGATGCGCCGCTCGCCAGGGCCTTGGCGCGGATCGCGTCGAGGTCCTCGCCCTGGCCCACATCCACGATCACCGCCGCGACCTCGCACCCGTAGGTCTCGCGCAGCCACGGTATGGCCACCGAGGTGTCAAGCCCTCCCGAGTACGCCAACGCCGCCTTCTTGATCTTCATGCTCATGATCTCGATGCTCCTCCCTCTTTGGTCCGCGTCCCCGACGCTAGCCGGGCGGCGCCTCGGCCTGCTTGGGCTCTCGGGCCGCCGACAGCACGCGGCCGAGGATCTCCAGGGCCTGCTCGATCTCGGTTCGATCCACGACGAGCGGAGGCGCGAAGCGCAGCGCCGTGGGCGCCACGGCGTTGGTGAGCAGACCGGCGGCGCGGCACGCGTCCACAACCGGGGCGGCCTGGCCCTCTAACTCGAGCGCCAGCAGCAGCCCTCGCCCGCGGACGGCCTTGGCTAGGCCCGCGTCCACGAACCCCTGCAGGCCCGCCGCAAACAGCGCGCCCATCTGGGCGGCGCGCTCGGCCAGGCGCTCGCGCGAGATCACCCTGAGCACCGCCATGGCTGCGGCGCAGGCCAGCGGGTTGCCCCCGAAGGTGCTGCCGTGATCGCCGGGCGCGAACGTTACCGCCGACTCCCTGGCCAGCATCGCCCCGATGGGGAAGCCTCCCCCCAACCCCTTGGCCAGGGTCAGCACGTCGGGCGTGATGCCGTACTGCTCATATGCGAACAGGGTTCCGGTGCGCGCGATCCCGGTCTGCACCTCATCCAGCATGAGGAGCAGCCCGCGCTCGTCGCACAGGGCACGCAGCCCGGCGAGGTACTCGGGGGTCGCCTGCTGGATCCCGCTCTCGCCCTGGATCGGCTCGAGCAACACGGCGCAGGTGCGGTCCGTGACGGCCCCCCGCGCCGCCTCCAGGTCGTTGAACGGCACTGGCACGAATCCTGGCGGGAGAGGGTTGAACGGTTCCTGGTACTTGGACTGCATCGTCGCGGCCAGGGTAGCCATCGTGCGGCCGTGGAAGGACTGGTGGGCCACGATGATCTCGTAGCGGTTCGCGCCGTCACGCTTTCCCCACTTGCGCGAGAGCTTGATCGCCGCCTCGTTGGCCTCGGCCCCGCTGTTGCAGAAGAAGGCGCGGTCGCAGGCCGAGTGCTCGACAAGCCACTGCGCCAACTGCGCCTGCTCGGCTATGTGAAACAGGTTCGAGACGTGCAGCATCCTGGCGGCCTGGTTCTGGATCGCGGCCACAAGCTCCGGATGGGCATGCCCCAGCGCGCTGACGGCGATACCGCCGATGAAATCAAGGTATCGCCTGCCCTCGAGATCCACCAGCCACACGCCCTCGCCGTGAGAGAAGGCCACCGGCGCGCGGCGGTAGGTCGGCATCAGGTATTGAGCCGTCAGGGCAATCGTCTGCTCGGTGGTCATACCTCACCCCGCCTGCGATGTGATCATCGTGCCAATGCCGGACTCGGTGAACAGCTCGATCAGGAGCGCGTGCGGCACACCGGTTCCTATGATGTGGGCGCTCGGCACCCCACCGTCGAGGGCGTTCAGGCAGGCCTCCACCTTGGGAATCATGCCGCGCGAGATCGTGCCGTCGCTCATCAACTGCCGGACCTCTTCCACGGACAGGGTGGACAGCAGCTCCGGCGCGCCCGGACCCGCGCGCATGACGCCGGGCACATCGGTCAGAATGACCAGCTTGCTCGCGCCCAGCGCCGCCGCGAGGGCGCCGGCCGCGTGGTCGGCGTTCAGGTTGAAGCTCTCCCCAACCTCGCCGATCCCGACCGAGGCGACAACCGGGATGTGCCCGGCGTCGCTGATCGTCTGGATGATGCCTCCCTGAACCGCCACCACCTCGCCGACGTACCCCAGGCCCTCGGGCGACTCGAGGCGGCGGGCCCGCAGGAGGCCGGCATCCTTGCCCGAGAGCCCGACCGCGCTGCCCCCGGCCGTGGAGATCATCGTCACCAACGCCTTGTTGGCGCGCCCGGCCAGGACCATCTCGACGATCTCGATGGTCTCGGCGTCGGTCACGCGAAGGCCCTGCACGAACCGCGTTTCCTTGCCCAGCCGCTCGAGCATGCGTGTGATCTCGGGCCCTCCGCCGTGCACCAGCACCGGGTTGACGCCGGCGCCCTTGAGGAGCACCAGGTCCTCAACAACGGTACCGGCGCTTCCGGCGTCGAGCACGCTCCCGCCGTACTTCACGACCACGGTCCTGCCGCGCCAGGCCGCTGCGTAGCGCAGCCCAAGGGCTATCATCTTCCCCTCTTCCGCCGGCTCAATGGGTGGCATCGGCCCCTGTTCCTCCTCGTCGTTCACGAAAGATACCCGCTGTTGATCCTCACGTAGGATTCCGAGAGGTCGCAGGTCCAGCCCGTGAAGGAGCCGTCTCCCAGGCCAAGATCAATCGTCACGCGTACCTCGGGCGCCCTGACGAGGGGTTCGGCATCGGGATAGGCCTGAAGAATGCCCACGCCCCCTCGCACGACCCAGACGCCGCCGATGGCGATGCCCAGGCGGTCGGGTGCGACCTGTGCGCCGCTGCGCCCCAGCGCCGCGGCGATCCTGCCCCAGTTGAGCTCGGCGCCGTGAAACGCGGTCTTGACCAGGGGCGAGGTCATCACGGCCCCTGCCGCGCGGCGGGCGTCGGCGTCAGAGGCCGCCCCCGCCACCACCACCTCTATCACGCGCGTGGTCCCCTCGCCGTCCTTGACTATGAGCCGGGCGAGCCGGCCCGCCACCTCGGTCAGGCCGGCCCGGAAGGCCTCGAAGCGCGGGCTGCCTTCGGCCAGCGGGGAGATGCCGGCGGCGCCGTTGGCGAGCAGGAAGACGCTGTCGCTGGTGCTGGTGTCGCCGTCCACGCTGATGCAGTTGAAGGAGCGGTCCACGGCGCCACGCAGCGCCACTCGGAGCGCACCCGCTCCCAGGGGAGCATCGGTCGTCATGACAGCGATCATTGTGGCCATGTTGGGGTGGATCATACCGGCACCCTTCGCGATCCCGCCGATTGTCGCGACCCCGTCGCCCAGGTCAACCTGAACGCCCGCGGTCTTGGGGAACGCGTCGGTGGTCATGATAGCGTGGGCCGCGGTCATGCCATCCTGGCCTAGCGCCGCGACCAGCGCCGGGATCCCGGCGACGATGCGCTCGATCGGAAGCGGGCGGCCTATGACGCCGGTGCTGGCCACCACCACCATGTCCTCGGGCACGCCCAGCGCGGCGGCCGCGGCCGCGGTCATGGCGAGCGCATCCGTATTCCCTTGGGGCCCGGTGCAGGCGTTGGAGTTGCCGCTGTTCACCAGCACCGCCTGCGCGCGCCCCGATGCGAGCCTGGATTCGCTGAGGGCGACCGGCGCCGAGCGCATCTTGTTCTGGGTGAACGTCCCGGCCGCCGCGGCCGGGAGATCAGAGACCACCAGCGCCAGGTCGGGCTGGCTGGCCTTGATGCCGCAGTGGATCCCGGCCGCCCGATAACCGCGCGGACTGGTCACGGTGCCGTCTATCGAGGTCACATGCTCGCCTGCCTGCATCGTGGTCACGCTCCCGCAGCCGGCCGCATGGTCCGGCCGTGTGTCATCCCGGAACTGCCTAGGGATAGAGAGGCGGCTCCCGCAGCCCTGCGTCCTCCGGGTAGCCGCACATCAGGTTCATGTTCTGAATCGCCTGGCCGGCGGCGCCCTTCACGAGATTGTCGAGCGCCGCCATTGCGATGACCGCGCCGGCGTGCGTGTCCACGCGCACGGCCACATCACAGTAGTTCGAACCGCAGGTGGCCTTGGTCTCGGGGATTCCGCCCGGCAGAACACGCACGAACGGCTCCGAGGCATAGGCGTCAACGAGGATCTGCTCGGCCTCCGCGGTGTCGAGCGCGCGCGCCGGCCGCATGTATACCGTGGCGAGGATGCCCCTGGTCATGGGGATGAGGTGCGGCGTGAAGACCACCGAGACAGGCGCGCCGGCGACTCCTGAGAGTTCCTGCTCGATCTCGGGTGTGTGTCTGTGTCCCACGACGTTGTACGGCCTCACGTTCTCGTTGACCTCGCTGAAGTGCGTACCCAGCGACGCGCCCCGCCCGGCCCCTGACACACCGGACTTGGCGTCCACGATGATGTCCCCGGGCTGCACAGCGGCGGCCTTGAGGAAGGGGGCAATGGCGATCAGCGCGGCCGTCGGGTAGCAGCCGGGGTTGCCTACCACGCGGGACATCCTGATGCGGTCGCGGTGCAGCTCGGGCTGGCCGTAGGCCGCCTCGCCGAGCAGATCAGGGCAGGCATGCTCGGCCTTGTACCACCTGGCGTAGGTCGCCGGATCGCGGAACCTGAAGTCCGCGCCCAGGTCAATCACCTTCACGCGCGGGGGAAGCCTGGGGACCATTGTCATCGCGATCCCGTTGGGCAGCGCGATGAACACGACGTCGGAATCGGCGCCGATGGCCTCGAGGTCGGCTTCCTCTGTCGAGTGCGCCACGAACCCGCGCAGGTTGGGAAAGACCTCGCCGTAGGCCTCCAGCTTGCGGCTCTCCGCCGTCAGGTGGACGAGCGTCGCGCTGGGATGGCCGACCAGGAAGCGGACCAGCTCTCCGCCGCCGTATCCGGATGCGCCTATGATGCTGACTCGTGTCCCCATGTAATCTTTATACACCATGATGCATGAATGTGCAAGCCCCAGGTAGCAGGTTCTCGGGTGTCGGGAGGGCTTCAGGCCCTGGGGCGCAGCAGGCGCTCGTACAGCAGCATGGCGGCGGCAACCAGCCCGGCGGTCTCGGTGCGCAGGAGCAGCGCGCCGAGCGAGACGGTGTGCCCTCCCGCGGCGCGCGCCGCGGCGACGTCGGCCGGGGTGAGCCCGCCCTCGGGTCCGATCAAGATGGCGGCCGAGGAGAACGCGCATCCCGACGCCACCACGCCTATGGGACGCGCCTCATCCTCCCAGGGCACGACGAACAGGTCCACCGGGGCCAGGGCGGCCAGCGCCGCTTCAAGACGCGCAGGGGCGCATATCTCGGGGCTGTCGGCCCGCCCGCACTGCCGGGCCGCCTCCAGCGCTACCCGGCGCCAGCGGTCGAGGCGCGACGAACCCGGCTCCGTCACCGTGCGGTCCGTCAGCACCGGGTGGATGCTCGACAGGCCTATCTCGGTGCCCATCCTCACGATCAGGTCCATCTTGGCGCCGCGCGGCACGCCCTGGAGCAGCGCGATGTCCACCGGCCGCCGCGCCACGCAGGGCGCCGCTACGCGCCGGGCAACCACGCCGGACCGACCGGCCTCGACAATCTCCACCTCTGCCTCGCGCTGCCCGTCGAAGGCCACCAGCCTGGCGCCGGGCCGCAGCCGCAGCACCCTTGCGATGTGGTGGGCTTCGCGCGGCGCGAAGGCGAAGGACTCCTGATCGAGCGCCTGTGGCGGCGCGTAGAAGCGCCGCATCAGGACCTCCTCGCTACGCCGCGCACAGCGTGCACGGCGCACCAGCCCCGTAGCGCCTCTATCCTCCCCAAGCGCAGGCCGGCCGCCTTGACCAGGCGACTAACCTCCGCGACGCGCGCGCGGCCGAAGCCGCTCCCCACGAAGCGGCCGCCCGGAGCCAGGCACCGCACAACGTGGGGAAGGACTCCGACCAGAAGCTCGGCCGTGAGGTTCGCCACGATCAGGTCCGCGCGCAGACGCACGCGCCCCAGGCCCCGCGCCCGGCGCACCGTGACGCTGTGCGCCACGCCGTTCGCGCGCGCGTTGGCCCGCGCCACGGAAGTGGCGATGGGATCGTCGTCTATCGCCAGCACGCGCCGCGCGCCCAGGCGGGCGGCCGCTATGCCCAGGATGCCTGAGCCGGTGCCCAGATCGAGCACCGTCTCCCCTCCCGTGACATGCCGCTCCACCGCGGCCAGGCAGAGCCGCGTCGTGGGATGCTCTCCGCTGCCAAAGGCCTGACCGGCGTCGAGCCGCACCAGCACCTGCCCGGGGAGCGCCTGCGGCCGCGTCCGTGTCGGCGTCACCACGAGACGGCCGACCCGCACCGGTCTGGCGTATCTGTGCCACGCGCCGGTCCAATCCGCGTCGTCCACCACGCGCGTCGCCGGGGCGGCTGAGCCCACCCGGCGCTCTAGCTCGCGCCAGAGCCGGGTGAGGGCAGCGCGGCCGGCCCTCGTACAGGGCAGGTATGCGCGCAGGATCCGGCGGCTTCCTCCCCGGGCCTTGTCCTCACAGAGCCCGGACGGGCAACAGCGCAGCAGGCAGTCACCCGCTGCCTCAAGATCCGAGCGCGGCACTTCGAGGGAGATCTCGATCCAGCGCAAGACGGCAGCCTGCCGGTCAGACCTGCTCGAGCAGGTCCTTCATCTTCTTGAGAATCGGCTTGCGCCTGCCCGATCGCTTCTTGTCTTCGGGTTGGCGCTCGCCGCCCAGGCGCGCCAGCTCCTCGAGCAGCGCCCGCTGTTGCGGTGTCAGATGCGTCGGGATCGTGACCCGGGCAGACAGGTGCAGCCCGCCCCGGCCGCCGCGCAGATCGGGCAGCCCCTTGCCACGGACCGTGATCGTCGCGCCCGGCTGCGTGCCGGCGGGCACCGTCGCGAAGACCGGTCCGTCGAGACCCGTTATCTCGATCTCGGCGCCCAGCGCCGCCTGCGTCACGGTGACCTCCAGGTCCCGATAGAGGTCGCGCCCGCGCCGGGCGAACACCCGGTGCGGCGCGACGTGGACCACGACAAACAGGTCGCCGCGTCCGCCCCCGCGCACCCCGGCCTCGCCCTCGCCGGCCAGGCGCAGGTGCATGCCGTCCTCTACGCCGGCAGGGATCGTAACCGTGATCTCCCGCCTGGCCTCTGACTGACCCGCGCCTCGACAGTTCGCACACGGATGGGCTATGTACGTGCCTGTCCCCCTGCACTGCCCGCAGGTCACCACCTGCGTGAGGTGACCGAAGATCGTGCGGGCGGCGTGGCGGACCTCCCCGGTGCCATGGCAGGACGGGCAGCGCTGCGGGCTCGAGCCCTGCTCGGAGCCGGTACCGAAGCAGGCCGGGCACGTCTCGAGGCGTTCCACCGCGATCCGTCGCTCCGCGCCCGAGACGACCTCCTCCAGTGTAACCTCAAGATCGTAGCGCATGTCGGCGCCGCGCACAGGCCCTTCCCGCTCGGACCCTGCCGCCCTGCCGCGACCGCCGAAGAACATCTCGAACAGGTCCTCGAAAGGACCGACACCGCCCCCAAACGGGCCGGGCTCTGATCCCACGAAGCCAAACCGGTCGTACTGGCTCCGCTTGACCGGGTCGCTCAGCACCGCGTAGGCCTCGTTCACGTCCTTGAACCGCTCTCCGGCCAGGGGATCGTCGCGCCGGACGTCCGGATGCGTCTCACGCGCGAGGCGGCGGTATGCCTGCTTTATCTCGTCCTGCGTGGCACGGCGGTCAACGCCCAGTATCTCGTAGAGGTCCCTGGTGTCTCCGGAAGTCATCTGTGCTGATATGCCCGCCTGAAGAAAGCCGCCGGCCTAGGCCGACGACCTCATTGCCTCGCTGAGACCCTCGGCAACGTGACGCACTGCGGCGACCGTGCTGCGGTAGCGCATCCTGGTGGGCCCTATCACGCCGATCGTACCGCAGCGCTGCTCGCCCGCGCGGTAGGCCGTCATGACCAGACTGCACAGACGCAGCTGCTCGAGCTGATTCTCCTGCCCGATGAAGATCCACACGCCCTGCTCGGGTACCGAGGAGAGCACGCGCTCGAGCAGCGGCTCGTTCTCCAGGATCTCGAACAGCCGGGTGGCCCGGTCCGGAGTCCTGAACTCCGGCTCGGCCAGGAGGTGACGCGCACCGGCCACACGGATCTGCGACCGGGCGCTCCTTGCCAGGTCGCGCAGCAACCAGGCCCTGACCTCCTCAAGCCAGCGGTGCTGGCGCGAGGCCTCGCCCAGCACCTGCTCCAGCCGCTGATAGGTTAGGTCGGCCACCCTGGTGCCCCGCAGGCGGTAGGTGATCGCCCTCGACAGGTGCTCAAGGTCGTCGGGCGCGACCCCGTCCGGGAGCTCGACCGGGTGTCCCAGCAGCGCGCCCGAGTCGGCCGCTATCACGGCCAGGGCGCGACGCTCACCCATCGGGACCAGATGCAGCGACGCGAACGCCTGCGCCTGCATCCTGGGGGCCGCCGCGACCGACGCGTAGCCGGTCATGCCTGCGAGCAGCCGCGCGGCCTCGCCCACGACACCACCGGGCTCCTCGTCCGGGGCGCCCAGCCGGCGGCGAATGCTCTCGGTGGCCGGGCCCCCAAGCGGGTCGGCCTTCGGCAGCATGTCAACGTAGACGCGGTACCCCCAGTCCGTGGGGATCCTGCCGGCGGAGGTGTGCGGGTGCGTCAGCAGGCCCAACTCCTCCATGCTGGCCAGCGCGCTGCGGATCGTGGCAGGGCTCACGCTCAGCCGCCCCCGCAGGGCGGCGTGCCTTGAGCCCACGGGCTCGGCCGTGCGGACGTGTTCCTCCACGACCGTGCGGAGCAGGATTCGCCTGCGGGCGTCAAGTCTGAGCATGCGTCCACCTGAGGCTGGCACTCGTCTGCCCTGAGTGCCAGCGAGCGCTCTCAGCGTAGCATCGGCGTTTTTGGGGTGTCAAGGAACAGGGCGAGCCTCTCCGCGCCGCAGAAGGCCGCGCACCAGATTCAGTTCCTCCGCGCGCAGCAAGGCGCACACGATCAGGTACGTGACTCCCGCCGCCCCAAGGCCGGCCGCTATGAGCAGCAGGTCGGCGCGCTCCGTCACGCGTCCATCTATCAGGCCGCGCTGCGCGATCATCCATCCCACCCACACCGCGGCCAGGGCCGCGGCCAGCACGCGCGCGGCAGACCGGGCAATCCGCCCTGCCCCCAGCGGCCCCAGATCCCTCGCCAGCATCCAGAGCAGCAGCCCCACGTTCGCGAAGGCCACCGCGGCGGATGCCAGGGCGATCCCTGCCACGCCCACCACGCGCATGAACGCGTAGGCCAGCACCGCGTTTAGAAGCACCATGGCCGCGCCGATGGCCACCGGCGTGCGCATGTTCTTGAGGGAGTAGAAGGTCCGGGTGACGACGTAGTATGCCGCCACCGGCACCAGGCCCACCGCGTAGGCAGCCAGACAGGCAGCCACCACCAGGGTCGCCGGCGGCCCGAACTCGCCGCGCTCGAAGACGACCTGGACCAGCGGACGGGCAAAGACAATGAGGCACAGCGACACCGGGGCCGTCAGGAACAAGAGACTGCGCAGTCCGAGCGATGCCATCTCGCGCAGCGCCACCCGATCGCCGGCGGCGGCGAGCCGGCTCATCCCGGGAAAGAGCACCGTCGCCACGGATATCGCCAGGACACCCACCGGCGCCTGGACCATCTCATAGGCGTAGTCGAGCGCCGCAACCGCGTTCACGCCAGAGGCAACCGGGAGGAGCGAGGCCAGGAACCTGCCCACATAGGCGTTGATCTCCACGATGGCCAGACCCAGCATCGCCGGGGGCGCCAGACGGAGCAGCGTGCGGATGACGGGGTGCGACCAGTCGAATCCCAGGCGGTAGCGAAACCCGGCCGCGTGCAGAGCCGGCGCTTGCACCAGGAACTGAACGGCGGTCCCAGCCACCCAGGCGGCGGCCAGCCCCGCAATCCCCATGCGCGGACCCAGTAGAACCGTCCCGGCGATGATGGTGAGGTTGAAGGCCAGCGGGGCCATCGCCGGCGCGGCGAACCTGCGAAGCGCCTGCAGGTATGCCGTGGCGAACACCGCAAGGGCCAGGAAGAACATCGCCAGGAAGTTGATCCTGGTCAGCGCGATCGTGCGGATGAACTGCGCTGGATCAGCAGCGAAGCCAGGCGCAGCCAGGCGGACCAGCGCGGGCGCGGCGATCTGTCCGGCCGCCACCATCCCCACACCGAACGCCACGACGAGCGCGAACAGCCGCGAGGAGACCTGGCGCACCTCTGATTCATCCCCGCGCGCGACGGCGTCGGATATGGCCGGGATCAACACGATGCTGAGTGTGCCGCCGATGAGAAGACGCTGGACGAAGAACGGGACGTAGTATCCGATCACGAAGGCGGCGCGCTCATCGGAGGCGCCGAACAGCGCGGCCACGACTATCTCCCGTATCAGCCCCAGGGCGCGGCTGCCCACCGTGGCGCCGGCTATGAGCGTGGCCGCGTGCGCAAGGCGCTGCGGTACCCGCCCGTTCAAGATCGGCGCCCTCGCGCGGCGACTTGTGACGATGGTACCGGCGTGCTAGAATCGCCCAGGACTGCCGCGCCTGATGCGCGGCGGCCGGAGGGATTGGAGTGGCCAAGCGTATCAAGTCCGGACTCAAGCACCTGCGGAAGTCGGCCAGGCGCGCCCGGGCCAACGTTTCCGTCAAGTCCAGGGTCAAGTCGCTCGTGCGCGGTGGGACCAGCCCGGAGGCGATCGCGGGGGCGCAGTCCGCCCTTGACAAGGCCGCGGCGCGCCGTGTGATTCATCCCAACACCGCGGCCCGCAGGAAGTCTCGCATGATGCGCCGCGCCTCGGGCAAGCCCGGCTAGCCCCGGGGAGGAGCCCACCGCTGCGCCGCAGGAGACCTGCGGCCGGCGAGGTTGACGATCAGGGTCTCCAGGGCGAGGCGCGGAGCGCTCCCTGACTTGACGGCGCGGTCCGCGGCCTCGAGCACGCCGAAGATCCCCGCGAACTGGTCGGCCCTATAACCGCGTGCCTGTTCTGCGATCTTGCGCGCGACGAATGGCGGCACGCCCAGGCGCGCGGCCAGGCCCTCGGACGAGCGGTCCCCCACGGCGGCCTGCGCGCGGGCGATCAGGCGGAACTGCCGGGCTATCATGAACAGCACCTGAAGCGGCTCGTGCGTCTCCAAGTTGTCGTGCAGGGCGCGAAGAGCACCGGCCACGTCTCCCCCGCCCACCGCGTCCACCAGCACGAACATCGAGGCTTCGCCCATCTGGCTCGCGATCGCCTCCACGTCCGCCGTGCTCACTTCCGGGCGCTCGCCGACGTAGGCGGCCACCTTCGCCACCTCGTTGTGCAGGTCTCGCAGGCTACCCCCTGATATTGCCACCAGCCGCTCCGCCACACCCGGTCCCGGACGCTTGCCCTCCGCCGCAAACAGCTTCTCCACCCATTCAGGCCTGTCGCGCGCGGGTATGGGGCGGCACTCTATGACCGCTCCCACGCGCTTGAACGTCAGGAAGAGCCGGCGGCGCCGGTCCATCTCGCGCGCCATGAAGATGCCGGTGGTGGGGCTGTCGCCTCGCTCGAGATAGGCGATCATCCCCTCGTGGTCGGCCTCGCGCATCGCCTCCATGCGGCGGACGACGACCACGCGGCGGGGGCCGAAGAACGCCGCCGTGTCCAGCCGGGTCAGCAGCTCGCCCAGGGGCGTCGAGGCGTCGAGTACGTCCAGGTTGAGCTGCCGGTCGGCGGGCGCGAGCGCCTCATCGAGCAGCCGCGCCAGCGTCGCCTCGGCCAGGTACTCCTCTTCGCCGATGATCAGGATTGGCGCTCTAGCGCCCTGCTGCACCTGCGCGGCTCCTCATCGTGGTTACCTGCCAACGGACCCCATCGCTGTGAAGCGTCACGGCGCCGTCCCTGTCCGTGCGGTAGATCGTTGCGCCCGCGGCCTCCAGCGTTGCCAGTGTGCCGGGGTGGGGATGCCCGAAGCGGTTGTCGGCCCCCACCGAGATCACGGCGACGCTGGGCCGCACGCCGGCCACGAACTCCGGCGTGGTCGAGGTGCGGCTGCCGTGGTGCGCCACCTTCAACACCTGGCTGCTCAGCACAACCCCCCGATCCAGGAGATGACGCTCGACCCCTGCCTCCACGTCGGCTGTCAGCAGCGCCGCCGTCGCGCCGTAGGTGATTCGGGCCACCGCCGCGTCCGCGTGCGCCGCCTCACCCTCAAGGCGAGGAGCCGGATCGCACGGATGGAGGATCGCCAGCCCCACCCCCGCTCCCAGGTCGAGGCGCACACCTTCCCTCACACTGCGATGGGCAACCCGCCTGGCCTCGGCAATCTGGATGAAGCGGGCATACGCAGGGGTAGGTTGGGCAACACCCGGGCCCAGCACGAGTCCGACCGGGATGTTCGTCAGAATGGCGGCCAGTCCTCCCACGTGATCATCATGGGCGTGAGTGACGATCACCGCATCGAGCCGGCGCACGCCCATCCGGCGCAGGGCCGGCACGACGCGCATCAGGCCCACATCCCATCCTGACCGCGCGTCTCCGGGGCCGCCACCTCCGTCGAGCAGCACGGCGCGACCGGCCGGGCTCTGCACCAGGATGGCGTCGCCCTGTCCCACGTCTAGCACCATGACCACGAGTCCATCCGGCGGACGAAGGCCCGCCGCGCACCAGAGCGCAAGCGAGCAGGCTCCGGCCCCGACAAGCGCCAGCACCTGCGCGCGGCGCGGCCGCCAGGATCCCGACAGCGCAGCCACCCAGGCCCCCAGGTACATGTACATGACCGCTGCAGCAGCCGGGGATACGACCGGTATCGGCACCACGGCCCAGCCAAGCGTTCCGAAGCGCGAGCCGATCCAGAGAACGGCGTCCAGCGGCAGGAGCAGCGTCCCGAGCAGGAGATCCCCGAGCGCAGGCACCGCGATCGCCACCGCCAGGAGCGCTAGGCCAACCGGGACCAGCGCGGCGATCACCGGTAGGACCAGGGCGTTGGCAAGGACGCCTGCAACGAGCAGCACCTGGAAGTGGGCGGCGAGCAGGGGCGCCACCGCGATCTGCGCGCCCAGCGTGGCCGCAAGCGCCGGCGCCACCAGCGGTCCCAGCCGGTTCAGGCCGGGGCGCAGCACCGGCGCCACGTAGAGCAGGCCCCACGTAGCCGCGAACGAGAGCTGGAAACCGACGTCGAAGAGCACGCGCGGCTGGCTCACCATGAGCACGAGCGCGGCCGCCCCCAGCGTCGCCGCGCGGTCGGGTCCGCGCCCCACGACCGCGGCGGCCAGGCCGGTGAACGTCATGATCGCGGCCCGCGCCACCGAGGGCGCCCAGCCAACGAGCAGCGCGAAGAGGCCCACCCCCAGGATGCCTGCGGCCGCGGACGGGAGCAGCGGCAGACCCACCATGCGAACCGCCCATGCGCAGGCAGCGGCGACGATCGCCACCTGCGCGCCCGAGACCACCATCAGGTGAACCAGCCCGGCGCGCGAGAACGCCTGGTACAGTTCGGGCGGGAGATGGTTCTCGATGCCAAGGAGCAGGCTGAGCAGCAGGCCGCCGTGAGGCTGGCGAAGCGCCCGCAAGATCCCTGCGACCGCGCGCTCGCGCAGCGCGGCCACGGCCCCGCGCACCGACCACGTACCCGGGCGAAGCACCGTGATCCCGCCCCCTGGGGAAACACGGATCACGCCCAGCAGTCCCCTGCGTCGCAGCGCTTCGAGCTCGGCGCGCTCCCCGGGGTTCCCAGCAGGGCGCCCCAGGCGGAAGCGTCCGCGTACGAGGACCTCCGCGCCTACCCCGGCGGAGGGAGGATGGCCTGGGCCCGCAAGCCTCACCATTCCACCTGCTGGCGGCAGCGGCGGTGCGCGTGGGGACTGCCAGGGCTCCAGCGCCTGGACGCGCATCACCGCGCGCCAGCCCGGCCCAACCGCTTCGGGCGGGGCCACCACGACGCCGCGCGCCTCTATGTACCGGCCGTCCGCGGCGGCCGGCCACGAGGGCACTAGGCCGGCGAGCAGGATGGCTTGCGCATACGCGAGCCCGGCGAAACAGAGGAGTGAGGCGATCTCACCGGCGCGCGCGGCGCGCGCCAGGAGCGCGCCGGCCCACATTGCCGCGCAGGCTGCGCACAGGGCGCAGGCTGCGCTGGAGGGCAAGGGCCAGCGATCGGCTGCCAGAAGGCCCAACGCGAACGCCATGGCAGCCCAGGCAATGGGCGGCAGCACCCGAAGCAGAGGCACCGGCAGTAGCCTCCCCTACAAGAGGTCGGCCCCTGCCGGCGCGAATTGCGGTGTGTGCTAGGCCTTGGCGGCGATCTCGTCCGCTAGGCGCTTCACTAGCAGAGGTGCGGGAATCGGGCCCAGGTCGCCCTCGGCGCGGCCACGCACGGCCACGGCCCCGGATGCGGCCTCCTTGTCCCCCACGACGAGCATGTAGGGAATCTGATCCACCTGCGCCTGGCGGATCTTGTAGCTTATGCGCTGGTTAGTGCCGTCAATGCTAGCGCGTATTCCGGCCGCCTCAAGCTGCGCCAGCACCGCCGCGGCATAGGCGGCATGCCGGTCCGCGATGGGCAGTATCCTCGCCTGCTCCGGCGACAGCCACAGGGGAAACCGGCCCTCGTACGTCTCGATCAGAAACGCCACCCACCGTTCCATGGTGCTGGTGACCGCGCGGTGGATCATGACCGGCCGGTGCGCCCGCCCGTCCTCGCCGATGTACTCGAGCGCGAACCGCTCGGGCAGCAGGAAGTCGAGCTGGACCGTTGAGAGCGTCTCGTCCTTGCCGGTCGCCGTCGGAACCTGCACGTCAATCTTGGGCCCATAGAACGCGGCTTCACCCACGGCCTCCCGGTAGGCGACGCCCAGCTCAGCCAGTGCCTCGCGCAGCATGCTCTCGGCCTGGTCCCACAGCGCGTCGTTCTGGATGAACTTCTCGCGGTCCGCCGGGTCCCGCAGCGAGAGCTGATACCAGCCGCTCGTGATCTTGAAGTCAGCGTACACGCGCTGAATCAGCCGAACCACCCGGATGATCTCGTCCTTGATCTGGTCGGCGCGGCAGAAGATGTGGGCGTCGTTCATCAGCATGCCGCGAACGCGGTGCAGCCCGGTCAGGACGCCGGAACGCTCGTACCTGTACACCTTGCCCAGCTCGGCGATCCGCACGGGCAGATCGCGATAGGAGCGCTGCTCGTGCAGGTAGATCATGATGTGGTGCGGGCAGTTCATGGGACGGAGCACCAGCTCTTCGCTCTCGAGCTTCATCGCGGGATACATGTTCTCGCGGTAGTGATCCCAGTGCCCGGACATCTTGTAGAGCTGCGTGCTGGCGATCTCCTGGCTGTAGACGTGCTCGTAGCCGGACGCGAGCTCCAGGTCCACGATGTAGCGCTCGATGACGCGCCGGATCGTCGCGCCCCTGGGCAGCCACAGCGGCAACCCCTGCCCCACCTCGGGAGAGAGGTGAAACAGCCGCAGCTCCCTGCCGATCCGGCGGTGATCCCTCCGCCGCGCCTCCTCCAGGCGCTGCAGATAGCCGTCGAGCTGCTCACTCGTTGGAAAGGAAACCCCGTAGATGCGCGCCAGCATGGGGCGGCGCTCGTCGCCCCGCCAGTAGGCGCCGGAGGTTGACAGGAGCTTGAAGGCGCGGATGGCGCCCGTGCTCAGCACGTGCGGCCCCCGGCACATGTCGGCAAAACCGTCCTGTCGGTAGAAGGCCACCTCGCCATCAGGGATCTCGTCGAGCAGCTCCAGCTTGTAGTCCTCGCCCTGCTCCTCGAAGAGCCGCCGGGCCTCCTCGCGGGAAAGCACCAGGCGTTCGATCGGCATGTCGGCCTCGGCCAGCTCGCGCATGCGCGCCTCGATGCGAGCCAGATCCTCGGGGCTGAACGGACGCCCCGCGTCGAAATCGTAGTAGAATCCCTCGTCTATCGGTGGCCCGATCGCCAGCCTGGCCCCGGGAAACAACTGCTTCACGGCCTGCGCCATGAGGTGCGAGGACGAGTGCCAGTACACCTCGCGGCCTGCCGGATCGTCGAACGTCACGAACTCGACACGCGCGTCGGAGTCGAGCCGCCACCGGAGATCGCGGAGTCGTCCGTCAACCAACGCCGCGAGCGCCCCGTCGGGACCAAACCGCGCGGCGAGTTCCCCGGCGGTGATCCCGACAGGCACCTCGTGCTTGGCGCCGCCCGGCAGCGTGACGTGAATCAATTCCATCGCGTCTCCCCCCACACCACCCCTAGCGGTAGTGGCGCGTGTTCTGGCGCCACACCTCGGCCACGACGCCGCCGCCCACCAAGAAGACCTTGACGACGGGCATGAACATCTCGTCGGGCGGGATGCCCGCATCTACCCTGACCTTCTGGAACCCCGCGGCCAGGTCCAACGCCCACCGGTTGCGCGCCTCCTCCGGCTGCTCTACCCAGGTATCCGGAACAACCGCGCGCAGGATGGACGGGGTGTCAAGCGACAGCTCGCGCAGCGTCGGATCGGCCTTCTTCTTCTCCGCGATGAACCGGTCCACCGCTGCCTTGTACTCGGCGCTGCCCTCGATCTGCTGGACGCGCGCGAAGCCGGCTCGTCCGGCCGGGGTCGCTGCGCCGCCGCTCGGCGCCGCCGGCTGCGGACCCGACCGGCAGCCCGAGGTTGCCATCGTCATCGCCAGGAGGACGGCCACCAACAGGACACGCCCTCCGAACCGACCTGCATGGCCCACTCCGGTCACGTCGTTGCCTCCCCTCGTATGGCGCTCCTGGAAGCCAGCAAACAGACGCGCCCGCCCCAGTGAGGGGCGGGCGCGCCGCGGTTCCACCCTCGCAACCGCCCGGGACCACTTCGCCGCGCCCTCTGCGGCCGTTCCCAGACGCTCATCGCGCGTTCTCGGGCGCACCCGGCGGCCTGGGCGATGATCGCCTCTGCGATCACCCTTCGTCCGCTGCTCAGAGGGGGTATTCCGCCGGCCCGTCCGGCAGGGCTCTCAGCCAGGACCCTGCCTCTCTCGTCCCACCCGCCCCCGGGCGGCCAGAACGGCTCCTCGGCGTACTCGTCCTCGTCGTCGCCGGTCTTCAGGGTCATATTAGGCACCCCATCCTGCGGTGTCAATTCGCCGGGCCAGAGGTCGCTGCAAGAGGCGCAGTCCCATCGTGGATTGCAGGAGTCCACGCCGGCGTACCGAACAGCCCGGCATGTGCACCACGGCGCTCGCCCTGGTATCCGTCTTCCTGACCGCAACGGCGGTTCCAGCCCTCGCAACTGAGGACCGTGCCACAATCGCCAGGAACCTGGCCGAGAACGTCCTGGGCAAGGGAACGGTACGCACCAGCAGGATGGCGAACGGCGAGCGGACCGTAATGATGGTCTGGGAATCGGCCACCTACAAACCCGCCAACCCGCAAGCCAGGACACGAGACCTGCTGCGAGCCGAGGTGCATCTCGTAACCGAAGGGATCTTCCGGGTGATGACCTCGGTGCAGGACGTGCAGTTCGAGATCGTGCTGGGCAAGAGGTCGCTGGCCTCAGGGGCCGCCCGACGCGCCCAGCCCATGAGCATCACCTACGCCCGCGATCTGGGCGGGTAGCTCAAACGACCTTCCCTTCCGAACTCCCGGGTGGTGGGCGCTGCAGGGCTTGAACCTGCGACCTCCTCTGCGTCAGAGAGGCGCTCTTCCACTGAGCTAAGCGCCCGGGCAGTCGTGGCGTTGCACGCGATGCGACTCCATTATAGGGACGGGCCGCACCGGAGGCAACCTGCCCCGGGCGTTCGCCCGATCACAGGAAAGCGGACGGCACGGCGCGAACGTGGCAGCATCATGAGAACACTCCTGGTACTCCTTGCTGTCCTGGCGGCCGTAGGCGGACCCGCGGCCGAGGCCTGGGGCAAGTCCTACGACCACCCTGCGATTGATGTCTTATTCCGCCTTCTCCCCGACGGGGATGCGGAGGTCGAGGAGATACGCGCGTTCCGGTTCCAGGGATCGTTCTCGTGGGCGGAGATCCGGCGCAGGACGGCCGGGCAGTACGGGACCTACGGCATCAGGTACGCCGGGGTCTGGGACGCCGACAGCGGCGAGGCGATGATGTTCAAGCAGTCCTCCGACGGGGCCGAGGAGGTCCTGCGGTGGAGCTACAGCGCCGCGGACACCACGAAGCGCTTTCGGATTCGGTACCGCATCTCGGGCGCGGTGCAGCGCTACGCCGACGTGGCGCAGTTCTACTGGCAGGCGATCGAGGGGGACCACGCGCCCATCGGACGGGTCAGGATCACCTTGCGGGCGCCGGAGGCCAGCCCCAACCTGTTCAAGGTCTTCGTGCACGGCAAGGCCCGTCCGGGTGAACTCCGAATCGCCCAGGACCACAAGAGTGCTGAGATCACGCAGTCAGACATCCCCGAGACCTCTTTCGTCGAGGTGCGGGTCCTGCTGGATCCCGCGCTCTTCCCGCGCGCGGCGCTGCGTGAGGGCCAAAGCCACGAGAGCCTGCTCGCGGACGAGCGCCGCCAGTCCGAGGGAGACCGGCGGCAGATGCTGTGGATCCTGGCGGCCGTGGCCGCGGCGCTGGTTGTTACGGGAGGCCTCATCGGCGCATACGCGTGGACATACGCGCGCTACGGCCGAGAGCCGCAGGTGGCCTACGAGGGGATCTACGAGCGCGAGCCTCCGCGGGCGATCCCGCCCGCGGTCGTGCCCGCGATCCTCACGCAGTCGGGTGTCAGGAACACCGACATGCCACAGGGCTTCGCAGCCACCCTGCTCGAGGCCGCACGCCTCGGATACCTCGAGATCGAGCACCGGCAGGGGCGCGGGCTGCTGGGCACGGGCCTGCTGCGCGACGACGACCTGATCTACCGGCTCACCGACAAGGGACGCGACCTCCTGTCCGGGCAAGCGCCGCAGGGTCCGGCCCGGGGTCGGGCCCTCGAGGAGTTCGAGGTGAAGGTCCTGGAGGCAGCCTTCCGCGACGCCGGCAAGGACGACGAGGTGACCAGCGACGAGATCGAGGCATGGGGCAAGCGCATCACCGGGAGCAAGAGCAACTTCCTGCGCTTCATCGAGGGATGGGGGCCTGACCTGCGCAAGTGGTTCGAGCACAAGTACTTCCGCCTGGACGACGCGGCCAGCGAGCGGGCCAAGGTGCGGTTCATCGTGGGCACGGTCATCGCAATGATCGCGGCCTCCGTCTTGACGATGGGCGCCGCCGCGTTCGCGGCCGTTCCCGTGGGCGTGGTGCTCGTCCTCATGGCTGTCAAGGCGCTCTCGCGCCGCACCCCGGAGGCCGCCCTCGAGGTCAAGCGCTGGGAAGCCTTCCGACGCTTCATGGCCGACTTCTCGGCCATGAAGGAAGCCGGGCCGGGCCTGCTCGCGCTGTGGGAGACCTACCTCGTGTACGCCACGGCACTGGGCGTGGCCGAGGAGCTGCTCAAGAACCTGAAGCTCGTGGCCGCGGAGTTCGGCACGAGCGCGTTCCATCCGATCTGGATGCGCGCCGCCTCGGCTGATGGTCGCAGCGGGCAGGCGCTCGCCGGGTTGGGGTCGCTGGAGACGCTGGCCAAGTCGCTTCAGAACTTCCAGAACCTGTCGCGCGCGCTGTCCAGTTCGTCGGGCAGCGGCGGGGGTTTCAGCGGAGGCGGCGGGGGCGGAGGCGGCGGAGGCAGCAGCCGGGCCGGGTAGGTCCGGCTGCCCAGGACGCCTGGGGATCGCACTGTCGGGGACGACTACCTGCCTGCCTTGGCCCAGCGCTCGAGCGCCCGGACGCCCGCTGACCCGACCAGCGTCATCATCAGGTAGAGCAGCGCCACCATGTTATAGGTCTCGAAGGCGCGGAAGGTCCGGGCCGAGAGCAGTCGGCCTGCCTGCGTCAACTCCGGTACGGCTATCGCCGAGGCCAGGGCCGAGTCCTTCAGCAGCGCGATGAGGTCGTTGCCCAGCGGCGGCAGGACGACGCGCAGCGCCTGGGGCAGGATCACAAAGCGCATCGCCTGCCCGTAGGAGAGACCCAACGAGCGGGCGGCCTCGGTCTGCCCCTTGGGAATGGACTCGATCCCGGCGCGGTAGATCTCGGCCAGGTACGCCCCGTATCCGATCGCCAGACCCAGTATCGCCCTGTTGAGGTCGCTCCGGATGAGCCGGGTAATGATCTCGGCCGCGCCGTGGAAGCCCAACGCCCGGGCGGCTCCGGAGAGCGCGGCCGAGACAAGGGGCGCGGCCACGAACGCGATGTAGATCAGCAGAACGAGCAGGGGAACCCCGCGCACAACCTCCACGTACAGGGTCGCCGCGGTGTTGATGACAGGCCGCCGGGACAGCCGCATCAGCCCTGCCACCAGCCCGATCACCAGGGCCAGCGCGTAGGCCGCGAACGTCAGGCGCAGGGTGAGAAGCACCCCGTCCCACAGGAAGGCCAGGGTCTCCTGATAGACGCGGGAGCCGGCTACCACAAAGGCGATGCCGGCTCCCGCCGTCAGCAGCACGAGCACCCACCAGGGAAACCGCTCGAGGGCGGACGGGGCAAGCCTGCTGTGGCCGCCGAGGCCGCCTGCGGACGGTGGGTGACCGGTGGTCACGCGCTCCCTACTGAGTCGGCGCGCGCTCCACGAACCACTTCTTGTAGAGGGCGTCGAGCGTGCCGTCGTTCCTCATCTGCGCCAGGGCCGCATCGAACGCCTGCTTGAGTGCCGCATCGCCCTTCTTGATCGCGATCCCCAGGGCCTCGCTCGTGAACGGCTCGCCCACCTTCTTGAGCTTGCCAGGGTTCACGTTGATGAACCCGTCGGCGGCATAGCTGTCAATGATGACGGCGTCCACGTCCTTGTTGATGAGCGCCTTCACCGCCAGCGCGAAACTATCGTAGCGGCGCACGTCACCGACCTTCCCCTCCTTCTGCAGGGCGCTGGCCTTCTCATCGTTGGTGGTCCCGGTCTGCACCGCGACCCTCTTGCCGGTCAGGGTGTCAACCCCGGTGACGGCCGCCTCGTCCTCGCGCACGAGGACGACCTGACCGTAGCGCAGGTAGGGCTCGCTGAAGTCAAGGGTCTTGCTCCGCTCCTCAGTGATCGTCACGCCCGAGGCCACGGCGTCGAACTGCCCCTGATCCAGGGCCACGAATATGCCGTCCCAGGCGGTCGTCGTGAATACCGCCTTGCAGTTTGCGCGCTTGCAGATCTCGGCCAGAAGATCGGGGTCGAAACCGATGATCTGCTTGTTCTCGTCCACGTACTCGAACGGCGGATAGGTCGTGTCGCTGCCGACCTTGATCTCCCGACCGCCCAGGTCAGCCACCGCGGCGGGCGCCGCGGCCGGCTCCGGAACGGCGGGTGGCACGGTGGCCCGGCGGGGGCCGCGATACATGTAGAACAGCGCCGCGACCACGACGACGACAAGCACAACTATGTAGGTCACTGTGCGTCCTCTCATGTGTCTGCCTCCTGGTGGATCACTGGTGGACGTGCACGGATGACATGCCTATCCGTTCGCGGCCGACTCCGGGCCTCCTGCCCGCGGACGTCGCTGCACCTTGACGCGGCGCGAGGGGTGAGGAATCCGCCCACGCCGCGGCGAATCACGCGGCATGACCTGGTGGGCTTGGGGCAAGACGGTGCTACTGGTCACTTGCGTCGCTGCCGCCTCAGCGGCGGGCGCACCAGCGGTACCGCTGGAAGTCCCCTCGCCGCGGCCCGATCTCGACAGGGCCCTGGCCGGCGACTACCGGCGCGCCCTGGAAGGCCAGGGGTTCCAGGTGGTCTCCGTGGTCATCACCGACCGCCGGGCCGCGGGCGGGGCGCGCGGCGCGCAGGTCGCCTACCGCACGCGCACGGATGGAACGCCCTCTGCGCTGAGGCCCGAGGTCGTGCGCGTCATTGCGCCGGCGGCCAACCCCCGCCTGGCGCTCGATGTCATCACCGTCCGGGTGATGCGGCGTGACGGCTCCCTGGCGGCGACAATCACGGTCTCCGTGACCGTCCTCGACCGCTGGCTCAAGGCGCAGATGAGCGACGACGAGTTCTTCGGACGGTGGTCCGTGCGCCGGGGCTCACCCTAGGGCGTCGCGCTCGAGGGTAGCGACGGCCTCGACGTGGTGCGTCTGGGGGAACAGGTCGAACGGCTGTACGTCCACCAGCCTGTACCCGAACGGCGCGAGCTCCTTCAGGTCGGGCGCGAGCGTGGTAGGGTTGCACGACACGTAGATGACCCTGCGTGCGCCGCTTCGACCTATCTTGCGCATGACCTTGCCGCCGGCGCCGGCGCGGGGTGGGTCCAGCACCAGCACGTCCGGCGCGCCATGCGACGCGACCACCGCGGGGAGCACCAGCCGCGCATCGCCGGCTGCGAACTCTGCCCCGTGCAGGTCGTTGAGGGCTGCGTTCGCAGCCGCGGCATCCGCCGAGGCGCGCACCAATTCGACGCCGACAACGCGCGCGCCCGCACGTGCCAGCGGCAGCGCGAAGGTGCCAACCCCGCAGTAGAGGTCCACCACGCGGGCGCCGGCAAGCGGCCCGGCGCGTTCGATCACGTGCTCTATCATCTTGGCGGCCTGCGCGGTGTTCGTCTGGAAGAAGGTATCGAGCCCGATCCGAAAGCGCAGGCCTGCCAGTTGCTCCTCAAGGAAACCGCTACCGTGGAGGGTCTCGACCGACGAGGGTGGGGCGCCGTCGGAGGCCGCCGTCACCACTCCCCGCACGACGCCGGTGATCCCGGGCACCGTCTGAACTACTTCCTCGACGAACGCACGCGACGCCGGAAACGGTCCCACTGACGTCAACAGTCCGACCAGGCGGTCGCCGGTCCCTTTGGCCTCGCGGATCACGAGCGAGCGCAGGAACCCAGCGTGGGTCCTCGGATCGTAGGGAGCCAGGCCGCTTCGTCGAACGAACTCCCGCACCGCGGCTACGAGCGCGACCGACTCGCTCGACTGCAGGAAGCAGGCCTCGACTGGCACGATCCGGTTCCACTCCCCACGGCGGTGGAGCCCCAGCACACCGTCGGGATGAAACGAGAACTCCATCTTGTTGCGGTAGTACCAGGGGGCCGGCGCCGGCACGATCGGGCGCACGGCGGCCTCGACGATGCCGCCCAGGTGAGCCAGGCTCTCCCGAACGATCGCCTCCTTGGCGCGGGCCTGCGCCGCGTAGGCGATGTGCTGCCAGATGCAGCCCCCGCAGGGGCCGAAGTGAGGACAGCGTGGCTGGATGCGGTCGTTCGATGCGACCTCGACCGCGACGACCTCGGCCTCAACGTAGGACCTCCTTGCGCGCAGGACGCGCGCCCGCACCACATCGCCCGGCACGGCGCCGGCCACGAACACGACCAGCCCGCCCAGGCGGCCAACCCCTCTCCCCCCGTAGGCGAGACGGTCCACCACCACCCTGATCTCATCGCCGCGCTTCAGCATTCCGACCTCCGGGCGCAATCGTACCACTCGCGGAGGGGCGTGCCCATCCGGGTTGCGCCCCCAGCAGGCACGGCCACCGCTGCCCGCGAACTAGCCGGGCATGGACCTCTATCGCTGCGTTGTCAGCAAGCGCGACCTGCGGACGTTCACCGATCAGCCCATTGATCCGGACGCCCTGCGACGGATACTGGAGGCCGGCCGGCGGTCCGGCAGCGCGCGCAACCGGCAGCCATGGCAGTTCGTCGCCGTCACCGAGCGCGACCTGCTGCGGCGCCTTGCCGCGTGCGGCCGCTTCGCCGCGCACCTGGCGTCGTCCGCCGCCGCGGTAGTGGTTCTGGTTGAGGACCGCGGCCAGATGTTCGACGCCGGGCGATGCGCGCAGTCTATGATGCTGGCGGCATGGAGCATGGGGGTGGCCTCGTGCCCTGTAACGCTGCACCACGAGGCAAAGACCCGCGCGGCGCTGGGCATACCCGAAGGCCCTGTGGTGGCCACGGCGATCGCCCTGGGCTACCCCGACCCGAGAGGGCGCGGGCGCCTGGAGCGGATCTCGCTGCGCGTCCTCGTCGGAAGGGGCCGCAAACCGCTGGCGGAACTGGTGCACTGGAACCAATATGGCCGGCGTCTGCTATAATACTGCCGCAATGGGACGCCGCTCATGCCGGTTGGCCTTCACAGCGCTCGTCGTCCTGGTGCTGACCATTCCGTCCCTGGCCCAGGGACTCTCGATAGACACGCTCATCGCGCGCATCCTCACCGATCCCTACCCGCAGCCCTACACCATGACCGCGGACTTCTCGGCGCGCATGATCTTCAACATGACCACGGGGCGAATTGACGTCTTTGCCGCGGGCACCATTCTCGAGTCGCGCGCGGCGGCCGGCGAGCCCCGCCGACGCAAGGCCACGCTCACCCGGCTCGACATCCCGCTGCTGCTGCGGCCGTTCGCGAGCTCGATCAGGCGAACGGTCACCGATCTGGTCGAGGCCGAGCCCAGGCCTGCTGAGTTCTTGCCGACCATGGACGTGTTCATCGTCGAGGAGCGCCCCGGAGGCCGCGCCCTGGTAGGCGGCGTCCGGCAGGACATCGTAACCGACACCATGGTTCGGTACAACCAGGCTGCCAACCTGAAGGACCCCGCTTCGAGGCGGGCGATCGCCCGATGGCTGTGGTCCCCGCCCAAGCGCCCCTCGATCGTGCGCGGGGGGCCCGGCCCGTACATGATCTCGGCCATGGCTGATGAAGCAGGTCTCCTGCACCAGCTCTCGCTGTTCTACGACTGGGGCGAGCTTTCGAACAGGTTCGCCTTCGCGAGCGTGTCAGGCCGGCCCTTCTGGCGCGAGATCGTCACCGACACCTCGTCGGAGTTCGTGGGGCTCGGGCGCGTGGACGCTACGATCGCGCTGCAGATAACGAACCACTGCCTGAACTGCCCGGCGCGATAATACCGCCGTGCGTATCGAGTTCCTGTACTGGGAGGACTGCCCCTCGCACACCGAAGCCCTGGAGCGGCTGCGGCAGGTGATGCTCGAAGAAGGCCTCCCCGACCGGGTGGAACTGGTGCGCATCGCCTCGCAGGATGACGCGGTCCGCCACGGCTTTCCAGGATCACCCACTGTCCGCATCAACGGCGAGGACCTTCAACCCGAGGGTGCACGGGGAGGCGCGGTGCTGACCTGCCGCACCTATCGCACGGAGGACGACCGGCTCTCGCCGCTGCCCACGGCAACCATGCTCCGGAGGGCTCTTCGGGCGGCCCGCCGGGAGACCCAAGGAGGATGATCATGCCCCTGGCCATTGGCGAGGAGATCGTGCACTTCACGCTGCCGGCAACCGACGGCTCGAGCGTCTCACCCGACCAGTTCGCCGACCGACCGGTGCTGGGCGTTGTGTTCTGGTGCAACCACTGCCCCTACGTCAAGGCGTGGGAGGACAGGCTGATCGCGATCCAGCGCGAGTACGCCGGAAGAGGCGCGTCGCTGGTCCTGATCAATAGCAACGATCCGGTGGCGTACCCTGACGACTCATTCGAGGCCATGAAGATTCGCTCGCAGGAGAAGGCCTACCCCTTCCCCTACCTGTTCGACGAGTCGCAGCAGGCCGCCCGGGGCTACGGCGCGACGCGCACGCCCGAGATCTTCCTGTTCGATCGTGCGCGCGTCCTGCGCTACCACGGAGCGCCCGACGACAACTTCGAGCGCGCCGAGGCGGTGACCGAGCACTACCTGAGGGACGCCCTCGACGCGCTGCTGGCCGGCCGCGCTCCGTCGAAGGCGACCACGCCTCCCAAGGGTTGCACGATCAAGTGGCGCCCGTAGGAAGGCCTGGCCCTCTGCCGGGCTAGGGCCGCAGCACCGCCGCGGCGCGCAGTTCGCGTCGCTTCAGGCGCGCCAGCACCTCGTTGGCCGCCTCCAGCGGATGCGCCTCCGCCTCCACGCGCAAGGGGACCTGTGCGGCCAAGCGCATGAAGCCCACCGCGTCGGCGCGCGTCAGGTGGCTGACGGTGCGCAAGACGCGCTCACCGTACAGCGCCGCGTAGGGCATCTCTGGTATGCGGTCCAGCGTCACGGCATTGATGGCGACCACGCCGCCTGGCCGCACGCCGCGCAAGGCCTCGACCACGACGTCGCCCGCAGGCGCGAACACCACGGCGCGATCGAAGGGTCGCTCGGGCGCCGTCCCAGGATGGCCCACCCAGGCGGCGCCGAGAGCAGCGGCCAGGCCGCGGTGCTCCTCGCCGCGGGTGACCACGCCGACCTCGCATCCCCAGTGGTGCGCGACCTGGATCGCCAGATGGGCGGACGCGCCGAAGCCGTAGAGCCCCAGGCGCTCGCCCGGGCGCAGTCCGGCGACGCGCAGCGAGCGGAAGCCGATCACGCCCGCGCAGAGCAGAGGCGCCGCGCGCACATCGTCGAAGCGATCGGGTACCGGCACGACGAAGCCGGCATCGGCGACCGCATGGACGGCGAAGCCGCCGTCCACGTCGTAGCCGGTGAACGAGGCGTGCGGGCAGAGGTTCTCCTCCCCCCTGGCGCAGGAGGCACAGGATCCGCAGGCGCGGGCCAGCCAGGTCACGCCCACTCGCCTCCCCTCCAGATCAGGAGGCGCGCCCGGGCCGAGCCGGTCGATCTCCCCCACGATCTGGTGCCCTGGGATCACGTGCGGCCGGCGGGGCGGCAGGTCGCCCTCTACGATGTGCAGATCGGTGTGACAGACCCCGCACGCTCTCACGCGGATGCGCACCTGGCCGCTGCCCGGGAGCGGCGCCTCGCACTCCCCGAGCACGAGCGGCGCGGCCTCGATCGGTGCGGGCGCGAGCAGCCGGGCGGCCAGCACTGTGGCGCCTACCGCAGCCCGCTCTGCGCAATCGCGCCGCCGGCGAACCGCTCGATCCGGGAGGCGGCGACGGCGGCGTGTCCCTCGAGCCGTGCAGGCGCGTAGCTGGCCGGCGCGTAGATGATCATCAGGCAGCGCCTGGTCTCCGGCGTGATCATCGTCCGGCGCGAATCGCTCGTCGGGCTGCCGCACGGGCCATCATCGTCGGCGACGGTGAGGCGGCCATCTACGCTGTAGGTCCCCTTGCCGATGGCCTCGTATCCCTCACCCGGCAGTCCGCGGCGCACAACAAGCGCCCCCCGGACGCGGTCGAGATCGTGCAGCCCGATCGGCAGCAGGAAGTCGAGCGAGCAGAGGTTGTTGATGTCAACGAGCGTGCCTATCCTGGGCAGCCCGTCGCCCCGCAGGACACGCCGCAGCAGCGCCTCGGAGGACGGCCGCAGCTTGGTGGGGTCCACGCCGATCCGATGGTACAGCTCCCTGGCAGGACGCAGCCCCTCGATCTGCGCTGGCTCGCACCCTGCGTACGCGCTCCGGAGCCGCGCGCTGGTCGCCTCGATCTCGTCCCAGAGCGCCTGGCTGTGCTCCGCCGCGGTCACGCCTTCGGCTTCCACGATGGCGATGCGCACGCTGGCGGCGAGCGTCGGATCCACCCGCACCTCGATCACAGCCATCCCCTCCTGCGTCGCTGGTCCAGTCTCCGGATGCCGGCGCTGTTGGCCAGTGCTATGGCTTCGCGATACTCCTCGCGGGTTATGCGGCGGTTCAACTCCGGGAAGCGATCCCCGCTCACCCTGCACGCGGGAGCATACTGATCCATCAGGTTGACATATGTGTCAGGGGACACCTCCACGGCCAGCCAGCGCATGACCTGGGCGGTCCCGGCAAGGCCCCCAGGCAGCACGAGGTGCCGGACGAGCACGCCCCGCAGCGCCAGCCCACGCTCGTCAATGACGAGATCACCGGTCTGCCGGTGCATCTCGCAGATGCACGCCCGCGCCGCCTCCGGGTAGTCCGGGGCCAGAAGGTAGCGACGGGCGACCTCGCGATCCCAGCACTTGAAGTCGGGCATGTAGATGTCCACTATCCCGTCGAGCAGACGCAGGCATTCCACTGAGTCGTACGCGCTGGTGTTGTACACCAGGGGCAGGCGCAGTCCTGCCTCGATGGCCAGGGGCAGCGCCTCCAGGATCTGCGGCACGACGTGCTCGGGCGTCACCAGGTTGATGTTGTGGCAGCCGGCCTCCTGGAGGTGGAGCATCATGGCCGCCAACGCCTGGGGCGAGACCGGTCGTCCCTCGCCCAGGTGGCTGATGGCGTGGTTCTGGCAGAAGACGCACTTCAACGGGCAGTACGCGAAGAAGATCGTACCGCTCCCCTGCCAACCTCTCAAGCAGTCCTCCTCGCCCATGTGGGGCGAGAAGGAGCTCACGATGGCGTGACGGCCGGTCTTGCAGACCGCCCAGCGCCCCTCCAGGCGATCCACACCGCATGCGCGCGGGCAGGCGCGGCACTCGCGCAGCAGATCGAGCGCGGCCAGGGCGCGGCGGTGCAACTCGCCCGCATCCATCCGGCAGTACGCCGGCTCGGATGCCTCGAGTGGCGTCCGGTGCCTATCAGGACCCGCGGCCATGCGCAACCATCCCGAGGCCATCATGCAACGACCGCGTCATCTCGACAAGCCATGCCCTGAGCGATCAACCGGGGAGGCTTCGGCCTGGCGCCCGGCGTAGAAGTCCACGTGGCCATGGCTCGATTGGCGATTATGCTCGCAATGCTGCTGGCGGCGTCCGCGGCTCCGCCAGGACATCTGGCCAGCAGCGGCGTGGCCATTGGCGGCGGCGGATTCGCAAGCGTCACGGCGCTGTGGGTGACCCCGGGCGTGGTGGACCATGCATACTACCACGCGCTGGTCCCGGCGGAACACCGCGCCTGGCAGCGGGCGGCGGCCCAGGCCTTCACGCTGATCCGGCTGGACGTGGAGAACCACTCCGATCTGACCCTGGAGGGCTACCTGGCTCTGAACCTGCGCCTGTCGGCAGGCGGCGTCCTTCACCCGGTGGTGGGGGGCGCCACCGCGCTCGCGCCCCACAGCCGCCTGGTCCCTGACCTCGGACGGCAGGTGCTTCCGCCCCGAACGCGATTCGGGGCGCTGTACGCGTTCCCCCGCGTGCCCAGGAGCACACGCGAGGTGGGTCTGGTCATCCGCCCGCTGTGGGCCTTTGCGCGCGGGGTAGGACAGGTGGAGTCCCTTCCGGAGTTCGTCCTTCGCTTCGATCCCGCAGCCCTGACCTATCCTCCGGACGATCCCTAGCCCCTCTATCCCAACAGGATCATTGCCGTGCCCGTCAGCGCGATCACCGTGCCGGCTACGATCCACGGCGTGACTGTCTCATGGCCGCGCAGCAGGAACGGGCTTGCGATCAGCACCACGAGCGCCTGAAGGTTGTAGAGCACCGACGCGATGGCCACGGGAGCGTGCCGGAGAGCCGTGAACAGAAGCAGGATGGCCATGGTGTTGCACAGCGCGCTGCCAAGCACGTCGCCGCGCAGCCACGCCCGCCCGGCCGGCCACCGCGCCGCGGGGCGAAAGGCCGACCACAGCAGGTGCGCGAGCAGCGCCGTGACCGCGCCCACCGCGGCGCCCAGGACCGGCGCCGGGGTCAGGATCAGCCCGAACCGGCGCGCGGTGTCGCCTATCGCGAACGAGGCGGCTCCTGCCAGCGCCATGGCCACTCCCACCGGGTCGAGGGTGCGCCGGCCCCGAGCGCCGGCGCGGCGTCCTGGCCAGAGGCTCACCCACAGACCTGCCGTCACCGTGGCCAGGCCCACGACCTGCAACGAGCGGGGCATCTCTCCCAGGAGCAGGTAGCCGAACAGGAGCGTGAAGACGCTGTTGCTCAGGCGGATGGCCGTGGAGAGCGCGGGGCCGAGCCGGCGGATGGTCTGGTACGCCAGGTTTCGACCCAGCAGCGTTCCAGCAATGCCGCCGGCAGCGAACATGCCCACCGAGATCAGGTGAACCGGCGGCAGCATCCGGCCCAGGGCTGACGCCGCCAGGAAGGTCGAGTAGACCAGGACGTTCATCGCGATGCTGACCAGGACGCCCGACTCGGGCGCGACAGCCACCATGAAGCGCCTGGCCAGCACAGTGCTGATTCCAAACGACAGCGCGGCAGCCAGGGCCGCGAGCTCGCCAATCACTGGACGGCACGCCGGGCGGCGGCCCCCCCGCAGAAGTCGGCACACTCGGCCGATAGCGATGGTGCAGAGCGTGGTCGCGAGGGGGAAGCCGCGTGGGCACCATGCCCGGGCACATGGCCCGCGGTCGGCGGGGCGTTCAGGAGGGCGTATCGCTCGCTGAACTTGTGGTGGCGCTGGGGCTGATGGCCGTGGCGGCGGCAGGCCTGTTGGGGCTTGTGCGCATGACCGTGCAGGCGGTGGCCCTCATCGGGGACGGGCTCGATGGCCAGCAGGGCGCTCGAAGAGCCCTGGAGAGGATCACCGAAGAGCTGCGCTGGGGGGAGAGCGTGGTGCCCGATGCCACGTGCGCTCCCACCGGCCTGTGTCAGAACCGTGTGAGTGTGCGCATCCCCGCGGGCAATCCCTACCGGCGCGCCGAGGCCTACGAGGTCGCGTTTCAGCACAACCCAAGGCAGCGCGAGGTCGAGCGCAGGCTGGGACGCGGGGTCAACAACCTGGCCTCGCGAATCGATGCGTTCGAGGTCACCTACCACGACGCACAGGGCGTCCCCACGCCTGACCCCATGGCAGTGGCGCGCGTCCGGATCACGCTCGTGGCCCGGTCGCAGGCCGGGCGTACGGTGCAGGCGCAGAACACCGTCTCCCTTCGAAACCGGCAGATCCCCTTTGCTCCACCCACGTACGCGCCCGCATGGAGGCCTTCCCCTGCGGGGTACGGGGATCCACCCGCCCCTGGCCCAGGCGCCCCGCCGGGCCGTCCCGGACCCGGGAACGCGCGCTAGCGTTCTTCCAGGCCTCACGACGCAGGCTACACGCAGTAGGTGTCGCGCCCGGAAGCGCACGGCGGTCCCGCCGCCACCAGCGCGTGACCGGCGTGCAGATCCATCAGCATCGAGACCCCGGTCTGGTAGCGGTCGGCCTCGGGCAGCGCCGGGTTGGGATGCCGGCAGATTGACTCCGGCTGGCCGTCGTGATCCCGCAGGATCGCCAGAAGCGCGTCCGATGGGATCGGGCCACGGCCGGCGGCCTCCTCCAAGAGCCGCTCTGCGCGCGCGCACCTGTGGAAGGTCGAGCGCCACTCTTCGGTGATCGGCTGCCAGACTCCAAGCCGGTCGGGGTCCCGGAAGTGATTGGCGTGCGCCAAGGTCCCACGGGCAGGACTCAGCGCGCAGACCCCGTATGGTGCCACCTCCAGGTCAACAACCGTTCCCTTTCCCGCGCCCTCTGCATGGCCCAGCAGGAAGTTAGCGGAGCAGGCGTGACCTCCCTGTGTAACGGCCCAGAGCGCAGCCTCCAGCGTCGCGCTGCACAGCGCCTCCCATGTGCGCAGGTGAAAGGGGCGTCCCGGGCGCGTCCAGTCGTCGTCGGCGGATGTGAGGCCGCTGACAGCAAGGCCGATCCCGGCGCTGTTCAGCCCGATCTTCCCTCCCGCTATCCCGGCCTCGGTGAAGCACAGCACGCGAAGCCCGTCCGGGCGCGTGACGTGCACGAGCAAGCCCGCAACCCCGGGTATCCAGTCCCAGTTCTCGCCAATCCAGAGGTGGCCGTCGCCCGAGGCTTCCGGGGCAACCGCCACAAGCGTGCACTCCTGGCCCGGCGCCGACGTCCCACCCAGCTCTTGCCTCGCCAGCCGCGAGAACTCGCCGTAGAACAGCTCATAGCGCAGGTTCAGCGCGGCTATCTCCAGCACAGGCTGGCCCGCGCCGTCTGCCAGGCCCTCAACCATCTCCGCGAAGGCAGCGCTCGAGGCGCGCACGCCGGGCCACATCCGCTCTGTTCGCCCCAGCACCTCGTCCCGTGAAAGGCACACCTCGCCGGCGAACCGGCGGAAGTAGAGGTCGAGGTTGTGCGCGACCAGATCGGCGGCGGCCCTCCCGTGGCCCTCCCCGATCTGGCGCGGTCCGCCCGCCAGCCGGAGCAGCGGCAGCGATGCCTCGCTCACGGCGCGGCCGGCGGCTCCAGAGCAGCCTCGTAGCTGATCCAGGCCGGCTGTCGGGCAAACCCCAGACGCGCGTTGATCGCCAGCATGTCCGCGTTCTGCGACGCGTTCCAGGTGCGTATTTCCAGGTAGCCGTGCCGGCGTCCGTAGGAGATCGTCGCCAGCTTGAGCCCCATCGCGATGCCGCGCCCCCTGTGCGCGGGGAGCACGCCGGTTATTCCATGGTAGAGGTGGGTCCCCAGGGCGGGCCGCTGCAGGTCGGCCACGCCCACGTAGGCGCTGTCTGCGACGGCCAGGAAGTGCGCGTCGGGCAGTGCCCTGGACGACTCGACAGCGCTGTAGGCGTACAGGTCGTACGAGATGGGCGTGTACGGGATCGGCATCGGAATGTCCGCGACCACGGCGTTGTGCAGTTCGTAGGCGCGGCGCAGCGCGGAAGGATCGCGCCGGAGCTCGTCTTGGAGCGTCACTATCGCGACGCCTTCTCGCCGCAGGCGGTCGTCGTAGTGCTCAAACGGAGCAGGATCGAACCGTGCCAGTTCGAGCCGGACCTCCCAGGTCCGCATCGTCTCACGGAACCCCCTCTGGAGCAGGAACCGGATCGCCTCGGGCGCAGTCTCGCGGGCCGACGATTCGAGCACTCGGGCGCCCTGCGCCGCCAGCAGGTGGCGTGCGTGGGCGTAGAGCGCGGAGCCGACTCCCTGATTCCGCCAGGCGGGGTCGGTGTAGACGCCCACGCGGTAGCGCGCGGGATCGAACTGCCCTGGCATGTGGTGGGCGTGCGAGTACCCGACAACCAGCCCCGAGGGGATCTGCGCGACCACCAGGTGGGACGCGTAGCCCCCCTCCCGCAGGCGCGCCTCGAACTCCCGGAACTCCTCCAGTGTGTCGCGGTACTCCGGGTAGACCGCGTTGTGGATCTCCAGGATCCGCGCCTCGTCGGTGTCCTGGCAGGCGCGCACAACAAGCGGCGTCACGATCCGGGGGCGGTCCCCACGCGCGTCCTGGCTAGGCGAGCCCATGCTTCTTCACGAATCCGTCCAGCACGTCCGCGAGATCGGGGTGGCCGATCTCCTCCAGCCGATAGCGCACGCGTGTCGAGGGCCTGTTGATCCTGATGATGCGGCCCAGATTGACGGGCGTTCCGATGACCACCGCGTCGCATTCGGTCCGGTTGATCGTGGCTTCCAGATCCCGGAGCATCGCCTCTCCGTAGCCCATGGCCGGCAGCAGGGCGCCGATCTCGGGGTAGGCCTGGAAGGCGTCTATGAGGGTCCCTGTGATGTACGGGCGTGGATCCACGAGCTCGGCGGCGCCGAACCTCCTGGCCGCGACGACGCCCGCGCCCATCTTCATCTGGCCGTGCGTCAGGGTTGGGCCGTCCTCGATCACGAGCACCCTCTTGCCCCGGATCACCGAGGGGTCGTCCACCTCAACCGGCGAGGCCGCGTGGATGACAACCGCCTTCGGGCACACCGCGGCGATGTTGCGGCGCACTGTCGCCAGCCCTTCCTGGCCGGCGCTGTCCACCTTGTTGATTACCACCACGTCGGCCATCCTGAGGGTGACCGCCCCGGGCCAGTAGCTGGTCTCGTGCCCCGGCCGCAAGGGATCAACGACCGTAATCTGGAGATCGGGCCGGTAGAATGAGAAATCGTTGTTGCCGCCGTCCCAGAGGATCACGTCACAGCCCCTGGGATCGTCCTCGGCGGCCCGAAGCACGGCCTCGCAGTCCACCCCAGAGTAGATCACGTTGCCGCGCTCGAGGTGGGGCTCGTATTCCTCCATCTCCTCCAGCGTGCACCTGTGCTTGTGGAGGTCGGCGGGCTCGGCGAACCGCTGCACCTTCTGGGCGACGAGATCGCCATAGGGCATGGGGTGGCGGACGGCCACCACGCGCAGTCCCCAGGCCATCAGCAGCTCGATGATCCGCCGCGATGTCTGGCTCTTGCCGGCCCCGGTGCGCACCGCGCACACCGCGATCACCGGCCGCTTGCTCCTGATCTGGGTATCCCTGGGCCCCAGCATCACGAAGTTGGCCCCTGCCGCCTGTACTATCGCGGCAACGGTCAGGACGTGCTGGAAGGAGACGTCGCTGTAGGAGAAGACGCAGTCGTCCACCTCGAGATCCCGGATCAGCGAGGGGAGGGCCTCCTCCGGGTAAACGGGAATGCCGTCCGGATACAGCTGGCCTGCGAGTTCCGGGGGGTACTTCCTGCCTTCGATGTTCGGGATCTGGGCCGCGGTGAAGGCCACAACCCTGTAGTCCCTGTTCTCCCTGAAGAAGGTGTTGAAGTTGTGGAAGTCCCTCCCCGCCGCGCCAATGACGATCACGTTTCTCCTGGCCATCCGAAGGGCTAGCTCCCCAGGGTGGCCACCATCACGGCCTTGATCGTGTGCACCCTGTTCTCGGCCTCGTCGAACACGACCGAGGCGCCGGATTCAAAGACCTCATCCGTCACCTCCATGGCCTCGAGACCGAACTTCTGGTAGATCTCCTCGCCGATCTTGGTTTCGCGATTGTGGAAGGAGGGCAGGCAATGCAGGAACTTCACGTTTGGGTTGCCGCTCTTCTGCATGACGGCCCGGTTGACCTGGTAGGGGGCAAGCAGCTTGATGCGCTCCCCCCAGACCTCCGGCGGCTCGCCCATCGAGACCCAGACGTCCGTCGCGATGAAGTCGCACCCCCGCACCCCCTCGTCCACGTCCTCGGTGAGGGTGATCCTGGCGCCTGTCTCCCTTGCGATCTCGCGCGCCTGCTCCACAAGAGCCGGGCTCTGCTGAAGGCTGCGGGGCGCCACGGACCGGAAGTCCATGCCCATCTTGGCAGCCCCCACCAGGTACGAGTTGCCCATGTTGAACCGCGCGTCGCCCAGATACGCGAACGCGATCTGGCTCAACGGCTTATCGCTGTGCTCCATCATGGTCAGCAGATCGGCCAGGATCTGCGTGGGGTGGAACTCGTTGGTTAGGCCGTTCCAGACCGGCACGCCGGCGTGCCTGGCCAGGTCCTCCACGATCTGCTGGGAGAACCCCCTGTACTCGATCCCATCGTACATCCGACCAAGGACCCGGGCCGTATCCTTGATTGACTCCTTGGACCCCATCTGTGAACCCGTGGGCTCGAGGTAGGTGACGCGCGCGCCCTGATCGTAGGCGGCGGTCTCGAAGGCGCACCGGGTTCGAGTGGAGGCCTTCTCGAAGATCAGCACGATGTTCTTGCCGCGCAGGCGCTGCTGCTCGGTCCCGGCGTAGCGGGCCTTCTTCAAGTCCGCCGAAAGGTCCAGCAGGAATCTGAGCTCCTGGGGCGTGAAGTCGAGCTCCTTCAGGAAGCTCCTGTTCCTCAGGTTGAAGGGCATGTCCAGACCTCCTTCGGGTGACCGCGGGCCGACGCGCCGCAGGAAGCCATGTTTCGACGGCGCCTACTGCCCTCCTCCTCTGGCTGTCCTTGCCGCGGACGTTTTCACTGAACGCCTACGGGGTGACAGAATCACAGAACGTTCACAAGAGCCACTACGGCGGATTGACGATGGCGCCCGGGCGTGCTATCTTCCTCAACGAACGTACTCCTTTAAGGAGCCGTCCTGCGAGACGGACAAGGAGGATGCGATGACAGACGGCACCCTACCGCGCCCGCCGCTAGAGCGGCGGGCGTTTCGCTGTCCCCGGGCGGGGACGGTACCCCGGCAACTCCCAAGAACGCTAAGTGCCCCAGACGAAGACTAAGGGAGAGTGGCGCCGACCATGGACACCCACACGGACAGGGTAGAGCACGGCAACTGGGACAGGGCGCTCGAGCAGGCCGCCCGCGCATTCGGCGGCTGGCTCAATGCGCACACGCACCTTGACCGGGCCAACACCTTCGCGCCCGAGTTCCTGCAGCATGCCAACATCGATCCGATGGGCGCGGCGGGCCTCTCGCTCCCGGTCAAGCAGATCCTGGTGGGCGAGCTGCACAAGGGCCTCGCCTACCAGCCCGAGAGCCTCTATGCCCGCATGCGGGCCGAGCTGGAGCGCATGGAGGCAATGCACACGCGCGAGGTCATCTCGTTCGTGGACGCCACCCCGGACATCGGGCTGGTGGCCATCGAGCAGGCGGCGCGGCTGCGCGAGGAGTTCCGGGGCCGGCTTGCGCTCCGGATCGCGGTTTCGCCGATATTCGGCTTCAAGAACCCCAGGACCAACCCGGACCGTTGGGACGTGTACAGGCAGGCGGCCGAGATCGCCGACGTGCTGGGCGGGCTGCCCTCTCGGGACCGCGCGGAGGGCCGCGTGGGCTTCGACGGACACGTCCGAATGGTCCTGGAGCTCGGAAAGGCGCTGCGCAAGCCCGTGCACTTCCAGGTGGACCAGGACAACGATCCGAGGGAATCCGAGACCGAGCAGCTCGTGCAGGCGGTGAGGTGGCTGGGATCGCCCGCGGCGGACGGGGAGAACGGTCCCACGGTATGGGCCGTACACGCCATCTCGCCATCGTGCTACGAGGAGGGCCGCTTCCAGCGCCTGGTGGAGGACCTGCTGGCCCACCGCGTGGGCGTCATCTCCTGTCCGACGGCGGCGCTGTCCATGTTCCAGCTCCGCCCCATGGTGGCGCCGCTGCACAACTCCGTGGCGCGGCTGCTGGACATGATGGCCGCCGGCGTGCCCGTGCGCATCGGAACGGATAACATCTGCGACATCTTCATCCCCAACGGCGACGGCAGCGCGCGCAGCGAGCTGTGGGTGGCGGCCTCTGCGCTGCGGTTCTATCACACGGTGGTCTGGGCGAAGATCGGGGCCGGTGTGGCCCTTAACGAGGGCGACCGCGAGTGGATCCGGCAGGCCCTGGCGAGGGCGCGCGACACCTGGTCCACGGTGCGGGCGACGCTCGCAACAGCGGCGTCAGACGGCAACCGCCGGGACCACGCCGAGGACAGAACGCACCTGGCCGCGGCGCGGTAGCCTCACGGAGGAATCAGCGCGCGCAGACCTGAAGTGTATCGGTTGGCGGGCAGCGGCGGCGTGCTCCGAACGCCGTGCCTGACTGGGAGCCATCGCCGTCGCGCCAAGTCATCTGCGAGGAGGTTCCAGCCGTGAGGAAGGTCTGGACTGCGATAGCCGTCGCCGCCGCGGTCCTTGCGATGCCGGCCGCCGGCGCAGGGCAACCGCGAGTGACAATCACCTACTGGCAGTACTTCTTCGAGAGCAAGGTCAAGCTCGTTGACCAGCTCATAACCCAGTTCGAGGCCCAGTTCCCAAACATCAAGGTGGCGCACGAGCACTTCCCCTACGACGCCTACAACCAGAAGGTGGCCAGCGCCGTCCCGGCCGGCACAGGGCCGGACGTGGTGAACCTGTTCTACGGGTGGGTGCCGCTCTACGTGGACAGCGGCTACCTGCAGCCGCTGCCGGTCGAGGCGTTCCCGCCTGTGCAGCTCGAGCGCGACTACATCCCGATGATCAGGGGGTCGAAGCTGGACGGCAAGTACTGGGCGATCCCCACGGCCGTGCGCAGCCTGGCACTGTTCTACAACGCCGATCTGTTCCGCGCGGCCAATGTGGTGCGGCCGCCGGTCACCTGGGATGAGTTTCAGGCCGCCGCCGAGCGCATGACCGCGCGCGACGACCGCGGCCGGATCACGACGATGGGCTTCGGGATCGCGCCTTCCGGGCAGGACCATCACCTGCTGCGCGAGGTGCTGTTCCGGCAGTGGGGAGCGTCGCCGTACAGCTCGAACAACCAGCGCGTGACATACGCGACGGACGCCGGCGCCGAGGCCCTGCGCTGGTACACCGACCTGATCACCAAGTCCAAGGTCGGCGCCATCGACTTCTTCCCGGGCGCCGGGGGATACCGCAACGCCTTCATGGCGGGCAGGGCGGGCATGATCGTTGACGGCTCCTTTGCCATCGCCGCGATCCGGCGCGGGACGCGGGCCGCCTGGGGAGTTGCGCCGCTGCCCGGGCGCACGGTGGGCGGCGCGCCTTCCAACTTCGGCTCCTACTGGGTGCACGGCCTGACGAAGCGGGCGCAGGGACCTCGCCGCGATGCCGCGATCCAGTTCCTCAAGTTCCTGGTCTCGGAGCAGACGCAGCGGTTGTGGCTGGACGCGGTGGGCGAACTCCCGGCGTACAAGCGCCTGGTCGACGACCCGCGACTCGTCGCCGATCCGGTCTTTGGCCCGTTCGTCTCGGCGCTCCCTCACGCGCGCGCCACGTTCTTCGTGGATGAGGCCGCGCAGCGGCAGGTGCTGGTGGACGCGGTCAACGAGGTGGTGCTGAACAACAGGCCGCCCAGGCAGGCACTCGAGGAGGCAGCGGCCAAGGAGCAAAAGGTACTCGACGAGTTCTGGGCCAAGCGCAAGCGCCCGTAGGGTGGCCCTCGGGCGGGCGGGATGACATCCGGGGTCGCCGCGGCGAGTCCTGCGCGACGCGGGTTGCGCATAGGGCAGCAGAGGGCGCTGTGGGGCTACGCGTTCCTGGCGATCCCCCTGCTGTTCTTCGCGACCATCCGGGTGCTGCCGGCCTTCTCCTCGCTGTACATCAGCGTCCACGAGTGGAACATCATCTCGCCCAACCGCCCGTACGTGGGCCTGGCCAACTTCCACGCGCTGGCCGCCGACCCCCGGTTCCTGCGCGCCGCAATCAACACCGTTCGCTATGTCCTTGTTGGTATCCCGGCGCAGATGATCCTGGGGCTGGGCCTCGCGTTGCTGCTCCGGCGCATCGTCAGGCTTCGCGGGCTGTACCGGGCGCTATACTTCATGCCGTTCATCACGCCCATCGTGGCTGCCAGCTGGGTGTGGCAGTGGATGTACTCGCAGCACCTCGGTCCCCTCAACAGGATCCTGCAGGCCGCAGGCATCCCGGCCCAGGGGTTCCTGCGCGATCCTGACCAGGCCCTCTACGCCGTAACGGCCATGGTCGTCTGGCAGTACTTGGGGTTCCAGGTGGTTATCTTCCTGGCCGGGCTCGAGGCCATACCGCGCGTCTACTACGAGGCCGCCGAGGTGGACGGGGCCACCGGAGGGCAGCTCTTCTGGCGAATCACGCTGCCGCTGCTGAATCCGACCCTCGTCTTTTCCATCGTCTACAGCACGATCGTCTACCTGCAGCTCTTCACCCAGGTGCTCAACATGACGTTCCAGGACCAGGGCGGTCCCCTCGCCAGCACGCTCACGCTGGTCCTCTACGTCTATCACCTAGGGTTCCACCGCTTCAGGATGGGCGAGGCCGCCGCCGCGACCGCGGTCCTGTTCGTGGTAATCCTGACGATCACGCTGCTGCAGATGAAGTTCCTGAGCAGGCCGGTGGAGTACTGATGGGCGCCCGCGCGCGGATCGATCCGAGAACCGCGGCCGGCTACCTCATCCTGACCGCGGGTGGCCTGGTTGTCGCGTTCCCCTTCCTGTGGATGGTCGCGAGCTCCCTGAAGCCGCTGGCGGAGATATTCGACGTGCGCTTCCTCCCGGTGGAGCCCACGCTGGAGAACTACACGGAGGTGCTCACTCGCACGCAGTTCCCGCGCTGGTTCGCCAACAGCCTGATCATTGCGGCCATCACCACGGCGAGCGTGGCCTTCTTCGATTCGCTCGTCGGCTACGCCCTGGCCAAGTTGCGCTTTCCCGGCCGCGACCTGATCTTCGTGCTGATCCTGGCCACGCTGATGATCCCCACGGAGATGCTGGTGATACCCTGGTACATCATGTCCAGCGCCAACGGGTGGATCAACACCTATTGGGGCATCATGTTCCCGGGATTGATCACCGCCTTCGGCATCTTCCTGATACGGCAGTTCATGTCGGGCGTGCCCGACGAGCTGCTGGATGCCGGGCGCATGGACGGTGTCGGCGAGTTCGGGCTCTTCTGGCGAATCGCGCTGCCGCAGATCAAGCCGGCGGTGGCGGCGCTGTGCATCTTCACCTTCCTGGGGAACTGGAACGCGTTCCTGTGGCCCATGATCGTGATTCAGACGCCCAACATGCGCACGCTCCCGGTCGGGCTCGCGCTCTTCTCGGGTGAAGCCGGCTCGTCATGGAACCTGATCATGGCGGGGTCGGCGCTGGCGATAATCCCGGTCCTGATCGTGTTCGTCGTGCTGCAGCGCCAGATCATCGAGGGCATCGTCCTGACAGGGCTTCGCAGCTGATGGGAGGAGCAGACCACGCGCCGGGCCGTGCGACCGGGCTCCCGGTGCCGGTGCTCGACTTCCACGCGCACTTCCCCGTGGGGCCGGCCTCCCCCAAAGCCGATCCCGTGCGGAGCGAGTACGTGAGGCGCCACGGCGAGGCCAGGTGGGCCATCGTCCAGGGGTGGCTCGATGCCGACCAGGCCGCCTGGCGCGCGGCCTGGGGGTTCGCGGAGCCCGAGCCTCCGGGGGACGACGCCGAGATGGCGGCGCGGTGGGCAGAGGAAGTGGACCGGCACGGATTGGCGCGCGTGGTATTCGTTACAGGGGGAGGGAACGACCGGCTGGCCTCGATCGTGGGGATGCGTCCGGATCGCTTTGTCGGCTTCGCGCACCACGATCCCTTTGCGCCCGGGGCGGCCGCCGAGCTGGCTCGGGCGATAGTGGACCTGGGGCTGCGCGGGTACAAGATCCTCGCCCCGCTCCACGCGCAGCGCCTTGACGACGAGCGCCTCGCACCGCTGTGGGAAACGGCGGAGCGCCTGGGGATCCCGGTGCTGGTGCACTTCGGCCCGCTGCGGCATCGGGGCATCGTGGCGGGCCCCAACATCAGCCCTCTCGTGCTCCAGGACGTGGCGCGGGGGTTCCCGGGCATCCCCTTTGTCGTCCCGCACCTGGGATGCGGCTACCCGCGCGAGTTACTTCACCTGATGTGGGCCTGCGGCAACGTGCTTGTGGACACGTCCGGCAGCAACGAGTGGATGCGGTGGATGCCCTACGATGTCAGCCTCGCCTCACTCCTTCGCCGGTTCCTGGACACGGTGGGCGCGGGGCGCATCATCTTCGGCTCGGACTCATCGTGGTTCCCGCGGGGATTCGCGCGCCAGTACCTCGACCTGCAGTTCGAGACGTGCCGCGCGCTCGGGCTATCGGACGATGACCTGCGCCTGGTCTTCTACGGAAACGCGGCCCGCCTGCTGGGCGTTGAGCCGCGCGACCGGTGCGGCCAGGAAGGAAGCAAAGCGGCCTCCGGCTAACCCTGCGATAGCGAAGCCGCCACGTCACAGCGCTGCCGGACGGCGACAAGGAGGCACGCCATGCGGTCACGGCTGGAGTTCGGTCGGGCCTTCGAGACCCTGAGGGCATCCAAGAACCTCTCGCGCGAGGAGGTCGCCACGCTGGCCGGGATCTCGCACTCGTACCTGGCCGAGATCGAGCGCGGGCTGAAGCGCCCGTCCACGGACATCGTCGCCAAGATCGCACGGGCCTTCGGCATGAAGGGCAGTTCCCTTCTCCAGTACGTGGAGGAGCTGTCCGCCCCGCTGCCCGAGGAGCAGCCGCCCGACAGGGCCGTGCAACTCCCGCTGAAGCGCGGGCGTCCCATGGTGCTGTTCTCCAACGACCAGGCGGGCGAGGCCGGGGCCCGGCGCAGGAGCCGCGCCGCCAGGGCAGCCCCTGCTGACCAGGGAGACCTGGCGCTGTACGAGCTGCTGGTGATAGCCCGGCGGCTCCCTGAGGGCGATCGCGCGGCGCTGCTGCGTCTGGCCAGGCACCTCCTCCACCGCAAGGCGTAAGGAGCCATCGGCGCATGGGATCGCCGGACGGGACCAGGCATCCCGAGGTCCTCGTCGCCGGGGGAATCTACTGCGATCTGGTATTCTCCGGACTGGCCGGGATGCCGGCCCTGGGCGAGGAGACGCGCACGCGGCAGTTCACCATGACCGTGGGCGGAGGCGCGTTCATTACCGCATCCGGCCTGGCGCGCCTGCGCGTGCATACGGGCCTGCTCGCCTACGTGGGCAAAGACCTGCTGGGACGCTTTCAACTCCAGAACCTGCGCCGGGCCGGCGTGGACACCTCGCGCGTCGTGCGGCACCCCGAGCTGGGCGCCGGCCTATCCGTGGCCTTCTCCACCGCCTCTGACCGCGGCTTCCTCACGTACCCGGGATGCGCGGCCAGCACAGGCGATCTGCTCGACGCCTGGCCTAGCGGGGGCGATCCTCCGGTAAGGCACGTGCACTTCGCGGGCATGCCGCCTCCGTTTGCCGCCCGGCTGCCGCTGCTGGAGCGACTCCGGTCCGCGGGAACGACCACTTCGCTGGACATCGGGTGGAACCCGGCGCAGTACGACTCGCCCGGGTTCCGCGAGGTCGCACGGCGCGTGACGATCTTCATGCCCTCCTGGCGCGACGCCGCCTGGTTCACCGGATGCGATGATCCTGGAGCCGCCCTGGAGGCGCTGGCCGAGTTCGTGGAGGTGCCGGTAGTCAAGCTGGGGCCCGAGGGCGCAATCGCGATGCGCGACGGGCGTGCGTTCCGCGCCAGCCCACCCCCGGTCACCGCGGTGGAGACCACCGGAGCGGGCGACGCGTTCGACGCGGGCTTCCTGTGGGCGTTCCTGCGCGGTGAGCCCATCGCCCGGTGTCTTTCGGCGGGGTGCGTGTGCGGGGCGCTCTCGACGCGCGCGCCGGGCGGGACCGCGGCGTTTCCCTCCCTGCGAGAGCTGCGCGCGGCAATGGCAGGAGGCGCGGCTTGACGCTGACCGTCATCGGCGGAGGGGGCATGCGCACCCCGCTTCTGATCGGCGGGCTCATTGAGCGCCGGGAGCGTCTCTCTGTGGAGAGGGTGATCCTCCAGGACGTCGATGCGGAGGCGCTGGACTTGGTGCGGACGGTCGCAGGCGCGATGCTCGAGCGGGCCGGGTGGCCATTCGAGTTAGTGACGACCACCTCCGTGGAAGAGGCGCTCGATTCGCCCTCCTGGATCATAACCAGCATCCGGGTAGGCGGCCTGGCAGGCCGCGCCATTGACGAACGCGTGCCGCTGGCGTGGGGCGTCGTAGGGCAGGAGACGACCGGCCCAGGGGGATGGGCCATGGCGCTGCGCACGATCCCTGTTCTGCTCGAGATTGCCGCACGGGTCCGCGACCGCCAGCCGTCGGCGTGGATCGTCAACTTCACGAACCCGGCCGGGTTGATAACGCAGGCCCTCACCGACCAGGGGCACCTCGCCATCGGCATCTGCGACAGCCCGCCTGCCCTGGGAGATCGGATTGCGGCGGCGCTGGGCGTGCCGCCGGCCGGATTGCGGCTGGACTACCTGGGGCTCAACCATCTGGGCTGGGTGCGCGGCGTGCACCTGGGCGGCGTGGATCGGCTGCCCGAGATCCTCGCCAGCGACGAGCTGATCCGGGCCGTCTACGGAAGGCCGCTGTTCGATCCCGCGGAGATACGGCGCCTGGGGCTGCTGCCCAACGAGTACCTGCGCTACTACTACCACCACGAGGAGATGGTCAGGCGTCTGCGCGAGTCGGCCCGTACGCGCGCCGAGGCGATCAGCGCTCTGGCCGAGGAACTGCGCGAATCGGTCAAGCAGGCCGTCCAGCGTGGTCAGGATCCCCTGCCCTGCTACATGGCAGCCATCCTGGCGCGGCGGTCATCGTACATGGCAGTAGAGACCGGCCAGAACCGCGACCTCGGCCTGATGGGCGGGCGCGTGGAAGGCGGCTACGCCCGCGCCGCGCTGACCGTCATCGAGGCGATGTGCCGGCCGACACCCGGCGAACTGATCGTCAACACGCGCAATCAGGGGGCCATCCCCGACCTCGCGCCAGGCGACGTGGTGGAGGTGCCGTGTCGCTTCGGCGCCTCGGGGCCCGAGCCCCTGGGCATGGGCCCGTTGCCCGAGGCGGCGCGCGATCTGGTGCTGCGCGTGAAGGCCTACGAGCGTGCGGCCGCAGAAGCCGCGGTGGCGCGTTCGTGGCGAGCAGCGGTGGCCGCCCTGGCGATGCACCCGCTGATCCCTTCGCTTGAGGTCGCCTCGCGGATCGCGGACGAGTACAGGCGGCAGCACTCGCCTCACCTGGACTACCTCCACTAGCGGCCGCTCCCGGCCGCCTCTGAAGGGATTTCTTCAAATCGCGCCGAAATCACCTATCATGCAGAAATCGCTGCGTGCCCGGCCGTTCCCTGAGGCGATCGAGGCGGCCTACACGCGCCTCTCCCCTAGCCAGCGACGCCTGGCCGAGTACCTGCTGGCAGGATACGATGAGGCGGCGTTTCTTGCCTCAACCGAGCTTGCGCGGCGCGTTCGGACCAGCGACTCCACGGTCGTCAGATTCGCCCGCGCCCTGGGCTACCAGGGCTATCCTGCCATGCGCGCGGCCCTGGCCGACCTTGTGCGTGCCGGCAGAGCGACGCACAGCGGACGCATGGCCTCCGCCCTGCGCCGCCTGAGCACGGAGGCCTCCCCGCTGGCGCGGCTCCTGGACCAGGATCTGGCCGCACTCGGCGAACTGCGCCGCACGCTGCCGCCCTCGCTGATCGCGCAGGTCGCAGGGCGCCTGCGCGCGGCCCGCACGGTGTACGTGATCGGCCTGGGCATATCGCGGTCGCTGGCGCACTTCGTGGCCTTCCGGCTGCGCCGCACCGGAATCCGCGTAGAGACGATCACGCACGGCGGGAGCGAGGCGTGGGAGGTGCTGTTCGGCATCTCACGCCGGGATGTGATGCTCGCCGTGGGGTTCTTCCGGGGCTACCAGGACATAGTGCGGGCGCTGCGCTACGCCCAGAGCAAGGGGGTGCACACAGTCGTCTTCACCGACACCCCTGATTCGCCGCTGGCCGCGCACGCGGCGCGCCTCGTGGTGGCCCGGCGTGGGGATCTGGCTGTTGTCAACTCGCTCGTTGTTCCCATGGCGGTGCTCAATCTCCTGACGGTGGCGGTGGCCCTGCAGTCGCCCCGCACCGCCGTGGGCAGACTCCGGGCATGGGACCGCCTGAGGTCGGTTTTCGAGGATTCCCCCGAACCGGCGCGCGATGGCCGCGGCGGGAACGAGTAGCGAGAGCACGATGCCGATGGAGGTGAGCCGGATGCGCAAGTGGAGTATGGTGACGATCGCCCTGCTGATCGCAAGCGTGGGGGCGGCGGTGGCCCCGCCCGCGGGCGCCCAACCTGCCTCGGGCACCATCGTCCTCTACACGTCGGTTCCCCAGGAGCTGGCGACCGAGTTCGCCGGCGCGTTCATGCGCAGGCAGCCCCAGATCAAACTCGAGGTGCTGCGGTCGGGCAGCACCGAGATCGAGAAGCGGATATTCGCCGAGCTCGAGACCGGAGGCATCCGGGCCGACCTGCTGTGGCTGGCCGACGCGCCGATCTTCATCACCCTGCGCGATCGGGGGCTGCTGCTGCCCTACCGGTCCCCTGACGCGCGAAACGTGCCCGCGGCGTTTCGCGATCCAGGCAACCACTTCATCGCCGGGCGCCTGATAAACATGATAATCGCAACCAACACCACGCTGATCCCGGTACGCGCCGCACCCAAGTCGTGGTCCGACTTCCCCAAGTACGGCAAGACCGCATCCATGCCGAATCCGCTCTTCTCCGGCTCGGTCTTCGTGACCGTGGCCACCTTCGTGCAGAAGTACGGCTGGGCCTGGTTTGAGCGCGCGCGCAAGGAGAACATCCAGGTGCTGCGCGGGAACACCGAGGTGGCGCGCGCGCTGGCCGCGCGCGAGTTCGGGGTGGGCATGACCCTGGACTTCATGGTCTACGGCCTGATCCAGGACGGCGCGCCGCTTGCCATCATCTGGCCCGAGGAAGGCGCGGTCTCCGTTCCCAGCCCGGTCGCTATAGTGAAGACCAGCAAGAACCCCGAGGCCGCGCGACGCTTCGTGGACTTCGTCATCAGCGTGGAGGGGCAGAAGTTCCTGGCCTCCCAGGGCGTTGTGCCGGTGCGCGAGGACGTGGATCCCCCCAAGGGCCAGCCGCGCGCCTCGGAGATCAAGACGCTGCCGATCCCGTTCGAGTGGGCGGCGAAGAACGCCGCCGACATCCGCACGCGGTTCGAGCAGATCATGATGCGCTAGCCCGAGGTGCCGCGGATGCCGACAGAGGCCCCGCCCGTCCGCCCATCCCGCGGCCGGGCGCCGGGGAACGGGCTGGACATGCGCGTGCCGCTGCTGGCCGTGGTGGCGGTGGCGGTGGCGTTCATCGTGGTCTGGCCCGTAGCGCAGGTGGTCTACCGCAGCCTCATCGTGGATGGCGGACTGGGGCTGCAGCACTACCACAGGGCCATAGTCCAGCCCGGCAATCTCCGAGCCCTGTCCAACACCATCTGGGTAGGCGTGGCCTCCGCGCTCGGAGCGATGATCGCGGGCGCCGTGCTGGCCTTCCTGGTGATGCGCACCGACATACCGGGCAAGGCCGCCCTGCGCACCCTGCTCGTCATGCCCTACGCGGTGCCGCCCTTCTTCGGGGCGATCGCATGGGCCCAACTGCTCGGACCGCAGGGCTACATCACGCGCCCGCTCCTCGCCCTGCTGGGCCTGGAGCAGGCCCCCTTCTCGATTTACAGCGGCTGGGGGATCGTCTTCGTGATGGCGATCCACGACTTCCCGCTCGTCTTCTTGACGGTCAGCGGAGCGCTCGAGCGGATGGACGCCAGCCTGGAGGAGTCCGCGCGCACGGCCGGCGCCGGCAGCCTGCGCGTGATGCGCGACGTCACGATTCCGCTGGTACTCCCGGCGCTGCTGGCCGGGGGATTGCTGGCCTTCATCTCCTCGATCGCCAATTTCGGGATTCCTGCGCTGCTGGGGCTCCGTGCCCGGTTCTATGTCCTCACGACAAGCATCTACGCCTCGCTGAACGTCCCCGACTTCCCGCTTGCCACGGCCAAGTCGGTGCTGCTCGCGGGGGTCGGCGCCGCGGCGCTGGTGCTCCAGTGGCGGCTCCAGCGCGGGGGACAGCGTTACACTGTCATCGCCGGCAAGTCCATCCACCCGCAGATTATCCGCCTGGGGTCGCTCCGCCGCCCGGCGTTCGCCCTGGCGGTCGCGTTCGCCGTGGTGATCTCGATCCTCCCACTCCTCTCCCTGCTGCTGACCTCCTTCCTGAGATACTACGGCGCGCCCCTGGCCGCGGCGAGCCTGACGCTGAAGCACTACGCGTACGTCGCGAACCAGGAGATGATTCGCCGTGCGCTCGCAAACAGCGCGCTGCTGGGCATATCCGCCGCCACGATAACCATGGTACTGGGAACGTTCGTGGCCTACGCCCGGATACGCGCCAGGCTGCGGGGAGCCGCGGTCCTCGACACGCTGGGCATGCTCCCCTACGGCATCCCCCACACCGTCATCGCCATAGCGATGATCCTGGCCTGGGCCCGCCCCCCGCTGGCGCTCTACGGCACGCTCTGGATCATTCTGCTCGCGTACGTCATGGCCTACATGCCCCTTGCCCTGCGTACGACCTCCGCGACGTTGCAGCAGGTGCACGAGTCGCTGGAGGAGGCCGCCCGCGCGTCGGGTGCGGGGCCGCTCAGAGCCATGCGCGACATAATCGTCCCGCTCGTGCGCCCAGGAATGGTGGCCGGCTGGATCCTGGTCTTCATGCCGGCGTTCCGCGAACTGACAATGTCAATACTGCTGTTCGGGCTTCGAACCGAGACGATAGGCGTGATCATCTTCAACATGCAGGATTCGGGGTACACGCAGATTGCGGCCGCGCTCTCGGTCCTCGTGATGCTGCTGATACTGGGCAGCAACTTGATCGTTCGGCGGGCCACAAGGGGCCAGGTGGGGTTCTAGCGCGCGGGGCTCGGCCGGAGCCCGCTCGGGGGGTTGCCATGGACGCAGTAGCAGTCTCGGATCTCTGGAAGACCTTCGACGGGGTCGTCGCCGTGCGGGCGGTGTCCTTCTCGATTGGACCAGAGGAGTTCTTCACGCTGCTGGGCCCCAGCGGGTGCGGAAAGACCACGACGCTGCGCTGCGTGGCCGGCCTGGAGATCCCCACGCGCGGCCAGATCAGGATCGGGGGGCGGGTCGTCAGCCATCCTGAGGCCGGGCAGTTCGTCCCACCGGAAGGCCGCCGCCTGGGAATGGTGTTCCAGAACTACGCGGTCTGGCCGCACATGAGCGTGTTCGACAACGTGGCCTATCCACTGCGCGTGGCCGGCGAGCCGAGGAAGGCGATCACCGCGCGGGTGGCCGAGGTGCTCGACCTGGTGGAGTTGGAGGGCCTGGGCGGGCGCTTCCCGCACCAGCTCTCCGGAGGCCAGCAGCAGCGCGTCGCGCTGGGACGCGCGCTGGCCGGCCGCCCAGAGATCCTGCTGCTCGATGAGCCGCTGTCGAATCTCGACGCCAAGCTGCGGGAGCAGATGCGCTTCGAGCTCAAGGAGCTTCAGCGCCGCATGCGCATCCCGGTCCTGTACGTCACCCACGATCAGGCCGAGGCGATGGCCCTGTCGGACCGCCTGGCCGTCATGGCGGAGGGGCAGATCGCGCAAATGGGCAGGCCGGCTGAGATCTACAGGAACCCGGCGACGCGGTTCGTGGCAGACTTCATCGGGCAGATGAACTTCCTTCCGGCGCAGATCATCGCCGCGGAGCCGGGCACCGCCCGCGTCATCGTTGATGGCTACGAGTGCCGTGCCGAGAATCCCTCCGGCATCCTCGGCCAGGCGGCAATGGCGGTGCGCCCCGAGGACATGACCCTGGGAGACGAGGGACTGCCCGGCCGGATCGGGGTCCGGAACTTCCTGGGCAACCTGGTGGAGTACAAGGTCGAGTTGGAGGGAGGGCTGACAGTACGCGTGCAGGCGCCGCCCGGGGAGTTCCACGAGGAAGGTGCGCCTGTCCGGGTCGGCATCCGCCGGGCACTGCTCTTCGAGTCATGAAGATAGCGGCGTCCACGGCGACGACACGCGAGCTGCCCCTGCTTGAGGCCGTGGGCCTCGTGCGCGACCTGGGATATGCGGCCCTGGAGGTATGGGCCGAACACATCCGGGATCAGGGCTTCTCCCCTGCTCGCCTCAGGAGCGAAGCCGAGGCCCGCGGCCTGGCCGTGACGCTGCACGGGCCTTCGCACGACCTCAACATCACGTCCACCAACCCCGGCGTCCGGCTGGAGTCCCAGCGGCAGTACCTGGCCTCTCTGGAGACCGCCGCCAAGATGGCTGCCGGGATCGTGGTCATGCACCCCGGCGCGCGCTCCTCGAGCGGCGACGATCCTGCCGACTTCTGGGCCCCGATGGAGGACTTCTTCGGTCTTGCGGCCGCCAGGGCCGCACAACTGGGGCTCTGCGTGGGAGTCGAGAACATGGAGCGCCGGGCGCTGGAGTTGGTTACGGATCTCGATCTGGCGGCACGCCTCGTGCGCCGGGTGGGCGCACCGTCACTTGGGCTGACGCTGGACCTGGCGCACCTGCTCTACAACGGCAGCCCGGCTGCCCTCGACGGGCTGGAGCAGCACATCTATCACGTCCACGTCTCCGGATCTACCCACGAGAGGGCCCACGTCCCCCTTGCCCAGGGTATCTTCGATCCACGGCCGGCGCTGGAGAGCCTGCGCCGGTTCTACGGCGGCATCGTGGCCATCGAAGGCTTCGTGCGCGCCCGTGCGCGCGAGGTGCTGGCCGAGAACCTCGATATCATGACGGCGTGGCTGGGCCGGACGCCGTCCGCCTAGTCCGGCGCCGCTTCTCCCACCCAATCAGGTCCTGGCAGGCCTGTAGAGCGGGAGCGCCTCGCGCATGCGCCGCATCCCCTCGCGGATGTTGCCCTGACTGTTGGCGTAGGAGAACCGTAGGTAGCCCCTGCCATGCGTGCCGAACGACGTTCCTGCCAGGCACGCTACCCCTGCCTCCTCCAGGAGGAAGATGGCCAGGCGGTGCACATCGGTATCGATCGCCGACACGTTGGGGAAGGCGTAGAACGCGCCGCTTGGCATCTGGCAGGTCACGCCCCTCATCCCGTTCAACTCGCCCACTATCAGGTCCCGGCGGCGCCGGAACTCCGCGACCATCGCGTCCACCGAGTCCTGCGGGCCGGTCAGCGCGGCGATCGTGGCCACCTGCGCGAAGGCGGCCGCGCACGAGCTGGAGTTGATCAGGAGCTGCGCCATGCGCTCGATCAGGTCGGCCCGCATGACGCCGTAGCCGATCCGCCATCCGGTCATAGCGTACGCCTTGGACAGGCCGTCCATGACTATCGTGCGGTCCGCCATGCCCGGAACGCTCGCAATGCTCGAATGCCGCCCCTCGTAGACGATCCGGCCGTAGATCTCGTCGGTCAGCACGAAGGCGCGCGTCGGCAGGACGGCCTCGGCCACGGCCTCCAGATCGGCGCGCGTCAGCATCGAGCCGCACGGGTTGTGGGGCGAGTTGAGCACCACCAGGCGCGTGCGGGGGGACAGCAAGGCGCGGAACTCATCCGGGTCGAATCGAAAGCCGGATTCCTCGCGAAGGCGGATGGGCCGCAGCGTCGCCCCGGCGAACTGGGCCGCCGACTGGTAGATCGGATACCCGGGGTCCGGGTAGACCACCTCGTCGCCGGGGTTCACGAGGGAGAGCATGGCGAAAAGGAGCACGTTCTTGGAGCCGGGCGTGATGACGACGTTGGATGCGTCCACCTTCATGCCGCGCTCGCGGGCCACGTGGTCAGCCACGGCCTGCCTGGCCTCCCATATCCCGGCGGCCGGCGTGTAGTGCGTGTACCCATCGCGTAGGGCCCGCACGGCCGCCTCGGTGATGTGGGGCGGCGTGTCGAAGTCGGGTTCGCCGATCTCCAGGTGGATCACGTGACGCCCCCTTGCCTCGAGCTGCTGGGCCCTGGCCAGCATCTCGAACGCCGTCTCGGTTCCCAGCGTGCTCATGCGCGCTGCCAGATCAAGGCTCACGGGCTGCCTCCTTCGTCCTCCCGGCGAACTCGGTGCGTGAATGCTTTCCGCGCCGCGGAATGCACTCCTGCCCCGATTGGCCGGGTGAGACGCCTCTGCTACAATTGGGCCGCTCGTGCACCGCACATCCCATGAGAGGTGGTTCTTCGAGGTGGCTGAGACGGCGGCAACGCAGACAACGGTTCTCTCGTACGGATTGGGACCCATAGGAGCCGGCATCGCGGGACTGGCGCTCGACCGCGGGTACCGGATTGTCTCGGCGGTCGACATATCGCCCGACAAGGCCGGGAGCGACCTGGGCGTCCTGCTGGGACGCGCGAGACTTGGGGTGACGGTGACCGCTGATGTCGCCGCGGCCCTTGCCTGCAAGCCCAGGGTCGTCCTGCACTCAACCCAATCGCACATCCCGCAGGTCATGCCCCAGCTCATGGCGTGCATCGAGGCAGGCGCCTGCGTCGTCTCCACATGCGAAGAGCTGGCGTTCCCGTGGTACCGTCACGACCACGAGGCCAGGCGCCTCGACGCGGCCGCGAAGGCCCACGGCGTCACGATCGTGGGCGTGGGCGTGAACCCCGGATTCGTGATGGACCTGCTGCCCATCGTGCTAACGGCGCCCTGCCGCAAGGTGCGCGCCATCCGCGTCACGCGCGTGGTGGATGCGGGGTTGCGCCGCAAGCCCCTCCAGCAGAAGGTGGGCGACGGCCTCGACCGGGCCACCTTTGAGAAGGGTGTCGCGGAAGGCCGAATGGGGCACGTGGGGCTGCCCGAGTCCGTGGCGATGATCGCCGATGCCCTGGGATGGCCGCTCGACTCAATCGAGGAGACGATCGAGCCGGTCATGGAGGGAGCCACGGTGCGCGGCCTGCACCAGGTGGCGAACGGCCTGCAGAGCAAGGAACCGGTCATCTCGCTGGACCTGACCATGGCCGTGGGCGCGGCGAATCCGCGGGACTCGGTGACAATCGAAGGCGAGCCGCCCATCGCCCTGACCGTGTCCGGAGGCATTCACGGCGACGTCGCAACGTGCGCGATATCGGTGAACGCTATCCCGATGGTGCTGGCGTCGCCCCCAGGCCTGACCGCGCCCCACCGCCTACCTGCGATCCATCGCTGATCGGGCGGCGGCTCGCAGAGCGCGTGCGCCCAGGTTGATGAGGTAGGCACCATCGGTCCCGGGCACCGGTAGGAGGTTCCAGGCAACGCGCAGGAGCGCCGCGGCGGCAAGCAGCGCCGCGGCCTCTCTTTGCGCCGGCAGAGCCAGCCCGGCAATGAGGGCTACTGAACCCACCGCGGCATCGCAGAGCGGCCCCCAGGCAGCGATCCTTGCCCGCGCGCGAGGGGGCAGGAGCGCGGCGCCGGCGAGGTGCACGCGGAATCCGATGCTCCAGGGGGCGGCCTCCACCACGAGCGCGGCCGCGCGGGCGCCCGCGGTCAGCGCCGCAGCGGCGTGGGCCATCTCGTGGGTAAGCCCAAGGATCCAGACCAGGAACGCCAGCGCCAGCAGGCGCGACACCTCTGGCTCCGAGTAGAGAGCGCGAAGCCAGCCAGCGTGCTGTGCGCCCAAGACCGCGCCCGCAACCAGCAGCGCGGCAACCCCGAAAGCCCGCACCCATGCCGGAATCCTGTGCAGCAACCGGCAGAGCGGCAGCATAGCGGCCGCGTTGGCGATGACCACTCGTGACGAGAAGGGCCTGAGCACTTGCGGCGCCTCGGCGCCGCAGGACACCAGACCAGCATCGACCAGACGTCTCACGAACCGCGCCACGTCCGCCGCGTCCAGTCGCGGCGCCGCCCCGGCCACATCGCGCGACAGCTCTTCGAGCCCGCGCGTACCGTCCATCAGGGCCAGCAAGGACGCCTCGGGCTCGCCCGCCTGGAAGCAGCGCCCCCCGGAGGCGTGGACGATCCAGCGCGCACCCCCCTGCCCCCCGACTTCCCTGGTGACGCGCACGCCCGGGAGCAGGCACGGTCGCGCCTGGCTCAGGTCGTCCACCTGAACCGCCGCACGGATACAACTGCTCCGATCAGTCCCCACAGCGCCAGCACCCCCAACTCGGTGACGACCGAGGACGCGTCCCCACCGCGGGCGGCCGCCCTGAGCCCGCGCAAGAAGTATGTCAGCGGAAGCGCGCCGGAGAGGCGCGCCAGCGCGGCGGGCAGCATCTCTACCGGGAAGTAGGCGCCACTCAGGAACGTCATGGGGAAGAACAGGAAGGCGGCGATCGAGTTCGCGGCCTCGACCGAGCGCGCCAGGACGCCCACCGCGAACCCGGTAGCCAGGAAGGCTGGTACGCCTACGCACATGACCGCCGCGAGCGTACCCGGCCGAGCAGAGAACCGGACGTCGAAGAGCCCCGCTCCTATGGCCAGCAGCTCCACGCCCACGGCGAGCACAACCGCCCCGCGCACCAGCATCTGAGCCAGTACGAGCTGCCAGGCCGGGATCGGGACGAGGACCAGGCGCTTGAGGAACCCGCTGCTGCGGTAGTGGGTCACGACCACACCGATGCTGTAGTAGGCCGTGGATGCCAGCACCATCCCGAGCACGCCCGGGACAAGAAAGACCATCTGCCCGGGTTCGCGCGCGAACACGCTGCCCAGCAGCACCAGCAGGAAGGCCGGAAAGAAGAAGGTCCAGAAGGCGGCCTGCGGCGTGCGCCAGAACAGCCTGGCCTCCATCAGGACGAGGCGCCACAAGCCCGTCATGTCGGTCCTCCTGGGAGCGGGGAATCCTGGGTCAGTTCCAGGAAGGTTTCTTCGAGCCCGCCGCGGCCAGCACGCGCCAGCGCTGCCACGGTGCCCTGCGCGAGTACCCTGCCGCGGTGGATGATGGCCACCCTGTCGCACAGCGACTCGGCCTCGTCCAGGTGATGCGTGGCCAGAAGCACGGTGCGCCCGCATGCCCGCGCCTCGTGAATGAGATCCCAGAGATCCCGGCGCGCGTGCGCATCGAGCCCTGCCGTGGGCTCGTCCAGGATCAGGAGCTCGGGATCTCCGACCAGGGCCAGCGCCAGCAGGAACCGTCGCCGCTGCCCGCCTGAGAGCTGGCCGTACATGGCCGCCGAACGGTCGCCCAGACCTGTCCGGGCGAGCAGCCGGTGCGCCTCGATACGGCGCGGGTAGAAACCCCCGAGGAACTCCAGCGCCTCCCCCAGGCGCAGGTAAGGGTGGAAGACCGCCTCCTGCAGCTGCACGCCTATGCGCCGCCGCAGGCCCAGCGCCCCGCCCCGAGGATCGAGCCCCAGCACACGCGCCCGGCCCGCATCAGGGCGCTGCAGCCCCACCAGTATCTCGATGGTCGTGGTCTTGCCGGCGCCGTTGCGCCCCAGGAGCCCGAATACCTCGCCTTCCTTGACCTCCAGGTCAAGCCCGTCCAGAGCCACGACGCTGCCGTACCGCCTGCGCAGGCCTTCCACCTCGATTGCCAGCGCGTCAGGCATCTCCCCGGCCTCCTCGCTCGGGCAGGCAGTCCGGGGGGGGATGCCCCACGGCCAGCGCATAGAGGACGCTCGCACGCGTTCCATCGAGCCCCAGCAGCGCGTCCACAAGCGCGTCGTCGAGCCCGCCCAGGGCGACCACGCCAAGGCCCATCGCAGCGGCTGCCAGGTAGACGTTCTGGGCCGCGTGTCCTGCCTCCAGGAGAACGAAGCGGTATCCCCTGGCCCCGTACCTGTCGATGGTCCGGGCGAAGACGCCTGCCAGCGCGATCAGCAGACCGGCCTGCAGGACAAGCGCCGGAAACGCTGACGCGGCCGCGAGGTCGCGCATGCTCTGCTCCGGAGGATCCAGCGCCACGAGCGAGGCGCCTCCTCCGATGGCATCGTAGTGGTATGGGCCGGGATGAACCCCTGCCGGTGGAACAGGAAGCCAGAAGTAGGCATCAATCGGATAGCAGGCGCCGGCAGACGGCACCGTTCGGCGCAGGTGGGCGCGGTCCGTGCCTGCGCCGACCGATCCGGCAGACGTCCAGAGCAGCGTCGCGGTCTCCTGCAGGGCCAGAGGAAGGCCGGCGAACTCCCGGGCAGACCTGCGGCGTTGGAGCACGACGTCCAGCCCGGCGTTGAGGTGGACGCCCGGCTCCGGCCCGGGAAGAGGCAGGCGGCATCCTCGGCGCGCGCGCGCCGGCGGCGAGCCTCCGGCCCTGGAGTGGGCCGCGGCGCGCCGCGATACCTCGGCCCAATCCGACGGCCTCCACTTGCTGCTCTCATGGAAGACCTCCCAGAGGGGGTGGCCGGGCATGACACAAGGCTCAAGGGGCATCTGCGCTCCCTCTAGGGAAAAGGATGCGGATGCGTGTTCAGTCCCCCACATCCGGTGAACCCAAGGCGCTCAGGGGCTTCCCAGAGGCGCGTGTATCCCAGGAACCGGTGGGCGTGCGACGGCGCGATGTCCAGCAGGCCCGGCACGAGCACCTTGACCGCGAAGAAGCCGCAGGCCGCCAGGTCGGGCGTGGTGACGTCCACCGCCAGCACACGCATGCCGCGCTGATCGAGGGACTCCAGGCAGCGCGCAAGGTCGGCCTGGGGTGAGCCGCTCGCGGCGGGTAGGTCCTCCAGGCGCACAGGCTGGGCAGCCGGGTTCACCAGGAAGTCAAGGTAGGGCAGCGACCCGGGCTGTCCGTAGAGGCGCACGTGATCCGAGAAGCGCCGGACATTGGAGAAGTCCCTTCCGGGATCGAAGCCTGCTCCTCCGCCCATCTGGCGCAGCCAGGCCCGCGTCTGGACGGCCTCGAGGAGGGCCTTGAGCAGCGCGGCCTCGGGGTCGAGGCGCGCGGCCGCGCCCACGCTCGCAACACTGGTGCCAGCCCCGGGATCGAGCACGATGCACACGATGACGCTCGCCCCCAGATCAGTGGGCAGCAACCGGCAGAGGAACTGAAGACCGCTGCGCTCGAGGCGCTCGCGCACGACGCGGGCCAGGGGGCCGCAACGCGGGAGGGGCACCGGCTGCGCGGGCAAACGCCGCCACCAGCAAAGGGCGAAGGCGTCGCGCTCGATGACCTCGAGCAGGGCCGCCAGGAGGGCCGCGCTGCGCGTGCGGGCGCAGGCGAGCCCCGTGGAGATCGCCGGGCCGATGTTGGCGCACCAGGGCTCCTCGGGTTCTGCGAGGAACACGCGCTTGGCCGGCACCCAGGCCTCCCTGCCCGTCGCGACGTCGAGCCCGGCCACCCACTCGATCACGGTGTCCTCCTCGAACCGGGCGTAGGGGAGCCCTGCCTGCCACTGCTCGGGCGAGAACAGCGCATATTCGTCGGGATGCGGGCCGCGCATCTCGCGCCAGGTCGCCCGCACGATACGGGCGGAATCCGGAAACGAGGCCGCGTAGCGCTCGAGCACCTCTCCGGTGGCCCTGGCCGCGGCGTGCTCGCGCACCAGCCCCACGCCGCTCGCTGAAAGGACAAACGACTGCCGACGCCCGGGCAGCGCGGTGCGCGCGGCATCGGTGCCGGCCGCGGCCACGCAGGCCACGTCCGGCTCGTCAGGCGGAAACTGAATCGCGGCCAGTCCTCCGAGGACGCCAGCCACCGGGTTCGTCAGGCGCCCGGCCTGCTCCAGGGTGCCGGCGGCGTCGCCAGGGTCGAGCTCGGCTACAACCGCGGCGTGCACTGCACCGGAGCCTCACGACGAAACGGCCGGGCCGAAGCACACGCCGGGCAGCGCGGCAGGCGGAGCACGTCGGCCCGGGTCCACGACAGGGTGCGCACGTGGAGCCGGATCACGGCGTCCTCAAGCGCAGGCCGATCGACTCCGAGCAGGGCCTTGAGCGCTTCTACCGCCGCGATGCCGGATGCGACCGCCACCACGGCCGGAAGCACGGGCCGGCTGCCCACGCGAATCAGGCGCATAGGGCCTGACGAGAGGGCCTCGGCCCTGACCCGCAGGCAGACCAGGCACGCCGAGCGACCCGGCACGACGAGCGGGCCGAGCGTGATCTCGGAGGCGTCGGATGCGACCGGGAGCCAGGGCGTCCCGGTCGCGAGACTGATGGCGTTGAGCCGCTCGAGCGAGGCGTCGCGCATGCCGGCTCCACAGCCCACCAAGAGATCCGCTTCGTCGCAAACGCCGGTCGCTTCCTCTTGGAGGCCATCCCTTCCGTTGCGGGGGAAAGCGACAACGCGCACCCCGCAGCCGCGCAGCATCTGCAGGACGGCAGCGGACATTCGATCAGATCCCCACAGGCAGACCGTGGCGCCTTCCACGCGCGCTCTCAGGCGGTCTTCATCGGATGGGCTCGCCAGTGACCGGAGGAACCCCGCGATGCCCGAGCCGTCGTCCTCAAGTTCGACCGGACGCCCGCGCTCGGACAGCAGGCCGCCTGCGACGAGGCGGGCGATGAGGCACTCTATCTCTTCCGGGGCGCGGTCGGGCGCCGCCTCACATATCTCGCCTGTTGTGTGCCTTCCGTCCAGCACCGGGAGCAGACCCGGAAGGAGGGCCCCCAGCCTGGATCCAGACAACCGAACGCTTCTCCCGGGCGAACGCATCTCCACGTCGTCCTCCCCGACCGTGTACACCGACCAGAAGTCAGGCAGGAACGGCTTGACATCTCCGGGCGTGTCCACTGCTCGCCTCCACCTGCATGCCAGGTGAGCCTCTCACGCCGCTCTCACGCCGGCGCGTACCGTGACATCGGCCCTGGGGGCGGCCGCCGGCAGCGATGGCACCCCGCCGCCCCCGTGGGCTGGGCGACCTACATGTTCTCGCCGCCGCCACCACCGCCGCCGCTGCAGCAGCAGCAACAACAACACGCGATGATGATGTCACCGCCGCGGTCGAACAGGGTCATGCTCTCGAGCTCGACAATCTGCAGTTCCACTGTGGTTCACCTCCCCCGGCGCCGGGATGCGCGCCAGAGCAACCAGGGGGCGCCCGGCCCGCGGTCCGCCCGTTCTATCGTCACGCACCGCGGGGCATTGCGGTGCCGGAACGCAGCAGTGCGCGGGCCAGCGTCAGCACGACCACCCGCTCGGCTCCCGCGTCCTTCAGGGCGCGGGCGCAGGCCGAGGCCGTGGCGCCGGTCGAGTAGACATCGTCCACAAGCAGCACGGCCCCGCCCAGCCGCACCGCGCCCGGATGAAAGGCATTGCGCACATTGCCAGCCCTGACAGTGGCAGTCGACTCCGCCTGCGGGCGATCCTGGTGCAGCCTCCGCAACGCCCTGGGAAGGCAGGGCACGCCCAACGCGCGTGCGACGGGCCGGGCCAGGAGCTCGGACTGGTTGAAGCCGCGCGTCCTCAGCCTTGTCGGGTGAAGAGGCACGGGAACTACCGTGGTGAGACCGCGCGTAATCCAGGCGGGCGCCATCGCGGTCAGGAGGTCTCCCAGCGCCGCGGCCGTGGCCCTGCGCCCTCGAAACTTCAGTCCGCAGATGGCCCGGCGCAGCCCTCCTGCGTAGACGCCCAGCGAGCAGGCGGAATCGAAGGCCGGGGGAGTGCGGCGGCAGGCCGCGCATTGAAGAGCGGCCAAGTCAGCGGCAACGAGACCGTCTCTCCCCGCGGCAGCGAGCGGCGTCCCGCATCGCCCGCAGACGGGCGGCAGGATGAACTCAACCTGCCTGACGCACGCGTCGCAGAACGCCGCTCCTGGCGCGCCGCAGCCCCCGCACCTGGACGGAACCAGCAGGTCGAGCAGTCCGGCCCACACCCATCACATCGGCCGGCCGCAGGGATCTTGCGGGAGGGATCTCGAGGCAATCCGCGGCCAGGATCGCGCGGCTACGTCCCCTCCTGCCAGGACTCGATGTAGCGGCGTTGTGCCTCGGTCAGCGCATCGATCCCGATGCCCATCGCCTCGAGCTTGAGCCGCGCCACCGCCTCGTCGATGGCGCGTGGCACCGCGTGCACGGTCTTCTCCATCCCGGCGCCCTGCGCGACCAGGTGCGCGGCCGCCAGCGCCTGGTTTGCGAACGACATGTCCATGACCGCGGCCGGGTGCCCCTCGGCCGCCGCCAGATTGAGCAGCCGGCCCTCGGCCAGCAGATAGAGCCGCCGGCCGCCGGGCAGGACGAACTCCTCGACGTGCTCGCGCGCGGGCCGCCGTGCGGTCGAGGCGGCCTCCAGCGCCGGGATGTCGATCTCGACGTTGAAGTGCCCGCTGTTCGCCAGGATCGCACCGTCGCGCATCAGCGCGAAGTGTTCGGCGCGCAGCACGCCGGTGTTGCCGGTCACCGTGATGAACACGTCGCCCAAGCGCGCCGCCTCGGAGGAAGGTGCCACCTCGTACCCGTCCATGACAGCCTCGAGCGCGTGCAGCGGCGACACCTCGGTCACGATGACCCGTGCCCCCATGCCCCGCGACCGCATCGCCACGCCGCGTCCGCACGCTCCGTAACCGCAGACCACAACGGTCCGGCCGGCCAGCAGGATGTTCGTGGCCCGCAGCAACCCGTCGATCGTGGACTGCCCGGTCCCGTAGCGGTTGTCGAACAGGTGCTTTGTCTTGGCGTCGTTCACGGCGATGATGGGATAGCGCAGGGCACCATCCCGCGCCATCGCACGCAGACGGACCACGCCGGTTGTCGTCTCCTCGGTGCCGCCGATCACGCCCTCGAGCAGCTCGGTGCGCTCGCGGTGCAGAGTTGACACCAGATCCGCGCCATCGTCCATCGTGATCTGCGGGCCCCGCTCCAGGGCCTGGTGGATGTGCCGGTAGTACGTGTCGCGATCCTCACCGCGGATCGCGTAGACTTCGAAGCCGTACTCGGCGGCGAGGGCGGCGGCCACGTCGTCCTGCGTGGACAGCGGGTTGCTGGCGCAAAGCGTCACCTGAGCGCCCCCGGCCCGCAGCGCCAGCATCAGCACCGCGGTCTCCGTTGTCACGTGCAGACAGGCGGTGATCCGGGCGCCTCCAAGGGGTTGCTCGACCGCGAACCGGTCCCTGATGCGCCTCAGTACCGGCATCTCGCGCTGTGCCCAAGCAATGCGCCGCAAACCCTCTTCCGCCATGGTGATATCTCGCACGTCGTGTGGCATGCAATCCTCCGTGGCCTCCGCCGCGCCTGGGGCGGCGCTTCTCATGCTCGATGGCTTACCTAACTTATCGCAACTCGCGTGTACCAGCAAGGCCACCCCGAGGAGGCAGGAAGGCACGAGGCGATCGAGAACGTCGCCCCCGACTGGCGACGGCGCACTGGCAACATAGACTGGGATGGGAGGGTAGGCTATGCCAACCTACGTCATCCTGATGAACCTGACCGACCAAGGCATCAAGGACATCAAGGGAGCCCCAGAGCGGATCGGGAACGCAGCCAAGAACCTCGAAGCAGCCGGGGGCAAACTGCTCACCTTCTACACCACTATGGGCCCCTACGACTACGTTGCCATCGCAGAAGGACCCAGCGACGAGGTCGCCATGGCGCAGTTGCTGGCCTTGGGCATGGGGGGCATTGTCAGGACGATAACACTAAAGGCCTTCTCGGTAGAGCAGTTCGCGGCGGTCCTGAAGAAGCTGCCGTAGATCCAGCGTAGGTGGACGTGAGCAGCGGGCATCGGTAGGAGCGGACGCCAGTGCGCCGTCACAGCAGTTGCCTCCTGCCGGGCCGCGGCGGGTCACCGTGGACGTTCCGCAACGCCAGAGGAGGGGCCCGTGAGGCTCGAGCGCGAGCGTGAAGTTGGAATCCTCTACATCGACACAGAGCGAAACAACGCCGTCAATCCCGACTTCGTCCGCGAGGCCGACGGGCTCATGGACGAGGCTGAGCACGACCCGAGCATCCGGGCGCTGGTGGTGACCTCGACCCACAAGTCGCTTTTCTGCCCTGGGCTCGACTTCCCGATGCTCCTGGACAGGCCTCGGACCGAGATCGCGGCCCTGTTCCGAGGTCTCCTTGAGTCGGTACGCCGCATGCTGGTCTACCCCAAGCCAGAGGTCTACGCGCTCAACGGCCACACGCTCGCCGGAGGCTGCATCCTGGCGTTGACCGGCGAGTACCGAATCATGGCAGAGGGCGCTGCATACGGCCTGGTGGAGATCGATGTCGGCATGGCCGTTCCCGCAAGCGTGGCCGCAATGCTCGAGCATACCCTGGGCCCGCGGCTGGCCGCGCGCGTCCTCGTCGGCGGGGAATGCTACGCGGCCGAGCAGGCGCTTCATCTGGGGTTGGTGGATGAGGTCGTCGAGCGGCGGCGTCTCATGGAGCGCGCGGTCGACCACGCCCGATTCCTCGGAGGCAAGCCGCCGGAGGCCTATCGGCGGCTTCGGCGCTTCCTGCGGCAGGGCCTGGCCGACCGGATGGAGGCGCTTGACGCCTCGCACCTCCACGAGTTCGTGGACCAGTGGTTCAGCGAGGAGACCCAGCTGCGGCTTCGCGCGAGGGTCGAGCAGATGGCATCGGCGAAGGGGCCCGCCTCCGGGTGATTCGGGCGTCCTGCCGCACGCTTCGGCAAGTACAGACAACGCCCGGCACAGGCCGGGTCTGGCCGTACCGTTCTACTCGATGAAGTCCTTCAAGCGCTTGCTGCGTGTGGGGTGCCGCAGCTTGCGCAGCGCCTTGGCCTCGATCTGCCGGATGCGCTCGCGCGTGACGCCGAACTCGCGCCCCACCTCTTCGAGCGTGCGCGGCCGTCCGTCGTCCAGGCCGAACCGCAGTCTCAGCACCTTGCGCTCGCGAGGGGTCAGGGTCTCGAGCACGACCTCGAGTTGCTCCTTGAGCATCGTGAACGAGGCGGCCTCGGCCGGCGCAAGCGCCTCGTGATCCTCGATGAAGTCGCCGAGGTGGCTGTCCTCCTCCTCGCCGATGGGCGTCTCGAGCGATATCGGCTCCTGGGCGATCTTGTTTATCTCGCGCACGCGCTCCACGGGCAAACCCATCGCCGCGGCTATCTCCTCGGGGGCGGGCTCGCGCCCCAGCTCCTGGAGGAGTTGCCGCGAGATGCGCACGAGCTTGTTGATCGTCTCAACCATGTGCACGGGGATCCGGATCGTGCGCGCCTGGTCGGCCAGCGCCCGGGTGATCGCCTGCCTGATCCACCAGGTGGCGTAGGTGCTGAACTTGTAGCCCTTGCGCCAGTCGAACTTCTCGACGGCGCGGATGAGTCCCAGGTTGCCCTCCTGGATGAGATCCAGAAACAGCATGCCCCGGCCCACGTACTTCTTGGCGATCGAGACGACCAGCCGCAGGTTGGCCTCGATGAGCCGCCGCTTGGCCTCCTCGTCACCCTTCTCCATCCGCTGCGCCAGCGAGACCTCTTGCGGCTGGGTGAGCAGCGCGACCTTGCCGATCTCCTTGAGGTACATCCGGACCGGGTCGTCAATTGAGACCCCTTCCGGTGCCTTGACGGCCGACTCGGCCTCCTCCTCGGCCTCGCGCTTGGGCCTCGATTCCGCCTCCTTCGTGTCCTCGACGATCTCTATCCCGTGCTCGGCCAGGACCGTGTAGAGCCGGTCCACCTGGTCCACGTTCTGCTCGATCTCCGGGTACTGCTCGAGAACGTCGTCGAGGGTCAGGAACCCACGCTTGCGCCCGAGCTCAACCAGCGCGCGCATCTCGGGCGTGAGCTCCTCGGGGATCGTTGGGGCCTGCGCCTTCTTCTTCGCCATTACCAGACCACGCCCATCACTGGTGCGGCGCCCCCTCGCGCCGCCGCCCAGACGCGATCAGGTCCGCGTAGGCGGCCTGCAGCCGCCTGATCTCAGCCTCGTCCCCGCCTGCCTGCGCGGCCTGCAGAGCCGCCCAGAGGCGCTCCCTCTCAACCGCCGCCGGGCCGGTGTGCACCAGGTAGCGCAGGGCCTCGGCGGCGGCCCGCTCCTTGTCGCGCTCGGTTACCGGGGGAGGCTCAAACGCCAGCCGCATCAACAGAGCCGCGGCCTCATCGTCCAGCCCCTCGCGCAGTTCCGCTGCCTCGGCTCCTGGCGACGCCAGAAGAGCCGACGCCAGGCCTCGGTGCGCCGGACGGGAAAAGACGTCGGCGGCCAGCGCCCGGGCCACCTCCACCCTGCGGGCCGGCTCCGCCACCATCAGGTGCAGCAGGAGCAGCTCCGCCTCGTCCCGGGCCCGATCGCCGCCGAGCGCCGTCGCACCCTCCTGCGCCGCGGGAGAGCGGCTCGTCCGCCTCCGCGCGCGCAACCGCTGGCGCAATGCCTCCTCGGGCAGCGCGTACCGCTCGCCCAGCGCGCGCAGGTACTCCGCAGCGCGAACCGGGTTCGCTACCGATTGAATAACATCCAACATTTCGTCGACAAGCGCGAGTTTCCCTTCACGCGACCCGGCGTCGTGCCTGCCGGCGGCGAGGGTCAGGCGGTACTCGAACATAGGGAGCGCCTCCAGAATCAGGCGGCCGAACGCCTCGGGCCCGCGGCGCCTCAGGCAGGCGTCGGGATCCTCTCCTGGCGGCAAGATGGCCACGCGCGCGGGCAGTTCCCCCTCCTCGCACAGCGCCAGGCCTCGCTCGGCCGCCGCGGCCCCGGCCGCATCCGGGTCGTACACGAGCACGACGCGGCCAGCGAACCTCCTCAACAACCCTACCTGCTCAGGGGTGAGCGCGGTTCCAAGGGACGCGACCGCGTTGCCGAACCCGAACTGGTGGCAGGCCAGGGCGTCCATGTAGCCCTCGACCACGAGCACTTCCCCCTGCTCCCGAATCGCCTCACGGGCAGCGGCAAGCGCGTAGAGCACCCTGCCCTTCGAGAACGCGGCGGTCTCCTTTGAGTTCAGGTACTTGGGCTCGGCCTCATCGAGCGCGCGGCCGCCGAAGGCAACCACGCGGCCCTGCAGGTCCGCGATCGGAAACATCAACCGGTCGCGGAACACATCGTAGTGGCCCCCACCAGTCCTCCCGACCACAAGCCCGGCCTGCTCCAGCAGGGGCGCGGGATAGCCCCGGGTCCCGAGCGCTGTCAGGAGCCCGTCCCACCCGGGCGGCGCGTAGCCGAGACGGAACCGGGCCGCCACCTCGTCGCTGACCTCGCGGCGCTTCAGGTACGCCCGCGCCTTGCCTCCGGATGAGGCAAGCACCGACCGGAAGTACTCGCCGGCAGCGTCCAGGGCGCGCATGATCTGCTCCCGCTGCGAGGCGCGCTCGACGGCATCCGGCGAGGTCTCGACCTCGACGCTGACCCTGCGACCAAGCTCGCGCGCGGCCTCCATGAAGGTGAGGTTGGCGGAGCGCATCAGGAAATCGAAGACGTCGCCGCCCGCACCGCAGCCGAAGCAGTGAAACAGCCCGCGCTCCGGGTCCACGTGGAACGACGGCGTCTTCTCCTGGTGGAAGGGACAGAGCCCCTTATGGTAACGGCCGGACTTCTTCAGGGTGGCGTGGGCCGAGACCAGGGCGACGATGTCGGTGCGTCGCCTGATCTCCTCCTTGACCTCTCCCCGTATCCACCCGCGGCTCATTGCCCTGTCGAACCCTCATCCGGTCAACCCCGCGCAGCCTGCTGTTATGCCCGGGAGCCCTCCGCCTCCTCCTTCTGACGGCGGGCCTCAGCCACCAGCCGGTCGGCCACGTGCGCTGGAACAGGATCGTAGTGCGAGAATGAGGCCACGAACGAGCCGCGCCCCCCCGTGATGGACCGCAGGTCAGAGGCATACCGCAAGACCTCGCCCTGCGGAGCCTGCGCTCTCACTATCGTCGTGCCGTCGCCCTGCGACTCCATGCCGATTATGCGTGCGCGCTTGGAGTTCAGGTCGCCGATGATGTCGCCCATGATGGCCTCGGGCACGCGCACCCCTACATCGAGGATGGGCTCCAGCAGGATCAGCCCAGCCTGCGTCGCGGCCTCCTTGATCGCCAGCGCGCCGGCGAGCTGGAATGCGATGTCGGAGGAGTCCACGTCGTGGTACTTCCCGTCCACGAGCGTGACCCTGATGTCCACGACCTGGTACCCGGCCAGGATGCCCTCCTCCAGCGCCTTGCGCACGCCTTTCTCCACGGAAGGGATGTACTGGTTGGGTATCGCTCCGCCGAAGATCTTGTCCACGAACTCGAACCCGCTGCCGCGAGGAAGCGGGTCCACCTCCACGAAGCACACCCCGTACTGCCCGCGCCCACCGCTCTGCTTGACGTGCCGCCCCTGTCCCTTGCCGCGCGCCTTGATCGTCTCCCGGTAGGGCACGCGCGGGGACGACAGCACCACGTCCACGCCGAACTTGCGCCGCAGCCGGTCAGCCATGATCTCCAGGTGCGACTCCCCCATGCCCGAGATGACGGTCTGCTTGAGCTCGGGATTCCGGCGAACGCCAAACGTCGGGTCCTCCTCGGCCAGGCGGTGCAGGGCGCTGCCCATCTTGTCCTCGTCGGCCTTGCTCTTGGGCTCGATCGCCATGGAGATGGCTGGCTGCGGAAACACCACCGGTGCAAGGAGAACGGGCGCATCCTTCGAGCAGAGCGTGTCCCCGGTGGCGGTCTCGGCGAGCTTGGCCACGGCGCCGATGTCGCCGGGGCCAACACGCGGGGTGGCCTCCTGCTGCTTGCCGCGCAGGTAGTAGAGCTGGCCAACCCTTTCCGCCTTGTCGCGGGAGGCGTTGAAGACCTGGGAGTCCGACGCGAATGCCCCGCCGTAGACCCGGAAGTACGATAGCCGCCCCACGTAGGGGTCAGCCATTGTCTTGAAGACCAGGGCCGCGAACGTGCCTTCCTCGGACGGTTCAACCGTAACCTCTGAACCGTTGCGCGGGTGCGTACCCGCGGCCGGGCCGCGATCGGCCGGGGAGGGCAACAGGTCAACGATCCCCGACAGCACCCGCCCCACACCGATTCGCCTGGCGGCCGAGGCAGGCAGGGCCGGGATGATCTTGCCCGCGCGCACCCCCGCGACCAGGCCGCGCCGGAACTCCGCGTCGTCCAGCGCTCCAGTTTCCAGGTACTTCTCCAGCAGGATGTCATCGCTCTCGGCGGCGAGCTCCATCAGACGCTCGCGCGCGGCGGCCAGGTCGCCTCTCAGTTCGGCGGGCGCCTCCTGCACTGACTCCTGCCCGTCCTGGACGATGTGCGCCTTCATCGTGAGCACGTCGACTACCCCGCGCAGATCGGCCTCCGCGCCCACGGGCAGCAGCAGCGGGACGATCTGCTTCCCGAACCTGGCATTGAGCCCTTCCACGGCCTGGGCGAAGTCGGCGTGCTCGCGGTCCAGGCGATTCACCACGACGATCCTGGCCAGGCCCTGCTCGTTGGCACGTGCCCACGCCTGCTCGGTCTGCACCTCCACGCCGGAGCGGGCGTCCACGACCAGCAGCGCTCCTTCGCACACGCGCAGCGCGCCTACCATCTCCCCCAAGAAGTCAGGGTATCCGGGCGTGTCGAGGAGGTTGATCTTGGCGTCCTCCCACTCGAGGGGGGCCAGTGACGCGTTGATCGTGTGCTTGCGCCTGACCTCCTCAGGGTCGAAGTCCGTTGTGGTCGTGCCGTCGTCCACCCGGCCCTGGCGGTCGATCGCCCCGGCTCGGTAGAGCATCGCCTCCACCAGGGTTGTCTTTCCCACCCCGCCGTGCCCGACGACGGCGACGTTCCTGATCCTGTCCGGACTGTAGCGCTTCAAGGTCATCCCCCTCCACTAGTTCCCCTGCGGGCTTCTAGTAGCCCCGCTCGGGTTCCACGACGTTGAGCATCGGCGATTCGGCCAGGAACCTCCGCAGGTTCTCGCAGAAAAGCGGGATCGCCCGGTCGAAGTAGGCCGGCGAGGCGCCCGAGACATGCGGTGTTATGATAACGTTCTCCATTGCGTAGAACGGGCTGGTAGCGGGCAGCGGCTCCTGCTCGAAGACGTCCAATGCGGCGCCTGCGATCACGCCTTCCCGCAGGGCCGCGATCAGCGCCTCCTCCACCACCACTGGACCGCGTCCGGCGTTGATGAGCATGGCGGAGGGCTTCATGAGCGCCAGCGCCCGGGCATCAATCAGCCCGCGGGTCTGCCGCGTCAGCGGAAGCAGCACGACCAGGTAGTCCGCCTCTCTCAGGACCTGGTCTGTGCCCTCCGGCGGCAGGACGCGCTCTACGCAGGGCATCGCCTCCGGCGTCCGCTTGGTCCCGATTACGCGCATGCCAAAGGCGGCGGCCCTCCGTGACAGGGCGCGCCCGACGGCGCCCAGCCCCAGGATGCCCATCACCCTTCCCTCGATCTCGTCCCCCACGCACGCCGCACGATCCCACCGATGGGCCACCTGGAGCCGGACTGCTGCGTGCAGGCGCCTGGATAGAGCCAGCACCAGGGCCATCACGTGCTCGGGCAGGACAGTGGTGTGGATCCCCACGCTGCTCGTCAGCAGGACGCGCCCCTCGAGCACGGCGGGTGACAGCAGCCCGTCCACGCCGGCCGCGGTGGCGTGGATCCAGCGGAGCCGCGCTGCCCGATCGAGCACGGCCGGGGGAATCTGCCAGGCGACGATCACATCGGCCTGCGCGGCAAGCGCCTCGGCCTGCGCCGGGCTGGCCGGCGCCAGCACGCGGACGCGCGGGTCCACGGCTCGGATCGCGTCGAGGTGGCGCGCGTCCACCTTTGACAGCACCAGCACCGTCAGCACGTCGGTGCTCACGATCGCACGCCGCTCCTCATCTGCCCGGGGCATCGCCTGCGGCGGCAGCCTCCTGCAGGCGTCGGATCACAAACCGGCGGTCCAGGGCCGCCAGGAACCACCCGGCCTGGGGGCCCGAGTCCTTCCCGAGAAACGCGAGGTAGATCGCTCCGAACGCCGCCTTCGGCGCAAGGCCTATCTCTCCCTTCAGGGCGTGGATGGCCCCGTGCAGCGACTCGCCGTCGGTCGCCACCTCGACCAGCGGCACCAGTGCAGCCAGGAACCGTCGCTGCTCGGGTGTCAGCGAAGCGGCCGCCTGAGGAAGGGCTTCCTGAACCTGGATCCTGTAGGGCTCAGGGGCATAGGACTCCAACCACCGCCGCGCATCGGATGCGCGCGTGCGCAGCTCGTGCCCGTCCTCTTCGGTCAGGGGAGCGCCCTTCTCGCGAGCGGCCTGGGCCTCGATGTCTGCGCCCGGGATCTGACACAGGTGCGCGACCCGCGAGAAGCGGATGCGGAAGACGTCCGTGGGCGGATCTGCCGCGTGCGCATAGTAGTAGGTGCGCGCCAGGTCCGGATCGGGCTCCTTCCCCGCGTGCGCGCGCGCGGCCCGGTCGAACTCGTCGTAGAGCAGCGGGATCGTCTCGCCGCCAGGATCGAAGTCCACGTGCTGCCGGTAGTGGGGCCGCACCATCGCAAAGCGCGCCAGCTCGGGCCGCAGGAGGGCCGCGAACTCCGCCGCGGGCATGCCCACCCCCTTGCTGGAGGCCATCTTGCGTCCGCCGACCAGGAACCACTCGTAGGGTATCGGGAAGGGGCGCGGCGAGCCGTACACGGCCTCGACGATGGCCCCGGCGCGGTCGTAGCTCCCTCCCCGGGTCATGTGGTCCTTCCCGGCGCCCTCCACGGTCACGCCCAGGACGTGCCACTTGGCCGCCCACTCCGTCACGTACTGGAGCTTCCCGCCGCCCCCGAATGGAGAGCGCCTACCCTCGCAGCCGCACCCCTGGGCCCAGGCCACCTTGTCCGGACGGCACGCGTAGGAGACCTGCTCACCGTCCCAGCCGGTCACCACCGTGGTCCCGATCCTGCCGCAGGCCTCGCAGATCACCTGGAACGGATGCCGCTCGGCCTTGCGGCTCCCGCTTATGGCGCGGTCGATCTCTATGATCTCCTGCGCGCGATCGAGCGCGATCCGGATCGCCGCGTCAAACGTCCCCGAGGCGTACAGTTCGCTCGCCCAGTAGATGTGGGGGGTAGCACCGAGCCGGTTGAAGGCGCGCGTGAACTCGTCCGCGCAGTACCGCGCGAAGCTGGGCGCGGAAGCCGGATCAGGAGACGGCACGCAACACAACGGCATCCCCATGTGGGGGGCCAAGCCCTCGAATCCCGCGGGTAGGCCGTCCAGGGGATCCATGTCGTCGTAGCCGTAGAGGAACTCGGCGGGCGCGCCCCTGTCGCGCAACGCACGGGCCACGCAGTCATGCAGGATCACCCCTCGCAGGGAGCCCACGTGCACGCGTCCCGACGGGCTCTTGGCGTCGTTGACGACGTGGCGCGCATCCCTGCGCGCCTCCAGGATTTCCGAGGCCAGAAGGTCAACCCACATGGCAGGCCGACTCCTCCCCCGGCGCAAGGCCGGGCATCGAACGCACCAGCAACCTGACAGGGGAAACGACCGGTACCGACGATGCGCTGGACGTCATCTTTGTCTTCGCGCCCGGCCCGGGGACTTCCTCTGGACAGCTGCCCGAACGGGAAAGAACGGACAGGCCGCCTCCGACGGCCTGCCCGCCACCCGTGGAGATCCGGGGTTACTTGACCGCGGACTTGAGGTCCTTGCCCGCCGTGAAGGCCGGCACCTTCTTGGCCGGGATCTTGATCTTGGCGCCGGTCTGCGGGTTGCGGCCCTCGCGCGCCTTCCGCTTGCGCACCAGGAAGGTGCCAAAGCCGACCAGGGTCACCTTCTCACCCTTGCGCAGCGCGGCGGTGATCAGATCCAGCGCCATGTTGAACACCTCGAGCGCGTTCTTCTTGGTGGCGCCCGTCTTGTCGGCGACCTTCTCGATGAGCTGCTCCTTGTTCATGCGTCCCCTCCTCACGAACCCCAGATGTCGCACCCGCACGGTGCGCCGCGATTCCGATTCTCTCAAACCCGGCCGTATTCCTGCTTCCAGCCGTCTGGCAAGCCAGGACTCCCCTCCCAGGCGAATCCTCGTGTTGCAGGTCTAGGGAGACGGCTGCCGGGGTAGGATCTAATAGAGCGCAATCGCAGGTGCAGGGCCAAGTGCACGCTGATCTTGTCGCCGAGGTGCCACGCAAGCACTGCCTGGCCCCTCGACAAAGGCAAACCCGTCGCGAGGCGGGGGCGCAAAGCCACGGAACCGGTCGCGAGCCGGTCAGCCGGGCTGCCGAAAGGGGGCAGGTGCGACGGCCCGAATCAGGATCGCCAAACGCGGGGCCGCAAACACAGTCATCGCAGCAGTCATCCTGGCAGCCAGCGCAATCGCACAGCCCAACCACGCGGGAACCACGGTCGAAGCCGCGGCAGCACCCGTGCCCCTCTTCGGTGTCCAGAGCGACATACAGCCGGACACCGAGCCTTCCCTCCGGCGGCGCGAGATCGCGCTGATGGGGCAGTCGGGCGTCCGCTGGGTGCGAATCGTCCTCAACTGGTACGCGGCCGCTCCACGAAGGGGCGAGCGCAACGAGGAGTACCTGAGGGGACTGGAGACACTGCTGGACGAGATTGACGCTGCCGGGATGCGGGTGATGCTCCTGGTGCTTGCCACGCCACCCTGGGCCAACCCGCTGGGTTGGGATGCTCCTCCGCTGCGGATGAGCGACCTGGGCGAGTTCGTCGGCTACTCCGCCCGCCGCTTCGCCCCACGCGTCCAACACTGGGAGATCTGGAACGAACCCGACTGGCACGAGTTCTGGAAGCCCACGCCCGATGTCCGTGGCTTCGTCGAGATGCTCCGCGAGGCCTACACCAGGGGCAAAGCCGCCAATCCGCAAGCCATCTTCATCTCGGGCGGCCTCGCCGGCAACAACACCCAGTACCTCAGCCAGATGTACGCGCTGGGCGGCCGCCCCTTCTTCGACGCGCTCGGTGTACACCCGTACGTCTTCCAGCGTAGCCCCGATGATGTCCACCCCAACGTGCGCAACTCCTTTCACGGGCTGGGAGAACTGCGCAAGATCATGGTCGCCAACGGGGACGCCGCCAAGCCAATATGGATCACCGAGATGTCCTGGCCCACGAACCGGCGCGCCCCTGGCGCCACCGGCGACTGGGCCGAAGGCGTCAGCTACACCACCCAGGCCGCCTATCTCGCGCGCGCATACGAGAAGATAGCGCAGGAGTACCCCTTCGTTCAGGTCGCCATGTGGTACAACCTCCGCGACAAGGGCACCAACCCCACCCTCGCCTACCACAACTACGGCCTCGTCCAGCACAACTTCGAGCCCAAGCCCGCCTACTTCGCCTACCAGCGACAGGCCAAGGCTGCAATCCGCTAGCTGCAGGGGCCCCTGGGCGGCGGCGTCTATTCCGCAGCCGCTGCGCCCGAGTGGAAGGACCTCCGAGCGTACCTGTAGAACCAGCCTGCCATGCCGGTCAAACCTCTTCTTGCGGTATTGCTAGCCGTGGCGTTGCTGTCCGGAGCCCATGGCCATGCCGCACCCGCGGTCCCACTCTACGGGGTCCACAGCGACATCGAGCCGTTTACGCCGGCCGCAGAACGGAGGCAAGAGGTCCGGCTAATGCAGGAGGCCGGTGTGGCATGGGTACGGCTGGGAGTAAGCTGGAAGGCGGCGGAGCCCGTCCGGGGGAGGTACAACGAGTACTACCTCGCGGGCCTCGAGACCGCCATTGACGAGATCCGGACATCGGGCATGCGCGTGTACCTGGTGGTTCTGGTGACGCCGGCCTGGGCGAACCCTGCCGGGTCGGACTACCCACCCCTGCGGATGCGCGACATGGGCTCGTTCGTCGGCTACCTTGTCCGGCGGCTCTCCTCGCGCGTCAAGCATTGGGAGATATGGAACGAACCCGACTGGCACGTCTTCTGGAGGCCGGCACCCGATGCCGGCGCGTTCGTGGAGATGCTCCGGGAGGCATACACCGCGGGCAAGGCCGCGGATCCACAGGCCCTGTTCGTCTCAGGAGGGCTGGCCGGGAACAACGTTGAGTATCTGCGGCAGATGTACTCGAGGGGCGCGGGGCGGTTCTTTGACGCGCTGGGCGTGCATCCCTACATCTTCCAACGGGATCCCGACGTCGTGTACCCTAACGCCCGCCACTCGTTCCACGGCCTGGGCGAGCTGCGCAAGGTGATGGTGGCCAACGGGGACAGCGGGAAGCCGATCTGGGTCACGGAGATGTCGTGGCCGACGCACCGGCGCGCACCAGGGGCAAAGGGAGACTGGGCAGAGGGTGTCTGCGAGGAGACCCAGGCAGCCTATCTTGTCAGGGCCTACCAGAGGATCCAATCTGAGTTCTCGTTCATACCCGTGGCCACCTGGTACAACTTCCGTGACGGCGGCACGGATGCGACCAACGTCGAGCACAACTGGGGGTTGGTCGGGCATGACTTCAAGCCCAAGCCCGCCTACTTTGCCAAGCAGCAACTGACACGGCGGTAGGCAAGACGGCAGTGGCCCTACCCCCCGGGCGCGTGGTCCGACCGATCCTCGCAGTCCTCGCGGCGGGTGCGACGCTACTCGTGTCCGAGGTCACACCGGTGCGCGTGTCCATTGCCGGGGAGCCCGGGAGCTACCGGCTGCAGGTGGACGACCGTCCGTTCTACGTCAAGGGCGTCTCCTTCCCGCTGAACGAGGACCCCCTGCGATTCGATGAGCACCTCACGCCGGCACGTCTTCACGACCACTTCAGGCGCATTCGAGAGATGGGGACAAACACCATCCGCCGCTACCATAACAACCCGGATACGCAGATGATCCTGGACGAGGCCTCACGCGCCAACCTCATGGTCCTGCTGGGGATCTGGCTGGATCAAGACGTGGACTACCTGCACGACGCGCAGCGGCTCCGGGTGTACCGTGAGCGGGTGCGCGACTGGGTGCTGCGATACCGTCGGCACCCCGCGTTGCTCATGTGGGTCCTGGGCAACGAGACCTGGGGGCTGCTCAAGAAGGAGTTCCAGGATACGCGGGACCTCCAGCCCAGGCGGGCGGCCTACTACCGGTTCGTCAACGAGCTGGCGCGCCTGGTGAAGTCGCTCGACCCGAACCACCCCGTGATGACAGTGGACGAGCACGCACCAGACCTCCATGCGGCCGACACGCGTGGGCATCCGGGTATCGGGGCTTCACTCCAGATGTTTCGGGATTTGGCACCGGTCGTCGATGTGATTGGAGTGAATAGCTACTACCCACAGGACATATCTGCCCTGCATGCGCTGGTCCTCCAGGCACGGGTCGGCAAGCCGTATATGGTGACTGAGTTCGGCCCACACGGGTATTGGCCGCCCCACGCTGCTCTGGACGAGTTGGGCCAGCCCGTGGAACCCAGCGATGTCGAGAAGCTCCACGCATACCAGGCAAACTGGAAGAACTATGTTGAGGCCTACCGCGGGTGGAACTTGGGAGGTAATGCCTTCGTTTGGAAGGACAAGCATGAGGGCTCGTTCACCTGGTTCGGCCTGACAGACTCGCGGGACCGCTTGAAGCCTGCCTACTGGTCGTTGAGGGAGGCGTGGACAGGCCAGCGTCAGCCCCCGAATCGGCCGATGGTCGTCGAGCTGGAGATCAACAAGCGCTGGATGCGCCCCGAGGAGTCCTTCGTCGTACAAACGCGCCTGCTGCCGCACCTTGACCCAGGAAGCTACCGCTACACGTATGTTGTGGCACCTGCGGCCATGACCCACGTTGCGGCCCAGTTCACAACCGAACTCCCGCGGGTATCCATCCAGGCTCCTGGGGCGCCGGACGTGTACCGCGTCTATGTGTATGTCACCACGAGGGACGACCGGTGGGTAAGCACAGGTAGCGCAACGTTTGGGGTCTACCAGCCAGCAGGAAAGCCCTAGCATGGAAGGCAGGCCAGTAGCCGGCTACCTCCCTCGCCCTCTGCATCCGTGGCCTGGGCTTCTACAGCGATGACTGGTCCTTCCTCGGCTACACGAGCATGTCGAAGCAATCCTGCTAGGGCCAATGCTGGTGTGGTGGCGGGTGAGGGGCGCCCACATCCCACCTCAAGACGCAGCCGGATGCCGCAGGCGCAAGGAGGTACTTCGAGCACGTCTCACCGGACATGGGACGAAGCTGCCCGCCAGGCGAGCCAGGGCATGGTGTCAGGGTATTCTGACCCCGACCCCCAAGCCCGGCCTAGCGGCGCAGGGCGATGAAGTAGGGATCCGCGGTGGCCCGCCTGAACGCCTGGGTGACCTTTGTTGAGGACATGAGAGACCAGTTGATGGTCCAGTACTTGTCCTGCGCCTCGTCAAACCACATGAACGCGCGCACGGCAGGGAACGTGGTGGGCAACGATCCGAGAGCCTCCCAGGCCCAGCGGGCTTTGTCCCCACCCTCCTCGGCCGAGGCGACCTCCGCGATCATGATCGGCTTTCCGGTAGCGACCAGGACCGGGTAGTGCGGCGCAAGCAGGTCCTCGAACGACCGCCACTTCCAGCCCGGGGGGACGGTACCGAAGTTCAGTATCGTTATGCCAACCCAGTCAACCCACTCGTTGCCGGGATAGAGCCCCTGCATGGGGCGCTGCGCTACTGACCAGACCCAGATGACGTTGTTGGCCCCGACGCGCCGGAACACATTCACCACGTGGCGCCACATGCGCACGTAGTCGCTCGCGGTGTTTCCGTATGCCCTCTCACCCCACGGGTACCAGGTCGCGTTCATCTCGTGGCCCAGGCGTATCATCAGGGGGCGGTCCCATCGCTTCGCCGCCCTGGCCCATTCCTCGATGAAGAAGTCGTAGTCCCCCCGCGCGATGGAATCGAGGCTGCGGAACTGCCGGTCAGGCATCGGCGCGAGACCGGACCGGTTGAACTCCGTAACCCACGGTTCCCAGGTGAGAACAGGGATGGCGCCACGCTCGAGTATCCGGTTGAGCGGACGCGGGTTGAAGTCGTGTTCGGGGCGCCCTCCCCACGCCTGGTACAGGCTTATGAGCGGAAACCGGAACCGGAGGCGGTCCTCCAGGGCCTTCAACAGGACCAGTTCATCGTCGTCGGGTGCCCCGGGCAGAAAGATACCGAGGTAGCAGCCGGACTTGGGGCTGCGAATCTCGGCCAGGGAGTACCGCGCGGGAGGGGCTGGCTGACGCGCGGTCCACTCGGCGCGCAGGCTCCTACCGGCCCAGTGGATCCCCCACCACAGGACCACCAGCCAAACGGCGAGCAGAACCAGCCTGCCCGTCTTCCACCAGCGTTGCATCGGGCTCGGACTCCTCCTCCAGGGCAATCCATACGGCGCCGCCCATCATGGCGGCGTTCCACAGGGCAAGGATCTGCATGAAGCCAGCCTCCGGCTGGCTCGTCAGGAAGCTGTAGGCGACCGCGAGAACCGACAGGGACGCCACCGCGATGTGCGGTCGGACGGAGGCCAAGCCGGCCCTCTGACGGCTCTTCGCGGTAACGAGGTAGGGCACGCGCGCCCCCGTGACGGCGGCGATCAGGCCGGAAACGTGCGCGAAGCAGCTGGCGAAGAGAAGAACCATGCCCGTCAGGTGCCAGCCGCGCTCCTCCGGGCCCAAGAGAAGCCTCTGCCCGAAACGGCGGATCGCGAGGTTGGCAAGCACCAGCGGTGCTATGTGCACGGTGAACGACTCGACCGTGCTTGCCACGCCCATCAGGCCGCTCAACAGAAAGACTATGGGCAGGACCAGGTTGATAAGGATCGCCAAACCGACGAGGTAGAAGGTTCCGACCATGAAGTACGCCACGCTCTGAAAGAACGACCACCGCGGAAGCAACCTCCAGTAGTCGCGAAACAGAAGGTCAAACACGCTGTGCGCCCAGCGGTACTGCTGCCGCAGGTAGGTCGCAATGTCCGCGGGCACGAGCCCGCGGGCCAGTATCTCGGGAACGTACACGCCCTTCCAGCCCGCCGCGGTGAGGCGCATGCAGGTTCGGAGATCCTCGGCATTGTGCACGGCGTAGCCGCCGATGGAGTCCAGGGCAGACCGCCTGAACGTTGTGTGGCAGCCGAAGAGCAAAGGCGCCTCCAGCCCGTGCAGACCCATCATCGTCGATCCGTAGAGCTCGTAGGTCTGCTCGGCCGCGCCCCGGGCTATGAAGCTCTCCCCCTGGTTACGGTAAGCCTGCGCCGCCTGGACGTAGCCCACCTTTGGATCATCGAAGCATCCCAGAACCCGGTTGAGGAACTCGGGTTGAGGGAGGTGGTCGGGATCGAAGATCGTGACGAACTCACCGCCCATCTGCGGAAGGGCCTCGTTCACGTTTCCGGCCTTCGCGCCCACGCCCGGATGGTCGCGCCGGAGGTAGCGCACGCCGAGTCCCTCGCAGAGCGCGCGAAGTTCGTCGCGCCCGCTGTCGTCGAGGAGGTATGTCGTGTGGGGATACCGGATGCGGGCCATGGCTTGAAGCGTAGCCCGGAACATATCCAGGGGCTCGCCAGGAGCCGCCGTGGTCACGACGTCAACCCGCAGCCCGGCCCTCGGCGGCCGCCACGCGGGACGCTCGACATGGAGTATGGCGAACCAGTTGGCCGCCATTCGGAACGCGGAGAACCAGGCGGCGATCGAGAAGAGCACGAACAGGGGCCGGTTTGCGATCAATCCCGGGGAAGCCCACCAGCCGGCGAAGTGGACCAGGGCCAGCGCCCCCAGGGAGATCAGGGCCAGCGCGGCCAGACGTTCCCACCGGCTCATGGCAACTCGGCGCGGTCGTGATACCATTCCCAGGTTCGCCTCAACCCCTCTTCGAGAGCGACCTGGGGTGACCAGTCGAGCAGGCGCATCGCCTTGGAGATGTCTGGGCGGCGCCTGCTTGGGTCGTCCTCTGGCAACGCCTGCAGCTCGATCCCGACCCGGCGTCCCGCGATGCGCTGCAGAGCCTCGGCCAGCTCCAGTATGGTCCGCTCATCGGGGTTCCCCAGATTGAGGACCTCCCCGGCCAGATCGGGCCCGGTGGCCAGCCGCACGAGCCCTTCTACCATGTCATCAACATAGCACAGGCTGCGCGTCTGGGAGCCATCACCGAACACGGTAAGCGGTCGCCCCTCGATCAGGCAGCGGATGAACGTAACCACCACGCGGCCGTCCCCGGGGTCCATGCGCGGACCATAGGTGTTGAATATGCGGGCGATTCTGGCGTCCATGCCCCACTCCGCCGCAGCGGCCGTGACCAGGGCCTCGGCGTAGCGCTTGCCTTCGTCGTAGCAAGAGCGCGGCCCCAAGGGATTCACCCGACCGGGGTAGGTCTCACGCTGAGGATGCTCCTCCGGGTCTCCGTAGATCTCCGACGTCGAGGCCTGCACGAACCTGGCGCCGGTGCGGCGCGCCAGTTCGAGCATGCTCCTGGTGCCCTCGGCGTTGGTGGTCAGCGTCAGCATTCGTCTGCGCTGGTAGGCCGGCGGGCTCGCCGGACTTGCCAAGTTGAGGATGAGATCCCCCGACCAGTCGAGCGGATCGCGCACGTCACCGACGATCAGGGAGAAGCGTGGGTTGCCCGCCAGGTGCGCGACGTTGGCTTCACTACCCGTCACCAGCGAATCCAGACAGGTGACTCGCCAGCCATCGCGGAGCAACCGGTCGCACAGGTGGGAGCCTATGAAGCCGGCACCGCCGGTGACGAGGGCGCTACGTGACGGGATCGGATCCTCTCCCAATCCCGGTGTACCGGAACCCGTGCCCCGCCGCGCTCTCCGGGTCGAGAAGATTCCGGGCGTCAATCAGCACCGCGTGCGTAAGGCTTCGGTGCAGGCGGTCCAGATCCAGGTTGCGGAACTCCGGCCACTCCGTGCAGATGACCGCGGCGGCGGCTCCCGCGGCGGCTTCATAGGGGTCGGGGCTGTAGCGGACCGAGGGCAGGATAAGCGCCCCCTTCTCCTCCGCGCGCGGATCGTACGCGCGCACCTGTGCGCCTTCGGAAAGCAGTATGCGCGCCAGGTCAATGGCCGGGGACTCTCGCACGTCGTCGGTCTCGGCCTTGAACGACAACCCGAAGAGCGCAATTGCGCGTCCCTTCACATCGCCCACCCGTGCCCGCAGCTTGTCATAGACGTATCGCGGCTGGCGGTGGTTCACGCGCAGCACTTCCTTCAGCAGGATCATGTCGACGCCGACCGCCTGGCCCATGGCCACCAGCGCGCTCACGTCCTTGGGGAAGCACGAGCCACCAAATCCCGGCCCGGGAGACATGAACAGGGGGTTGATGCGACGGTCCATGCCCATGCCCCTGGCCACCGTCAGGAAGTCCACGCCCACCGCGTCGCAGAGCTTCGCCATCTCGTTGACAAACGAGATCCTCGTGGCGAGGATCGCGTTCGAGGCGTACTTGATCATGGCCGCGGTCGCGTGATCGGTCTCCAGGATCGGCGCCTCAATCGAGGCGTAGAGCCCGGCAACCCTGCGCGTGGCGTCAGGATCGCCTCCGAGCACGATCCGGTCGGGATGGAGGAAGCTCTCGATGGCCCGTCCCTGCTGCAGGAACTCTGGATTCGAGACCACGCTGGCGCGGAACTCGGGGCCTCGCAGATCCCGGATGATGTCGCGCACCCTCTCGGCCGTGCGCACCGGGACGGTGCTCTTGAGCACCACGACCGCATCGGGCTCCAGGGCGCCGGCGAACTGCCTGGCCGCGGACTCGATCTGGGAGAGATCGGCCTGACCGCTGGCATGCTTGGGCGTGCCGACGGCCACGAACACGAACTGTGCACCGGCCACGCCTTCCGCGGGATCGCGCGCGAAAAGAAGACGCCCGGCAGCCGCCTGCTCGGCGATCAGCCCCTCAAGCCCGGGTTCAAAGAACGGGATGTGCCGGGCGCGCAGGTCCTCGAGGTGCGCCGCGTTGACCTCGACGCCCACGACCGTGTTGCCCATCTTCGCAAAGCAGGCCGCGGCCACCAGACCGACATAGCCCTGCCCGATAACCGCGATCCGCGCCCCGTGCCCGTCCGATCCCATCTCCGCCCTGCCTTCCTGCCGCTCGATGACCCTCTGACAACATTCCCATCAATCCGGCGTTCCAGTCGGGGGCCGCGAAGCTGGTGCCAAGACAGGGAGTGGAGCGACGCGCGACCCCAAGTCATCGTAGTCTGCGGATGCTCTCCGGCAGAGCGCCCGCCTCGGGGTTATTCGATGCGCCAGCCCGAAACCCTACTCGGGGTTCCGGGGAAGGTCCAGCCAGCGGCCTTGAGCAGGGTTCCGGGCCGTGAGGAATACGACGCAAGTCGTAGGGGGTTTCCTGGTACACATAATAGTTCAGCCAATTCGAAAACAGCAGATTGGCGTGTCCCCGCCAGCGGACAATCGGCGGCCGCCCAAGGTCGTCGTCCGGGTAGTAGTTCTTGGGGATCGCTATTGGGAGTCCTCGCTGCAGATCGCGCTGGTATTCCCAGTGCAGGGTCAGTGGATCGTATTCCGGATGACCCAAAATGAAGACCTGATGACCGTCGCGTGAGACGATCAGATAGACCCCTGAGTCCCTCGACTCGGCCAGGATCTCCAGACCTGAGACGCGTGCAACGTCCTCGCGCTTCACCTCGGTATGGCGAGAATGCGGCGCGTAGAATGTGTCGTCAAAACCGCGGAGCAGCTTGATGTTCTGGCGGGTCAGGTGGTGTTCGAAGACTCCAAACTGCTTCTGGGGAAGGGGGTGCTTGGGAATCCCGTAGTGGTAGTGCAATGCCGCTTGCGCTCCCCAGCAGATGTGAATCGTGGCGAACACGTGGCTGAGTGACCAGTCCATGACCTCCTTCAACTCCTGCCAGTAGTACACCTCCTCAAACGGCAGATGTTCGACTGGCGCGCCGGTGATCACCAATCCGTCGAACTTGCGCTCGCGCAGCTGGTCGAAGGGCCGATAGAAGGCCAGCAGGTGTTCTTCAGGGGTGTTCTTGGGCTGGTGAGAGTTGGGATGGAAGAGCGTGATGTTGATCTGCAGCGGCGTGTTTCCCAGCAGACGGAGAAGTTGGGTTTCGGTGGCGATCTTCGTCGGCATCAGGTTGAGAATGGCGATTTCCAAGGGCCGGATATCTTGGTGCTCAGCCCGCAGCTCTTCCATCACGAAGATGTTCTCGCTCGTAAGCACGTCCTTGGCCGGCAGGTCATCAGGGATTCGTACGGGCATCGCCCACCTCATCTTGCGTGCGCATGGCACGCGCTCAGGCATTCAAAGCCTGGTCGAGATCCCAGAGAATGTCCTCGATGTCCTCCAGTCCAACACTGAGACGGACGAAATCAGGTGTGACCCCCGCTGATGCCTGCTGCTGTGGGGTAAGCTGGCTGTGGGTCGTGCTGGCGGGGTGGATGGCAAGGCTCTTAGCATCGCCAACATTGGCCAGATGGCTGAACAGCTTGAGGCTGTTGATGAACTTGCGGCCAGACTCGATCCCGCCTTTGATGCCGAAACCCAGGATCGCACCGGCACCCTTCGGCAAGTACTTCTGAACAGCAGTGTAGTACGGGCTGTCCGGCAGAGACGGATAGGCAACCCAACTGACCCTCGGGTGCTCTCTCAGATGCTCGGCAACCCGTTCCGCGTTCCTGGTGTGCCGCTCCATGCGCAGGCTGAGCGTCTCCAGGCCTTGCAGGAACAGCCAGGAGTTGATCGGAGCCTGGCAGGCCCCGATATCACGCAGAGTCTGCACGCGCGCCTTCAAGATAAACGCCGGCGCGCCTAGGTCCGCGTACTTCAGACCGTGGTAGCTGGGGTCGGGCGTCGTGAAGTTCGAAAAGCGCCCGCTGGCCGACCAGTCGAAGTTGCCCCCATCAACAACAACTCCGCCGATGGATGTCCCGTGACCGCAGATGAACTTGGTGGTGGAGTGTGTCACGATGTTCGCCCCCCATTCAAACGGGCGGCACAGGTAAGGAGTCGCGAAGGTGCTGTCGATCACCAGCGGGATGCGGTGTTTGCGGGCGATGGCCGCAACTTCCTCAAATGGAAAGACATCAATACCCGGATTCCCCAGGGTCTCGCCGTAAAGGATCCTTGTATTGGGACGGATGGCGCGCTGGAAGTTCTCGGGATCCTTGGGATCAACGAAGGTCGCATCGATCCCCAGCCGGGGGAAAGTGTAGGCGAACTGGTTGTAGGTGCCGCCATACAACGTGGAAGATGAAACAATGTGGTCTCCGGCGCCACATAGCGTCAGGATGGCAAGCATCTGGGCGGCGTGGCCGGAACTGGTCGCCAGCGCGCCAACACCGCCTTCCAGGTCGGCGACGCGCCGTTCAAAGACATCGCTCGTGGGGTTCATTATGCGGGTGTAGATGTTGCCGAATTCCTCCAGGGCGAACAGGCGGGCCGCATGGTCCGTGTCCTTGAAGACATACGAGGTGGTCTGGTAGATCGGCACTGCGCGCGAGCCCGTCGTTGGATCGGGCTCCTGGCCAGCATGAAGCTGGCGAGTATTGAAGCCTAACTGCCGTCCCTTGTCGCCAAGTATCATGATACTGACAGCCCCCTTCGATTCGTTTCCATGACCGCGGCATACAAAAACCCCTCCGCTTCCTGCTCTCGGAGGGGATTGCACCCTCTTATCCGCCGGAACTGGTTCCCGCGGGGGTTGGCACCTTACCTAACTGGCAGGTTGCCGGGGGTCATCGGGCCCGTCCCTCACCCACTCTTGATAAGAGCAACTATTCAGTTAGGCGCGATGATAGCACGCGCTCCTGAGTGCGTCAAGCGTACCTCGCGTTGGGGAAAATACTCTGGAGCGGGAGACGGGAATCGAACCCGCACCACCAGCTTGGAAGGCTGGAGCTCTACCATTGAGCTACTCCCGCTAGGTTGCCCCCTGTGGCCTGGCGGCAGGGATGGTGGGCGGGGAAGGATTCGAACCTCCGAAGGCATCCGCCAGCTGATCTACAGTCAGCCCCCTTTGGCCACTTGGGTACCCGCCCTCTCCCGCATGATTATAGGCAGGGCCGCGAAGCAGCGTCAATCATAGCGTCCATGCTATAATCGGACTTGTGGCGCGCCGGGCCGCCGTAGCTCAACCCGGCAGAGCACCGCACTTGTAATGCGGGGGTTACCGGTTCGACTCCGGTCGGCGGCTCCAGAACTGCATTCCAAGCATCGCACCCCTGCATGTTACCCGGTGGCACGCTCCCGATACTCTCCTGATGCCTTCCTGCTAACCTCCTGCTACCCTCTCCGCTCATCAGTCCTGTCTCCAGTGCCAAGTTGCACGTGGAGCCGTGACAGGAGGCCGGCTGCGGCGCCAGAGGAATCCAGCAGGGTGCTGTGCTAGAATGAACTCACCCATGCATGACCAGCACGGGCGGCCGCTGCGAGACCTCCGCATCTCCCTCACGGACAGGTGCAACCTGCGCTGTGTCTACTGCGTGCCGGAGAGGGGGATCTTCCACGGCCCGCCGGCAGAGCTGCTCCAGGATGACGAGCTGGTGCTCATTGTCGAGATCGCGGCCTCCCTCGGCGTCGAGAAGATACGCCTGACAGGCGGCGAGCCGACCATCAGGGCGGGCCTGGCGGATCTGGTCCGGCGCATCGTCTCAGTCGCAGGAATCCGGGACGTGGCCATGACCACCAACGGGATCCTGCTCGAGGCGATGGCCGGGCCGCTTGCGGCCGCCGGGCTGAGCCGGATCAACGTCAGCATCGACACCCTCGACCCCGACAAGTTCCGACGGATCACCCGCGGCGGGCAGGTGGAGCGCGTGCTGGCCGGAATCCGGCGCGCCGAGGAGGTCGGCCTGAGCCCGATCAAGATCAACTCGGTCGTCATCAAAGGCCACAACGATGAGGATGTGGTTCCCCTCGCAGCCCTGACCCTCGAACGGCCCTTGGAGGTGCGGTTCATAGAGATGATGCCGTTCGCATCACTGGCCGGCATCGAGGGAGCCAGCATGGTCCCCTCGGAGGAGACCAAGGCCCGCATCGAAGCGGCGCTCGGACGCCTCGAGGCGCTCGATCTCAGCGGGAGCACGCCGTCGCGAACCTACCGGCTCCTTGGGGCCCGGGGCCGTATCGGGCTCATCAGCTCGATAAGCGAGCCCTTCTGCGCCAGGTGCGGACGCCTACGGCTCACCTCGGACGGCCGCCTGCGCCTGTGCCTGCTCCGAGAGGACGAGGAAGACCTGCTGACGCCGCTGCGCGCCGGGGCGTCGCGCCCCGAGTTGAAGGCCCTCTTTGAGGCAGCGGTCTACCGGCGCCCGATCGGTCAGGAGCCCGATGGGGCCGCGGCTTCGGTGTCGTGCCTGATGGGCAGGATCGGCGGGTAGGACCTTCCCCGCCGTAGTTGCTAGGCGTCGTCTTCGAGGTTGCGCTCGAGCTTGCGCTTGACGCGCTGAAGGGCGTTGTCGATGGACTTGACGTGCCTGCATAGCTCGTTGGCCATCTCCTGGTAAGACTTGCCCTCCAGGTAGGCGGTCAGCACGCGGCACTCCAGCTCGCTCAGGTTCTTGCGGATGCGCTCGCGCATCGTCGCCGAGGCTTCCTGGTTGATGACCAGCTCCTCGGGATCGCTGACCCGGATGCTGCTGATGACGTCCAGCAGGGTGCGATCCGAATCCTCATCGTAGATCGGCTTGTTGAGCGAGATGTACGAGTTGAGCGGTATGTGCTTCTGACGCGTCGCGGTCTTGATGGCAGTAATGATCTGCCGTGTAATGCACAGCTCGGCGAACGCCCGAAACGAGGACAGCTTGTCGCGCCGGAAGTCGCGGATCGCCTTGTAGAGACCGATCATCCCTTCCTGGATGATGTCCTCGCGATCGGCGCCGATCAGGAAGTACGCCTTGGCCTTGACGCGGACGAAGTTGCGGTACTTCCCGATGAGGAACTCCGCGGCGCGATCGTCCCCGGACTTGGCGTGGTCTACCAGTTCCTCGTCAACCAGATCCTGGTAGCCCAACCCTTCCCTGCGCACCAGTGCCACCAGCTAATCCCTCCGGTTGGGCGCACAAGAACGCGGGGGTGACTTCCGACGGGCAGCGCGAATGCGAGTGTTCATCGTCGTAGTTCGGACTCATTATAGAAATCAGGGCGCACGGCGTCAAGGAGCCGAGACCCGGGCGGGCGCGACGCCGGTGCCGATCCTGACCGTGCGTGGCGCCGGCATGTAGTAGCTCTGGGAGACAACCTCCTCCTGGATGACCACACCGTCCTGCCGCACGATGCGCAGGGTGCGCGCACGCAGCCCGGATCGGGCCGGCTCGATCCTGATCTGACCGGAGGGAAGATCGGGGTCGAGCCGGGTGACCACGTGCTGCGGAGCCGGAATGAGCGTGTGGCCAACTACCGCGATGTCGACCGATCGTCCCGGCTGGCGCGCTCCATACAGCGTGACCGCAACGCGGCGCCCCGTGGTCTCAATCCAGATGTAGATGTGGTGCCCGCTCGTGTTGCGCAGGCGCAGATCAATCAGCCCGTAGTCAACCGCGGCGTCGCGGCCCGGCGCCAGGTAGGGAACGGGCCTGGAGTGATTCGTCCGAGCCACGATCTCCATGCCGGCCAGCAGCGCAGCGTTGTAGAGCGTACTGGACACCTGGCACACTCCCCCGCCATCGCCGGGGATCAGCTCGTATCCGATCAGGACAGGCGCCTTCCTGTAGCCGCGGGACGGATCGCGGGGCCCGACCGTCTGGTTGAAGGAGAACTCGGCCCCCGGGGGCAGCAGCCGGCCGCTGAGGGCGGCGGAAGCGAGCCGGATGTTGTTGACCCTGTCGGGATCGTTGGCGAAGCGCGTTGCAAACCGCGCGAGCGGCTCCGTCATGCGGTCGGCCATCTCGGTGGTGAAGGCCGGTCGCCGCAGGTGCACGGCCAGCTCCGCCTCGTCCCGACCCTGCTCCAGCGCGGCGGCCACGCGGGCGAGTGAGGCCGGTTCATCCACAACCACGCCGTCCTGGCTTGGGAACAGCACGACCAGTCGTCCTCCGGAGACCGTCACAACGGCGTCGCGCGGCTCCGCCAGGAGCGGCGCGACCACCCGCTGAACCGACGCGCGCGCCGCGTCGAGATCAACCCGGTAGGCGATCGCCACGTGCGCGGGCCGGCGCAGGAGCAGCAGCCGCCGCAGGTACCTGCCCGGGGGCCTGCCGGTGCGGCCCGCGGCCAGGAGGTCTGCCACGGTTCGGTCAGGGTCAGGGCGCAGCCCTAGCTCACGCGCGGTGAGCAAGGCGTCGCCTGATGCGGCCCGCACCCTGACCTGTCGCCCAAGCGCCCCCTGTGCCAGACCCCCAACAAGATCTGCCAGGGCCTCGCTGCTCGCACCTGCCACCGGGAGGCCTTCCAGCATCACCCCAGGCAAGGGGCGCCCCGCGTAGAGCACGTCGGCCAGCGCGGCCCAGGCGACCGTCCCGCCCACAACCGCAACGAGCAGCCCCAGCCCCAGCAGGATCAGCCGGCGGCTCAACCGGTCTCGCCTGCGCGGCGCGCGATCTGGCGCCTGATCTCGAACAGCACCACGCCAGCAGCCACCGAGACGTTGAGCGACGATGTGACACCGTGCATCGGAATGCGCACCAGGCGATCGCAACGCTCACGCACCAGGCGTGTCAGGCCCCTCTCCTCGCCGCCCAGAACAAGGGCCAGCGGAGGGGCGAGATCCACCGTGTAGAGACCCTCGCGGGCCGAGGGATCGGCGCCGATCACCCAGATGCCCTCGCGCTTGAGGCGCTCTGTCGCGGCCGCAAGGTTGGGCACCACTGCCACGAGCACGTGCTCTAGAGCCCCTGCCGAGGCCGCAGCCACCGTGGGTGTCAAACCGGCTGCACGGCGCCGTGGAATCACCACGCCGTGCGCCCCGGCGGCATCGGCCGAACGGACGACGGCGCCCAGGTTGCTGGGATCGACCACGCCGTCCAGCATAACAAGGAAGGGAGGCTCAGAACGGGAGCGCGCGCGCTCCAGGATATCGTGGATCTCAACCGTCCGGTGCGCGGCCGCGTGGGCGATGACGCCCTGGGGCGAGCGCGTCCGCGCCTGCCGCAGCAGAACCGCCGGATCCACTTCCTGAACCGGCACGCCCCTGGCGCGCGCCTCTCCGATCAGGCGGCGCATAGCGCCGTCGGCGGCGCTGCCCCTTGCTACCATCAACCTGCGCAGGGGCCTTCCGGCGCGCAGCGCCTCCAGGATCGGGTGCTTGCCCTCGATCTGCGCCTCGGAGGACCTCAGGCGCGCGTGTCGCGGCGAGGAGTCAGTCGCCAACGGCTCCCTCCGGGCAGGTCCTCAACGGCGATGCCTGCCTGGCCCAGGTGCGCGCGTATCGAATCGGCCAGGTCGAATCGCCTTGCCTCGCGCGCCAGCGCGCGTCCAGAGAGAAGCAGCGCCAGCGCGTCCCCGGCATCTCCGGCTCTGGTCTCGCCCGAAAAGAGCGTCGGATGCGCCATTCGCATCTCTTCCAGCAGCGCGAGGATGGCCGCCGCCGCCTCTGCCGGGATCGCGTCCCGCACCACGCGCAGCCCTAGAATGCCCGCCAGAGTGCGCAGGACCGCGGCGGCAGCAGCCATTCCGCCCGAGGATCCCAGATCCCCTGCCATGGCGGCTGCGCATGCCCGGTTGATCTCGGCCGCCAGGTCGAACAGCACCGCGATGGCCCCGGGAGTCCCGAAGTCGTCGTCCATTGCGCGTTCAAACGCGGCCTTGCTCTCCTGGGCCTTCTCCGCCAGCGGGCCGTCCAAAGGCAGCGTCGGGTCAGATCCCGTCACTGTCTCGGCATTGGCCAGGGCGGCCCTGAGCCGCTCCATGCCCCGCTCGGCGGCGTCCACCGCTTCTTCGGTCCAGCGCGACGGCGTCCGGTAGTGCGCCGAGAGAACGAACAACCTGATGACGTCGGCGTCGTACCGTGCCAGCGCGTCCTGGATCGACACGAAGTTGCCCAGATGGCGGTGCATCTCGTCGCCGACCGGCGGCTTCATCAGCGCGTTGTGCACCCAGAAGCGCACGAAGGGGGTCTTGCCCGTGTAGGCCTCGGACTGCGCTATCTCGTTCTCGTGGTGCGGGAACCGCACATCGTCCCCGCCGCCGTGCAGGTCGATCTGCTCCCCGAGATACTGCATGGACATGGCCGAGCACTCGATGTGCCATCCCGGCCGTCCCCTCCCCCAGGGGCTCTCCCACCAGGGCTCCCCGGGCCCAGAGGCCTTCCACAGCGCGAAGTCCATCGGGTGTTCCTTGCGCTCGTCCACCTCGACCCTGGCGCCGGCCTGCATCTGCTCCAGCGATCGGCCCGACAGCGTGCCGTACCCGGGAAAGGAAGTGACGCGGAAGTACACGTCGCCGTCTATCGCATAGGCATGACCGCGATCGATCAGCCCCTCTATGATCTCGATCATCTTGGGGATGACCTCGGTGGCCCGCGGGTAGTGGTGGGCGCGCTGCACGTTGAGGGAGTCCATCTCGGCCAGGAACCGGTCAATGTACTCCTGGGCGATCGCAAAGATGCTCCTGCCCTCTTCCTGCGCGCGCACCACGATCCGGTCTTCGATATCGGTGAAGTTCTGAACGTGACGAACCTGATAACCCCGCTGCTCCAGGTGGCGCCTCACCACGTCGAAGAAGATGTACGAGAGGGCGTGACCCACGTGCGCCGGGCCGTACAGGTTGGGGCCGCAGACATACATGCTGACCCTGCCGGCAACCAGCGTCTCGAACGGCTCCTTCCGCCGTGTCAATGAGTTGTGGATCTCCAGGCCCATACTGCCACCTCGCCTGTAGAGTCTATCGGCTCGTTGCCGCGGTCACAAGGGGAACCCGCCCCTACGGCAGGCGGGCGAGGGGGATGGCGTCGAGCTCGGCGCAGACTTCCCAGCGGCGGCGGGAACGCAGCGTCAGGGCATCGGCACACCGGATGGAACGCAGGTCGAACGCGCCCCGGTCGGTCAGGACGCGGTGGTAGGTGGCGTCGTACTCGCGGCGCGTGGCGACAAGTCGAGAGATGGCATAGAACTGGTTGTCGCGCCAGAACCCGACCAGGCGCGGTCGGAACGCCAGGGGCCGGTCCACCTCGACCGCGATCGGATCACTGAGCACGGCGCGCTCGATGAACAGCATCTCCGGGGGGGGCTCGTCCTCGACTTGGCGGCGGCGACCCCGGACCGAGCGGGCAGAGCGGTGCATGCTACTCCACCCTTCGCAGCAGCGCCACGGCGTGGGATTCTATGCCTTCGCCCCGGCCGATGGGTCCCATGCCCTCGGCGGTACCGGCCTTGATCCCTATCTGGCCCGGCTCCACACCCAGCGCCACAGCCAGGCGCGAGCGCATCGCCTCAACATAGGGCGCCAGACGGGGCGCCTCGGCCAGCACGATGGCATCCACGTTGACAACGCGCCATCCGCCTGCATGGAGCATGCCAGCAACGGACGTGAGCAGCCTGATGCTGTCGGCGTCTCGGAACGCGGGATCCGAGGGGGGGAAGTGGCAGCCGATGTCACGCATGCCACAGGCGCCCAGCAGCGCATCCATGATCGCGTGCGCGAGGACGTCGGCGTCGGAATGCCCGGCCAGGCCCCGCGCATGGGGCACGTGCACGCCCCCTAGCACGAGCGCCCGGCCCGGCGCCAGCCGGTGCAGGTCGTGTCCGAAGCCCACGCGCATTCCCCCGCCGAATGCCTGGCCTTCCCTGTGGCGCGCCAGGTCGAGGTCGGCCTCGGTGGTGATCTTGAGGTTGGCGGGATCGCCCGCGACCACGGCCACTGGCTCGCCCAGCGCCTCGATGAGCGCGGCGTCGTCGGTGGCTGGAACCGCGGTGGGCACAAGCATGTGCGCCCTGCGCAGGAGTGCGGCGTCGAACGCCTGCGGCGTCTGCACCGCGGCGAGCCCGGCGCGGTCTACCGTGCGGCGGACCATGCTCTGATCCACCTCCTTGAGCGTATCGACAACCGGGATCGCTGCGGTGGCCGCGCCCCACCGCCGCGCCGCCTCCAGCACGCGCTCAATCAGGGCACAGGTGACAAAGGGGCGGACCCCGTCGTGGACCACCAGCCACCGAGCCTCGGGCAGCGCGGCAAGCCCCGCGGCCACGGATCCCCGGCGCTCGGCGGCGCCCGGAACCACCGCGGACACCTTGCCTGCCAGACGCCCGGCCAGGGAGGCGACGTGCTCGGAGCCTGTCACGACGACGATCCGGTCGATCGCAGGGCAGCGCTCGAATACCTGCACCGTCCTCTCCAGGATCGTGGTGCCCCCCAGCAGCCGCAGCGGCTTGGACACCGCGCCCGGCAGGCGTCGGCCGCTGCCTGCGGCAACGATCACCGCGCCTGTGGAGCCGGGCCGCCCGGCGCTCACCTCACCGCTGCCCTGGATCGGGCTGAGCCGCGGGCCCATTCGATCGGGGACGCGCGAAGATCATGCGCCCGGCAGAGGTCTGGAGCGAGCTGGTCACGACCACGCCCAGGGTTTCTCCGATGTAGCGCCGGCCGCCTTCGACAACAACCATCGTACCGTCTTCCAGGTAGGCCACGCCCTGCCCGGCCTCCTTGCCGTCACGCACGACGCTCACCTGCAGCTCCTCGCCCGGGAGAACGGCCGGGCGAAGGGCTTGGGCCAGCTTGTTCACGTTCAGGACGCGCACACCCTGCAGCTCGGCCACCTTGCTCAGGTTGAAGTCAGTCGTCACGATGGACGCGTGGTGCTGCCGGGCCAGCGCCACCAGATGCGCGTCCACGTCGCGGCCGGGCGGGGCCTCCTCCTCCAGGATCTGCACGCTCGCCAGCTCGCGCCGCAGATCGTTCAGGATGTCCAGGCCTCTCCTGCCCCGGCTGCGCCGAAGCGCGTCGGAGGAGTCGGCTATGCGCTGCAGCTCGGTAAGCACGGAGCGGGGCACGACCAGCGGTCCGTCAAGGAATCCGCAGAGGGATATCTCGGTAATGCGGCCGTCTATGATCACGCTGGTGTCCAGGAGCTTGGGGTGCGCCTGCGGGGCCGGGTTGCCCCGGGCCGACTGCTGGCCCCCCCGAGAGAGCGCGCCGGCGATCTCCTCGCGCCGCCGGAGGGCGATGTGAAGACCGAGATACCCCAGGATGATCCCTGCCAGGAGGCGCACGTAGGGTCCGACCAGGGGCAGCCCTTCCATGAGGTACCCTATGAAGAACGCCAGGACCAGACCCGAGGTCAGGCCGAACGCCGCCAGGAACAGGTCGTGGAGCGACAGGTGCGAGAGCCCACCCAGTACCCAATCCATGGCGCGCACGAACACCCGGGCCACGCGGGGACCGAGCAGCATGCCGATCAGCCCGCCCACGACCACGCCGGCGGCCTCGTCCAGGAGCCCCAAGCTCCGCGCGGCCGGGAGCCAGGCGTGTGCGAACATGATCGCCTGGTATCCGGCAAGGCCACCGAGCAAGACCCCGGCGACGCGCGCAAACGGGTCACGCATTATCAGGGCACACTGCCAAGAGACGTATTATGCCGGTCTTCGCGCCCGAGTATACCACACCGCCCCGCGGCCCGAGAAGCGGGGCGGCGCGCGCAAATTGACAGGGCCGCCTACCGGTCTCTATAATCAGAATCGCGTTGTCGAGCAAGTGAGTCCCGACCACGTCGAGGTGGCACGAATGGCGAAGATCAGCGAAGGCACCTTCCAGAACGCCGTCGCCGAGTACCTGATCCGCCACCGCAGCATCCTCGACGTACAGAGCAAGCTCTCGGAAGCCACGGCCCGCGTGAACCGAGCCGTCGCCAAGTCGGTGACGAGCTGCGGCTGCATAAGGATTCAGGCCGGCCGGCAGCATTTCCCCGCGGACCTCGGCATGGCGGAGTTACGCGGCGCCATGCAGACCCACCTGGACGGCGCCTTGTGCGAGCGGTGCCGGGAAGTCCTCGAAACCGAGATCGGGATGGCGCTGTTCTACCTGGCCGCCACCTGCAACCTTCTCGATCTCGACTTCGGAGAGATCCTGCGCAAGGAGCACGGCCGGGCCGTCTCGCTGGGGGTCTTCCGCCTCACCTAGGGGCCTGGAGCAGCGCCCGCAGCGCATCTGTCAGGCTTCCCACCCGCACCAGTTCCAGGCCAGTTGGCGCCCTGAGGGACTCCAGCCGCGGCACCACGGCCCGCGCGAACCCCAGCCGGGCGGCCTCTGCGAGCCGCTTCTCCATCTGCGGAACGGCGCGCACCTCCCCGGCAAGACCCACCTCGCCCATGACAACGGTCCTGGGATCCACGGGCAGGTTGCGCAGGCTGCTGGCCACGGCCGCGGCGATGCCCAGGTCGGCAGCCGGCTCGTCCACCGATATCCCACCGGCGATGCTGGCGTACACATCCTGGCCCGAGAGCGCCAGGCCGCCACGGCGCTCCAGCACCGCGAGCAGCACCAGGAGCCGGTTGTAGTCCACGCCGGCCGCGGTCCGCCGGGGCATGCCGAACGAGGTGGGAACGGTGAGCGCCTGCACCTCCACGAGCAGGGACCGTGATCCCTCGATCGCGCAGACGACCACCGAGCCGGGCGCCGCTTCCGGGCGCTCGGAGAGGAACGCGGCAGACGGATTCGGGACCTCGACCAGTCCCTCCGCGGCCATCTGGAAGACGCCAATCTCGTTCGTGGAACCAAAGCGGTTCTTCGTGGCGCGGAGAACGCGGTATGCGTGGTGACGGTCGCCCTCGAAGGCCAGCACCGTGTCGACCAGGTGCTCGAGGACCCGCGGCCCGGCAATCGCTCCCTCCTTGGTGACGTGGCCTACCACGAATGTGGCGACCCCCTGGTCCTTGGCCAACCGGATGAGAGCGGACGTGCACTCGCGGACCTGCGCCACGCTCCCCGGCGAAGACGACACGTCTCCCCTGTGCACGGTCTGGATCGAATCCACAACCAGCATGTCCGGTCGAAGCCGGTCCGCAGCCTGGATGACCGCTTCCATCTCGACCTCGGCCAGCAGGAACAGGAGGGGCGCAACCGCGCCCAGGCGCTGCGCGCGGAGCTTCATCTGGTGCACCGACTCCTCGGCGCTGACGTAGAGGACGCGGCGTCCGGCGCGCGCCGCTCGGTCGGCGGTCTGCAGCAACAGCGTGGACTTGCCGATGCCGGGATCCCCTCCGACCAGCACCACTGAACCGGCCACAGCCCCGCCGCCCAGGACCCGGTCGAACTCCGTGGAACCGGTCGGCTGGCGGATCTCTGCCGGAGCGGATACCTCGGCCACGGAAACAGGCTCGGCTACGGGGGTCTGGCGAGCGGGCGTCGGGTGGGGTCGCTCCACCTCTTCTACGAGCGAGTTCCACTCCCCGCACGCCGGGCAGCGTCCAAGCCACTTGGCCGCCGCGTGCCCACAGCCCTGGCAGACGTACCTGATGCGTGTGCGGTCCGTCAGGGGCTACTCGGCGAGCGCAGGCTCCCGCTTGCGCTCGAAGACGATCTTGCCGTCCCGGGCGTCCACCACCAGCATGTCGCCGCTGGCGAACTGGCCGCGCAGGAGCTCGTCGCTCAAGGGGTCCTCCACCAAGCGCTGGATTGCGCGGCGCAGCGGCCGGGCCCCGAAGGTCGGGTCGAACCCTTCTCGCGCCAGGACCTCACGCGCGGCCGGGGTCAGTTCCAGGTCCATCTTCTGGCTGCGCAACTCGCGCCGCACCCGCTCGACGAGGATCCCCACGATCTCGACTATCTGCTCACCGGTCAGCGGTCTGAAGACGATCGTCTCGTCAATACGGTTGAGGAACTCGGGCCGGAACGTCCTGCGCAGCTCTTCCATCACATGATCCCGCATGCGCTGGAAGACGTGCTCGCGGTCAGCCGCAGCGTCGCGTCCTGACGCCCTGAATCCGATCCCGATCTCCTTGTCGAGCTGCGGGGCGCCCACGTTGCTCGTCATGATGATGACCGCGTTCTTGAAGTCGACGGCGCGCCCCTGCGCATCGGTCAGGCGGCCATCATCGAGGATCTGCAGCAGCACGTTGAAGATCTCGGGGTGGGCCTTCTCGATCTCGTCGAAGAGCACAACCGAGAAGGGCCGGCGGCGTACCGCCTCGGTGAGCTGCCCGCCCTCGTCGTAGCCCACGTAGCCGGGCGGCGAGCCGACCAGCCGGCTGACCGTGTGCCGCTCGCTGTACTCGGACATGTCAATCCGGATGAGCGCGCCTTCGTCCCCGAACAAGAACTCCGCCAGCGCCCGGGCGAGCTCGGTCTTGCCCACGCCGGTGGGCCCCAGGAAGATGAACGAGCCGATGGGCCGGCGCGGATCCTTGAGGCCGGCGCGGGCCCGCCGCACCGCCTTGCTCACGGCGCGCACCGCGTCGTCCTGGCCCACGATTCGTTCGTGGAGCGCCTCCTCCATGCGCAGGAGCTTGTGCGATTCCTCCTCGACCAGGCGCGTGACCGGGATGCCGGTCCAGGAGCTCACGACGTCCGCGATGTCTTCCCCGCTGACCTCGTTGCGATCCACACGGCGCTTGTCGCGCCCCACCGCCGTCTCCATCTCGCCCAGCTTCTGTCGCAGCAGACGCTCGCGGTCGCGCAGTTGCGCGGCGCGCTCGAAGTCCTCGGCCTTGCTGGCCTCCTCCTTCTCGCGCTTGGCCCGCTCCGCCCTCTCCATGGCCTGGCGCACGTCTTGGGGCAGCAGGGAAGCCCGCAGGCGCACCTTGGAAGCGGCCTCGTCCATCAGGTCAATCGCCTTGTCGGGGAGGAACCTGTCCGAGATGTACTTCTCGGCAAGCGTCGCCGCGGCCACCAGGGCCTCGTCGCTTATCCTGACCCCGTGGTGCGCCTCGTACCGTTCCCGCAGGCCGCGAAGGATCTCGATCGTTTGCTCGACGTTCGGCTCAGACACCAGAATGGGCTGGAAGCGACGCTCCAGCGCCGCATCGCGCTCGATGTACTTCCTGTACTCATCCAGGGTGGTGGCGCCTATGCACTGCAACTCGCCGCGCGACAGCGCGGGCTTGAGGATGTTGCTGGCGTCAATGGCGCCCTCAGCGGCGCCGGCGCCGACAAGGGTGTGCAGCTCGTCCACGAACAGCACAACCTCGCCCTGCGCCTTACGGATCTCCTCCATCACCTTCTTCATGCGCTCCTCGAACTCGCCGCGGTACTTGGTTCCTGCGACCAGGGCGGCCAGGTCGAGCTGAACCGTGCGCTTCCCGTGGAGCACATCTGGAACGTCACCGCTTGTGATCCGCTGGGCGAGGCCCTCGGTGATGGCGGTCTTGCCGACCCCTGGCTCGCCTATGAGGGCCGGGTTGTTCTTCGTGCGGCGCGATAGAACCTGGATCACGCGCTCGATCTCGCGCTCGCGCCCTATTACCGGATCGAGCTTGCCCTCGCGGGCCAGCTTGGTGAGGTCGCGGCCGTACTCGTCCAGCGTGGGTGTCTTGCTCGCCTGCTTGGCAAAGGAGGTGGTGCCCTCCTCGCCCAGCAGGTACACGACCTGTGCGCGGATGCGCTCGAGATCGGCGCCCATCGCCTCCAGCACGCGGGCGGCCACGCCCTCGCCTTCGCGGATCAGGCCCAGCAGGAGATGCTCGGTGCCGATGTAGTTGTGTCCCAGCCGCCTGGCCTCGTCCAGCGCCAGCTCGAGCACCTTCTTGGCCCGTTGGGTGAAGGCGACTTCCTCGTGAGGCGAGCGCTCCCCGCGTCCGATCGCCCCCTCCACCTCCGATCGCACACGGTCGGGGCCTATGTTCAGGCTCTCCAGCACCTTGCTGGCCACCCCTTCGCCCTCTCGGATGATGCCCAGCAGTATGTGCTCGGTTCCCACAGCGCTGTGGTTGAGGCGCTTGGCTTCCTCCTGAGCGAGGATGATCACTCGTCGGGCGCGCTCTGTGAACCGCTCGAACATCGCCACCGCACTCCCCTCTCGTTGTAGGGTGAGAGGAACCCCTGACCACGTCGGTCTAATCTTCTCTCAGGCCTGCTCGTGATCCTGCCAACCAGCCCCGACGACCCGGGATCGCCAGGGGCTTCAGCCCGAACTACGGCGACGGGACCCGGGGCATTCCCGGTCAGGGGCGTGTCCCTGCGTAGGGGCTACTGTACTATCTCAAGGATCTTGTACCGCAGCTCGCCGGCCGGGACGCGGATCACCACGGTCTCGCCCTTCCTGCGCCCGATGAGCGCTCGACCCACCGGCGACTCGTTGCTGATGAGGTCACGCAGGGGGTCAGCCTCCGGGGAGCCGACGATCGTGTACCGCAGTTCGGACCCGGTGGCGAGGTCTCTGAGGCGAACCGTGGCGCCTGCCGCGACCACGTCGCCGGGGGTGGTGGCGCCGTCAATCACGCGCGCGCTGCGAAGCATCTGGTCAATCTCGAGAATCCGCCCTTCCACAAAGGCCTGCTCGTTCTTGGCGTCGTCGTACTCGGCGTTCTCTGTGAGATCGCCGTACTCCTTTGCCACTCTGATACGCTCTGCGATCTCCTTGCGACGCGGCCCCCGAAGCTGCTCGAGCTCCTCCTCGAGCCTGCGCACTCCCGAACTCGTGAGGATGATCTCCTTCTCGGTGTTGTTGGGTCGGGCGTTCCTGTTGGTCTTCATCTGGCGTCACCCGGGCGCCGCCCTGGCCGCAACTGACACCGACCGCCGGGCGTGAACCCGGCGGTCGCGGCGACTACCTGCTGCAAGCATACTCTCGGGGGCAGGGCCGGTCAAGCGCGGGAGGCACGCCTGTCCGCCGCGCGCCTGATGGAGGCGATCTCCCCGGGC
>JBBIOM010000002.1:0-125330 GCA_037443365.1 Armatimonadota bacterium
GACGATCCCCTTCTTGCCATCGCCAGCCGATTGCTGCTCGGCTAGAGCCAGGGCCAGTTCGTAGTCCGGGTCGGGCTCCGCCAGCGACAGGACCTCGCTGGATCCGCGATCCATCCAGAACTGCAGGCGCCGGCCGCCCTCGGGAGGCGATGCCTCCAGATCCTTCAGGCTCTCGCCCTCGGCGACGTTCAGGCGCTCCAGGTGCAGCCCCTCCCTGCCACGGACACGCACTCGCCGACCCGACGACTCCTCGAGCGCCCGCACCCAACCGGCGCCGTCGCGCAGCAGCGCGCCGGCCACCTGGGGGTGCACCTCGATCAGCACCGCGGGGGACTGGGCGCCCCGCACCAGCTTGCCTGCCTCGCGTCGCACGCGCACGGCCATCGTCTCCGGGGACAGCACGCGGCCGCGGCCCTCGCAGTACGGGCACGGGGTGCGCATGATCTCGTCCAGGTCCTGATAGACGCGCTTGCGCGTTATCTCCACAAGGCCCAGGTCGGTCAGGTCGATGATGTTGGCCTTGGACCGGTCCCGCTTCACGGCCTGCTCCAGCGCGTCCAGCACACGCTGTCGGTGATCGGCCCTGTCCATGTCAATGAAGTCCACTAGGATGATCCCGCCGATGTCCCGCAGCGTGATCTGGCGTACAACCTCACCCACGGCCTCAAGATTCGTGCGCAGTATCGTGGTGGTCAGGTCGGTCTTCCCGACGAACTTGCCGGTATTCACGTCAATGACGGTCAGCGCCTCGGTGCGATCTATGACTATGTAGCCGCCCGACCTGAGCCAGACCCGGCGGCGCAGCGCGCGGTCTATCTCGCGCTCGATGCCCCGGCGCTCGAATACCGGCTCGTCGTCGCGGTACAGCACCAGGCGGTCCTTGAGGTTAGGAGCAAACGACGAGAGCAGATCGGCGATCCGGCCGTACTCCTCCGGCGAGTCCACCACGAACCGCTCCACCTCGTCCGTGAACAGGTCGCGCACGACGCGCCGGATCAGGCGCAGGTCCTGGTAGACAAGGGCCGGCGCCTTGCTCACTCGCGCCCGCTCCAGAACCCGGTTCCACATCTGCATCAGGAACGCGACGTCGCCGGCCAGGACCTTCTCCTCGACCCCCTCGGCGGCGGTGCGCACGATGACCCCCATCTTCTCGGGCCGCACCCGCTCGGCGATCTGGCGAAGCCGCTTGCGCTCGGCCTCGCCGGTGATGCGCCGGCTGACGCCCACGTAGTTGACGGTCGGCATCAGCACCAGGTAGTGCGCCGGAAGGGCCACGTATGTGGTGACGCGCGCGCCCTTCGATCCCATCGGCTCCTTGGTGACCTGTACGAAGATCTCCTGGCCGGTGCGCAGGCGCTCGGCGATCGCGCCGCGGCCAAACGACTCCTCGACCTCCTCGCCGTCGAGCCGCTGCGAGCGGATGTCGGCCACATGGAGGAAGGCGTTGCGTTCGAGGCCGATGTCCACAAAGGCGGCGTCCATCCCGGGCAGGACGTTCGTGACACGGCCCCTGTAGACGTTGCCGGCCACCGGCTCCGATCGCTCGACGAACAGGTTTGCCAGGGCGCCGCTCTCCAGGACGGCCACGCGCGTCTCGCCGGCCTCTATGCTGGCGATGATCTCCCTTGCCATGGTTCAATCCTCCAGTTCCTCCGGGCAGGCCTCCCCTGTCAGCCCCCGGGGCGCCGGCGCAGGTGTATGCTGAGCAGTATCCCTGTTCCGGCGAATGTTGTCAGTATTGCCGTGCCTCCGTGGCTCAGTAGCGGCAGCGGGATGCCGGTCACGGGCATCAGCCCAACCGTCATTCCCACGTTGACGACGACGTGAAAGGCGACCACCGTGGCGATGCCAGTGGCCACCAGGGCCCCCAGGCGATCGCGCGCCGTCCCCGCTATGCGAAGAGCGCGCCACAGCCAGGCCAGGTAGAGCCCGAGCAGCAGGACCCCCCCGGCCAGGCCGAGCTCTTCTCCCACCACCGTGAACACGAAGTCGGTGTGTTGCTCTGGGATGAACCGCAGCACGCTCTGTGTTCCTGCGAAGAGCCCTTTGCCGAAGAGCTGGCCTGAACCGATCGCGATCTTGGACTGTATCAGCGCGTATCCAGCGCCCAGCGGGTCAGCGCCAGGGTCCAGAAACGCCGCCAGGCGCCGGCGCTGGTAGTCGTGGAGCAACTTCCACAGGAACGGAGCCGCCACCGCACCGGCGGCTGTCACGCCGGCGAGGTCGCCGGCGCGCGCACCGGCGACATACAGCACGGCCGCCAGCACCGCGAGCAGCACCAGGGCCGTGCCCAGGTCGGGCTGCCGGATGATCAGCAGCGCCGGGAGGGCGATGTGCAGGCCGTACGGGAAGAGCGATCGCAGGCGAGGCAGCGCCCGCGCGCCCTCCAGGTGCCTCGCGAGGGTGATCACGAGGCACAGCTTGGCGATCTCCGATGGCTGGAAGCCGCCAAACGCGCCCAGCGTGATCCAGCGCTGTGCTCCCATGCGCGTATCCCCGATCACAAACACCAGGCCCAACAGCAGGATTGTGCCAGCGTAGATCACCTGCCATGGGCCAGCGATCCGGCGGTAGTCCGTCGCCGCCAGGACCACCATGGCCAGGGCGCCGAGCGACAGGTGCAGCGCGCGTACGCGCAGGAAGTGGGCCACATCGGCAGACCCATGCCGTGCGGAGACCAGGGCCACGATCCCAAAGGCGGCAAGCAGGACCGTGGTGCCCACCAACACCCAGTCCACCTCGCGGAGCCATCGCGCCCTCACGGTCGCACCAGACCTGCCGGCTGCGGGGAGAGCAGCGGCCGCGCCGCCTCGAACAGGGCGCGCGCAATGGGTGCCGCGACCTCGCCACCACGACGGCCGTGCTCCACGAAGACGACCACGACCAGCGCTGGGGCCTCGGCCGGTGCGTAGCCGGCAAACCACGCGTGCGGGACGCCCCTGGGGTTCTCGGCGCTTCCCGTCTTGCCCGCGATCGCCAGCCCGGGCACCGCGGCCGCGACGCCGGTGCCGCCCTCGACGACCGCGCGCATCCCTTCGCGCAGCGCGTGAAGCGCCCCCGGGGCCAGGGGCAGGAGCGCATCCTTCACCTCCGGCGCAAACGCCGTCACCTCAGCGCCACCGGGCGCGAGCACGCGGCGTCCCAACCGCGGGCTCACCAGCCTGCCGCCGGTGGCCACAGCGCCGATCATGCGGGCGACCTGCACCGGCGTGGTCAGGACGAACCCCTGGCCTATGCTCATGTTGAGCGTGTCGCCCGGGTACCAGGGCTCTCCCCACGCCCGTTGCTTCCAGGCGGCCGAGGGAACGAGACCAGCGGCCTCGCCGGGCAGGTCTATGCCTGTGATCGCGCCCAGGCCCAGACCGCGGGCGTAGCGTTCCAGCTGCTCCACTCCCAGCATCCGGCCCAGAGACCAGAACATCACATTGCACGACACCGCGGTGCCTCGTATGAAGTTGAGCGACCCGTGCGCGGCCAGATCGCGGAACAACCAGCGGCCAAGTTGGAGCGATCCGGTGCACTCGTACCGGCTCTCGCGCCGCGCCATGCCCTCGCCGAGCGCGGCAAGTCCTGTGACTACCTTGAACACCGATCCGGGCTCGTAGGTCGCCTCGACCGCGCGATTCAGAAGCGGAAGTCCCCGGTCAGTTGTCAGGCGGCGCCAGCTGGCCGGGCTGATCCCCCCGGAGAACAGGCCAGGGGCAAACGTGGGGGCGCTGGCGAGTGCCAGCACTTCCCCGCTCCTGGGATCCATCACCACGACGGCCCCGGATCGCCCGGAAAGGCCCTGCTCCGCAATCTCCTGCAGGCGCGCATCAAGGTTGAGGACCAGAGACTGACCGGCGCGAGCGGGCCTTCGGCTGATCAGGCGCACCGGCCGACCGGCCGCATCCACCTCGACGCGCAGCCGACCTCCCTCTCCCCGCAGGTAGGCATCGTAGGCGCGCTCCACCCCTGTCTTGCCGATAAGGTCACCGGGCCGGTGCAGGGGCCTGGCGCGGAGCTCCTCCTCGGTGATCTCGCCCAGGTGGCCCAGGGCATGCGCTCCGAGGCTTCCCATGAGGTACTCGCGCACCGGCTCGGCCTGCACTACCACCCCTGGGAGGTCGAGACGGCGCTCCTCAACCGTCATGACGATGGTCTTGGGCACGTCGCGGCGCAGGGTCACGGGCTCAAACGGCCGGGCGCGGCCGGCCTCCAGGCGGGAAGCCATCTCTTCACGCTCGATGCCCAGGATGGGAGCAAGCGACGCGACAAGACGTGCCGGGTCATGCACCTCCATGGGCAGAACGCTCACCGCGAACGACGGCCGGTTGGTAACCAGCGCCCGGCCGCTCCGGTCGTATATCACACCTCGCGGCGCCGGGATTCTGAAGTCGCGCATGCGGTTCTGCTCGGACATCTCGAGGTAGCTGGCCCCGTCAATGGCCTGCATCGTCCAGAGGCGCGCCGCGATGAGCGCGAACATGGCCAGGACGACCAGGCCCAAACGTGCGACGCGAGGGCTCCAGGGCGGGGTGTTGATGCTCAACGGATCGCTCTCCGGGCCACGACCCTGGTCGTCGCGCGCCTGCCGGTGGCGGCGTCCGCCCACCCCACGCCCGCGGCAACCGGGCTGGCGAAGAGGGCGTTGGGAAGGGCAGATGACAGGGCTCCCCGCAGCAGCACGGGCCATCCAACGATGCCAATCCCGCTGGCAGCCACGACAAGCCCGCTTGCAAGCACGAGCCCCGCCGCCGCAAGCGCGGCTGCAGCGGCATACAGGTACTTGTGCTTCAAGTCCACCACGGCTGCCAGGGCTCCTGCGGCGGCGCCGACACCCAGGTAGGAGAGCGCGTAGATGCCCAACGGTCCGCCCCCGGTCAGGTCCCGCAGGTACCCGGCCGCTGCCCCAACCAGGGTCCCGGCCTCGACACCCCGCCGCAGGCCCACCGCCACGACCACCAGTAGCAGCAGATCCGGTGAGGCCCACCTGGGCAGCCGGGACAGCCAGGTGCCGTCAACCGCCGCGCACGCCAGTAGCAATCCCGCAAGCAGCCCGACCCGAAGAAGCGTCACGGCCTGGACGCACTCCCTACCAGAATCAGCACCTCCTCGACGCGGGCCAGGTCCGCGGCGGGACGAACGATTGCCTCCTGATACATGGCCCCGTGCTCGCGGACGATCTCAAGGATCGTCCCCACGGGCAGTCCCCGAGGAAACACACCCGCCTGGCCCGAGGTCAGCACGGTCTCGCCCGGGGCGATCTCGCGCGTCCTGGAGAGGTACTTCGCGCGGAGCAACGGCCCGCCTTGACCCTCCACCACTCCGAACTCCCGCGACTGCTGGAGCACGACTCCCACCGAGCTCCGCGTGTCGGTCACAAGCAGCACCTGCGCAGTTGAGTGCGCCACGGTCAAGACGCGCCCCACCAGGCCCCCGGCGCCCACAACCGTATCGTTCTGCCGCACGCCGTCGCGCGCGCCGCGATCCACCAGGATCACCGCAAACCACTGGGCGCCGCCCCGGCCGATCACCCGTGCGCCGATCGCACGGCCCGGGATCAGGCGCCGGAACTCGAGGAGCTGCTCCAGGCGCGCCGTGGCCTGGGCCTGTTCGCGCAGCCGCACGGTCTCCGCGGAGAGACGCGCAACCTCCTCGCGCAGGCGCACGTTCTCGACGCGCAGGCGTCCGATCTCAAAGGTGAGGCGCCAGAGCCGTGTCCCGGCATCGCCCAGGCGCGAGAGCGCGTCCTGGGCCGGCCCCAGCCAACCCAGGAGGAAGGACCCGACAGGTCCAAGGGCACGGCGCTCAGGCAGGCGCACCTGGAACGTGAGCAGCGCCAGCGCCGATGCGGCCAGAACCGCTACGAGAACGATCCGCCGTCTCACCCGAACGACACTCGGCTTCGTTATGCGACGGCGCGCCTATGCGCGCCTCGACGCGACCAGCACCTTCTGCAGGGTCTCGATCTCTTCAAGGACCTTCCCGGCGCCTACAACCACCGCGGCCAGGGGATCTTCGGTTAGCGAGACCGGCATGCCGGTCTCCTCAGAGAGCAGGCGGTCCATCCCGCGCAGCAGGGCTCCTCCACCCACAAGGACGATCCCGCGATCCACTATGTCGGCTGCCAGCTCGGGAGGCGTCCGCTCAAGCGTCTGCTTCACCGCGTCGACGATGGCCTGCACCGGCTCGGCTATGGCCTCGCGCACCTCTGCGCTGGTCATGCGCACCGTGCGCGGCAGGCCCGAGACCAGGTCGCGCCCGCGCACGTCCACGGCGCCCTCATCCCGGACGGGGAATGCGGATCCTATCGCGATCTTTATCTCTTCAGCCGAGCGTTCGCCTATGAGCAGGTTGTACGAGCGGCGGGAGTACTGGATGATCGCCTCGTCCAGCTCATCGCCTGCGATGCGAATCGACCGGCTGGCGACGATGCCACCCAACGCGATGACGGCGACCTCGGTCGTGCCCCCGCCGATGTCCACAACCATGCTGCCGATCGGGTCCGAGACCGGAAGCCCCGCGCCCAGCGCCGCGGCCATGGGTTCCTCGATGAGGTAGGCGTTACGGGCTCCCGCCTGCAGGGTCGCGTCAACCACGGCCCGCTTCTCCACCTCGGTGCACCCCGACGGGATGCCCACGACGACCCGCGGCCGGATCCACATCCGGCCGTTGGACGCCCGCCGCAGGAAGTGGGTGAGCATCGCGGCGGTCGTATCGAAATCGGCGATCACGCCGTCACGCAGCGGCCGCGAGGCAACGATGTCCCCGGGCGTGCGCCCGATCATGCGCTTGGCCTCCTCGCCCACGGCCAGCACCTGGCCGTCGTCGAGGCGCTTGGCGACCACCGAGGGCTCGCGCAGGACTATGCCCGCGCCGCGCGCAAAGACCAGGGTGTTGGCCGTGCCCAGGTCCACCCCCATGTCACGTCCGAACTGCGCCAGCAACTTGTCGAAGATCATCTCTGCCTCCTGGGCGCAGGCGTCAACCCGCCAGAGCGCCGCGTTCACGCAAGCTCACAAAGCGTCCGTCACCGATGATGACGTGATCAAGCACATCTATGCCCACAATGCGCCCGGCCTCCGCCAGCCGCGCCGTGATGCGCACATCGTCCCCGCTGGGCTCCGGCGTGCCCGAGGGATGATTGTGCACCAGGATGACCGCGGCGGCGCTCCGCCTGACGGCCTCCTTGAACACCTCGCGCGGGTGGATTGGCGCGCTGTCCAATCCCCCCACGGCCACGCCGGTCACATCGAGGACCTCGTGCCGCGTGTTCAGGAGCACGGCCCGGAAATGCTCGCGGTCCAGGTGGCGCATCTGTCCGGCGAGTAGTGCGGCCACATCGCCCGGCGTCCTGATCACGGGCCGCCGCGCCGGCGGCGCGGCCACAACCCGCCGCCCCAGCTCGAACGCCGCCAGCATGGCCCCGGCCTTGGCCGGGCCAATCCCGCACCTGCCCAGCAGCTCGTCGGGCGTGGCCTGACTTAGGGCGTGCAGCGAACCGTAGGACGCAAGCAGCCTGCCGGCTACCTCGACCGCGCAAGCGGAACGCGTGCCGGTGCGTAGCAGCACCGTCAGAAGATCCACAGAGGACAGCCCTGCGGCGCCGTCGCGCAGGAGGCGTTCCCTGGGTCGGTCCTCCGGAGGAAGCTGTTTGACGGACAGACCGGCAGCCACTGCCATCAACGCCCCGGTTCCAGCGCTGCTTGGGGATACCCCATCACCCCCGCGCCGGAGACGACGGACCGGGCCGTTGCGGCTGGTGGAACTACGCCGGGTGCATGCCGAACGTCTCGAGCATGCGTGCCAACAGCGCCAGCGGGAGACCCACAACCGCGAAGTAGTCTCCCTCGAGCTTCTCCACGAAGAGCGCCGCACGGCCCTGAATGCCGTACGCCCCCGCCTTATCCATCGGCTCGCCGGACGCGACGTATCGGAGGATCTCCTCCGGCGACAGTGCCCGGAACTGCACCGCGGTGGTGGAATCGTCCGCCAGCGTCACGCCACTGCGGCCGCAGGTGACGGCGATGCCGGTGGTCACACTGTGCGTGCGGCCCGAGAGGCGACGCAGCATCTCTGCGGCCTCGTCCGGCGTCGTCGGCTTCCCAAGAATGACCCCGTCAACCACCACGACCGTGTCGGCGGCCACCACTACCGCGTCCGGCCGCGTCGCGCTGACGGGCCTGGCCTTCTCCACTGCTGCCCTGCGGGCGCGCGATCGCACCTCTTCCAGGGTCCATCCCCGGCCGTGCGCGTCCGCTTCGAGCACACCCACCGTCTCCTGCTCCGCCGCGGATGCAGCGGTCTCGAAGACCCACCCCGCCTGACGCATGAGCTCGATGCGCCGGGGGGAGGCAGAAGCCAGCACCAGCACGCCGTCCCCAGTAGGGCGCGAAACGCTCACATCAGGGCCAGTATAACAGCCGTGATGGGGGGCTACAACAAGCGGTAGATCCAGATGGCGATCACCACGCCCAGCAGCATGGCCAGGTTGAGACGAACGACCCCGCCCGCGGTCAGGCTTACGATGCGCAGGTCCAGGGTGAACGGAGGGTCAACGCCGGCGCGCACCTCACGCGCCAGGAAGCCCAGCACCGGGTAGCCTACGACCGCCTCTGCGATCACGCTCCCCAGCAGGCCGCCAAACAGAACGACCACCAGCAGGATCCACCAGGGACTCCGCGTGCGACGGGACATCGCTCACCTCTGCTCGACGTATGCCTGAACGCCCGGAGCCGGCCGCGGAGCGACCAGCCGGGCCAGCCAGATGCTGATCTCGTACAACGCGTACGTGGGTACGGCCATGAGCAACTGCGAGATCACGTCCGTCCCGGGCGTCAGCAGGGCGGAGATCACCGCAATGCCGACCACCGCGTAGCGGCGGCCCGCGGCGAGCGCGGCGGGTGACACCATGCCCATGCGGGCCAGGAACACGATAACGATGGGTATCTGGAAGATGAACCCGAACGCCAGCGCGAACGCCATCAGGAACGAGAGCGCCGGCCCCACGGCCAGCATCGGCTGCAGCTTCTCTGTCTGGTACCCCAGCAGGATCCGGACGCCCATGGGCATGATGACAAACAACCCAAATGCCGCGCCCAGCGCGAAGAGCGCAATCGAGGGCGGCAGCAGACCCAAGACCGCGCGCCGCTCGGCCCCGGTGAGCCCCACCGCAACGAACGCCCAGAACTGGTAGAGGATGACCGGCAGGCCGATGACCACCCCCAGAAGCAGGGCGATCTTGATGCGGATGAAGAGCGCCTCGGCCGGGGCAAGGAACACGACGTGCGACACCTGCAGCTGGCGGATGAGCAGATCGAGCACGCGGTCCACGAACGCAAATCCAATCGCCGCGCCCACTCCGAGCGCGGCGAACGCGATAAGGAGCCGCCGCCGCAGCTCCTCCAGGTGCTCCACCATGGTCATCGGGCGGTCACGCATCGGGTCTAGGCGTCCGGCTTCCGCGGCCGTGCTTCGTCCACCTCCTCCTCGACGTCGCGAATCGCCTTGCGGAACTCCTTGATCGTCTTCCCGGCCGCGGCCCCCAGTCCCGCGAGCCGGCTGGCCCCGAACAGGAGCAGGAGGATCAGGAGAATGACGAGCATCTCCATGGGGCCCACGTTGCCGATCAACGCTGGCTGCGTGAATCCAGTCATCGTGTGCTACCTCCAAGTCCCATTATAGACCCGGCGCACGCCCTCTACCACCGCAGGCGGGCCCGTAGGTACCGGCCGGCGGCCAGCCCGGCAGCCGCGCCCAGCCCGGCCGTCCAGAGGATTCCGGAGCGCTGCGAGAGGGCAGGACCCAGGCGCAGGGTGCGAGATACCTTGATCGCGGCCTCCAGGAGGTCGCCGGGGGCGGATGAGGCCTGGACTGGCCTGCGGCGCAGCCGGAGGCGCAGTTCAGCGATGTCCCGGCCGATGCGCTCGTGGAGCGCGGCTAGTTCCGGCGCGGGAAGAGGCTCTGCAGCCACCGGATCTCCTCGGACACGCGCGCGGCCCACGACGCCCTCCCCCTCCGGAGCCGGATCCTGCCGACGGACAGCAAGATGCCCATCGCAGTTATCATCACGCCCAGAACCACCAGCGCGGCCAACCATCCCGGCAGCCAGATCGCCGCCACGAGCACGAGGGTGGCAACCGCCACGCCGATCGCCATCACCCCCAGCGCTGCGGCGGCACCAATGGCGATGGCGGCGAAGGCCAGGTCCTTGGCAAGGACACGCAGGTGCTCCTGCACGGCGCGGCCGTAGACCCCTCCCAACGCCGCCGCGTCGGCGAGCAGCCGGCGCAGCAACTCCCCGGAGGGCTCGCCTGTTGGGGCCTGATCCTGGTCGGGTGTCACGCCCGCATACTTCAGGGCTGACCCGGCTTTCTCCTTCGCGGGCAAATCGCAGGGCCGCGCCGCGCGCCGTCAGGCGGTGCGGGCGGCCTCTTCCAGTATCGCAGCGGTCTGGCTGGTTCCGATAAGATCTGCACCCGCGCCTATCATGGCCGTCGCGTCCGCGAGCGTGCGGATCCCGCCCGAGGCCTTGACCCCCATGCCGGATCCCACGGTGCGACGCAGCAACGCCACGTCAGCCGTCGTTGCCCCTGCCCTACTGAATCCAGTGGAGGTCTTGACGTATGCCGCGCCCGCGGCAGAGGCCAGCCTGCACGCCTGGACCTTGGCGTCGTGGGTAAGCAGCGCGGTCTCCAGGATGACCTTCACAGGACGGCCTCCTGACGCGGCCACCACTGCCCGGAGATCATCCCGCACGTCGTCCCACCGGCCCTCGCAGAGCGCGCCGATGTTCGCCACGACGTCCACCTCATCGGCGCCGTCGCGGATCGCCCCGGAGACTTCCAGGGCCTTGACCTCGGACGTGGAGTTGCCGTGGGGAAACCCGATGACGGCGACGATGCGGATCCCGCTCCCTGCGAGAAGGTCGCGGGCCAGCGCGACATGCACTGGCTTGACCACGAGAGACCTGACCCCCCCGGACCGCGCCACGGCGCACCCGGATTCCACGTCGGCCCGGCCGGCTTCGGGTGCCAGAACCGAATGCTCGATGCGTCCGGCCAGGCCTCGCTGTGAGGGTGGCGCCTCACGCTGCGCGCTCATGCGGTGATCAGCCCCTTGCGGACGGCGTAGCGCACGAGGTGTGCGCGGTCGTGCAGGTCGAGCTTCTCCATGATGTGCGTGCGGTGCGTCTCCACGGTCTTCACGCTGATCGTGAGGCGCTCGGCGATCTCTCTGTTTGTGAGACCGTCGGCGATCAGGCGAACCACCTCGCGTTCGCGCTCCGTCAGCCCGTCGAAGCGGCGGCGCTCCTCCTGACGGCTGCCGCCCGGGTCGTGCTCGACGGTCAGGCGTCGCGCGATCACCGGGTGGAGGAACGCGTGGCCTCCTGCCACGGCGCGTACTGCATCCACCAGGTCGCGGGCGCTGGACCGCTTCAGAACGTATCCCGAGGCACCCGCCCTGACCAGCTCGATGACGTAGTCCTCGTCCTCGTGCATGGTCAGGATGACGACGCCGACGTGCGGGAGTGAGGCCTTGATGCGGCGGGTCGCCTCCACCCCGTTCATCCTCGGCATGCTGACGTCCAGGCACACCACGTCGGGCAGAAGGCTCTGGGTCAGCTCCACGGCCCCCACGCCGTCACCCGCCTCGCCCACAACCTCGATGTCTGGCTCGGCATCCAGCAGGCGCCTGATGCCCTCGCGAACAACGGCGTGGTCATCGGCCACGATTAGCCGGATGACCCGGGGGGCTGCCTGAGCGCGCGTCAAGGGCGCAGGCCCTCGCGCGCGCCGCGTTCGAGCGCGGCAGCGTTGCGCGCCCTCACTCGGGGGTCCGCCACCATCCCGTCTAGGGCCGTGCGCAAGCTCTCGGCGGCCAGCACCGGCTCGGCGGCCAGCGTGGCGCCAAGCAGCACGACGTTGGCAGCCCGCGCTGCGCCCAGTTCGGCGGCGATGGCCGTCGCCGGGACCGCTACGGACCGCACATCGGCGCGGCCAGGAGCCCTCCCGGTAAGGGTGACGTCGCACACGATGAGGCCTCCGGGCCTGACCGCGGGCTCGAACCTCTCCAGCGAAGGCCGGTTCATGGCGATCAGCACCGCCGGGTCGGAGACCACCGGCGAACCGATCGGCCCGTCGCTGATCACCACGGTGCAGTAAGCGGTTCCTCCCCGCTGCTCCGGTCCGTACGCGGGCAGCCAGGTGACCTCGCGGCCCTCGCGGAGCGCCGCCTGCGCAAGGACCTCGCCCAGGAACAGCACGCCCTGCCCCCCGAACCCCGCGATCACTATCTCGCAGCTGGCCATGCGGCTACTCACCGCTCCCCGACGTGTCTCTCAGCACGCCCAGGGGGAAGACCGGGATCATGTTGGCCTCACACCACGCAATGGCCTCGACCGGGGGTAGCTTCCAGTTCACCGGGCAGGTCGAGAGCAGCTCAACGATGCCCAGGCCCCTGTCCTCGATCTGAGCCCGGAACGCGGCCTCCACCGCGCGCCGTGCCCTGTGTATGCGCGCCGGGCTGGTGACCGCCTCGCGGGCGGCGTAGGCCACGCCTTCCATGCCCGACAGCAACTCGACCACCCGCAGCGCCGATCCTGCCACGCGGACGTCCCTGCCGAACGGCGTTGTCGTGGTCTTCATCCCGGTCAGCGTGGTCGGCGCCATCTGGCCGCCGGTCATGCCGTAGATCGCGTTGTTCACGAAGATCACGGTAATGCGCTCGCCCCGCGCGGCGGCCTGGAGGATCTCGGCCGTGCCTATTGACGCCAGATCACCGTCGCCCTGGTACGTGAACACGACCCGATCGGGCAGCACGCGCTTGATGCCGGTGGCTACGGCCGGGGCCCGGCCGTGCGGCGCCTGCTGGAAGTCCACATCGAAGTAGTTGTAGATGAAGACCGAGCACCCCACCGAGGCGACGCCGATTGTCCGCTCGCGGATTCCAAGCTTGTCGATCGCTTCCGCCACGAGACGGTGGATGATGCCGTGCGTGCATCCCGGGCAGTAGTGCAGGGGGACATCCACCATCGAACGGGGCCGCGCGGTCAGTTCAAGCATGTCCTCGCTCATACCCTGGCCACCTCCTCGGCCACGGCCGCTCGGATCCTCTCGGCCACTTCCTTCGGAGACGGGACCACACCACCCACGCGGCCGTACAGCCCGACGGGCACCCTGCCCTCAACGGCGAGCCGCACGTCCTCGACCATCTGCCCGGCGCTGAGTTCGACCACCAGATAGCGACGCGGCGTCCGATCAAATGCCAGGACCGGAAACGGCCAGAGGGTGATCGGCCTTATCAGGCCGACGGCCCCCCCCTCGGCGCGCACGCGGTCGACGGCCGACCGGGCGACGCGCGCCGCCGTGCCGTATGCCACGACGATCACCCCTGCGTCGTCGGCGCGGTAGGCCTCCCAGCGCTGCTCGCGCTCACGAATCTCCTGAAAGGTCCTCATCAGGGCAAGGACGTGCCGTTCGAGTTCCTCGGGCTCGAGGTATATGGACGAGATCAATCGGGGCTTCCCCTTAGCGCCGGTCGTTGCCCAGTCCGGAGGCGGGGGCGGCGCAACGGGCTCGGGGAGCAGTACGGGCTCCATCATCTGGCCGAGTATGCCGTCGGCGGCGATCACCGAGGGCAGCCTGTAGCGCTCGGCCAGCTCGAATGCGAGGGGCATCAGGTCAACGATCTCCTGAACCGTGGACGGCGCCAGCACGATGGCATGGGAATCACCGTGCCCGATGCCGCGCGTGACCTGGAAGTAGTCCCCCTGCGAAGGCGCGATGTTGCCGAGCCCCGGGCCGCCGCGCATCACGTTGGCCACGACGCACGGCAGCCGCGATCCCACCATGTAGGAGAGACCCTCCGTCATGAGGCTGAAGCCGGGGCTGCTGGTGGTGGCCATGGCGCGCACGCCGGCGCCCGCGGCGCCGTGCACCATGTTGATGGCCGCGACCTCGCTCTCGGCCTGGAGGAAGACGCCTCCCACCTCTGGCATGCGGCGCGACATGTACTCCGGGACCTCGTTCTGGGGCGTTATCGGATACCCGAAATACGCCCGGCAGCCGGCGCGAATGGCAGCCTCGGCGAGCGCCTCGTTTCCCTTCATGAGCGTGCGCTTCATGGACGGCTCTCCTGCGACCGGCGCGCCTTCCGGGGGCGCCGCACCGTTATCGCCATCTCGGGACAGACCAGGGCGCACACGGCACACGATGTGCACCGGGCCTGGTCCGTCACGCGGACGACGGCATACCCGAGGCGATTGAGCGAGCCGAGCTCCATGATCTCGATCGGACAGACGGCCACGCAGAGCGAGCAGCCCTTGCACCGGTCAGCGGCGACAATGATCCTCTGCGGCGTGACGGTCTCGGTGGGAGCGTCACCTTCCCCAGGCGCGGTCACAAGCGATCCCCCCTCTCCTGCGCTTCCACCACATCTGTTTCGAGGGCCAGGCGGCGCAGCACCTCCTGGGCGCGAGCCACATCGCTGGAGTGCAGAACGAGGCCCAGGACCTCGCCACCCGACGCGCGCAGCGTGTGGATGGCGACGACGGGAATCTTTGCCCTGGTCAGGCCCGCGACTATCCGCGGCAGCTCAACGGCAACGCTGCCGACGGTGATGTGGAGCTTGGCCTCGTTCGGGCCGACTCCCAGAATCTCCGTGAAGGTGTCGAACAGGTCGCTCTCGGTGATCACGCCGATCAGCCGTCCGCCCTCAACCACCGGCAGTCCCCCGATCTTGTACCGGCGCAGCAGGGCCGCGGCCTCCTCTATGGTGGCATCCGGATCAACCACGACGGGCGCGGCGGTCATCAGGTGCCGAACGACCACTCCCACCGACAGGCTGGGCGTATGTCCCGGGCCTTCGACCGCCGGGGGCCGTGCGCGAACCAGATCGGTCCAGGTGACGATGCCCACGACGGCCTCGCCGTCAACGACCGGAAGGCGCCGGATGTGATGCCTCCGCATCAACCCCATCGCCTCCCAGGCGGGGGCCCCTGGCCCGATCACCAACGCGGGCGACGACATCCTGGCGCGAACGCGCATCAATACCCCATCACGTGACCGGTTCGCCCCGCTCGGCCGATCGAAACCGTCGAATGCGTGCCTCGGTCACGTCACGCCCGATCCGTGCGGCCAGGAAGTTCAAGGGCTCAAGGGCGACGTTGGGCTCGTTGGTCCACTCCCGGTTGAAGCCGAACCGCTCGAAGAGCGCAAGCAGCCGGTCGGCGTAGATCCCGGCCTCGATGACCGTGTCCTCGATGTCCCAACACCACACGTATCCGGTGGCCACGTAGATCCGCGACTCCACCTCCGGCCGGCAGAAGGCGCGGCGAAACAGCCCCTGTGCTATCCCCTGCCCCCTGTGGCCCCGCGCCACTTCGATCCCGACCTCCATCACGCCGGGATCTCCCAGCCGGCCCCACGGCTGATCAATGCCAGCCGGAACAAGCAGCAGGTATCCGACGATGGCACGGTCGAGTATGGCCACGAAGACCTCGCCGCCGGGGGCCCGCAGCGCCCTGCCCAGTGTCTCGCGTATGATCTGAGCCCGCCGCGGGCTGTACGCGGAGAACGCCCCGAGGCCGGGGGAGATCTCGTACTCCGCCAGCGCGGCGCCGCCGCCAAGGGCAAGGATCTCGGGAAATGCCCGTGCCTGTTCCACGGCCGGGATCAAGGTGGCTCTCACCGGCTCCAGGATACCGCTAGCGGCCCCCGGGGGCCATAGGACGGCAGCAGTATTTCGCTGATAGCCGCCCCTGGCAGACCACGCGCTACCGCGCGTCCACCAGCACGCGCTCAGCCACCACCGCCAGCGCAGCCTCGACCTCGGCCGACATGGCCGCGCCCGCCGAGAAGGAACGGCCCTCAATCCCGTAGACGATCAACCGCGGCGGCAGCCGGCCCAGCGCCCTGGCCAGTTCTACTGCCTCGGCGACTCCGAATGCATGGGTCGAGCACGCGCGGATCTGGGGAGGTATAGGTTGGCTGCAGGCGTCGAACCGCAGGATGCTACCCGGCGGCGCCCCGGAAGAGACCGCGTCGATCAGAATGACGGTCTCGTGGCCCTCCCAGAGGGTCACGAGGTTCGTCCCCTCGCCATCGTGCTCTACGACCGCGACTCGCCCGGGCTCCGCCATGTCAGGACATGCTGCGAGCATCTCTCTGACCCGGCGGGCAGCCACCAGCCCTGCCGCGTCGTCGGCCCTCGCGGCATTGCCGATACCAACTACCAGCGTGGTGGAGCCGGCCACCCCACGACGGCTCCCCTCATTCCCGCACAATGTCCAGCTTCAGGAAGTGCGTGGCGCACGAGATGCACGGATCGTAGCAGCGCACAAGTTGCTCGCAGCGCAGCGTTGCCTCCTCGTGGGGCTTGCTGATGACTGAGGGAACAAACTTCCACAGGTCGTCCTCCATCCGCCGGAAATTCTGAGCGGTCGGGGGTATGATCCTGGCCGATGTGATGAGCCCCTGCTCGTCCACCTTGTACCGATGGTAGAGGGTGCCGCGGGGGGCCTCTGTGGCGTGAGCACCCTCACCGGGCTTCGGCTGGACCGGGGCCCGAGGCGGTTCCGGAGGCGCGTAGCCGTCAATGAGGGCTATTGCCTCCTCGAACATGTGCACCGTTTCAACCCCCCGCACCAGGAGGCTCATGAACGGGTTGCGCACTGGCGGGGTGAGGCCGAGCTCGCGCGCGATCGATTGGGCAGCCGGGTAGAGCCGCTCGGAGTTCAGGTTGAACCTGGCTAGCGGCCCGACCTTGTAGCTGTTGCCTGTCCTTGCGTTGACGGAGTGCAGGGCGTTCGACCGCGCCACGTGCTCCTCCACGTAGTGGCTCTCAAACTCGTCCACCGGGATGCTCTTGCCGGTGGACGAATGTATGCGCCCCTCGTTGAGCGGGTACTCGTTGGGATGCGAGAGGGCCACGAACTCGTAGTCAACCTCGAAATCCGGGTAGTCGAGCCCCGCCGCCCACCTGCAGGCCGAGACCATTGCCTCCAGGCCCCACTCCAGATCGGACTTCAGGGCCAAGAGCTCGGATCGCTTGGGAGCGCGGTAGAATCCCCCCACGCAGACCGAGATCGGATGGATCTCCCTACCGCCGATCACGGTGACCAGGTGGTTCCCGATCTTCTTCATCCGTAGGGCAAGCTCCACGTACGGGCGCAACTGGGGATCGCCTGCCATGCTTATGGACGACTCATGCCCCAGGAAGTCGGGGGCGTGGAGCATGAACATGTGGAGCACATGGCTTTCGATGTGCTCACCGCAGTAGAGCAGGCGGCGCAACTGCCTGACGCCGGGCGGAGGAGTCACGCCCATCGCCTTCTCCAGCGCATGCGCAGCGCTCATCTGGTAGGCCACCGGGCAGATTCCGCAGATTCGGGCGGTTATGTCCACGACTTCCTGGAAGTTGCGTCCACGCAGGAACGCCTCGAACAACCGCGGGGGCTCGTAGATGTCAAGCCGCACGTCGGTGACGCTGTCACCCTCGATCTTGACGCGCAGTGCCCCCTCGCCCTCGACACGGGCGAGATAGTCAACGTTGATGCGGCGTTCTGCCATGGCTCTACTCCTCCGCCCTACCCGCTGTGGTCTCCCGCCCGAACTGGCTGGAGGCGATCTCAAACGCCGGTGCGTATCCGTTGAAGCTGCGGAATGCCCTCACAACGTCTGCCCGCGACAGCCCCAACTCGAGGAAGCGTGCTCCGAGCGACTCTGTATGCGGCAGTTCCATCGGCCCGAAGCATCCGTAGCATCCCCTGCCGTAGGCGGGGCAGATGGCCCCGCAGCCGACCTGGACAGCCGGCCCCAAGCACGGGGTACCCTGCGCCACCATCACGCAGACCGTGCCGCGGCGCTTGCACTCCACGCAGACGCTGTGCGTCGGCACGCTCGGCTTGCGGCCTATCAACAGAGAAGTGACCAGCTCCAGCAACTGCCGCTTGCTTATCGGACAGCCGCGCAGCTCGAAGTCCACCGTCACGAAGTCGCTCATCGGCCTGGAGCGGTCCAGTGTATGAATGTACTCGGGCTTGGCGTAGACCACGCGAGTGAACTCGGCCACGTCTGCCCAGTTGCGCAGGGCCTGAATACCGCCCGCCGTTGCGCATGCGCCTATGGCGACCAGCAACCCTGACTCCCTGCGCACCTCCTTGATGCGCTCGATCTCCTCCTCCGTCGTCACGGATCCTTCTACGAGTGAGACATCGTAGGGACCGGGCAGCACCTGGCGGCGCGCCTCGACGAAGTTGGCGATCTCAACCGCGCCCGCCACCGCGAGCAGCTCGTCTTCACAGTCGAGCAGCGAAAGCTGGCAGCCGTCGCACGAGGCGAACTTGAACACTCCGAGTGTAGGACGCTGCCTATGCGTCGTAGCCATCAGTATTCCTCCACGCTGAAGAAAGGCTCGATCCGGTCGTAGCTCAGCACCGGTCCCTCCTTGCACAGGAAGGTCGGCCCGTACTGGCAGCGACCGCAGAATGCGACGGCGCACTTCATATTGCGCTCGAGCGAGATGTGGATGGCGCTCTTCGGTATGCGGCGGGCCAGGGCCTCGTATATCACGAACTGCATCATGACCTCCGGCCCACAGGTGAGCACCGCGGTCCGGCGCGGATCCGGGCGAAGCTGGTAGAAGAGGATGGGGACCACGCCGACGCGCCCCCTCCACGACTCGTCGGCACGATCCACGGAGACGATCATTTCAATGTCGTGTCGGCCCCAGAGATCGTACTCGCTGGGGTAGAGCAGGTCGTCGGGCACGCGAGCGCCCACCAGGACCTGGACTCTACCGTAGTCGGCGCGATGGCGGATCAGGTGGTAGATGGCCGGGCGAAGCGGAGCCATACCGATGCCACCGGCGACGACGATGACGTCTTTTCCGACGATGCGCTCCATCGGCCAGTGGCTTCCGTATGGGCCGCGCAGGCCAAGGGCAGCGCCCTTTGGCAGCCTGGCTATGGCCCGCGTGACGTTGCCCACGATCCGGATCGTGTGCTTCAACCTCGTCGGCTCTCCTGGGTCAGAACTGATTGAGATCGCCGATTCACCGATCCCGGGAAGGTAGAGCATGTTGAACTGGCCGGGCTGGAAGCGGTACTGGTCGCGCAGGACAGAATCCTTGAACTCCAGGGTGTAGGTGTTGATGCCCACCGCCTCGTGCTGGACTTCCGTTATGACGGCGGTGTGCGGAAGCAAGGGGTGTCCTGGCGCGTGGTGCTGATGCTGAAAGGCCTGGGTCGCAGTCATGGCTTGGACTCCCCTCTGATCGCCGCGAGCTCCTCTGTGATGTCAATACCCACAGGACACCATGTGATACACCGACCGCACCCGACACATCCCAGGACGCCAAACTGGTCAATCCAGGCGGCCAGCTTGTGGGTGAGCCACTGGCGGTAGCGAGCCCTTACATTGGGGCGGAGGTGTCCGCCAAAGACGTACGAGAACTCGTGGTTGAAACAGGAATCCCATACCCTGACGCGGGATGTCTCCCTGCCTGTGAGGTCGCTTGAGTCCTCTATGTCCGAGCAGAAACAAGTCGGGCATACCATCGTGCAGTTCGAACACGAAAGGCAGCGGTGTGCCACCTCGGACCACCGTTGGTGCTCGAGATTCTCGTACATTACGTCTGGCAAACCGTGGGTGTCCATGCTGCGGCCCATGCGCCCCTCGGCATCGGCCAGCGCTCGCCGTGCCTGGCTGAGCTCAAATGCCCCGGCAGGGCGCCACTCCACGTTCGCCAGCACGTGGGCTCCCAGCTCGGAACCGATCTCCAGCAAGAAGGCTGTCTCCATCTCGGTCATGACGATGTCGTAGCCGCTGGCGCAGCGGGGGCCGGTCTTCACCGAGAAGCAGAAGCACACCCCCCCTGGCTCGACGCAGTTGACCGCGAGGACAAAGGCGGCCTGCCTCCGGTCTCTATAGAACGAGTCCTGCGGCTTGCCCTCGAGGAACACGCGGTCCTGGACCCCGATGGCGGCGAGGTCGCACGCCCGCACACCGATCAGGGCATACTGCGGAGGTGTACCGTCCCCGGGCGCGATCTCGATCTCCCCGTTGACCCTGCGGGCTGAGAACAGCTTAGTGACCGCCGGGTAGAGGAACTTCTTCCAGGAGTGTGGGCCAGAGGCGAAACCGAAGTACATCTCGTCGGGCCGGCGTCGGAGCCGGTATGAGCCCGGCTCCTGGGAGTCGGCCCATCCAATGGGAAGCTCGGAGATGCTGGAGATCTCTCCATGCACTATGGCGCCCGCATCCACGGTTGGGCCAACAATCGTATAGCCGGCCTCCTTCAGGGCATCAAAGACCTGTTGGAGGGCTGGCTTGGGTATGATGACGTGCCCGCCAATCGAAGGTGTCTGTACCGGCATTGATCTCTGTCACTCTCCTTCGCCGGGTTTGTATATGTCCAGAACCTGAATCCTAGTGGCCTTGAGCCGGCTTGCAATCACCTCGGCCACCGCCCGGAACACAAGGTATCCCAAGTTGCGATCTCGAGGGCAACGAACCCCGCGGTGACGATGTAGATCTTGTCGACGGGCTCTCCCTCCCTGAAGACGAGTTGGTCCGCGGCCCAGCTCACGGGCTCGGTTACGGCGGCGACGCTGTCAAGGTGGACCGCATCGAGCCCCTGCAGAAACGAACTCGAACGGAGCGCTTCGATCGAGGACGTCCCCCCTGTCGATCTCCCGTGTCATGCCTCCCACCCCCCTGCGACTCCCCACCTGCCCCTCGATCCAGCGGCTCGAGGTTCGCGGCTCACGGTGCCGAAGCCGCTATTGCATTCCACAGCGCCCCCCCCATAATCCTCTCGGCTACACAACAGAACGCAAAGAGGGGCGCGTTCATAGCCGGCAGCATCACCGGTGGTTCTGGAGGGTTGCAGGAAGGCGGGACTAGATGCGCTCTGCCTTCCTGTAGACCACGACGTCGCCCTCGATCTGGAGATCGTCAGGGTGGTACCTGGGGATGGGAAGGTCAAGCTGCTTGAACCTGACCGGGGCGACCTTCTTATCGACGAGCCCGAGCGCTGCCGCCACGCCGTAGACAATCGCCTCCGGGCGCGGTGGGCACCCAGGGATGTAGAAGTCGACCGGAACAACCTTCTCAACGGCACCAATCACTCCGTAGGTATCGTGCCAGATCCCTCCCCCACACGCGCAGGATCCGACAGCAAAGACGAGCTTGGGCGCGGGCATAGCATCGTAGGCCCGCCGGAGTGCCCTTGCCGTCGCCCGTGACGCCGGCCCCTGGCATAGCATGACGTCCGCATGCCGGGGTGACCCGACAAGTTTGATCCCAAAGCGCTCCACGTCATAGTAGGGTGTCAGCACGTTCAGGACCTCTATATCACAGCCGTTGCAGCCACCGCTGTTGGCGTGGTAGACCCAGATTGACCGCTTGAACGCTCGCCGGCAGATCTCACCGATGTTCATCTGAGGCTCACCCGTCGCGTTAGTCTAGCTCTATCTCGATATCGCGGACCGCAGAGCCGCCGTCTAGGAACGGCCTTGAGGCGCACACCCACCGGTCGTTCTCGAGATCATCCAGCCGATAGCCCCTCAGCTTCAGCTGCTCCAGCACAGAGGGCTCCTTGAAGCACCTCCCGCAGCGCGTGCACGTTCCCATGAAGATCTCAAGGTGCTGCTCCAGGTCGCGGATGTCGTCGGTCGCGGTCTCAAACTCCCTGCTCATCGTGATCGCGCCCTCGGGGCAGACGTCGGCGCACCGGCCGCAGTAGGTGCACCGCAGCCCAAGGTACTTGATGATCCGCACCTCCTGGCTGGGGTCGAAGACGAGGATCTCGCGCGCAGGGCAGTTGTTGGCGCACCCGGCACACCCGATGCACTTCGCCCCGTCGAAGATGGGCCGCCCTCTGAACCGCTCCGGCGTCGGCCTTGGCTCGAACGGGTAAGAGAGCGTTGCCCTGCCCGCCTTGAGGCAGATGACCGCCTCCCTGATCTTGCTCAGTACCGACATCCCATCCCCTCCCTAGCCCCGAAGGACGGCGACGACGAGCGCCACAACCGCGACAGCCAGCAGCATGGCATAGTGACGGATCGCCTGATCGATCCTGTAGCGAGCGTGCGTGGCGGCGACAACGGTCACGAGCAACACCAACACGAGAACCTTGACCAGCACCGCAAAGGTGCCCAGAGGGAACGGCCAGGTGCTACCCCAGGGCACGAAGAGCGCACAGAAGAGCGCCCCGTACACGAGCAGTTTCGCCATCCTGGCGTACTTGAACAGGGCCAGCTTAGGCCCTGAGTATTCCATCACGGCGCCTTCCATGATCTCCGTCTCCGCCTCTGTGGAATCGTAGGGCAACCGACCCACAAACGCTTGGAATGCGAGCAGGATTACCCCGAGCATGATCAAGCCGGGGATCGGGAGTCCCTCTCCGGCGTAGGCGGAGCCGCCAAGTACCACGTCGAGCCGTAGTGTGCCCGTCTGGACCGCCCCGAGCATCAGCGCAACGGCCAGGAGCGGCTCCAGGGTGATCATCGACATCATCTCCCGGCTCATCCCCAGCAGCGAGTAGGTTGATCCGGCGGCCAGACCCGCCAGCAACACGGAGATGCCGGAGAGCCCAAGGAGGTAGACCAGCACGAGCGCGTCGCTCACCGCCCCGAGAGGAGGTCGAGTGCCCATAGGGATCATCGTTGCGACGGTCAGCACAGAGGCCAACGACAGCCCGGCGGCCAGCCGCTGCATTCCCGGGATGACGCCCGACTCGATGTCCTCTTTGCCGAAGAGCTTCAGAATGTCCAGGTACGGCTGGATCAAGGGCGGGCCCTGTCGGGACTGGATACGCGCGGTGAGCCGCCTCACGATGCCCTCGAAGAGCGGAGCCGCAAGGAGCACCAGCACAACGTTGAAGGCGGCGATCGCGATTGCCGTGATCATTGCCGCACGCTCCTTGCAAGGCGTAGCAGCTCGTCCTGTCCGTACACCCTAACTTGCTCCGTGCGCACGTCCACGACCTCAAGGCGGTCCGTGCACGAGAAACACGGGTCTATGCTGCCCAGGGAGATCGCCATGTCGGCAAGCCGCTGCTCCTTGATCATCTCGGGTATGCCCTGCAGGTTCTGGTAGGTCGGGGCCCGTACTCGCCATCTCCGGGGGCGGTTCTCCTCGCCCGTGACGACGAAGTGGTGTGCCTCACCCCGCGGCGCCTCCACGGAAGAAACCCCGATCCTGCCCGCGGGTGGCTCGCTGTCGACTACCGCCGCGATCGGCCCGTCGGGCATCTTCTCAAGGCACTGCCTGATGATCCTGATGGACTCGAAGACCTCGAGGACTCGCACCACGAGGCGGGACCAGACGTCGGCGCCCTCCTGGGTCACCACGTCGAACTCCACCCTATCATAGGCGGCGTAGGGATGGTCGCGCCTGCAATCTATGGCAACTCCCGCCGCCCTGGCGATCGGTCCTACCAGAGCCATCTCCTTGACAAGGGCCCGGTCGGCTATCCCGACACCCTTGGTCCGGCGCTGGATATTGCGGTCCCCGCGCACAGCACTGGCAACCGCCAGCCACTCCTTCTCAAGAGTGTCCAGCACATCGCGGATCTCCGACTTGAGTTCCGGGGTGATCTCCCATCGGACACCACCGATCACGCAGAGCGCGTAGGTCTTGCGGTTGCCGCTGATCTTCTCGGTGACCCACATAATCGGCTCACGCATCCTGAAGCTCTGCATGAAGAGAGTGTCGAATCCCAGGATGTGGCTGGCCAGTCCCACCCAGAGCAGGTGGCTGTGCAGCCGCTCGAGTTCCAGCATCACTGTCCGGATGAACTCGGCCCGGGCAGGCGGCTTGATGGCCGCGGCCTGTTCCACCGCCTGCGCGTAGGTGACGTTGTGCACGGACCCGCAGATGCCGCAGATGCGTTCGGCCAGCATGGGTATCTCGTTGTACGAGAGCACCGATTCCGAGAGCTTCTCGATGCCGCGGTGAACCATGAAGCCGCGATACTCGCACCCCTTGACCGTTTCACCGTCAACGTAGAGCCGGAAGTGCGCGGGCTCGTCGAGCGTCGGGTGGAATGGGCCGAAGGGAACCACGATGCAGCCCTCAGGAGGGTCGCGGAATACGTACTGCCGACTGTCGTCATAGCCGGGGGGTACGTAGTTCCACGGAACATCCTTCCTCAACGGATGCTCGCCCTCTGGCCACCCATCGGGCAGTACAAGGCGCCCAGGCTCGGTGTGCCCCACAGGCTCGATCCCCAGGAGATCCTTGAACTCGCGCTCCGCCCAGTTGGCAGCAGGCACACCATCCACGATGCTATCGACGGACGCGTGGTTCCCGCGAAGGTATGCCAGGATGCACGCAAGCACGCGGTCTCTATCGAACGCGAAGGTGTGGGCGACTAGGTAGCGCCCACTGTAGGGCCGGTCGTCCATCCCGATGCTGGTCACGTACCTCGCATCGAGATCCCGGAAGATGTAACGGCAGGCATCCTTGATGGCAGCCGGCATCACGTAAGCGAACAGCCGGTCATCCTGGGGGATGTCCGCGCGCTGGATCCTTGCCTCGAAGCGCGCCTTTAGCTGGCTCAGAATTTCGCTCGCTGTCATCTCACTCCGACCTCGTCATGATTGGACCTCTACGAGACATCCCGGCCCGGCGGGACCTCTCCGGGCCAAGCGCCGGGCGCTGTGACGTGCTCGCGCGAAGCCCCCCCCAGCCACCGGAACCTGTGCTTGATCTCTCCGTAGAGGTTGTGTGCAACATAGCGGTGCGCCTCGGACTCCTGCGCGTAGCCGCACAGCCAAACCTCGGCGGTCCGCCGCGGCGCCGCTCCGAGCCGGGAGAGCCCCGCCGCGGCCAGCAGAAGCCCAGCCATGACCGCGGCAAGCACCAACGGCGCTAGGATCGCTTGACCGCCCAGGACCTGCAGGCCGGACCACGGCAGCACCTCACCAAGCGGCTGCGTCATGGGACTCGCGAACATTGCACCCAGCCCAGAACCGCTCCCGGCGAGCGCGGCTCCAAACACCCCGTATGCCACGACAGGAGCAACGCCGAAGAACACGCACAGGCCGGCAAGTGCCAGTTGCGGGGCCTGCATCGGCCAGTCGACCTCCATGGGGCCCCGGGCCGCGCGCCTTGCCACCAAGTCACTGGTGCGCGACAGAAAGGTCGCGCCGAAGAACTTCATAAACGAGGCAAGGGTCAGGACGCTGGTCAGGATCGCCACGACGCCGTAGACGGCTAGGTAGCCGGCCCATGGGCTACCCATGAAGGCAGCGACGTAGATGGTCCACTTGCTCGCGAAGCCGTTGAACAGGGGCACGCCAGCAATGGAGAAGGATGCCACAAGGGACGTGACCGCCGTTACCGGCATCGCCTTCATCAATCCCCCGAGCCTGTTCAGATCCTGGGTATCGGTGGCATTCAGCACGGAGCCGGCGTTGAGGAACAGCAGGCTCTTGAACGTAGCGTGGTTGGCAGTGTGGTACAGCGCCCCGTACAGCGCCAGCGTGGCGAGGGCGGCTGCGCCTGCTCCCTGATCTGTCTGGCCGACGAGGGCCAGGGCCGCCCCCATTCCAAGCACTATGTACCCCACCTGCCCGATACTGTGAAAAGCAAGCAGGCGCTTGGTCTGCTCTTGCCTGAGGGCCTGCATCGTGCCAACGAACAGCGTAACCGCACCGAGGGTGGCCAGCACGCCTCCCCAGACCGCGGCTGGGAAGAGCGCGATCGCCTCTGCCGGCACAAGCCAGAAAAAGGACCGCATCAGGCCGTAGACGCCGGTCTTGATCATGACGCCCGACAGCAGGGCACTGACTGGGGACGGAGCGGCAGGATGGGCATCGGGCAGCCACATCTGACCGAATGGCCAGACTCCCGACTTGATGCCGAAGCCGATCAGCATCAGAACAAGCGCGGCGGCCACCGCACCCGCGTCGGCCTGGAGCAAGCCGGGCATCGCTGCGCCGAGCGCATCGAAGTCATACTTCGCGAGCCCGCCGTCAGGCGCGGTCTCGCCGCGGCCCAATATCGCGGCACCCATCATCACGAGCACGCAGGCGATCTGCATCATGAAGAGGTAGCGGTTGGCCGCGGCGACGTTCTCGCGCTTCCGGTTCTCGTAGCGTATCAGCGCAAACGACGGGAGCGTCATCAGTTGCCAGAAGACGAAGAAGAAGAACATCAGGTCTGTCGTGGTAAGGACTCCGTACATCCCGCCGACGAAGAGCAGAAAGTGCGGGTAGTAGCGCCCCACGCCGTAATCTTTGTAGTGCTGCATGTATCTCACGGAGTATAGCGCCGCCAGTAGCGCGACTGCCGCCACCAGGACAAGGAACACGGCGCTCAGACCATCCACGTGAATCCTCAGGCTGGAGCCAAGCCGCGGCAATGACAGATAGGACTCGGGAAGGTCGTGACCTCCTGTCAACACCCTGGCGGACGCCAGGAAGATCAGCCCGCTGGAGAGGGCAACCGCCCCGAAGGATGCCCAGCCCGCAGCGACCTTGGACCTGGACGCAAGCAGACTGACCACGGCGCCGACGGTACATACAGCGATCGCGAGCATTACGGCGAAGGGTGCGGTCATGACCCTGTACTCCTCGTGTGTTCTTCACGGCCTGTGCGAAGCGTCTCGCCAATCAGCACCCTGAGGGCGTCCATCGACTCCCTGACCTCTCTTGACAGCCCTCCGGCGCGGCGGAGTCGACCGGGCCTGACCCCCAGGAGCCAGACCCGGGAGTCGCATTGCGACTCGATGAGGCGCGCGAGCGTGCCCAGCGAGAACTTGTGCGTGGAGAGTTGCGGGTAGGCTGCCACCATCTCCTCCTGCCGGAGTAGGATCGCTGAGCCCGCAGGAGCGTCCACCTCCACGGCGTCAAGGAACACCACGCTGTCGAACCCCTCCCTTGCGATCTTGCCGACCCACCGCTCGGGTGCAGTACCGGCGCTTATCACCACCGCCGTCTCGGCTCCGTCGAGGGCTTCCGCCAGTCTCACGCCGAAGCCATCGTCCCCAAGGTCAACGTTACCTACACCCACCAGGCAGACCTTCCCCGCCAGGCAGCGGCGCAGATCAGCGCGCAGATCTCCTGTCAAATGACCTCTCCCAGCCTGCGGATCTGCTCGTAGGTGAAGACCGGTCCGTCGGTGCAGACATATGCCACGCCTATGCAGCAGTGGCCGCACTTGCCGACACCGCACTTCATGTACCGCTCGAGCGTGGAGACTATGTTGCCGTCAGCATAGCCCATCCCCTGGAGATCCCGGAGGACAAACCGAAACATCACGGGCGGGCCGCAGACGAAGGCTGTCGTGTTCTCGATCGGCATCTGGACGTCCGGGCGCTTGAAGAGCGACCCGACGACGCCCACGTGACCCCTCCACTGTGAGTCCGCGGAGTCAACGGTCAGCCAGCAGTCAAAGGCAGGGTCCTTCTGCCACCGCTCGAGATCCTCGACATACATCAGGTCCTTGGGCGTACGCGCGCCGTAGAAGACCTGGATCCTCCCAAACCTCTCCCGGTTGTGAAGGGCGTAGACTATGCAAGAACGCAGCGGTATCAGCCCGATGCCGCCGGCGACGAACACGAGGTTGCGCCCATAGTAGCTCTCCATCGGAAAGCCGTTGCCGTAGGGACCGCGCACTCCTACGGCCGCCCCCGGCCGCAACTCGTGCAGCGCCGCGGTCACACTGCCGACCCTGCGAACGGTGAAGAACGTCTCTGCCTCGGTGGGGCTAGGCGGCAGCGATATCGCTATCTCCCCGGCCCCGAAGACAGAGAGCATGGCGAACTGTCCGGGCATGAACCGCCCAAACGCTTCCTGCTCGGCCGGATCCTCGAACCGCCAGTAGAAGGTCTTGACGTCCTCGATCTCGTCCACCACCCGCTCGATGGTGGCGGGCTTTGGCAGGTAGATGTTCTCAGTCTGCTGCGGGCTCATCGCGTCTCATTCCTCGCTGCCGCCGCTCTCCGGATGATCTCTACTACGCTAGGCATGCCGACGTCACCGTGGCAGACCTCCACGCACCGGCCGCATCCGACGCATGCCACCGACAGCTCGCGCTGAACGAAGTAGTGCGACAACTTGCGGAAGAATCGCCGGTTCCGCCGGTCGTGAACCGCCTTCCGGGGGTTGTGTCCTCCGGCCATGCGCGTGAATCCGGTAAGCGCGCACGAGTCCCACAGCCGGATGCGCTCGGTAACCCCATCGGCCGTGCTTCGGTCTGTGACGGTGAAGCAAGTGCATGTGGGGCAGACATAGCTGCACCCGCCACACTCGAGGCACCGGTTGCCGATCTCCTCCCATGTCTTCTCGCCCACCTCGCCGAGGCTGATCAGACGAGAGGCCATCGAGTACCAGCTTGTCACATCCTTAAAGCGCTTGCGGACCTCTGAGAGGATCTCCCTCCGCCTGGCCACGTGTGCCGGCGTGGCCTGCCTGCATGCCGGGTGCGAGAGCACCGCCTCTCCCGCAGGCGAGCCCGCCACGATCATGTACTCCCCGCCGAGGTGCATGAGCTGGAGATCGAACAGCTCACGGGCGGCAGGGCCGGTGTCGGCGCAAACGCAGAAGCAGTCGTCGTCAATGTCGAGCTCGGTGTCGGTGCAGACGACGTTCACGAAAAAGAGATTCCTGCGAAGCCTCTCGTAGTAGGTGTCCCGGTACTCCCTACCCAAGAAGAAGCGGTCGAGGTGGCCGATGGCGGCGAGGTCACAGGAGCGGATCCCAAAGATCGCCAGCCTCGGTTCATCCTCCGGCACATCTATCCGCAGCTGTCCCCCACCGGTCCTCCTGGTCGTCAGGATGGTCCGCCTCGCCGTGAGCAGCCGGTGGATTTGCGGCAGGACGTACCGCTTGGGCGGGTAGTAGGGGTTCGGCAGGTGAAGCTGCACGCTGTCGCGATTCGCGTCGGTGACGACATCGAAGACTGTGTCGCGACCCCTCCCGAAGAACGGGGCTACGACCTGATATCTGTCCCTCCGGAGGAAGTCCACGATCTTCAACACGTCCGCTCTGTCTATGACTCTGGCCCGCATCGCTACACCCTCTCAACCCTGGCGCAGATCGGCCAGTCCGAGCTGCCCCCACTGCTATCCGGCTCTCCGAAGAGCTGGCCGATAACCTCGTGCAGGAAGAAGGGGATGAATATGGTCCCGCGTTTGACGCTGCCGGTTACGCGGGCCGTGCTCACGGCCGACCCGTTCAATGTGGTGATCCTAACCTTCCCCGAATCACGAACCCCGAGCTCACGCGCATCCTCAGGATTGATGTCCACGAAGCCCTCCGGGTAGTCGAGTTGGAGGACCCTGTGCTCACGCTTGAGCGTCTCGCTGTGCTGGACCAGGACGTTGTGGTGCCAGTAGTAGAGCGACCTGCCCACTATCAGAGCGAACGGGTACTCGGCAATCATGCACGATCCGGCCATCTCAGGCATTGGGAAGGGCGCCAATCTGAACGGCTCCGAGGGCGCCTCGTCCGCGAACAGCAGCGCCGTTCCGAGAGGCCTGTCTGCCGTGCAAGGCCACTGCCGCCCGTACTCGCGCGAGAGATTATCGTAGCTGGCCCCCTCGTAGAACGGCACCGCCCGCCTTATCTCGTCCATCACTTGCGAGGACGAGGTGTAGGACCAGCGTGCGCCGAGCCTGTTCGCTACGCGCACGATCTGATCCCAGGCAGGTAACGGGCCTGGGGGAGGGTCTATGACCTTCTCGGCAAGCTGTATTCGCCGCTCGGTGCTCGTGAAGGTGGCCCTCTCCTCTCCGAAGGCCACGACCGGCAGGATCACGTCGGCGCGTTGCGCCGTCTCGGTCATGAACAGGTGCTGAACGACCATGAAGTCCAACCTGTCGAGGGCCGCGACGATCGAGGCACGCGCGTAGGCGGTGGCGGGGTCGTGGCGGTCGATCCACAGTGCCCGGATCGAGCCGTCGAATGCTGCCTCAATCATGCCTCGAGTGGTCAGGCCGGGCCTGGTGGAAATCGGTGCACCCCAGAGAGACTCGAAGTGCCTGCGCGCCGCCTCGTCGTTCACCGAGGCGTAGCCAGGCAGGAGTTGGGGCTGTACTCCAACGTCGCAGGTCCCCTGGAGGTTGTTATGCTCGGCCAGGGGCATGACTCCCGTGCCCTTCCTACCGACGTTACCGGTCAGCAGCGCCAGGTCCACCATGCTCCTGATGGTATCGGCCCCGCGCGCCTCCGCGCCGGTGGCGTACATGATCATGCCGCGCTGCCCGGAAGCGAAGGCGATGGCCGCGCTCTCCAGAAGACCGGGGGGGATGTCGCAGGCATCCGCCACCCACAAGGCATCGTAGGCGTGCACGGAGGCAAGGAACGCCTCGTAGTTCTGACAGCGGCTCTTGAGGAACTTGAGATCCGCAAGGCCGCGGTCCACGATCACCTTGGCCATGGCGCCGTAGAGCAGCCGGTCGGTCCCAGGCCTAGTTTGCAGGAAGAAATCGGCATGCTCGGCTATCCTGTGCCGCCTCGGATCGATGACTATGAGCTTCGCCCCGCCCATCTTCGCGCGGATGACCCTCCCGCCGATGGTCGGCAACTGCAGGGCCAGGTCCACGCCGTTCACCACTATGACGTCGCTCTGCTCGATGTCGGCGATGGAGTTGGTTGCCGCGGGAACTCCCAGCATCTCCATGAGGACCTCGATGCTGGCGGAGCGATAGGCGCCCATCCCGTGATCCACATTGTTCGTGCCGACCACCGCCCGGGCAAGCTTCTGGAGAAGGAAGCCCTCCTCGTTCGAGCAGCGAGGTGAGTTGATGAACCCGATCGCGTCAGGGCCATGCTCGCTGCGGATGTGCTTGAGGCGGGCGGCGACGAAGCTCGTGGCCTCGTCCCAGGACGCCTCCCTGAACCCCCCCCCGTCGCGGATGAGTGGTTGCTTGAGCCGATCCGGCGAGCTGGCGACCTCATGTACGTTCCAGCCCCGCACGCAGATCCGGCCCTGGTTGGCGGGGTGGGACATGCTCGGGTAGCCCCCCGTGATCCTGAAGCCGTCCTCCTCCAAGTAGATTCCGCACCCAACGCCACAGAAGGTACAAGTGGTTAGTATGTGCGCCATTCTCACCAACCTCGATGGGATTCTTCTGCTGCGCTCATCAGATCGCTTCCGTCATCCCGCCTTTCCAAGCGCCTCTCGTCCCGTCTCAATCCATGAAATCCACGCGTCGATCCCCTCTCCCGTCCGCGCCGAGAGGGGGAACAGCGGCGCTTGCGAGACCGCCCGCAGCCCCGCGGTGAACGCGTCGACCGAGAATCCCGTGGCCCGCAGGAGGTCGGTCTTGTTCAGCACCACCGCTGAGGCCCTCGCAAATGTGCTCGGGTACTTCAGCGGCTTATCGTCTCCCTCCGGCACGCTGGCCACGACGGCGCGGAGGTGTTCCCCCAGGTCGTAGGCCGTGGGACAGACGAGGTTGCCGACGTTCTCAACGAACAGCACCTTGATCTGGTCAAGCGGCAGCCGCAGGAGGGCGGTTCGCACAAGGTTGGCGTCGAGGTGGCAGGCGTCGCCGACCAGCCGCGTCTCGATCTGCACCGCTGGCACCCCGCACCGCCCGATTCGCTCGGCGTCGCGCGACGTGGCGATGTCACCCTCGATAACGCCCATCGAGACCCGCAAGTGCAGGGCTGCCGCCGTTGCCTCCAGCAGCGCGGTCTTGCCGCTGCCCGGGGATCCGATGATGTTGATCGCAAGGACTCCCGCCCGATCCAGCGTTGCGCGCACTTCCTCAGCCAGTGCGTCATTGGCCTTCAGAACCCTCTCGACGATCTCGATTCGCATCACGGCTCTCCCTGGACCCACTCGAGCTGCAGCTCGAATCCGTCGGCGTGGCGCACCTCGAGCTGGGCAGCGCCGACCACCGGGCCCTGACGCAGGATCTCGAACGCGAAGGCAAGCGCGTCCGGAACCACTCCACTGTACCGTCCCACGGCAACACCGACGCTTTGAACTGCGCTCAGGCCATTGCGCTCCGCGACCTCTGCCACCTGCCGTAGCAGCGAGTGGGCGATCGATACCTCGTGCATCCAGCCCTCTCTCAGAACGTCTGGTTGGCCAGCGCCATCATGCCGCGGGTGTAGCGTTCGAGCATAATGGCCTGATCAGGCCGGAGCCGCGCGCAGGCCCATCGCCAGTGGAACGCGATCAAATCGCCGGGGGCGGCGTCATCCATCTCGGGATCGGAGTCCAGCGTCCTCTGCACCTGCTCGGGACGCGGGTCGCCGAACCCCAGACGCCCCTCCCTGATGACTATGGGCCGGTAGGAGACGATGAAGGCGCCGGGCTGGATTGCGGTGATCTCGCCGCAGCTTATCCGGCACAGGTCCAGGGCCATATCGCCATGCGGCAGGCCAGTCCGGCGCGAGACATCGAACACATGAAAGGCGTGGTGCGCCCTCGCTCCAGCAGGGGGCTTGCTCACGAGCAGCTCCATTGCGGAACCACCCAACTGCCCGCGGAATCTCTCATGCAGATGACGCGCGTACAGCGTCCAGTCCACGTGCTCGAGAAGGTCGTTGCCAATCCAGTACGCCTCGACAACGCCCGGATCGAACGGGTCCTTGATCCCGTTGGAGTCGGCTATAAGACGCAAGTACGGGTAGGCGCCCGCGAACGCCCGCAGGTGGCGCCGCAGCGACTCGTCACCGGTCCCTTCACGAATGGAAGCGAGCAGCTCGGCGTTCGCATCTCCACCGCAGTAGCCGAGCCGGTTGGGCATGTACGCGAATCGCGAAAATAGCAACATCCCTGCCAGGGGAGAGCGGGGTGCGCTGACGCCCGATCCCACGTCAACAAGGAGGCCGGAACGCTGGGATGAATCGCCGAGGGTTCTCATGCGAGTTGCCTCGTCCATATTACAATAAAGGTGCGCACCCGTGGGGTATCCGTTCATGAGAGGATTCGCCACAGACAGATGCCCTGCGGACCGCCTACCGCGCGCCCTACCTGCCCGCGCGGCCCTGATCGGCTGCCGCAGGATTCAGCCACAGGTCGATATCTCTACCCATCGCCATCAGGCCCACCGTGGTCAGCACTATGGCTAGCGCCGGCGGAGTCGCCCACCACAGCCAGGCGTTGGTCAAGAAGAGCAACGGATATCCGAACGCCTGGTGGAGGGTCAACCCCCAGCTGACGCGTCCGGGGTCGGCCAGCCCGAGCAATCCCAGTCCGGCCTCCATGACGACGGCCCAGCGCATGGTGAGCAGGAACTTGGTGAACAGGATCGGTGCAACCTCTGGCAGGATGGCGGTTCTCACAACCCTTGCCTCCGATGCTCCAAGCGCCCTCACCGCCGAAACGTACTCTTTTCGGACCGTCGAGAGAACCTGCGCTCGGACCACCCGCGCGTAGGCGGCCCAACTGATCACAAGGAGGGCCAATGACACCGACCAGAGCCCCGGCCCAAGAAACACAACCAACAGCACCACAAGCGGGACGCTGGGGATCGCTAGGAACAGGTCGACCACAGCTAAGATCAGCTCTCGTCCCCGCGGAGCCATGGCCGATGCCGTGCCCACTGCGGCGGCCATGGCCGTGGAAGAGGCGGCCACCAGGAAACCCACCAGCAGCGAGGTTCGCGCGCCGTGGACGAGGTGGCTGTACAGGTCCTGGCCGAGCACGTTGGTCCCCAGCGGCAGGCCCCTACCCGGAGGCGTCACGGGAGGACCGACGGTCAAACCGGGCGGGTTATGGGCTACCAGCGGCGCCGTCGCCGCGAGCACCACGATGACCAGGAGCAGGATCGCCCCCGACGCAGCGGTAGCGTGCCTCTGCCAGGCCCCTGGACCGAGGGTCACCCACCCCGACATCAGGGCCCCACGGTCCTGGGGTCAAGCCGCGCGCTGAGCAGGTCGAGCATGGTGTTAATCGTCAGCACGGCGAGGCTCGAGACCAGGAAGACCCCCTGCATCAAGGGATAGTCACGCGCGACTATGGCCTCGAATAGGAGTGATCCCATCCCAGGGTATGCGAAGACCCTCTCGACGACCGCAGCACCGGCCACTGCCGCGCCCAGTCTCAAGCCGAACAGGGTCGCCACGGGCGGCAGCGCGTTCCGCAATGCGTGCCATACGACCCGTCGCTCTGGAAGCCCCTTGGCCCTGGCGGTCGCCAGGTAGCGCTCGCCCATTACGGGGACGAGCGCGTTTCGCACCAGCAAGGCAAAAGAGGGCGCAAGCGCAGCCACTAGCGCGAGGCCGGGGAGGGTCGCATGCCAGATAGCGTCGCCCACGGTCCGCGGCCACCCCCCCAAGTCGACGAACGGGGTGAGCGCGCCACCGGAGGGGAAGATCTGGAATCGCGAGGCAAGAAGCACTATGAGGAGCATGGCCACCAGGAACTCGGGTAGGGCCCCCACCCCCACAGAGGCGGCCATCGCAATGCGGGCGCAACGGGCACGACCATGCCAGGCCGCTGCCCAACCCAGAAGGCCGCCGAGAGCCGCGGCCATCACCACGGCCCCACCTACCAGGAACAGAGTCCATAGCAGCCGCTCCACCACCACAGCCGCAACAGGGCGGTGCGACGTAAGTGAGAAGCCCATGTCGCCTCGCACGAGCCCGGCAATGTAGCGCCCGAACTGCTCGTGCGTGGGGAGGTCCAGGTGGTAGGTCTCGACCAGCGCGCGGTATGCCGCGGCCGGCAGCAGGAGGGCGTCGTCCCCACCCGGCGCCGCCGGGCTGCCGGGCAGCAAGCGAGGCACAACGAAGTTGAGTACCACCACGGTCAGCGCGAGCCCGGCGAAGCGCGCCAGACGCAGCGCCACGGCCATCCCTGGCCTAGCGGGGACCTATCAGGGCGAGCTTGTTTTCGACCAACGGGATCCCGTTCATGATGCCCCCCGGGGTATCAACAGGGCGCAGCTTGCGGCTGTCATGCACCCAGTAGAACCGGCGGTAGTAAAGGGCAAGCGTGGGGAGCTCCTCGGCCAGGATCTCCTGCATCCTGACGACAATGGCGCGGCGGGCGGCCGCATCGACAGAACGGGCTTGTTCTGTGGCCAGCCGGAGGAACTCGGTGTGGTTGAACCCTGGCGACTGGCCGAAGAGGTTGGCCTCTCCCCCGGCGAACCACCTGCGCAGATAGTCCGGATCCCCGCCTGCTCCTATGTGAAAGGTCAGCGCCATCTGGAACTTCCCCTCGGAGACCAGGGCGGCGCGTGTGCGGGCGTCCACGGTCCGAACGCTGATCTCCATGCCAGCGCGCCTGAGCATATCCTGCATCACAATGACCACCGGCGACGGACTGGACAGCAGCTCGATCTGGGGCGAGCTGTAGCCGGCCGTCGCCACTAGGTTCCGCGCCTGCACCGGGTCGTAGGGGTAGCGGCGGACACGCGGCGCATACCACCTGTCGACCGGTGAGACAACGCCGGGACTTCCCGGGATGCCGGGCCCGCGCGTCATGAGCGTGGCAAGTTGGGTTCGATTGATGCCGTAGGCAACCGCCTGCCGCGCTTCCCGTCGGTCGAACGGCGGTCGGGCAAGGTTGAATATCAAGCGCGCAGTGGACAAGGGCTCGCTCTGCCACACCCGCAAGTGTGGGTGTGCCGAGAACGCTGGTACCACGTCGTAGGTATCCGCCATCGCAGCATCAATCTGACCGTTCTGCGCGGCCAGCACCTGCCGCTCGGTGGGAATCACGGCGTAGTGGATCTCGTCGTACAGCGGCCTCCCACGGAAGTAGCCTGGATTCGCCCGGAACCGGTAGTCCCCGGCGCCGGGTCGGTAGTCGGCCAACAGATACGGACCCGTGCCGGCGGCAGTCTCGACGGATTGGGCCTTCCTGGGCTCGCGTACGTCCTTCCAGATGTGCTCTGGTATGATGGGCACGACTCCCGCGATGTCCTCGATGAACGGGGCAAAGGGCTCCGTGAGCGTGAACGTGACGGTCCGACTCCCCTCGGCCCTGACGGATTGCACAACGCTTGTGTCGGCCCAGACGAACGGGTGCTCGCGGTAGTACTCAAAGGAGAACTGCACATCGCGGGCCGAGAAGGGCCTGCCGTCGTGCCAGCGGATGCCAGGACGGAGCGCGAATGTGTAGCGCCTCCCGTCGGGTGACACCCGCCAGGATTCGGCCAGCCACGGTATCGCGCCGCTGCGGTCCTTCCAGGTCAGGGTGTCGTAGATCAGCGAGAGCCGCACTAGCCCGCCAGGACCCAGCGACGAGACGGCAAATGGCGTTGGAAAGCCGACGTCCGTCCACCATGCCAGCCGTAGCACCCCCGAGGGCAGCGGCCCGGCACCGGCCGGAAGGACGCAAGTTGCTGCCACGAGAAATATGGCCGCCAACATGACCAACCTGACGTTAATCAGCGCGCTGGTACCTCCTGGACTACGATGGGGGTGGCCGCGCTGGCGGGGCGATCGCCGACGCAGTGCTGCAGGGCTCAGTTCACGCCTGCTGCAGCTCCTCCCAGATCTCGACTATCTTGGCGGCCTCTTCGGCGTCGACCTCACGAATCGCCGCCCCGTATGCTACGATCACGTAGTCGCCCGGCCCTAACCCTTCGATAAGGGCGGTGCTTATCGTGCGCACACCCTCAGGGCCCTCTGCCAAGGCCTGATTGGAGGCGAGCATCTCGGTTATGCGGTACGGAAGCGCAAGGCACATGGCTCTCGGTGAAGTATCGCACATCCTCCCGGGGTGAAAGCAATACCCTGCCCGGCTGGGTGACGGCGCAGTCTCCGCATCGGTTGTCCGACGGGGGGTGAGGAGTGTCTGCGCCGCCACCTGCGCCGGGATTGCCCTTACCGCGGTGCGGTCTCCCAGACGCGGGAGTAGCTCGAGTACCGACGCTTGCCCCTGGTCGCGTCCGATTCGGACGGAGGAGCGGCGAGGTGCAGCACCGGGAACCCTCCTTCGCTCAGCGCCTCCACGAGGTGCAATGGGTACGGGGTGGCGACGCGCACGACGGCCAGGCGTCGGTCGCGCTGCTCGTAGGTGGCCAGCGAGTCGAGAGGGACGCCGGCGGCCTCGGCGATGGCCGCGAGTCCGGCGATGGCATTGGCGCGGCCCGCGAGATCCACCACCAGCCGCGCGCCCCCCCTGCGCAGGCCTGTAAGATCAATGAACGCCTCAAAGACGTCGCTCTCGGTGACGACACCCAGCAGCGCTCGTCTCTCCACAACCGGAAGCCCGCCGATCTTCTCGCGGCGCATTATCACCGCGGCCGCCTCTATGGGCGCGTCGGGGCCTATCGTCATCGGGTTCGGGCTCATGATCTCGCGTACCGGGGTCCGCTCGAGGAAGGCGGCGGCCGCCTCCGCATCCACCCCGGCGACGAGGGCGGGCTGGGCGCGCATCAAGTCGGTCCAGGTGACAATCCCCACGAGCCGGCCTCGCTTCAGCACCGGGAGCCGGCGGATCCCAAGCCTGCGCATCGTGCCGACGGCATCGGCCAGAGAAGCGCCGGTCTCCACCGTGATTGCCGGCGAGCTCATCCGGTCGCGAATGAGCATGGCACCCAGTCACCGCCGTTTCGGCCGCGTCATGTGCGGCTGGCTTCATCGTAGAAGAGCCCTTGGGCGGAGCAATAGGGTTTTGGACCTATCTTGCCCTCGCTTGAGTGTGCGAGCGCCTCAGGGGTTCTTGCGCGCGGTCATGATGGACAGGGCCAGCAGGACCACCCAGAGCGCTGCGCTCAACGCGCACCACGCGCAGACCGCCTGGAGTACGACCACCTGCAGCCAGGTCAGGTAGGCGGAGAAGGCCGTCCCAAAGACCGCCAGGCCGACAAGCGCCGGGGACGCCCAGGAGCGGGCCGGCGGGCGCAGGGAGGCAGCGACGGCCACGAAGACGACCGCCGCGTACATCAGGAGCCCAAAGGCGGCGTTTGGGATTCCGAGGAAGCGTGCGAAGGAGCTGGCGGCGACCTCTTCGCACGCGCCGACAAGGCATACGGGCGGGGCGTTACGGACCGAGCCAATGAGCAGGTACCCCGAGACGACCGCCCCGGCAACCGCCACCGCCACCGCGGCCGTCCAGGCGCCTCCGCTGGCGCGCCCGACGGGCAGGCGGCGGGTCCTAGCGCCCACGCGCGGCCTCGATGGCAGCGCGGAACACCTCCACGGGCTGGGCGCCCACGATCACGCGACCGCCCACGAAGCTTGTTGGCGTGCCCTGCACGCCCCGCCTCAAGCCCTCGTCTCGCTCGGCTTCCACGCGGGCGCGCATCTGCCCGCTGCGCAGGCAGCGCGCGAACACGCCCGGGTCGAGGCCCGCCTCGCGCGCGGCGGACTCGAGATCCGCCAACCCGCGCAGCTCACCTTTGGGCAGGCGCGCGAAAAGGGCTCCATGGTACGCCCAGAACTTGCCCTGATCGGCAGCGCAAAGGCTGGCCTCGGCCGCCTGCTCGGAGGGCGGGCCTCCCACAGGAAACTGCTTGAACACGATCCGCACGACCCCGGTGTTGACGTACTCGGAAACGATGAGCGGCTCTATCGACTCGGCGAGTACGCCGCAGTACTTGCAGCGGAAGTCCGAGAAGACTTCCATCGTGACCGGCGCGTCGGGGCGCCCGCGTGCCGAGCCGGTGGATGCCTCCGGCGTCGGGCGTGCCGGAACTACCGCCTCCGGTGCCGCGGTCTTCCAGTGGATCACGGCCGCGGCCACAGCACCGGCGACGGCACCGACGACGATTGCGATCCACATGCCTCGCCGGGTTCGGGTGCGAGATCTCATGATGGCCTGGGTCCCCTGACGGTGAATACCGGGATCTCGGCGTGGCGGACCACGTGTTCCGCCACGCTTCCAAACAGCAGGTGCGCAAGGCCGGTACGGCCGTGCGTGCCCATCACGATCAGATCGGCGCCGACTTCCCCGGCAACCGAGAGGATCTCGTGCCGAGGCGTCCCCTCCCGGATAATGGGGGTCGCACCCGGCACGCGCCCGGCCATGGCCGCCATCTCGGTGCGCGCCTCCTCGCGCATCTGCTCCAGCAGCGATTCCGGGGGAGGAGGAACCATGACACCGCCCGGACCGCCCATTATGGCGCTCACCGAGACGTCCACCACGCTCAGGAGAACGATCTTCGCGCCGAATGCGCCAGCGATGGCGACCGCCCACTCGACCGCGGCAGCGGAGCCGGTCGAGAAATCAACCGGTACCAGGATGGTGTTGATGCGTGGCGGCATGCCTGCACCTCCGGGACACGCTCACGTGACCGTATTCTAGCAGAGATAACCGGGTGTCGCACCGCCGATCTACACCGGTGCCAGCAGAACCTTGACGGCGCGGTGCCGCCGCTTGTCGAGCGCGACCTCTAGCGCGCGTGCGAACTCGGTCAGGGGAAACCGGTGCGTGATAAGGGGCCGCAGGTCCACGCTGCCGGAAGCCAGCATCTCCATGGCCAGGTCCATTGACCGGACCGCGCGGCCGTCCACGTGCTCGCTCGCGTAGGCAAAGCCCCCGTGAATGGCGATCTCGCGCAGCCAGACGGGAGTCCAGTCCACGCCCCGCGGAACCGCCGCCAGCCCAAGCAGGACGACGCGGCCGCCGGGCCGTGTCAGGCGGAGCGCATCGGCGATGCTGCGTCCCGTTCCCACGCACTCCAGTGCGGCGTCCACGCCGCCCGTCAGCACCGGCGGGCCCAGCATGGGTCTGAGCAACCTGGATCCCACAAGCGAGGCGATCTCGCGGTAGTGGGCGTTCCCTGCCGGGGCGATTACCGCCGAGGCGCCCAGGCGGCGCGCCAGTTCGGCCTGATGCGGGTAGCGCGCGAGGACCACGACGCGTGAGCCCGGACGCAGCGCCCTCAGCGCGGCCACCGCGGCCAGCCCGATCACCCCTGCGCCGGCCACCAGAACCGTGGCCCCCTCCGGCGGCACGAACCTCAGGATGGAGTGCACCGCCACGGCCAGGGGTTCCGCCAGAACCGCCTGCTCGTCGGAGACGTGCGCAGGAACTGAGACCAGCTGCGACCTGTGCGCCACCATCACCTCGCCCCATGCTCCGCCCGTATCGCGGCAGGCACCCTGCCCGAGTCCCGGTGATACGCAACCCTCGGTGAATCGGCCGCAGAGGTTGTAGTCGCCCCGCGCGCAGGCCGGGCACAGGTCAGCGAAGCCCCGCGCCTCACACCCCAGCACCGGCTCCACCACGACGCGGCTGCCCACTGCCACGCCGGCGTCGGGGCCGGCCTCCGCCACCACGCCCACGCCCTCGTGCCCGATGACGAACGGCATCGAGGAGTAGACCGTGGTGTACGGGCTCGTCTCGAGGAGCACCACGTGCAGATCGCTGCCGCAGACGCCGCCCAGGTGCACGCGCACCTTGACCCAGTCGGCTCCGGGCAGGCGTGGCTCCGGGATGTCGGCGAGGCGAACCGGGCTTATGCGGCTCCAGAATGCAGGGCGCCAGAAGCGGCCGATTGCGCGCGCGGCCAGATACCTGGGGATCGTAACGTTGGAGACGACGGCCTTCATGCGGCTAGGCTTCCATGCGCTCGGGCCGCACCCCTCCCAGATTGCGCCACTGCTGCGCGGTGTTGACGTTGTGCAATGTGCCCAGGCCCGGATCTGCTGCTTCCAGTTCTCCTGCCGTGACCCTGCGCACGCGCAGCGCCGCGAGCGCGGCCCAGAGGCGCATCTCGCCATCGGCCAGGCGGGCCTCGAACACCGGCAGGGTCCGGGTCGCGTAGACCGCGTGCAGGGGGTGCCAGCGCCCCCCCGTCCAGGGAACCGCTGCATCGAAGCCTGCCGCGAGGTCGGCCAGGAGCCGCACCGCATTCGGCGAGATGTAGGGCATGTCGCAGGCTGCCACGAACGCCCAGGGGTTCGAGGCCTCGCGCAGGCCGCTGCAGACTCCGACGAGGGGCGCCCGGAGAGGGAATCGGTCCGGAATCACCCTGGCCGGCAGGTGAGCGAAGGCCGGCGGATCCTTGGCGACGATAAGCAGTTCGGAGCAGCACTCGTCCAGGGCAGCCAGCACACGCTGGATCATTGACGTGCCGCCGACGTCGACGAAGGCCTTGTCGGTCGCCATGCGCCGGCTCCTGCCTCCGGCGAGGACTATCCCGGTGAGCGCGGGAGCGGCGCTCACACGACAGCCACCTCGCGCACGACCATGTCCGCGAGCGCTTCCAGATCGTCCCATGCAAAGGTCGGGGCCCTGCCCGCTCCCATGGCACCGGAGGCCGCATCGCACACCACCGCGACCACGCGGCCCTCCGGCAGGGGCCGGTCCTGGGCTGCTCCCTCCCGGACGACCAGGATCTTCGGGAAGGCGGATCCGCGGTATCCCTCCAGGAGCACGAGGTCTGCCGGGTGCACCCCGCCGAGCACCTGCGCCAGTGGCGGGTCGCAGGCCGAGGGCCGGCGGTGCACCGCGCCCCCAGGGCCTGCCAGCACCGTCTCCGCAGCGCCCGACCGAGCGGCCCGCCAGGTGTCTGTTCCCTCGTCATCAACCGACTGCATGTGCACGTGGTGCTTGACAAACGCGACCGCCAGCCCGCGGCGGCGCAGCAATGGGATCAGCCGCTCTGCGAGCGTGGTCTTGCCGCTCCCTGATCCGCCGACCACGCCCAGAACCGCTGGCCGCCGCGCGCCTGCGCCGGGCAGCCCGGCAGGCGCAAGCAGCCAGACGGCAACCCGCGTGCCAGCGGGGAGTTCGGAGTCGGAGGGCTCAACCACAATCAGGGCGTTGCCCTCGCTCGCCGAGCGAAGGGTCGAGGTTCCCTGCCGGGCCAGCGGCGCAACCTCGAGGCCCGAGGTGCCCAGGACCGCTCGACCCCACAGATATCGCAGGCGCCCGGGATTCACCCGCAGACCCTTGCTGAGCGCGGCCGTCGCCACCTGCCGATGGATCTCGCCGTGCCCCATCATGGCACACAGCGCCGGGCGCACCAGCACCTCAAATGCAATGCGTGCAGCGCCAGGGGTGCCGGGGAGCGAAAACACCGGGCGCGCGCCGGCCAGTCCAAATGCCACGGGCGAGCCCGGCTTCATACGGACGCCGGCGAACTCCAACGCGACACCCAGGCGGCTAAGGGCTGCCCGCACCAGGTCGCGTTCACCCACCGAGGCCCCGCCGCAGATCATCAGGGCGTCGGCCCGCAGCCCCTCGCGAATCCTGCCTTCAAGGGCGTCGAGGTCATCCGGCGCTATCCCCAGGCGGAGCGGCGTCGCGCCGAGCGCGGCCACCTCGGCGGCCAGGGCGTAGGTGTTGCTCTCACGCACCTGCCCCGGTCCCAGGGGGAAGCCGGCCGGCACGAGCTCGTCGCCCGTGGCCAGGATGCCCACCTCGGCGCGCTTGACCACCGGCACGGTGCCACGCCCGATCGCGGCAATCAGGGCCAGATCTCCGCCCCGCAGCGTGCGTCCGGCCTGCAAGACCGGCTCGCCCGCGCGGGCCTCTTCCCCTGCCGGAATGATGTGCCGACCGACCTCCACGGGACGCCTGAAGATCACGCGGCTGCCACTTCGCGTGACCATCTCCTCGGGCACGACCGCGTCGGCGCCTGGCGGCACCGGCGCGCCGGTGGCGATGTCAACGGCGCCACCGGGCTCCAGGGGCAGGGGCCAGGTTTGCCCCGAGAACAGCGCGCCGACCACCTCGAGAGACACCGGCGCTGCATCACATGCCCCGGCCAGATCACTGGCGCGCACGGCTACCCCGTCCATGGCCGCGCGCGGAAAGGGCCAGAGGTCCTCGGATGCGGCAATTGCCTCGGCCAGCACACGGCCCGCGGCCTCGTGGAGCGCTACCTCCTCTGCGGGCTGCCTGCGAACGGACCGCAGGACGAGCGCGAGCGCGTCCTGCACGCTGGTGGTGGACCGGGGTGTCTCGCGCAGGGTCAAGACGTGACTCCGCGGGTCAGGGCAGCTGCTCCGGGCAGGTCGCCACACGCACCCGCACGTCCGCCACCGCCGCACCCTCCCCCTTCGCATAGACGAACAGGGGGTTGATGTCGAGTTCCACGACCCCAGGGCAGTCAACGGCCAGTTGGGACAAACGCAACAGACACTCGACGATGGCGTCCAGATCCGACGGTGACTCTCCGCGAACGCCCCCCAGGATCGCCGCGGTGCGGGTCTCCTCGACCATGCGCCGGGCCCCGAGCTCCCGAATCGGCGCAAGGCGAAATGTGACATCCTTGAGGATCTCGACGTAGATCCCGCCCAGTCCAAACATCAAGACAGGGCCGAACTGCGGATCGCGGCTGATTCCCAGGATCACCTCGCGCCCCTTGCGCGCCATCGCCTGCACAAGGACCCCGTCCAGCACGGCATCGGGGTGGTGCTTCGCTATCGAGGCCAGCATTGCATCGTAGGCCCTGGACACCTCGTCCTCGGTCCGCAGGTTGAGACGCACGCCGCCAACGTCCACCTTGTGGATGATCTGTGGTGACATGATCTTCAGCGCCACGGGGAACCCGATCTCCTTCGCCCTGGCAGCTGCCTCGCGCGCGCTTGAGGCCGCGGCCCACGGCAGGAGAGGAAGCCGGTAGGCGTCGAGCAGTTCCATGGCCGAGGACTCCGACAGGAACCCCGGCCCCGCGCCCGCGACGATCTTGCGCACGCGGTCGAGGTCCACATCACCATAGGTGACGTACTCGGTGCGAGGCCGGTCGATCCACGTGACATACCGCCTCATCGCCGCCAGCGTCCGGGCGATGGCCTCAGGGAACGGGTAGTGCGGAATCCCGGCCTCCTCGAGACGCGCCACGCCCGATTCCACCGCCAGGGCGCCGACAAACGACGCCAGAACGGGCTTGCCTGAGGCGCGTGCCCGGCGTATGACGGCGTCGGCCGCGGCCTCAACGTCGATGGTCGCCTGACGGGTCACCAGCACCACACCGGCGTCCACAGAGGGATCGCCCAGCACCGCCTCCAGGGCCCGGTCGTACCGCTTGTCGTCGGCATCGCCGATGATATCGAGGGGGTTGCCCACGTGGGCCTCGCCTGGCACCACGCTGCGCAGACTCGCGACCGTCTCCGCCGAGAACTTGCTCAGCTCCAGCCCCTGACGCACACAGGCATCGGTGGCCAGGATACCCGGACCGCCCGCATTGGTCACGATGGCGACGCGCCCGCCCTTGGGAAGAGGTTGGCGCGAGAACGCCCCGGCGTAGTCGAACAGCTCCTCGATGCTCTCTACCCGCAGCACGCCTGCCTGGGCGAAGATGGCCTCATAGACCTGATCCGATCCGGCCAGCGATCCGGTGTGGCTCGATACCGCCCTGGCCCCGGCCGCGGTCCGGCCCGCCTTCAGCACGAGGACCGGCTTGGGAGGAGACTGCTCGCTGATCTCGCGGGCAGCCTCGATGAACCGCCTCCCCTCGCTCAGCTCCTCGACATACAGCAGGATGACCCGCGTGTCGGGGTCGCTCGCCAGCACATCGAGCAGCTCCAGTTCGGTCACGTCCGCCTTGTTGCCGAGGTTGAAGACCTTGGAGAACCCGATGTGCTTGATGCGGGCGTAGTCAAGGGCCGCCGCCGTGAGCGCGCCCGATTGCGATAGGAAGCCGATGTTACCGGCGGCAGGGATCTGCGCGGCGAAGGTGGCGTTGAGCCGGACGTCACAAGCGGTGTTGATGACCCCCAGGCAGTTGGGGCCGATCAGGGCGAAGCCCCAGCGCGCGACGCGTTCGCGTACAAGGTCCTCGCGCTGCCGGCCCTCCTCCCCCACCTCGCGGAATCCGCCGGAGATCACGATGACCCCGCGCACGCCTGCCTGACCGCACTCGTCCAGCACTCCCGGGACCAGGGCAGCCGGGGTTATGACCACCGCCAGGTCGACCGGGTCCGGAACCTCGAGCACCGACCGGTAGGCGCGCACCCCGCTGATCGCACGTGCGGTGGGGTTCACCGGATGCACGGCGCCCTGGAACCCTCCCGTGAGGATGTTGTGGAAGATCGCGTGCCCCACCTTGGCCGGATCGCGGGAAGCGCCGATCACGGCGATCGTCGAGGGCCTGACTATGGCCGAAAGGTCTCGGCTCGCTGGCTTCATCTGCATCACCTGCACCTCAATTCGCCGTCGCCCGGCCGGGCCCCTGGGCATGGGCCTCGCCGATAGAACGATATAGGGCCATCGCCGTATTCTCTACCCAGGCAGGTTGGAGTGGAATTGTTGAGGAAGAGAGGTAGAGAGAATGGGGGCCGTCCATGCCCGGCAAGGTCGCCCGGGTGGAGAAGGCCTCCATGGGGGGGACACGGTGTTGAGCGGAGAGAAGCATTCTGCTGTGCCGGCAGGAAGTGCGCCATCCCCTGCATCATCCGACCCGCGAGCGTCCTGGCAACAGGAGTTCAACCCCTGCATCCAGTGCGGCATGTGTGGTGGCGCCTGCCCCCTGGCCTTCGCCATGCAGTATACCCCCCGCCACTCGATCTACCTGTTGAAGGAAGGCCTGCTTGACCAGGTGCTCAAGAGCAACACCCTCTGGCTGTGCGTATCGTGCTACAACTGCACGTCACGGTGCCCGAGCGGGCTGAAGATCACCGACGTCCTGTTCCCGGCCCTGCGCGACGCCGCGATGAGCGCGGGCCTGGCGCTCCCCTCCGAGTTCAAGAAGGCGCTGGACAACACCTACCGCTACGGGAACTCGATCGGCGAGGCCCCACGCAAGAGGATGGACTGGGCGCGGGGTGCGGGCGTGCCCGTCCCGGTCATGTCTCAGATCAAGCGGCCGGTTGAGGCGCTCTGGCTCGTCGAGTGCTATCCGACGTATCACCCGCGCAACCAGCCGCAGGCACAGGCCATGGCGCGAGTGCTGCACGCCATGGGAGTGGACTTCGCGGTCCTGGGACCGGAGGAGCGCTGCGTAGGAGACTGCGAGCGCCTCTCAGGCGAGGCCGGGCTGTTTGAGAGCCTCGTTGAGTACAACACCGTGCTCTTCGACAAGTACGAGTACGACGAGATCATCACCTCAGATCCGCACGCGTTCAACTCGTTGAGCCGCGTGTACCCCGAGACCACGGGCCGGCGGTTCCCCGTCCGGCACTACGTGGAGTTCCTCGCGGCCAGGCTGGACGTCCTGCGCCCGTTGCTGCAGAACCGCATCGAGGCCCGCGTGACGTATCACGACAACTGCTGTCTGGGGCGCATGTGCGGCCTGTACGAGGCCCCGCGGGACCTGCTGCGCGCCATTCCGGGTGTCTCGCTGGTGGAGATGCCCTTTGCACGACAGAACGCCCTCTGCTGCGGGGGCGGAGGCGGAGGCATGTGGCTGGACACCGTGATCTGGCAGGCCGCGCAGGAGCGGTTGTCCGACCGGCGGATAGCGCACGCCCTGTCCGCAGGGGCGGATATCCTTGCGGTGTCCTGTCCTTTCGAGGCATCGCGTTTCGAGGACGCCCTCAAGTCCACGGGGAACGAGGGCAAGATCGTCGTGAAGGACATCATGGAGCTGCTCGACGAGTCGGCCGCAGCACGGGGAGGGATGTCTTCGTGAACATAGCCGTGCTTCTGAGCATGGTCCCCGACCTTGTGGAGGAACTCGAGATCGCGCCTTCGGGCGTGGCGCTGGACACGCAGTGGCTGCGCTACCTGCTAAGCGAGAGCGACGACCACGCGCTGGAGCAGGCGCTGCTGCTCAAGGAGCGCCACGGCGGAGGGGTCACGGCGCTGGCCCTGGACCGGGGCGAGGCCGAGGAGGCGCTCTACACGGCGCTCGCGCGCGGGGCCGACGAGGCCATCAAGCTCACGGGAATCCCGGAGGAAGGGGTGGGCAAAACAGCCGCCGCCGCCATGTTCGGGGCGGTGCTGGGCGAGTCCCGGCCCGATCTCATCCTCACGGGTGTCTATGCGATTGATGACATGGACGGGCACATGGCGGGAGCGCTTGCAGGCCTGCTGGGCCTCCCGTACGTCGGCGTGACCCGGTCCGTGGATGCGCCGGAAGCGGGCAAGGTCCTGGTGCAGAAGGAGTACCCTGGCGGCCTGGCGGCAGAGATGGAGGTGGACCTGCCGGCGGTGGTGGGCGTGCTATCGGCGCCCCAGCCGCCGCGCTACGTCCCGGTGGCTCGAATCCGCGAGGCCAGGAAGACAAGGAAGATCACAGAGCGCGAGGCGCCGTCTGTCACCACGCCCGGGGGTCCAGTCGTCCGTCGGCTGTTCAAGCCGGAGCCGGCGGAGCGCGCGGAGATGATCGAGGGAACCCCAGAGGAGATGGTCAGGCAGATCGTGACGATCCTTGAGAACCGGGGGCTGGTGCGATGAGCGGGACAGGCCGGGACGTCTGGGTCTACGTGGAGCACCTGAAGGGCCAGGTTGCCGGGCACACCTACGAGCTCCTGGGCAAGGGGAGCGAGGTGGCAGCGGCGCTGGGCGGCCGCCTGGTCGCCGTACTGGCAGGGAGCGCGGTCCAACCCCTGGCAGCTACCCTGGGGATGGCGGAGAGCGTCCTGTGCGTCGAGGACGCCGGCCTGGCCGGGTTCACCCCGGAGGGCCACGCCACGGCGCTGCGGGCCCTGGCCGAGGGTGAACCGCCGCGCCTGGTGCTCGTGGGCGCAACCTCCGAGGGAATGGACCTGGCCGCCCTCCTGGCGGCGTGGATGCGAATCCCGCTGGTAGTCAACTGCCGGGAGATAGGGGTCGAGGGCGACCGGATTGTGGTGACCAGCCAGATGTGCGGGGGCAAGCTGCTGGGCGAGATGGAGATCGGGGACGGCATGGCGATCCTCACGGTCCTCCCCGGCGCGTTTCCGTCGCAGAAGGGCATCTCCGAGCGGACCCCGGGCGTGCGTCTCCTCGCATCGCCGGTGCCGCTGGATGGCCTGCGGACGAGGTTCACGCAGATGCTGGAACCGGAGGCCGGGGACGTTGACATCACGCGTGCTCCTGTCCTGATTGCGGTAGGACGCGGGATCCAGCGGCAGGACAACATCCCGCTAGCTGAGGCGCTGGCCATGCTCCTGGGCGGGGAGGTCTGCGCATCGCGCCCGGTCATCGATCAGGGCTGGCTGCCGCTCACGCGGCAGGTGGGCAAGTCCGGCATGATCGTCAAGCCCAAGCTCTACCTGGCGCTGGGCATAAGCGGGGCGCCCGAGCACGTGGAGGGGATGAAGGACTCCGACCTGATCATCGCCATCAACGCCGATCCGAGAGCACCGATCTTCGACGTCGCCGACTACGGCGTAACCGAGGACATGTTCGAACTGCTGCCGGCGCTCACGGAAGAGCTCGAGAAGCGCAAGGCGCAGGGGGCGACCTGATGCCCGCGCGTGAGCTCTACTGGAACGTCGCCTCCCATAAGCTCATCTACCTCGTCTTCCTACCGTTTCTGCTCGTGTTCGTCTGGGGATGCGTGGCCGCGGTGCGGAGGTGGTCGCGGGGCGGCCCCGAGATCAGGTGGGATCACCCGTGGACAAGGCTGACGGGGCTGATCGCCCAGGGGCTGGCGCAGCTGCGGATTCTCCGCGAGGCCTACGCCGGGCTGCTTCACGCCTCGCTCTTCTGGGGCTTCGTGATCCTGTTCGTGGCCACGTGCATGATCGTGCTCGAGGAGTACCTGGGGATCAAGACGCTCCAGGGCCCGTTCTACCTGTACTTCATGTCTCTGGTGGTGGATCTCTTCGGCGTCCTGGCCCTGCTGGGGGTCGGCATGGCGCTCGTCCGAAGATGGGTGCTCAGGCCGGCGCGCCTGAGGGAGCCCAAGCGTTCGGACCAGTACTCGACAATGCTGGTGCTGATCTTCCTCACTCTGCTCACCGGGTTCGTGGTCGAGGGCCTGCGCATCGTCGCCACCCGGGACCCCTGGGCGCTGTGGTCACCCGGCGGGTGGGTCACCGCGCTGGCGTTCCGCGGAATGGGCCAGGACCAGCTCCAGACGCTCCACCTCGTCTCGTGGTGGGGCCACGCGGTGCTGGCCTTCGCGTTCATAGCGTACCTCCCGTTCTCCGGGGTCCTGCACCTGCTGACAGGGCCGCTCAACATCTTCTTCCGATCGCTGCAGCCCCTGGGCAGGCTCTCGGGCGCCGCAGCGCCCGCGCGCGACGGCGACCCAGCGGCCGGAAACGGCGCCCTAACACTGCAGCGGTTCACCTGGAAGCACCTGCTGGACCTGGAGGCCTGCACCGAGTGTGGTCGCTGCCAGGCCGATTGCCCGGCGTGGTTGTCGGGAACGCCGCTCAGCCCCAAGGGACTCGTCATGGACCTGAGAGGACGTCTGCGCGCCGGGAAGCGAGGAGGGGATAGCCAGTCCATTGTCGGCGACCTGATCACCGAGGAGGTGATCTGGTCCTGCTTCACGTGCGCGGCCTGTCACGAGGCCTGCCCGGTGTTCATCGAGCCGATTCCTAAGTTGGCCGAGATGCGCCGCTATCTGGTCGGCCAGGGGAGCGTGGACAGTCTTCTTCAGGATACGCTCACTGCCGCATCCCGCTATGGCAACTCCTTCGGGCAGTCGCCCAAGATGCGTGCCAGGTGGACCCAGGGCCTGGGCGTCACGATCAAGGACATCCGCAGGGAGCCCGCCGAGTACCTTTGGTTCGTCGGCGACTTCGCCTCCTATGATCAGCAGGCCGCTCAGGCCACCCGGGCGGTCGCGAGGCTGCTGCACCTGGCTGGGGTCAACTTCGGCATCCTCTACGACGCGGAATCCACCAGCGGAAACGACTTCCGCCGCGTCGGTGAGGAAGGTCTCTTCGAGATGATGGTGGAGAAGAACCTGGCGGCCATGCGGCGGTGCGAGTTCACAACGATCCTGACCACGGACCCGCACGCGTACAACACCCTGAAGAACGAGTATCCCTTGTTCGGGGCGACCTGGCCCGTTGTGCACTACACCGAGTTGCTGGACCGCCTCGCCCGAGAGGGCCACTTGCGTGCAGCCAGGAAGCTGGACAGGAGGGTCACCTACCACGACCCCTGCTACCTGGGTCGCTACAACGGCGTGTTCGAGGCCCCCAGGCGCGTTCTGACAGCCCTGGGAGCCGAGGTAGTGGAGATGCCGCGCAACCGCACCCGCTCGTACTGCTGCGGTGCGGGCGGTGGGCGCGTCTGGATGAAGGAAGCGACTGGGCTGCGGGAGCGTCCTGCCGAGAGCCGCGTCCGGGAGGCAGTGGCCCTGGACCGGGTTGGGACGCTGGTGGTGGCCTGTCCCAAGGAACTCGCCATGTTCAACGACGCGGTGAAGACCGCCGGACTAGAGGGACGGCTCGCGGTCAGGGACCTGGCCGAGATGGTCGAGGAAGCAACTACCCCGGAGGTGTCTGGTCATGCGTGAGGCTCATTCCCCAAACGGCGGGCCGCGAGTCGGGGTCTACATCTGCCACTGCGGCAGGAACATCGCCGGTATGATCGACGTGCAGCGTCTGACCGACTACGCGGCCACGCTGCCCGGTGTCGTGGTCGCGCGGGACTACAAGTACATGTGCTCAGATCCCGGCCAGCTGCTCATCCAGAAGGACATCGCGGAGCACAAGCTGGACCGGATCGTTGTGGCGGCCTGCTCGCCGCTGCTCCACGAGCACACGTTCCGCGGCGCCACGGAGGCCGGGGGCATCAACCCGTTCTACTTCCAGATGGTGAGCCTCCGGGAGCACGCCTCCTGGGTGCACACCGATGCCGAGGAGGCGACGCGTAAGGGCCAGGATCTGGTCCGCGCCGCCGTCTGGCGGGTCATCTACCACGAGCCGCTGGAGCGGCGCCGCGTCCCGGTGAAGCCGGCTGCGCTGGTCCTCGGAGGCGGGATCGCCGGCATCCACGCGGCGCTCACCATCGCCAACGGCGGCAAGCACGTGTACCTGGTGGAGCGCGAGCCCACGATCGGCGGGCACATGGCCAAGTTCGACAAGACGTTCCCCACGCTCGACTGCGCCGCGTGCATCCTGACCCCCAAGATGACGGCGGTCAGGGCCCACCCCAACATCACGCTCTGGACGTACTCCGAGGTGGCGCAGGTTGAGGGGTACGTGGGCAACTACAAGGTCAAGGTCAAGCGCAAGCCGCGCTACATCAATGAGGAGCTGTGCATAGGCTGCCAAGAGTGCATCCCCGCGTGCATCTACAAGGAAGCCAAGCACCCGGACGAGTTCAACCTCGGGCTGAGCAAGCGCCGCCCGATCTACATCCCGTTCCCCCAGGCGGTCCCGCAGATCGTTGTCATCGACCCTGAGACCTGCATCGAGTTCAAGTCGGGCAAGTGCAAGAAGACCTGCGTCGAGGCATGTGGAGAGCGCAACGCCATAGACTTCAAGCAGACAGAGGTGATCGAGGAGATCGAGGTCGGCGCCATCGTCCTGGCGACGGGGTTCAAGACGTTCGACGCCGGCCGCGTTCCCTACTACGGCTACGGCACCTACCCCGATGTCTACTCGGCCCTGGAGATCGAGCGCATCGTGAACGCCTCGGGCCCGACCGGGGGCGAGGTCGTCCTGCGCGACGGCCGAACGCCCGAGCGCGTCGGGATCATCCACTGCGTCGGCTCCCGCGACGAGAACTACAACGTCTACTGCTCCCGCGTGTGCTGCATGTACTCAATCAAGCTGGCACACTTGATCAAGGAGCGAACGGGGGCCGAGGTCTACAACTTCTACATTGACGTTCGTACCCCCGGGAAGGGGTTTGAGGAGTTCTACACCAGGACGCTGGCAGAGGGAGTGCACTTCATCCGCGGCAAGGTCGGCCAGGTGTCCGACTGGGCGACCGCGCCCGAGGAGAAGGGCAAGCTTGTCATACAGGTGGAGGACACGCTGGCCGGCATGATCCGGCGCATCCCGGTGGACATGGTCGTGCTGAGCCCGGGCCTCGACCCGCAGCCGGACGCGCAGGACGTGCGAAGGATGTTCAACATCTCCTGCTCGAACGAGGGCTGGTTCCTGGAGAGGCACCCGAAGCTCGCGCCGGTAAACACGTTCACCGACGGTATCTTCCTGGCCGGCGCGTGCCAGGGCCCCAAGGACATCCCGGACTCCGTGGCCCAGGCCGGCGCGGCCGCGGCCGAGGCGTTTGCGCTCATTGACGCCGGCTACTTCGAGCTGGAGCCCACGACCGCGTACATCCTGGCCGAGGAGTGCTCGGGCTGCAAGACCTGCGTCCCACTGTGCCCGTACACGGCCATTGCCTTTGATGCCCAGACCGCCAAGGCGGTGATCAACGAGGCGCTGTGCAAGGGTTGTGGGGTCTGCGTGGCGGCGTGCCCGTCCGGATCCATCCAGCAGCACCTCTTCGATGACAGGCAGATATACGCCGAGATACAGGGCGTGCTGGCGGGAGTGACCGCGGCTTCCTGAGAACGATCCGACCCGCGAGTGAGGTGGAGATCCTGATGGAAGAGCAGAGAGTAGGGACGACGAACGGGCAGGACCCAACGATCGTGGCGTTCTTCTGCACGTGGTGCACCTACACCGCGGCGGACCTGGCCGGCACCTCCCGCATGAAGTATCCCCCAAACGTCCGGATCATCCGCGTGATGTGCTCGGGGCGGGTGGATCCGCAGTTCGTGGTCGAGGCGTTCGCTCAGGGCGCCGACGGGGTTCTGATCGGCGGCTGCCACCCCGGAGACTGCCACTACGTGGAGGGCAACTACAAGGCGCTGCGCCGGATAACGCTGCTCCGGCGAGTCCTGCGGGAGATGGGGATCGAGGACGAGCGCCTCCGGTTGGAGTGGATCTCCGCCTCGGAGGGCGAGAAGGTGGCCCGTGTGATCCGAGAGATGGTCGAGGAGATGCGCCGTCTGGGCAGGCTCGACCTGCCCGGGAGGCGGGCACGATGGGACGCAGAGGTCCTGCCCCACGGCGGACCCACCGAGGCCGTAGCGGCCGCACCAATGGGAGGTGAGTAGGATGTCGAGCCCCACGAAGCCGCAGGTCGCCTTCTACTGGTGCGCCGCGTGCGGTGGATGCGAGGAGGCGGTTGTTGACCTGGCCGACGGCATCCTGGCCGTGGTCGACGCCGTGGACATCATCTTCTGGCCGGTGGCACTCGACTTCAAGCGGAGTGACGTGGAGGCGCGCCCAGATGGATCCATCGCGGTCGCCTTCGTCAACGGCGCGATCCGCACCTCAGAGCAGGAAGAGATGGCGCATCTGCTGCGGCGCAAGGCCCAGGTCCTGATCGCGTTCGGCGCGTGCTCCCACCTGGGAGGAATCCCGGGGCTGGCCAACCTCAGCGATCGCGAGGCGATCCTGCGCGGCAGCTACGAAGAGGCGCCGTCCGTCATCAACCCGGAGGGCACCCGCCCGCAGGAGACCTGGCAGGAGAACGGCCGCATGACGACACTCCCGGCCTTTCGCGAGACCGTGCGCACGCTGGATCAGGTGGTGGATGTCGACTACTACATCCCAGGCTGCCCTCCCACCGCGAAGCTCCTCATGGAGGCGGTCGGAGCGATCCTGGCCGGTGCCCTTCCTCCCAAGGGGAGCGTCTTGGCGCCCGACATCGCGCTGTGCGATCAGTGCCACCTGAAGGCCACCAAGCCCGACCGGCTGCTGCTGGCCAGCTTCAAGCGCCCTCACCAGGTGCTGATCGATCCTGACACCTGCCTGCTCTCGCAGGGGTTGCTGTGCCTGGGGCCGGCCACGCGCGCAGGATGCGAAGCCCTTTGCCCGAAGGGGAGCATGCCGTGCACCGGCTGCTTCGGTCCGACGTCGCGCGTGCACGATGTTGGCGCCAAACTCGTCTCCGCGCTAGGCTCTGCCGCGGACGCGAACAGCCCGGAGGCGATCGAGTCCATCATTGCCACCATCCCCGATCCGGTGGGCACGTTCTACCGGTACTCGCTTCCTGCCTCACGGCTGCGCCGCAAGGTATCCCTGCCCACCGCGGCAGACGCGGCGCAATAGTAGAAGGTCGAGGAGGACGGAGCGCGGACGACGCGATGGCCGGCGCCCTGAGGAGAGTCAGAGGCAGGTACCTGCCCGGGTTTGTCTCGGCACGCGGGAACGGTGGCAGGGTACCCATAGCCACCAAGCTGATCGCAAGCTACCTGCTCATAATCGGCATCACGGTGATCGTCTTCGCGGTAGTGGGGTCGCACCTCGTCGGAACGATCATCATGTCTGAGGCGCAGGCAAGCGTTCGCAACAACCTCAACGCGGCTCGCGAGATCCTCTACGGCAGGCTGGGGCACATCAGCGACACGGTCCGGCTGTCAGCCGAGAGGTTCTTCATGAAGGATGCGCTGCTGTCCGGCGACATCCCCCGGCTCGCCGAGGAACTCGGGAGGGTAGGCCGGAGGGAACGGCTGGACGTGTTCACGCTCACCGACAGGACCGGCAAGGTCCTGGTGAGGACCGCCCCCACATATGCCGTGGGGGACGACGTGAGCCACTACGAGGTTGTGGCAGCCGTCCTGGACGGGGGGGGGCCCGCGGCGGCCGTGACGCTGTTGTCCCCCGCGGATCTCCACAGGGAGTCACCTGCCCTCGCGGAGCAGGCGCGCTTCAAGATCGTGGAGACGCCTATGGCCGCGCCCCGGGAGGCCGCAGAAGAGGCCAGGGGCATGATGCTGATGGCGGCGTCCCCGGTCGTGGACACCCGCGGCGAACTGCTTGGAGTGCTCTACGGCGGCACGTTGCTGAACCGCAACTTCGCGATCGTGGACAAGATCAAGCGGACTGTCTTCCAGGGGATGGAGTACAGGGGCGAGGAAATCGGAACCTCGACGATATTCCTGAACGACGTAAGGGTCTCGACCAACGTCATGACCGCCGAAGGCACGCGTGCAGTGGGAACGCGGATTGCACAGGACGTCTACGATCAGGTCGTTGTGGCGGGTACCCCCTGGATAGGCCGGGCCTACGTGGTGAACAACTGGTACATCACGGCCTATGAGCCAATCAAGAGCATAGGCCACAAGATCATAGGGGTTCTCTATGTGGGCGTGCTGGAGCGCAAGTACGTGGATCTCAGGAAGCGGGCGGTGTTCACGCTCCTGGCGCTGACGCTGGGGGGCGGCCTGCTGTCCATGGGCGTGTCCTACGCCATCTCGCGAAGGGTATCTGAGTCCGTGCGGCAACTCCTCTCGGCATCCAGGGAGGTGGCCGGCGGCAACCTGAACACGGCCGTCGAGATCACGACGAACGACGAGTTGCAGGAGCTGGCCGACAGCTTCAACACCATGGCCTCTGCACTGAGGGAGCGAGACGCCCGACTCAAGGAGTACACGCGAAGGAGGGTCATGGAGTCCGAGCGGCTGGCGATCACGGGGCAACTCGCGGCCGGGGTGGCGCACGAGCTGAACAACCCTCTCCAGGGAATCATCGCCTTCTCCAACCTGCTGCTCGAGAGGACTCCCCCCGAGGAGAGACTGCGCGAGACCCTCGCCAAGATCATAACCCAGGCGGGGCGGTGCAGGGACATCGTGCGTGGACTGCTGGACTACGCACGGCCGGTCAAGCCTCACAAGCGCCCATCGGACGTCAACTCCATACTTCAACAGGGAATCGCGCTTGTCGAGGGGCAGGCGCTGTTCCACAACATCCAGGTCGTCCGGGATCTCCAGGAGGGGTTGCCGCCGGCCGTCGTGGACCCCGCCCAGATCCAGCAGGTGTTCATGAACATGATCATCAACGCCGCCGAGGCGATGGACGGGGTGGGGCGATTGACGCTCGCTACGCGGGCCGAACCAGATGGCAGGCACGTCGAGATCGCGATCGCCGACACCGGACGCGGAATCCGCCCGGAGGACATGGATAGGATATTCGACCCGTTCTTCACCACCAAGGACCAGGGGCACGGCACAGGACTCGGGCTCGCGATCAGCTTCGGCATCATCAAGGAGCACGGCGGTACGATCCTGGTGGAGAGCGAGGAAGGCAAAGGCACGTCGTTCATCGTGAGGCTGCCCGTCGGGCCCGCAGGAGAGGCGTAGCAGGTGGAGATCAGGCCCAGGATACTCATCATAGACGACGAGGAGATCGTGCTGGACTCGTGCTGCCAGATCCTCGAGGGCTCCGGGTACGCCACCAAGACGGCGACGGATGGGGCTGCCGGCTTGCGGCAGGTGGCGGAGTTCCGCCCCGACCTCGTCTTCGTGGACCTCAAGATGCCCGGGATCTCGGGGTTTGAGGTGCTCGAGAGAATCCGGGCCCTCGACCCCTCGATTGTGGCAATCGTGATCACCGGCTACGCCACACTGGCCTCGGCCGTGGAGGCGATGCAGAAGGGCGCCTACGACTTCCTCCCCAAGCCCTTCACCCCTGACGAGTTCCGACTGATCACGCGCAGGGGGATTGAGAAGCGGGAACTCGTCCTCGAGACGATCGCGCTCAGGCGCGAGAAGGAGTTGCTGCAGGAGAACTTCGCCGCCATCGTCTCGCATGAGCTCAAGTCGCCGCTCAACGCGGTCCAGCAGAACCTGATCCGGCTCGTGCAGGAACTGTCGGGCAAGGCCAGCGATGAACAGATGGCCCGACTTGAGAGAATGAAGCAGAGGATCAACGATCTCCTCAAGATGATCCATACATGGCTCAGGGCGATCTCCAGCGACATCGGGAGCATCAAAGAGAGCTTCGGCCCGACCTCAGTGAGCACGGTGGTCTCCAGGGCTGTCGAGAACGTTCACCCCTATGCCGTACGGAAGGACATCGAGATCGGGGTCTCAGTTGATGAGCCGCTCGATCCGGTGCACGGGGATGAGGGCACGCTTGTCGAGGCACTGGTCAACCTGCTTGGCAACGCGATAAGATACTCGCGTTCGGGCAGCAGCGTTCAGGTTCACGCCGAGCAGCGGTCCGGTCAGATACTGATCTCGGTCCGGGACCAGGGGGTAGGCATAGCCGAGGACGAGCTGCCGTACATCTTCGGCAACTTCTACAGGGGCCGCGGGACAGGGGATGAGGCAGGGGCCGGACTGGGTCTTGCCATCACCCGGCGCATCGTCGAGGCCCACGGAGGCACGATTGGCGCGACAAGCAAGCTGGGTGAGGGCAGCACGTTCGTGATCACCCTGCCGGCGGGGAGCCCAGGAACGGGAACGCACCATACTCCGGAGGCCGGCGGACCGGAGAATCCGCAAGGGGGACACCTGACATGAGCCAAGCAACTCGGTTGCTGATCATTGACGACGATCCCGACTTCGTGGATGGGATCAAGTCCATTCTAGAGGGCGCGGGCTATCAGGTTGACGCGGCCTACAACCCCAGGGCCGGCCTCGAGGCGCTCAAGACCAAGCCCTACGACCTGTTGCTGCTGGACATAATGATGGGGCGGGGCGCAGAGGGGATCATGGTTGCCCGCAAGCTGCGGAAGGACCCGGTCCTGAACCAGATCCCGGTGCTCATAATCACGGGATTGCGCGAGCAGATTGCCTTCCTCTTCCCAGGCCAGCCCATCCACCCCCACCTCCTGCCCGTGGACGAGCTGGTCGAGAAGCCTGTGGAACCGCAGCTCCTGCTGGAGAAGGTAAGCGGCCTGCTCGAGCTCGCGGCGAAGCGCAAGGCAGAGAAGAAGTAGCATAGGGAGAAACTCGATGCCAGCGAAACTAACGTTCTCGAACGAGATCGTCAATCTCCTGTACAGCGCCGAGACGAACCCGGTGCAGAGCTGCATACAGTGCGGCACCTGCTCCTCCACCTGTCCGGTAGCCGGCTTCATGGATCACTCGCCGCGCAACATCATTGCCCTCATCCGGGCCGACCTCAGGCAGCCCGTGCTCTCGAGCAACGCCTTCTGGTACTGCGCCTCGTGCTACCAGTGCACCGTGAGGTGCCCGGCGGGCATTGACATTGCGGGCATGATGTACGGCCTCAAGCGCTACTCGATGTGGAGAGCCAGCATCAGGAAGGGCACGATCGGGGCGGACTTCTCGAGGCGGTTCGCCAGGATGATTCTGAGGAACGGGAAGTCCTTCGAGCCCGCGCTTGCCACGCCGTACCTGTTCCGCTACGGCCTGAGGGACTTCCTCTACGATGCCCGCAACGCCCTGGCCCTCTTCAGGAAGGGGAGGCTGCCTCTCTTTCCCAAAAGGCTCAAGCGGGCGGCCAGGTTCCGAAGGATCCTCAGCCGGATCATCCCGATGGGGAGGGCGGCATGAAGGCCTACAGTTACTACCCAGGTTGCTCGCTCGAGAAGATGGCCGCGTCCTACCACGTCTCCACCATGGAGGTTGCAGAGCGGCTCGGACTGGAGTTCAGGGAGTTGGACGACTGGAACTGCTGCGGCGCCACCGCGTACTTTCACGTCGACGAGCTTCTCGCGCACACACTGTCCGCCCGCAATCTGGCCATAGCGGAGAAGGCGGGCCTCGATATCGTAGCGCCCTGCAGCGGGTGCTACAAGAACATGTACTTCACCAACGTGCACCTCAAGGAAGATCCTGACCTCGCGGAGCACATCAACTACGCCCTGCAGGCCGACGACCTGGAGTTCTCCGGAAGTATCCGGGTGCGGCACCTGATCGAGGTCTTCGTACAGGATGTGGGACTGGAAGAGATACGGAAGCAGGTCACCAATCCGCTGAACGGCCTTCGCGTGGCGCCCTACTACGGGTGCCAAGTGGTCCGACCGCAGAAGGACCGGGAGGACGTGGAGCATCCCAGGTTCTTCGAGGATCTGCTCTCCGCCGCGGGCGCCACTCCCATAGACTACCCGCTGAAGCTGCGGTGCTGCGGCGGCTCCCTGATCGTGACCAGCCGAAAGGCGGCGCTGACCATGGTGCGCGACCTGCTCGAGAACGCGGTGGATCGCGGCGCCGAGGTGGTAGCCACCACCTGCCCGCTCTGCCAGCTCAACCTCGAGTGCTATCAGCGCCACGTGAACAGCGAGTTCGGCACCAATCTGTCCATACCGATCCTGTACTTCACGCAGTTGCTCGGGCTTGCTATGGGCGTCCCCGCGAAGCGGCTGGGCATAGGTACGGAGCTGGTGGTGCCCTCATTCGCCGCTGCGCGTTCCTAGGACAAGGGCGACGGGGTGACTTCGGCAACAGAAGCAGCACAGATGCCGCGAGAAAGGACCCGGTGAGTGAAGATGACCAAGAAGATCTCAGAGGCCGCACAGCAGGCATGGGAAGCGGGCAAGGAGCGTGCAGACCAGGCCTACAGCCAGCGACGCCGGGTGGTGATCGACCCGATCACGCGCCTGGAAGGGCACGGCAAGATAGACATCTTCCTGGACGAGGCAGGAGAGGTGGAGCGCGCCTACTTCCAGGTGCCGGAGCTGCGGGGATTTGAGACCTTCAGCCGCGGCCGCCCCGCGGAGGACATGCCTCAGATCACCTCGCGCATATGCGGGGTCTGCCCGCTCGCTCATCACATGGCATCGGCCAAGGCGCTGGACGACCTCTACAAGGTGGATCCCCCGCCGGCGGCCAAGAAGATCCGCGAACTCGACTACTCGCTCTTCATGGTCGAGGACCACGCGCTGCACTTCTACTTCCTGGGCGGCCCGGACTTCGTGGTAGGCCCCACCGCGCCCAAGGCGCAGCGCAACGTGCTGGGGGTCATCGGCGCCGTCGGGGTCGAGGTCGGCAAGCAGGTCATCGCGATGCGCCGTGCGCTGCGCGATCTGGAAACCTACCTGGGAGGCAAGACCATCCACCCGGTGATGGGGCTCCCCGGCGGCGTGGCCAAGGGCATCGCCCCCGATGACCTCCCCCGCTTCAAGGAGGTGGCGGCCAACGCGGTGGAGTTCGCCAAGTTCACGCTCGACGTGTTCCGCAAGGTGGTGCTGGCGAACCCCGACTACGTCCGCCTGATCACATCCGACGCCTATACCCACCGTACCTACTACATGGGCATGGTGGACTCCAACAACAGGGTCAACTTCTATGACGGGCTGATTCGAGTGGTGGACCCGTCCGGGAAGGAGTACGCGAAGTTCAAGCCGCAGGACTACCTGGACTACGTCGCGGAGCAGGTGGAGCCGTGGAGCTACATCAAGTTCTGCTACCTCAAGCCGGTTGGGTGGAAGGGCTTCGCCGACGGCCCGGACAGCGGCGTCTACGCGGTGGCACCCCTGGCGCGCCTCAACGCCGCCGACGGCATGACGACGCCGCTGGCGCAGCAGGCCTACGAGGAGTTCTACGCCACGCTGGGCGGGAAGCCGGTGCACCACACCCTGGCCAACCACTGGGCCCGGGTGATCGAACTGCTCTACGCCGCCGAGCGCCTTGTGGAGCTTACCAATGACCCCGAGATCACGAGCACAGAACTGCGCGTGCTGCCCACAAGGGAACCATCGGTTGGCGTCGGTGTTGTGGAGGCGCCCCGGGGCACGCTGATCCACCACTACGAGACGGACAAGCAGGGGCTCATAACCAGGGCCAACCTGATTGTCGCCACGCAGAACAACGCGGCGCGCATCGCGATGTCCGTGGACAGCGCCGCCAAGGGGGTCATCCACAAGGGCCAGGTGGACGACGGCCTCCTCAACATGGTCGAGATGGCCTTCCGTGCCTACGACCCCTGCCATGGATGCGGTACGCACTCCCTGCCTGGGGAGATGCCGCTCGTGGCATCGATCTACAACAGCGACGGAGAGCTCGTGCGTCAGATAAGGCGATGAGCCGCGACGGGCTGCTCGTCCTAGGCATCGGCAACGACCTGCTGGGGGACGACGCCGTGGGCTTGCTGGCCGCCGAAGCCCTGCGGGACGAGGGCCTGCCGGTCAGAACAGGGGTGCGGTCGGGCCTGGCCCTCCTGGATGAGGTCGTCGGGGCCCGCCGCGTCCTGGTTGTGGACAGCCAGTCCACCGGAGGGCTCCCGGGGGCGATCTGCGAGTTCTCCCTGGAGCCCTGTTCCCTCCGCAGCCCGTCGGCGCACTACATCGGTTACGGCGAGGCACTGGCAATAGGCGCCGCCGTGGGGCTGGAGATGCCGGAGGAAATCCGCGTGGTGGCGGTGGAGCGCACGCCCGAGATATGCATCGGGGCCGAGCTGTCCGAGCCGGTGCGCGCCGCCCTGCCGGCCCTGGTGGCGCGTGCCCGGACCGTAATCAGGGAGTGGCTCTGCTGAAGGCCTTCTTCCCCTCGGCGTAGAGATCTCCCCCGAACGCGTCGTTGACCACGATGGCGGGGAAGTCTGCCACCTCGAACCGGAAGAGCGCTTCCGGGCCGAGATCCTCGTAGGCGACCACCTCGGCGCGCGTGAAGCATCGCGCCAGCAGGGCCCCGGCGCCGCCGGTCGCGGCCATGTAAACCGCCCGATGCTTCGCCATGGCCTCCAGGACGGGCCTAGAGCGGTAGCCCTTGCCGATCATCCCCTTCAATCCATGGGCCATGAGCACGGGGGCGTAGGTGTCCATTCGGGTGCTGGTGGTCGGCCCTGCTGACCCGATCACCTGGCCGGGCTTCGGAGGCGTGGGACCCACATAGTACACTATCTGGCCGCGCAAGTCGGCGGGCAGCGCCTCGCCGCGCTCGAGCGCCTCCACCAGGCGCTTGTGCGCGGCGTCCCTCGCGCCGTAGATCACGCCGCTGATCAGCACGAGATCCCCTGCGCGGAGTCCTTCCACGATCGCGTCGGTCCAGGGCGTGGTGAGTCGCTTCGGGTTCATGGTTGCCATCTCCATCGCCTCAGAGTTCGGCGCGAGCCACGCGCGCCGCGTGACACTGCAGGTTCACGGCCACCGGCAGGCTGACGATGTGGCATGGGTAGACCTCGACGCGCACATCCAGCGCGGTGGCCAGGCCCCCGTACCCCATAGGGCCCACGCCCAGCGAGTTGATCGCCGCCAGGAGTTCCTCCTCCATGCGGGCGTAGTATGGGTCCGGGTGGCGCTCTCCCGCCTTCCGTATCAGGGCTCGCTTGGCAAGGAAGCCGACGGTGTCGAAGGTGCCGCCGATCCCCACGCCAACAACCACGGGCGGGCAGGCGTTGGGCCCCGCCTTCTCCACGGTCTCGATCACGAAGGCACGCACACCGGCCTCACCGTCCGCTGGGGTCAGCATGGTCATCCGACTCATGTTCTCGGCCCCGCCGCCCTTGGGCAGGAGGGTCATGCGCAGGCGATCGCCCGGGACCAACTCGATGTGCACCACGGCAGGGGAGTTGTCTCCGGTGTTCCGGCGCCGCAGCGGGTCAGCCACCATCGACTTCCGCAGGAACCCCTCCGTGTACCCGCGCCGAACGCCTTCGTCCAGCGCGTCGCGCAGCGACCCGCCGGTCACGCAGACCTGGTCGCCCAACTCAACGAACACAAACGCCGTCCCGGTGTCCTGGCAGATGGGCACGGCCTCGGTCGCGGCTATCCTGTTGTTCTCAAGGATCTCGTCCAGCACGCGCTGCCCGAGTGTTGAGGGTTCGCGTTCCCGGGCGGAGCGAAGCAGCGAGAGCACATCCCCCCCCAGGTAGACGTTGGCATCAATGCACAGCCGCCTTGCGGCTTCTGCTACGTCCTGGTACTGGATCGTCCGCATGTCCCCCTCCGTCCTCTCCGACCATGGTCGTCTGCGCTCGGCACCCGCGCAGAGGTCACGTCTCGCCTCCGGCAGTGCCAGCGCGTTCGGCGCGCAGGCGTTCCAGCCGCACCGCCGCGAACTTGAACTCAGGCGTCTTGGCACCGGCATCCAGGCCGTCGGCGTGTGTAAGCAGGTTGGCCGCGGCCTCGCGGAAGTGGAACGGCATGTAGATCATGCCCTGCGGCACGACATCCCCCACCCTTGCCTGGACGCGAACGCTGCCGCGCCGGCTGCTAACGAGGCACGCCTGACCATCGCGCACGCCCGCGCGTGCGGCATCCTCGGGGTGGATCTCGGCGTAGGCCCTCGGTTCGCGCCAGTCCAGGGGCGCGGCGCGCCGCGTCATGGGCCCGCCGTTGTAGTGGTACAGCATACGACCCGTGGAGAGCACGAGCGGGTAGGTCTGGTCGGTGGGCTCGAACGGGGGTGCCGGAGAGGTCGCGTGGAACCGCCCCCTGCCCCGCGAGAACTGCCCCTCGTGCAGGTACACCGTTCCAGGGTGCTCACTGGAGGTGCAAGGCCACTGCAGCCCCACCTTCTCAAGCCGATCGTGCGTGATGCCGCCGAAGATCGGGCAGAGCGCGGCCACCTCGCGCATGATCTCGGCCGCTGAGTTGTACTCCCAGCGCAGCGGGCGGCGCAGTCTCTTGCCCAACCGCTTCCCAACCTCGCAGAGAATTTCCCAATCGGGCCGGGCCTCGCCCGGGGCGGCCGCAAACGGGCGAACGAGCTGCACCCGCCGCTCAGTGTTGGTGAAGGTTCCGCTCTTCTCGGCGAACGACGCCGCGGGCAGGACCACGTGCGCCAGTTGGGCGGTCTCGGTCAGGAAGATCTCCTGCACGACCAGGAACTCGAGCGAGCGCATGGCCCGCTCCATCAAGGTGGCATCGGGGTTGGTCATCATGAGGTTCTCGCCCATGATGTACATCGCCCGAATCCTCCCGTCGGCGGCGGCACGGATCATCTCGATGAAGGTAAGCCCGGGCCTATCGGGCAGGGTCAGTTCGCGGCCGGCCCTGGATCGGCGCTCCCCCCAGGCGCGCGCGAACTTGGCGCGCACCGCGGGGTCGGAGACCTGCTGGTAGCCGGGGTAGACGTTGGGCAGCGAGCCCATGTCGCAGCCACCCTGCACGTTCACCTGCCCCCGCAGCGGGTTGACCCCGGTAGAGAGGCGGCCGATCTGCCCGGTCACCATGGCCAGGTTGGCCAGCGTCTTGACCAGCTCGGTGCCGTTGGAGCGTTCCGTTATGCCCATCCCGTAGAGGATCGTTGAAGCCCCGCGCCTCGTCGTGTTCGCGGCCTCTTCCGCAGTGACCCGGCGCAACCCCAGCGCATACATCCGGGCTGCCTCGACGATCTGCTCGGCGGGCACCCCGCAGGCCGCCGATGCGGCCTGCGGGGTCCAGGCCTCCAGGGATTGGGCAAACACGTCGAAGCCCTCAGTGCGGGCGGCGATGAACTCCCGGTCGAGCCAGCCGTTGGTCACAATCGCGTTCAGCATCCCCAGGTACAGGGCGTGGTCGGTGCCAGGTGACGGCCGGAGGTGCAACGCAGCGTGCCGGGTGAGACTGATCCTGCGAGGGTCAATCACTATCAGCGTCGCCCCACGCCTTGTTGCGCGGACCACCTCGTAGGAGATGACCGGGTGCGCCTCGCCGGTGTTGGAACCGGTCACCAGGATGCAATCGGCATCCCTGATCTCCCGGATGCTGTTGGTCATTGCTCCACTTCCGAAGGCGGCGGCCAGACCGGCCACCGAGGGAGCGTGTCAGACCCTGGCGCAGAGATCCACGTTGTTGGTGTCCATCACCCCGCGCACCAGTTTCTGGAAGGCGTAGTTGTCCTCGTTGGTGCACAAGGCCGAGCCGATCCCGGCAAAGGAGTCGGGGCCCGATTCCCTCACGATCGCGGCCAGACGATCGGCGACCAGGTCCAGGGCGACCTCCCAATCCACCTCGACGTGCGTCTCCCCGGCAGCCGGCGGGCGGCCCAGCGGCGAACGGCCCAGCGCCGCGGGCGGAGGCGTGTCCACGAGTCCGACGGAGTGGGCCAGATCACGCCGGACCAGCGGTCGGCGCAGCCGGTCCGGGTGTCCCACGAACCCCAGGCCGAATCGGCCCTTGGTGCAGAGGAACTCGCCGTTGGCAGGCGCGCCGTAGCCCGAAACGGACACGGCCTCGCCCCCACGAGTGGCTACCTCGATGCCGCAGCCCGTGCCGCAGTACGGGCAGACGGTACGGGTGCGCACAAGATCCCATTCGCGTCCCTTGCCGATGCGATCCACCGGTACCAACGCCGCGGTCGGGCAGACCTGCACGCAGTTGCCACAGAAGGTGCACGGTGTCTCCACCAGGGGCGCGTCGAACGGCGTAGCCACGAGCGCCCCAAACCCGCGCTGCGCCACCTCTATCGCGCTAGCCCCAACTACCTCGTCGCAGACCCGCACGCAGCGCGTGCAGAGAATGCAGTACTGGTGATCCCGGATGAGGAAGGCGTTCTCGTCCTGGTAGAGCGTGCGCGCGATCTCCTTCTCGTGGCTGCTCTCGGCGAGACCAAACTCGTAGGCGTAGCGCTGCAGATCGCAGGCGCCGGCCTTCTCGCAGATGACGCAGTTCAGGGGGTGGTCGGACAGCAGCAGGTCGAGGACCTCGCGACGCTGCGCCGTGAGTTGTTCGCTGTGCGTGGTGACCACCATGCCGTTCTTGACGGACAGCCCGCAGCTTGGCATGGCAGCAGCGTGCCCTTCGACCTCGACCAGGCACAGTCGACAGCCACCCCAGGCAGTCAACTCTGGATGGTCGCAGAGACGTGGGATGTCAAACCCCGCCGCGAGCGCAGCCTCCAGCACGGTGGCCCCTTCTCTCGCTTCCACCGTTCGTTCGTTGATCGTCAAGGTCACCATCGCCATCACCTCAATGCCTCGCACGCCCCGGCCTGACAGTGCCGGTCCTGAACATGGGCCGCGTACTCGTCTCGAAAGTAGCGAAGCGTTGTAACAACAGGATTCGGGGCCGTGAGCCCCAGGCCGCAAAGCGAGGAGGTGCGCACGGTCTGGGCTACCTGCTCCAGCCGGCCAATATCGTCGGGCCTGGCCTCGCCACTGGTGATTCGCGTGAGTATTGCCAGCATCTTGCGGGTCCCAACCCGACAGGGCACGCACTTGCCGCAAGACTCGTCCTGCGTGAAGCTCAAGAAGTAGCGCGCCAGATCAACCATGCAAGTGGTGTCGTCGGCGACGACAAGCCCACCCGAGCCCATGATGGCTCCGGTCGCCCCCAGATCCTCATAGTCCACAGGGGTGTCGAGCATGGAGGCAGGAAGGCACCCGCCAGAGGGTCCTCCTATTTGCACGGCCTTTATGCGGCGTCCTGGGCGCGGGCCGCCTCCGATGTTCTCCACCACGTGTCGTAGCGAAGTGCCAAGCGGCACCTCTACCAGGCCGGTGTTCTGGATGGCTCCGGTCAAGGCGAACACCTTGGTTCCCCCGCTGCCGTGTGTTCCGAGGCCGGCATACCAGTCTGGGCCCCGCATGATGATAAGCGGGATCGTGGCAAGCGTCTCGACATTGTTGATGCAGGTCGGAAGACCCCAGAGCCCGAGCTCGCTGGGGTACGGAGGACGCATGTAAGGAACGGCCCTTTCGCCCTGGATGGATCGGATCAGGGCGGTCTCCTCTCCGGACACAAAGGCCCCTGCGCCCTCGCGCAGGTGGATCTGGTACGCGAACCGAGTCCCCAAGACCGACGGGCCAAGCAATCCCCAGGCCGTTGCCTCCTCCACCGCTCGTCTCAGCCGCCGCACGGCCAGGGGATACTCGTGCCGTACATACACGTACCCCTCCGAAGCACCGACGGCATACCCCGCAAGGAGCATTCCCTCGATGACCGCATGGGGATCTCCTTCCATGATGCTCCGGTCCATGAAGGCGCCAGGGTCACCCTCGTCCCCGTTGCAGATGATGTACTTCCGCGCTCCGGGCTGTTGACGGGTCAGTTCCCACTTCGTGCCGGTCATGAAACCGGCGCCGCCACGTCCGCGCAGGCGTGATCTGGAAACCGCTCGAATGACTTCTTCTGGGCTCATGCGAAAGAGCGCGCGGTCCAGGGCGGAGTAGCCGCCCCTGGCGAAGTAGGTCCGTATGTCCTCGGGATCTACAACCCCGCAGTTGTGCAGCGTCATTCGCCTCTGGTGGTGATAGAACGGGATGTGGCGCTCCAGGAGGTGCGCCTGGCCGGTCAGAGGGTCGTGGAAGATCAGATCCTCCGGCGGGTCTCGGCCGGCGTCAAGTCGCGCAACGAGGTCGGGGACACGCTCGGGGCGAACTCCAGTAAACAGGAACCCGTGTGGTTCAGACCGCACCAACGGGCCTCGAGCACAGAAGCCGTGGCATCCGGTGATGCTTACGGGCGAGGAGGTTGCCCTGCCCAGGGCTTCGGCAACCTGCAGGCTGCCGTTGGATACGCATCCCGTTCCGGCGCACACCTGGAACCGCCGTGGCGTTGCGGCCACCATCTCGGCAAACAGGCGTTCAGCCCGCAGTACGGCCCCCTCCCCTCTCAAGGGCGGCGCTATGGTGGGGGCGTGACTTCCGGTCTCGTTCATCGTGGTGCCTCCGCCTCCAGTACCCTGTACATGTCGAGAATCTCGCCTGCTCTATTCAGGCCCACCGTTCCGTGCACATTCTGATTGACCACAATGGCCGGCGCCAGGCTGCAGCACCCGATGCACGCAACGGTCTGCAAGCTAAACATCCCATCGGGGGTGCTCTCGTCCTCCGAGATGTTCAGCTCCTTCCTCATGGCGCTCAAGATCGCGGCGGATCCGGCGACGTGGCACGCGGTGCCGCGGCACACGTGAATCGCGTAGCGCGCTGGCGCGGTGAAGCGGAACTGGTTGTAGAAGGTGGCCACGCCATACATGCGTGCCAGAGGAACACCCAACTCGCGGGCAGCGTACCGCACGGCTCGCTCGGGAAGGAAACCGTAGCGCTCTTGAAGCGCCTGCAGCACGGAGACAACGGAATCACTGCGACCCCGATACGGATCAAGGAGAGAAAGCAGGTCTGGTGCGGGCGGCTCGGAGAGCGGGTCGCCCAGGTATACCGTCTTGCGCGGCCGTCCAGCGGTGGTCGAAGGGGCAGTCGGCACGTCAGGCCCTCCCCGCCGCCCGGACTACGTTACGCATCAACAGGATGTTGGTGACCGACCCGACCCCTCCGGGCACCGGGGTAATGGCGCCGGCAACCTGGCAGACCTCATCGAATGCCACGTCGCCCACGGTCTTGCGCTTCGGACGACCGCGTTCATCCAGCACCGGCTGGCCCGCCGAGTCGAGCACCGGCTTCATGTTGATCCCCACGTCCACGACGATCGCGCCAGGCTTGACCATCTCGGCGGTGATGAACTCGGCCTTCCCCATTGCGACGATCAGGATGTCGGCCCTGCGCGTGTGCGCGGGCAGGGTGCCGGCCCTGAACGTGAACGAGTGCACGGTGGTGGCCGTCGCGTTCCTCTCCAGCGCCAGGAAGTAGGCGGGCTTGCCCACGATGTTGCTGCGTCCCACGATGACCAGATCCTTACCCTCGAACGCGGCCTTCGGATCCATGCCTTCGCGGGCGAAGAACCGTTCCAGCAGCACGTAGCATGCCCACGGGGTCGCCGGGTACACCGTGGGCTGCCCCAGGGCAAGCCGGCCGGCGTTGACCGCGTGGAGGCAGTCGATGTCCTTGGCAGGGTCTATCGCTTCGAGAACGGGCGCCTCGGGCATCCCCTTGGGGAAGGGCCGTAGCGGGAGAATACCGTGCACCCCCGCGTCCTGGTTGAGCGAGTGCATGCCGCCGATCACGTCGGCGAGCGTGGACTCGGCAGGGAGCGAGACGTCCCTGTAGGCGAGCCCTATCTCGGCCGCCACGCGCTCAACCTGGCGCCGGTACATCTTGGCGCCGTAGTCGTCTCCGATCAGAAGCGTGGCCACGCCTGGCGTGCGCCCCGCTTCTCGCATCCTCGCGATCTCGGCCGCGACTTCGGACTTGATCTCCTCGGCAATGACGTTCCCGTCAATGATCTTAGCCATCCGCGCTCACCCGAGCCTCTCATAGGTGATCTTCACGACCTCGTCGCGCACCGCACGTATGTCCGCAAGGGTGGCCTGAATCCCGGCCCACAGCGGTTCGGTGAACGCGGGATCACCGATCGGTCCAAGGTTGATCTTGACGTTGAGGGCGGCGCTCTGAGCGGCCGAGTCGGCCAGCAGAGCCGCGATTGCGGCGTCGGTTATCACCTGGGGGTTGCCCTTCTCGGTCGTCACCTTGCTCCAGCGGGCGACCTCTTCGCACAGGCGGATCACCCCGGCCGGGACCTCGGACGCCTCGCGGAGGGCCTGCTGGATCGCCGCCTTGCGGGCGGCCTTCTGTTCATCGGTGTCGCGGGGGTGCTTGTAGGCATCCATCACGCGCCGGAACGACTCGGCGTCCCTGTCAATGGCCGCGAGGAACTCGGCGCGCAGCGCTTCGGCCCTGTCCCTGGCCTGCTCCATCTCGGCCTGGACCGCCGCGTACTTCTCGCGGCCCACCGTAAGGTTGGCCACCATGCTGACCAGGGCAGCCCCGGTAGCGCCTGTCAGGGCCGCGGCGGCTCCACCTCCTGGCTCTGGGGCTGCCGACGCCAGCTTGGCTAGGAACTCATCAATTGGCTTCTCCGGGTACATGGCTACCTCCCTGTTGTCAGATCTTGCCCGCAGAGCTGGTCAGCCCCCGCATCTGAAGCAGCGGGCGCGGATCGGTGATCAGCCCCCCGAGGCCTGCGGCCTTCTCCTGGAGACCGAACGCGATCGCCATCAATTGCGTGAAGTAGAACGCCGGCATGGGCGGAAGCCCGGCCGCGCGTGCCGCCTCCTCCTGCCTGGCGTCGAGGTTGTTGTGGCACAGCGGGCAGGCCACCGCGAGCGCCTCGGCGCCGGCCGCCTGAGCGTCGCGCAGGATGCGGCCGGTCAACTCGACCACGAGGTCCGGGCGCACTACCGCGTGGCCGGCCCCGCAGCACTCGGTCTTGTGCGACCAGGCCACCGGAACCCCGCCCAGCGCCGAGATCAACCTGTCCATCTCCATCGGATTTTCGGGCCGCGCCGCACCCGTGACCGCGGGCGGCCGCGTGAGCAGGCAGCCGTAGTAGCAGGCCACCCGGAGCCCGCGCAGCGGGTTACGCGCCTGCGCGCGGATTCCCTCGAGCCCGCCTTCGAGCAGCGTGTGCAGGATGTGCTGTACGCGCAGCCCTTCGGGCGACCGGTCAGGAGCGTCCACCTGCGCGTGACGCAGGCGGGAGAAGCAGGCGGCGCAGGGCGCCGTCACCGCGGTGTGCCCCGCCCGCGCCGCCAGGCTCAGGTTGGCCAGCGGCAGTTCCAGCGCGAGATCCGCGGAGGTCTGGTGTGCCGCCGTCGCCCCGCAGCACCGCCACGCTTCGATCTCACGCAGCCGCACCCCGAGGGCCGCGGCCACGCCGCGCGTCGAGGCATCGTATTCCCTGGCGCTGGCGTGCAGCGCGCAGCCGGGGTAGTAGGCGATCTCGCCCGGCTCCGCCCGCCGGCCCGAACGGCGGTTCGGGAGGCCGGGGATCAGCCGCAGCTTGCCGGCGCGGAACAGCCTGAGCGCGAACCTGCTCTGGCGGAGCGGCTGGCGCATCCGCATGTTCACCTCCAGGCCTACCCCCGCCTCGAAGAGGCGCCCGAAGAGACGGATGCTGCGGATCGCCGCCTGCGTGAAGACCGGCGCCTCGGGCACGCGCGCCGGGATGCGCCGCGATGAAGCCACGATCCTGAGCGCGTCCATGACGCGGGCCACGTCGATCCCCTGGGGGCAGCGAGCCGTACAGGCCTGGCAGGAGGCGCACAGCCAGAAGGTGTTGCCCCGCAGCAGCCGATCGTCGAAGCCGAGCTGCAGGGCGCGCATGGCGGCATGAGGCGCCAGATCCATCTCGGCGGCCAGCGGGCATCCGCTCGTGCACACCTTGCACTGGAAGCACAGTGCGGGGTCCTGGCCGCTCTCCTGCGCGACCTCCCGTGCCAGCATCGCGCGCGTCGCTGTCTGTTCCATCACGGGGCATCTCCGATCTTCGCCCGCCGAAGCGGCGTCGGTCCCAACGCCGTGATGCGCTCGGTCATCTCCCGGGCTATCTCGGCGAACCGCGGGCCCTGGGCCGACGACAGGTTGAACATCTCCAGGCGCGCCCCCCCGATGCCGGCCTCGTCGAGACGCTCCTTGAGGTACCGCACACGCGCCTTGGCATGGTAGTTGCCGGCCTGGTAGTGGCACTGCCCCTCCAGGCACCCGGCCACGAACACCCCGTCCGCTCCTGCCTCGAAGGCGCGCAGGATGTAGATCGCGTCAATCCCGCCGGTGCAGGGCAGCAGCACGACCTTCACATTGGGCGGATACGGCAGGCGCATCACGCCTGCAAGGTCTGCCGCCGCGTAGGCGCAGTAGAAGCAGCAGAAGGCCACTATCTCAACCGAGGCCTTGGACGCCTCCGATTGCGCTGGGGCCACGGTAAGGTCAGCCGACACGCGCCCCCTCCATCTCGCCCAGCAGCGCCTCGATCTTGGCGATCATCTGATCGCGCGAGTAGTGCCCCAGGCTGAGCGCGCTGCCCGGGCACACAGACACGCAAAGGCCGCATCCCTGGCAGCGTGTGGGTTCGACGACGGCTATTCCGTCGCCGTCGAACGATATGGCGTCGTAGGCGCAGACCCGGAGGCATGTCAGGCACGTCGTGCAGCGGTCGCGATCCACCTGGGTGACGACGCCTCCGACCTCCAGGCTATCACGCCACAGCAGGGTGCTTGCCCTGGCCGCCGATGCCAGGGACTGGGCGATCGCCTCGTCCAGCAACTTGGGGTAGTGCGCGCCGCCGCAGAGGAACAGGCCTTCGCTGGCGAAGTCCGCCGGGCGCAGCTTGACGTGGGCTTCCAGGAAGAAGCCGTCGGCCGACGCCGGCACCTTGAAGATCTCCGTCAGGCCGCAGGCGCCTTCTGAGGGCACCTGAGCCGGCGCCACCACCATCAGCCCGGCATCGAGCGTGATCTCCTCGCCGAGCGCCTGGTCCCGCAGGGTAACGCGGACGGCCTCTGGAGTGCGCGTGACTTGCGGGGGCTCATCCGGCGAGTGGCGGAACACCACGACCCCGGCCTGCCGCGCCTGCGTGAAGAGCACCTCGGATGTCCCGTAGGTCCGGATCTCGCGCGCGATGACCGTGACCGGGACCTCGGGATGGGCCCGTTTGAACGCCAGCGCGGCGGCCATGGACTGGGCGCAGCACGTGCGGCTGCAGTAGAAGGGCATGCGGTCCCAGGGGCCCGCGCAGAGCAACATGACCACCGAGGCCGGGACCTCAACGGGCGCCACAACCGGAGTGAGACGCGCCTCAAACTCTGAGAGCGTTATCACGCGCGCATCCTCGCCGACCCCGTAGGCGGCGGGCTTCCACTCCTGCAGGCCGGTGGCGATGACGGTAACCCCGTGCGAGATGGTGTGCTCGCCGTCCGGGCCTGCCACGGTTGTCTCGAAGTTGCCGACCGTGCCGTGGGAGGACCCGATCGTGCAGCCGGTCAATACGCGCACGCGGGGATGGCTGGTTGCGCGTTCGGCCAGCTCCCTCAGCAACTCCGCGGGCGCGGTCCCCCCCCCCAGGCCAGAAGCGGTGAACGCAGCCGGCCGCCAAGCGTCTGCGACCGCTCCACCAGCGTGACCGGGAATCCCTGCTCGGCCAGGTTGAGGCTGGCGGTCAGGCCCGCGACGCCTCCGCCGATGACAAGCGCTTCGCGCCGCATCGGCACCAGCACCTTGTGAAGCGGCGACAGGCGCGCGGCGCGAGCGACGGCCGCCGTGATCAGGGCCTGCGCCTTCTCCGTGGCGCCAGCGGGATCATCGCGGTGAACCCAGCTACACTGATCGCGGATGTTGGCCATCTCGAACAGGTAGGGGTTGAGCCCGGCCTCGCGCAGCGTCTCGCGGAAGATGGGTTCGTGTGTGCGCGGGGTGCAGCTGGCCACGACCACCCTGTTCAGGTGCGCTTCGGCCACGGCCTCCTTGATGCGTATCAGGGTGTCGGCCGAGCAGGTGTAGAGGGACGTCTCGGCCAGGACCACGCCCGGCAACGTCTTGGCATGCGCGGCCAGGCCGGCCACGTCCACGACGCCGGCGATGTTCGATCCGCAGTGGCACACGAACACCCCTATGCGCGGCTCCGGATCCAACAGCATCTCAGGAGGATAGACCTTGGCTGAGATCTGGGTCCCGCGGGCCGACCCGATGATGGCCATCGCCGCGGCGGCCGCGCCGCTGCCGTCCGTGACTGAATCTGGAATGTCCCTGGGTCCGCGGAATCCGCCGGCCACGAACACGCCGGGGCGGCTGGCCTGCATAGGCGCAGAGGGCACCGTGGCGGCGAACCCGTGCTCGTCGAGGGCTATGCGGGCGGCGCAGGCAAGGGCTGCGGCACCCTTGGGCGGGGTCAGGCCCACGGCCAGCACAACCAGGTCGGCCTGCTCCTCGCGCACTGCGCCGTTCTCCTCGACGCGGAAGTGAAGCGACCGGGTCTGTGCGTCTTCCCGAAGGGCCGCCACGCGCGTGCGCACGAACCGGATCTGTTCGCGGCTGGCCCGTTCGACGTAGGCGTCGAACCCCTTGCCGAAGGCGCGCATGTCCGCGTAGTAGACAGTGCATTCGGTGCCCGGAGCGTGCTCGCGGGCGAGTATCGCTTCCTTGGTTGCGTACATGCAGCACACCGAGGAGCAGTACCGGTTCTGCTGATCGCGCGAGCCCACGCACTGCAGGAACGCTATGCGCTTGGGTTCGGCGCCGTCGGAGGGACGAGCAACGTGTCCCTGCGTCGGCCCCGACGCCGACAGGAGCCGCTCGAACTGCGGGCCGGTGAGGACGTTCGGGAAGCGGCCCGCGCCGTAGGCGTCGGCAAGCGCGGCGTCGAACGGCTCGATGCCAGGAGCCAGGATCACGGCGCCGACATTCAGCGTCTCCTCCCGTTCGGTCTCGGCATGGTTGATCGCCTCACGGCGGCATGCCTGCACGCAGGCCAGGCACTCGGCGCACACGCCGCAGGACAGACAGCGCGCAGCCTCAAACCGCGCCTCTTCTTCGGTCAGCCCCTCGTCCACCTCGATGAACGAGGCGCGCCTGACCTCTGCCGGGAGTTCGTGAACGCCTTGGCGCGGCTGCGGCCGTATCTGACCGCGCGCCAGGCGGTCCTCGACCTCCTCCAGCGTGAGTCTGGCGACCTGGGGTTGCGGGTCGGCCTGCAGGAACGTTCCGCGCAGGTACGCGTGAATGCCTTGTGCGGCCCGGCGGCCCGCGGCGATGGCGTCCACGATGTAGGCCGTGCCAGTTGCCAGGTCCCCTCCGGCGAACAAACCGGGGTAGCCCGTGGACTGCGACTCCGCGTCCACCTGCAGCGCCCCCCAGGGCGTGGTTACGAGGCCGGGCAGATCAGAGAAGATCTCGTTCTGCGGGGCCAGGCCTATCGCGAAGACAATCGTGTCCGCCTCTATCAGGTGCTCGCTACCCTCGATGAGTTCGAGGTGCAGCCGCCGGTTCTCGTCGAAGTGCATGGAGCGCACCCCCCGGCACTCCATGCCCGCGGCGCGGCCGTCCCGTTCCACGACGCGGACGAACGACGTGGAGGGATACACCCGCACGCCCTCTTCTTCGGCCGCTGCCACCTCCCAGGGGTGAGCCGGCATGGCCCCGCGCGCCTCGGGACATGCCAGGAGCACCTCGGCGCCGAGCCGCACGCATGTTCGGGCCACATCGATGCCGACGTTGCCGCCTCCCAGCACGAGCACCCGCCGACCCAGAGAGACCGGTTGCCCCAGCCGGGCGTTCTGCAGAACGTCGGTGCTGACCAGGACGCCCGGCAGATCGGCCCCAGGGATGGGGAGCTTGCGGGCCCGGTGGGTTCCGGTGGCCAGGAAGATCGCGCTGTACCCTTGCGCGAATAGCTCGCGCACGTGCGAGACGCGGCTGGAGGTGCGTATCTCGACGCCCAAGGCAGCGATTGCCGCGACCTCGCGCTCAACTATGCTCGCCGGCAACCTGTGCTCCGGGATGCCGACGCGCATCATGCCTCCCGGAACAGGCAGCGCCTCGTGGACGGTCACGCGGTAGCCCAGCACGGCCAGATCCCGGGCCGCCGTCAGCCCGGCGGGGCCTGAGCCTACAACCGCCACGCGTTCGGGGTGCGCCGGCTCCACCTGCGCCGGAGGCTCGCCCGGCCGCGCATATGCCCAGTCGGCCACGAACCGCTTGAGCGCAGCGATGTTCACGGCCCCGTCAACGAGCGAACGCGAGCAGGCGTCCTCGCACCGGTGGTTGCACACTCGGCCGCAGATCCCGGGAAACGGGTTCTCCATCTGGATCACGCGGAACGCCTCTTCGTAGCGTCCCTGGGCCACCAGCGCCACGTACCCCTGCGCCCTCTGGTGAATGGGACAGGCGTCGCGGCAAGGTGCACGCCCCCGCTTGTCAATGGCGTATGCGCCTGGAACGGCCTGGGCATAGGAGCGGTATATGGCACTGCGCGCGGCCAGCCCCGCGTTGAACTCGCTGGGCACGCCCACAGGGCACGCCGCGGCGCAGTCACCGCAGCCTGTGCAGCGGAGCGGATCCACGAAGCGGGGGCGCTGCCGTATGGTGGCGGCGAAGTCCCCGGCGCTCCCCTCCAGACTCTCCAGCTCGGCCAGCGTGTGGATCTCGATGTTAGGATGCAGCCTGACACCCGACAGCTTGGGCGACAGGATGCACATCGCGCAGTCGTTCGTGGGGAAGGTCTTGTCGAGCGTGGCCATGCGACCGCCTATGGCTGGGCCGCGCTCGACCAGGTGCACCTTGATGCCAGCGTCCGCCAGATCGAGCGCAGCCTGGATTCCCGCGATCCCGCCGCCGACCACCACGGCCGCGCCCACCACGCCGTCGCCGGTCTCCTCGGGAGGCCCGGCCGGTCTTGCCTCCTCGATCGCGGTGGCCACGCGGGCTGCCCCCCCGGGGGCCGGGCCTTCGTCGAGGTCGTCGCGCGCGGCCGCGGGCACTCGCACCATGCGGTCCAGCAGCTCGATCTGATCGGCCAGCCGCTGGCGGCAGCGCACAAGGATGTGCCGCTGATCATCGGTGAGATCGCCGGCCGTTCCCGCCAGCATCGCCTCCAGGTAGCCGGCCACCCTGGCGGCGGGAGACCGCAGGTCGTACGTGGCCACCGCCTGCATCTGGGTCAGTCGGGCTCGCACCTGCGCCATGCGCGATTCGATGAGGTCCACTAGACCGGCCATTATGGGATACCCGATCTCCCAGTCCAGCGATATCAACCTGCGCAGAACCGGGCCGCTGATGGCCACCAGAACCGTGGGCTCGACGCTGACCGCAGACATCGTCAGCACAAACGGCGGCACAAGGGCAGACCATCCGAGGCTCTCGCCCGCCCCGAGCACGGACACGACGACCGACCTGGGCAGGTCCCCTTCCTGCTCCGGTGTTCGCATCTCCAGGGCCACCCGGCCCGTGTGGATCACGAAGAAGTCGCGGGCCTCGTCCCCTTCAGAGAAGATGCGCTCCCCCGGCTGGAAGGAGACAACGGTGCCCAGCGAGGCCACCAGGTCTCGGGCCGATGGGCTAAGCCCTGCGAGAAGGGCGCACCGGCCCATGGCTTCACGCTGGATCATCGGCAGATGTCTCCCCCTGCCCCACCGGCGGCGAATCGCCGGGGGGGAGTTCGACGGCGAGGGCCCGGGGTATCGAGAGCGTGAAAACCGCGCCGCTTGTCTCTCCTGGAGGCGGGCTCTCTGCCCAGATCTGACCGCGGTGGGCCTCGACGATCCTCTTCACGAGGGACAAACCCAGCCCCAACCCCTTCGACTGGGCCATCTGCCCCCTGTAGAACTCGTCGAAGATGCGGGGCAGATCGGACGGCGCTATCCCAGCGCCGTTGTCGCGCACCTGCACCCGGATCTCATCTCCCCGGTCCAGGGCGGACACGACGACTTCTCCGCCGGAGGGCGTAAACTTCACGGCGTTGTCCAGGAGGTTGGTAATGGCTTCCTGCATGCGCAGCGGCGCCATCAAGAGCGACGGCATGCCCCGAGGCACCAGCGCCTCCAGGCGCACTCCCTTTGCCCGGGCCGCGGCCGCCACGTTCTCCACGGCCTTCTCAATGATATCCTGCATGGATGCGACGCCCAGCTCCGCGGAGAAGTCGCCGGTCTCGATCCGGGAGACCCGCAGAAGGCTGTTGATGAGCTCGATCAGCTCCTGCACACGGATGCTGCACCGCTCCAACATCTCTCGCTGCCGGTCAGCGACCTCCCCGGCGTAGCCGCCCAGCATCACCTGAAGGTAGCTCTCCACGGCCGCCAGGGGCGCCTTCAGTTCGTGTGACACCATTGCGATGACGAAGCCCAGCTTGGCCCTCGCCTCCTGGAGGCGGCTTCCCACCAGCTGGGCCAGGCCGCGCATCAGGAGGGCCCCGGCCCGAGGGTCCTCGGCGATCAGTCGTTCCAGCATCTCGCGCTCGAATGCCACGACCGTCGTGGGCTGAATTGCCACGGCCGACATGGTGCGCGTGTGAGGAGGCACGAGCGCGGACCAGCCGAAGCAGTCGGGGGGACCAAGCACCGCGGCGAATGTGCGCCGCTCGCCCGCCTCGGACCTGCCGATCTGCAGGTCCATCTCGAGGGCGACGCGTCCCCGCTCAATGATGCACAGGTGTGTGGCGCCCTCCCCCTCCTCGAAGATCCGCTGCCCGGGCTCGAACGATCGCTGCTCACCCATAGCCGCCAGGCGGCGCAGAAGCGCCACGGGCAGGTCCTTGAACAGGGACGAGCGCTCCAGGGCCGCCTGGCTGGCCATGCTACTCCACTCCCGGAGCCGCCAGGCCGCCGGCCTCGAGCACGCGCGGCAGCAGGTGATCCCATCCCATGGCCATCAGGTGGATGCCCTGGCACAGCGGCCGCAGTTCCCGGATCAGCCCGGCGGCCACGCCCACGCTGGCCTCCTGGCGGTCCTTGGCTGTCTCCATGATCTCGATGAGGCGGCCGGGAACGTGCACGCCCGGGACATTCCGGTTCATGAACCGGGCCATACCGGCGGACTTCAGCATGATGATGCCTGCCAGTACCGGCTTGCCCACGGGCCGGGCGGCTTCCATGAAGCGGGCGAAGCCGTCCGGGTCGAAGATGGCCTGGGTCTGGAAGAAGTCGGCGCCGGCCTGAGCCTTCTTCGCCATCTTGAGCAGTTGGGGCTCAACCGGATCCGCGCCCGGGCTGACGACCGCGCCCAGGAGGAACTCGGGGGCGCCGTCCAGTTGCTTCCCCGCCATGTCCTGCCCCTGCTCCAGCCCGACCGCGGCGCGCAGCAGGGAAACCGAGTCCAGGTCGAACACGGGCTTGGCCTGCGGGTGGTCACCAAGCTTCACGTGGTCTCCCGTAAGGCACAGCACGTTCTCGATGCCCAGCGCCGCCGCGCTCAGGAGATCCGACTGCAGCGCAATCCGGTTTCTGTCGCGGCAGGTGACCTGGAAGATGGGCTCGAGGCCCCGCTCCCGAAGCATGTGGCAGAGCACCAGCGAACCCAGGCGCATCACCGAGCTCTGCTGGTCGGTGACGTTGAACGCCTGCACCCGTCCCCGCAGGCGCTCGGCTTCCTGAATGGCTCCTGCCACGTTGATTCCCTTGGGCGGGGAGGCCTCGGCCGTCACCACGAACCGGCCTCCGGTCAGGGCCTCTCGCAGGGTCATGGCGTCTCAGAGCCTCCCTCGGACCGGCCGCGGCGTGCCAGCAGCTTCTCCACCCTTTCTAGGAGCAGGCCCGGAGGAGCGGGCTTGTCGAGATAGTCCTCTGCCTCCAGGCTGAGCCCTGCGCTGACCGGAAGGCCGGACTCCCCGTGGCGCTCGGCGAACGAGGTGAGCATGATGACAGGCACCGAGGAGAGCACCGGGTCGCGCTTCAGCTCCTCGCAGACCGTGAAGCCGTCCTTGAACGGCATGATCACGTCCAGGATGATCAGGTCGGGCGGATCCTCGCGCGCCAGACGCAGCCCCTCAACGCCATCCAGCGCCGCGGTCACCCGATAGTTGCGGCTCTCCAGCACCGTCCGGGTGGTCTCGACCAGGTCCGGGTCATCGTCAATGAGCAGAATGCGCTCCTGGGTCTTAGCCAAGGTCCTACACCTCTCCGGGGTTGCCCGATCGCTTGCCGCGCCTGTCCAGCACCTTGCGGACACGATGCAGCAGATCCACCGGCCGCACCGGCTTCTCGACATAGTCGTCCACGTCCATGGCCAGCCCGGCCTCGAGTTCGTACCTGCGCCGGCTGGCCTCTTCGCCCACGGCAGAGAAGATCACAATCGGAATGGTCGCCCAGCGGGGTTTCTCCTTCAGGGCCCGCACCACGGCGTATCCGTCCATCCTGGGCATCATCATGTCCAGGATGATCAGGTCGGGGGCCTCCCGGCGTATGCACTCGAGCCCCTGCTCGCCGTCGGGGGCGGTCTCGACACTGTAGCCAGCAGCCTCCAGTACCATCCGGACCGCCACGGTGATATCCTGATCGTCGTCCACCACCAGGATCCGAGGTTGCATTCAGGCCAGCCCTCCTTCTCACGCCTGTTGCGTCATATCAGCGGCCGAGGCAGAAGCCCGGCCCTCTCCGCCAGAACGGGGACGACCTCTTCCCACCCCACGGCCATGATGTGCACACCCCGCACGCCTGGTATGTCGCGCACGGCGTCAATGATGTCCACCGCGATGGCCATTCCCTCGGCCTTGGGATCCGAGGCATCTTCCATGCGCGAGACCACGCCGTCAGGAACGACAATGCCGGACACGTAGTCCCGCATGTAGCGCGCCATACCAACCGATTTCAGGGGCACGATTCCGGCCAGGATCGCCGTCTTCTCGTGCAGCCCCCGCGCCCTGACCTGGGCCATCCAGCGCGCGAAGATCTCGAGATCATATACGGCCTGCGTCTGTATGAAGCTGGCGCCCGCGCGCACCTTCTTCGCCAGGCGCACCACCCGGTATGGAAGCGGGTCGGCGAACGGGTTGGCCGCGGCCCCGATGAACATCGAAACGTCGCCGGTGAACTCATCGCCACTCTGGAACCTGCGCGCATCGCGCATGCCGGCCAGCACCTGTATCAGCTGGATCGAGTCGAGATCGAAGACGTTCTTGGCCCCCGGGTGGTTGCCGAACTGCTGGTGGTCCCCGCTCAGGCACAGGAAGTTGCGCACTCCGGCCCCCACGGCACCCAACACGTCCGACTGCAGCGCCAGGCGGTTCCGGTCGCGGCACGTCATCTGCATCACGGGGTCCAGACCCATGCGGCGCAGATGGATCGCGCAGGCCAGGCTGGACATGCGCACGATCGCGGTCTGGTTGTCGGTCAGATTGATGGCGTCACAGCAGTGCCGGAGGATCTCGGCCTTGCGCTCCACGACGCCCAGGTTCGTGCCCTTGGGCGGGCCCAGCTCGGCGGTCACAGCGAACCGCCCAGCGGCCAGCACGACCTCCAGGTTGCTGCCCGCGGGCATGGCCGCTACACCTCCTCCTCGACCATCTCGCGCAGGTCAGGCCGCGTGATGCGGCGCGGCCCGCCGGAGTGGCTCGCCTTCCAGTCCCGGGCCGGGATGATCTCCTCGAGCTGGTCCAGGCGTCCCTGCGCTTCCAGGCGCTCGTGGATCAGAACCCAGGCGCAGGGATTGTCTACCGACAGCTCGCAGTGCCCATCCTGGGGCCCTCCGCAGGGGCCGTTCAGGAGGCTCTTGGCGCACCTGGCCACCGGACAGATCCCTCCGGTGCGGTGCAGGAGGCAATCACCGCAGGCCATGCACCGCTCACCCCATATCCCAGGGGCCTCGGTCAGCCCCATGAAGGCGGTGTTGAGCCCAGGCAGCGCGATCACACCTCCGTAGCGCTCCCCTATTCCCTGCACACCCACCCCGCATCCCAGGGACAGCACGGCATCGGCCCGGCGCACCGCCTCGCCGACCTGATCCAGGAACTCCCACTCGCACTGCCGCTGAACCACGGCCTCCCCGATCTCGACCTCTGGGCCCAGCACCGAGCGCAGCGCGGTGGCCACCACGGCGACTTCCTTCTCTCCCCCGGCAAAGCAGACAGTCGTGCACGTTCCGCAGCCGAGCACCAGGAGGCGGCGGAACCCGCTCACCATCTGCCGGATCTCGTCCAGGGGCTTCTGTTGTGCAACAATCACGGCCAGACCGCCTTCCCTATACGGCCAGCGCTTGGATCACCGGCCGGACCTCCACCAGGTGCCTTCCGAACCCCAAGCGTCGCGGACTCGCTCCCAGCGCGAGCGCGGTCAGTTGAGTGAAGAACACCACCGGGAGGGGACGCTCGAACCCCGCCCTGGCGGACGTGGCGCCCTGCAGCAGATCCAGGTTGAGCTGGCACAGCGGACAGGCAGTGGCCAAGCAGTCGGCGCCCGCTCGGTGGGCCTGCTCCAAGATGCGGCCAACCAGATCCGCGGCAAGATCGGGCGCCGTGGCGGCCAGGCTGGCGCCACAGCACCAGGTCCTCCCCTGCCACTCGACCACGTCGGCCCCACACGATCCGAGCACGCGCTCCATGATCCTCGGGTTCTCCGCATCGTCTATCCCACCACACCTGGGCACGCGCACGAGCAGGCAGCCGTAATAGCACGCCACCTTCACTCCTGCCAGAGACCGCCGGACCCGCGCGGAGAGGTCGATCTCGTCCAGGACCGAGAGCAGGTGCCGCACCCGGACCCCACCGCCGTAGGCGAGGCCCGCCTGCGCGGCTGCCTGCGCCGCCTCCGCCGAGGCGCCAAGCTCGTGCTCTGCCTGAACCAGCCTGTGGTGACAGGCGGCGCACGCGGTCAGCACGTCGGTCCCGCGGGCCTGGGCAATCGCTAGGTTGCGGGCGGGCAGCAGGACCGCCAGGTCCGCGTCCACGAAGTGGGCCGAGCTGGCGCCGCAGCAGTTCCAATCCGGCAGTTCCTTCACCTGCATCCCCAGGGCGCGCAGCGTCTCACGCACGGAATCCAGATAGGGGGAGCCGGTGCTCTGCAATGAACAGCCCGGGTACAAGGCGAGCGGCCTGGCCGGCGCATTCTGCATCAGCGCCCACCCCCCTTGCCGGTCGTCCGGAACAGGCGGCGGACCTCTTTGCGCCCCCGCACGAGGTGGGGCAGCAGCGCAAGCCGGCGGTGCCGCACCAGCGCCAGGCCCGTGGCCAGGTCCTGCCGGAGGCGTCCCTGCTGCAGGCTGTGCCCGGCCGAGAGCAGACCCTCGTGGGCCCGACCGAACATCCACACGGTGCGCAGGAACCACCGGTGGAATCCGAGGATGCCCGCCCTGGGGGGAGGCCCTCCCCTGGCCAGGGAGGCCTGCCGCACCGCGTCCATCACCCGGGCGACGTCAATCCCGTTCGGGCACCGGATGGCGCAGGTCTCGCACGCCACGCACAGGTAGGGCGCCGCGGCTTCGAGGACACGCTCCCGGAGGCCCAACTGCACCGCCTTCATCAGGCGGCTCGGAAGGATGTCCATCGCATGAGCCAGCGGACAGCTCCCGGTGCAGACCCCGCACCCGTAGCAGAGCCGCACGCGCTCCCCGCTGGCCGCCTCTATGGCCAGCGGCCAGGAGGAATCCCGCGGGGACGGCTGCGTGGGCGCCTCATGCTGGGGCATGCGATGCCACCTTCAGGGAGTCGTGCGGCGCATTGAGAAGCGCGCTCATCCTGTGCCAATCGACCGGGGCCAGCGAGGCAACCTGGATTGACTCGGGATCGAGGCCGAGCGTCCCTGCCAGCGCGCGGGCACGGTCCACCATCCTGCGGGCCGAGGCCGGCCCCACCAGGTGCTCACAGCTCCGATCGTAGCAGCCGCAGAGAAGGACACGCCGCGCCCCGGCAGCCAGCGGCCGCACGCAGTGAATCGGCTCCAGCCGCCCCAGGCAGGGCACCGGGACAACCAGCACGGACGCGGGGTAGGACAGGCGCAGCCGTCCCATGGCCCCAAGGGTGGGAACCGCGGAGTTGACGCAGGCAAGCACGACCGTCACGGCCCCGCCCAGAAAGGGGCCCTGCATCAGCGCGTCGATCTCGGCCAGGAGCCGGCGGTTGGGGCTCTCCGCGACCTGGATCGCTCCGGCAGGACAGGCCGCTGCGCACACCCCGCACCCCTGGCATGCTGCCGGCAGCACCCGCATGCTTCCGCCCAGAGCCGTGGTCACGGCCTGGTGAGGGCACAGACGCAGGCATGTCAGGCAGAAGGCACACTTCTCGGTGTCGATGCACGCACGCCCCGCGATCGCCAGCGTGCCCGGAGCAGCCACGGCGAGCGCGGCCATGGCCGCTGCCTCTCCCTGGCGTGCCGCCTGGACGGCGGTGTACGGGCCGCGCGCGCCGCCGATCAGGAACACGCCGTTTCGCTCGGTCGCTATGGGCTCCAGGAAGATGCGCTCCCTGGGTGCCCAACCGCCCTGCCGGGGCGCCACGCCGAGTGCGTCCGCCAGTCTGCGCGCGCCCTGGCGAGTGGCCGCGGCGCCGCCAAGTATCGCATCCACGGTCTCGGTGACAGGGCCCAGCCCAGGCACGTCGGCGGTGACCACCCATTCGCCGTCAACCTCGCAGACCTGGGGTGGTGCGGCCTCCACGCGGATGAACGTGACTCCCTGCCCCCGCGCCTCGGTGTAGAGTTCCTCCAATCCGGGTCCGGCAACTCCCATGTCGCGAAAGAGCACGAGCACGCGGCACCCGCAGTCCCGCACCAGGTGCAGGGCGGCCTGCAGCGTTGACTCGGTCTGTGAGGGCCAGGGATCGCCGTCCAGCAGAAAGGCCACCCTCCTGCCGAACGGGAACTCGGGCAGACCGGGAGATGCGTCGCCGGCCGCGATCACGGCGCCCACCGTGTGGCGCTCGCTTCCCTCACCGGTCCGGAGCGTGGCCTCGAACTCGCCCGCCTGCCCAACAAGGCGCTCGAGCGTTCCCGCGGCCGGCACCACCTCGCAGCCCAGCTCCTCGAGGCGCGCCGCCGCTGCCCCGGAGCCCGGCCCGGTTCCAACCAGCAGCACCCGCCCCGTGGACGTGATCTCGGAGCAGGCCGCAGGAGGTTGGCCGGCGGCGACGCCGGCCGCGCCCGCGGCCACCATCCTCTGCGCCTTGGCCGTGGCCTGGTCAGGTCGCGGGTGAACCCATGCACACCCTTCCCTCACATCTACAAGACAGGCACGGTGTCCTGCTACCCCTGCACCTTCGAGCACTTCCGCGAGCGCCTGCGTCGCGGACGGGATCCCGCATGCCGCCACCACCAGGCCGTCGGATGCGGTCTCGCGAAGCCAGGCAGCGACGCGCATCCGGCCCGGGCCTGAGCAGAAGTCGTGCGTGATCAGGGCCGAGGCGAATCCTGGGGCCGAGGCGATGCGCTCAGGCGCAATGCGGCAGCACAGCGTACCGCCGCATGTGCATACGACCAGGGCCGTCCGCGCGGCGCTCATCCCAGACCCTCCAGAACCCGAAGCGCGGCCCCCGCGGCACGGAGCCCATCCCCGATGGCCTCTGGGATGCTGGCCGGGCCCCCACACGCGCCGGCCGCCACGATGCCTGGAGCAGAACCCGACGCCGGTCTCTCAACCAGCGGCGGCGCGCCCGCGGCTGCCGCCGCAGCATCCATGCCCACCGCCAGAACCACCAGATCGAACACCCCCTGGCGCCTTGCGGCGGTGGCGACATCCTCGTATACAAGCATCAGCCCCTCGGGCTCGCCGAGCACCTCCGCAGGGATACCGCGCACAAGGCGGATCTCTGGAGGCAGGTCATCGAACAGCCGGGCGACCCCTGGGGCTGCTCGCTGCAGATCCATGTAGAAGAGCGTGACCTCAAGGCCCGGCATCTCACGCGCCATGCGGCTGGCCAGGCGCAGCACGGTGGGACAGCATACCTGAGAACACCATCCCCTGCCGGCGGCCAGGTCCCTGGAGCCGACGCAGTGGATCATGGCCACGCGCCGGCGCGCCGGCATCAGGCGCGTCAGGTACGCGAGGCCGTGCTGCCACAGGCCCTTTTCCAGGTCCATGGTTGTGATCACGCCCGGGTGCCGGCCGTAGCCGAACTGCCCCTTGCGGGCCGCCGGGAACGGCTCGAACCCCGTGGCCAGCACCACCACGTCCGCGGTCACCAGTTCTTCGCGCTGAGAATCATCCAGCGACATGGCGTCGAAGGGGCATGCTTCACTGCAGACCGCGCATTCCTCGCCCCGGGCGCGCAGACACGCCGTGGGGTCGACAACATAAGCCACAGGCAGGGCCTGGGGGTGCGGTTGGGCTATCGCGGAGGCCGGACAAAGTTCAGCGCATCTTCCGCACCCGGTGCAGCGCGACACGTCCACGCCCCGGGGCCTGTGGGCCAGGCGAACGGCGAATTCGCCCGGCCCCCCTTCAATCCCCAGCACGCGCGTGTCCACGCTCAGCGTTATCCCGGCATCCGCGTGCACCGCCCTGGAGGCGCGAAAGGCCAGGCATACCCCGCAGAGAGTGCAGTCGGAGTCGGCCTTGCAGGCGTAGCCTGCTGCCCATCCGCCGACCGAGGGCCCCTGCTCGGCCAGCAGGACGCGAACCCCCCGGGCAGCCAGAGCCTGCGCTGCCGTAAGGCCGGCGGGCCCGGCCCCCACCACGACCGCGCTGCGTGTGTCGCTCAGAACAGTCCCACCACCTTGCCTGTCTTCAAGTCGATGTCCACCCGGACGGCGGCCGGCGTCTTGGGCAGGCCGGGCATGGTGCGCATCTGCCCGCAGAGCGGGTAGAGGAACCCTGCTCCCACCGAAGCCCGGATGTCCCGCACCGTCACGCGGAAGTTCCTCGGCCGGTTCTTGAGCGCCGGGTTGTCCGACAGCGACAGGTGCGACTTGGCCATGCAGATCGGGAGCTTGTCATAGCCCAGCTTGGTGTAGAGCTTGAGCTTGGCCTCCGCGGCCGGCTCGAAGTCCACACCGTCGGCGCCGTAGACCCGGGTGGCGATGGTCTCGATCTTCTCGCGGATCGGCATCTCCAGCGGGTACAGGAACTCCATGGCGCCTGGGCCTTCGGCGGCCCGGACCACGGCCTTGGCAAGCTCGAGCGCGCCTTCCCCGCCGCGGGCGTGGTGATCGCTCGTGACGGCATCCAGGGCGCCTGCGGCCAGCGAGGCCTCACGCACCGCCTCGATCTCGCGCGCGGTATCGGTGGGGAAGAGGTTGATGGCCACCACGACGGGCAGGCCGTGCATCCGCATGTTCTCGATGTGCTTCTGGAGGTTCTCGCAGCCGCGCGTGACCGCCTCGACGTTCTCACTCACGAGCTCAGGCGGAAGCGGCCGGCCCGGGACCACGCGACCCACGCCTCCGTGCATCTTGAGGGCCCGGATGGTTGCCACCACAACCGCCGCGTTCAGCTTGAGCCCGGAGTAGCGGCACTTGACATTGAGCATCTTCTCGGCGCCAATATCGGCCCCGAATCCGCTCTCCGTGACCACGTAGTCGGCCACCTTGACCGCGATCTTGTCGGCGACGATGGAGTTGTTGCCGTGGGCGATGTTGGCAAACGGCCCGGCGTGCACGATGACCGGGGTGTTCTCAACGGTCTGGATCAGCGTGGGCATCAGGGCGTCCTTCAGCAGCACCGCCATGGCACCCGCCGCCTTGAGGTCCTCGGCGGTCACAGGGTCGCCGTCCTCGTTGGTGCCGATCACGATCCGCCCCAGGCGCGCCCGCAGGTCGTTCAGGTCGCTGGCCAGTGCCAGGATCGCCATCACCTCGGAGGCCACGGTTATGTCGAAGCCGGTCGCCCGCGGCCGGCCGTCGTCCTTGGTGCCCAGGCCGATGACGATGTTGCGCAGGGCCCTGTCGCTGATGTCCATCACGCGCGGCCACGTGATCGAGTAGGGGTCGATGCGCAACTCGTTGCCCTGCGAGATGTGGTTGTCAATCATCGCCGCGAGCAGGTTGTGGGCGACACCGACCGCGTGAATATCCCCTGTGAAGTGGAGGTTGAAGTCCTCCATGGGGACAGCCTGCGAGTAGCCGCCACCGGCGGCGCCGCCCTTGATGCCGAAGGTTGGCCCCATCGAGGGCTGGCGGAGGGTGTTGATGGTCTTGTGACCGAGCTTGTTGAGCGCCATCCCAAGGCCGATCGCGGTCGTGGTCTTGCCCTCCCCCAGCGGCGTCGGCGTGATAGCGGTGACCATGACGTACTTGCCGCTCGGACGGGCGTCCAGGCGATCCATCACGTCGAGATGTACCTTGGCCTTGTACTTCCCGTACATGTCCAGGTCGTCCTCGGTAAGGCCCAGACGCTTCGCGATCTCAAGAACCGGAAGAAGCCTGGCCTCCTGGGCAATCTCAAGGTCGCTTCCGATCTTTCTGCTCATGCGGTCGCCTCCTCGACGGGTGCTTTGACGTCCTCTCGAACAACCTGCCGCGGCCGTCCGGTCGCGGCGACTGACCAGTCCTTCGGATCCATGATGACGCGCAGGGACTCCATCTCTCCCAGTGCCTGGAGCCGGTTGTAGATCAGCAGCCAGGCGCAGTCCACCGAAGCATCCACCTCGCACTTGCCGTCGCGATAACCCCCGCACGGCCCGTTCAGCAATCCCTTGGAGCAGCGCGCTATCGGGCAGATTCCGCCCGTCCGATCAAGAACGCACTCGCCGCACCCGCGGCAGCGCTCGGCCCACACCCCAGGCTGAAGGGTGATACCCATGAACCTGGTGTCGAGCAGCGGGAACACACGGCGGTGGGGGAAGGTCTCGGCCATCAACTGAACCCCACACCCGCACCCCATCGAGAACACCGCCTCGGCCGCCTCCACCTGGGGAGCCAGCGGCAGGATGAACTCTTGATCGCACTGGCGGTGCACCGTGGCCTCGATCGTCTCGACCGGAGCGCCCTGGGCGCGGCGGGCCAGCCGCGCCAGCGAGCTGAGCACGGAGACCTCGCGCTCGCCCCCGGCGAGGCAGACCGACACGCAGCTGGCGCAGCCGACGACCAGCACCCGCCCGTACGGTGCCATCATCTTGAGGACGGCCTCCAGCGGCTTCTGCTCGGCAACAATCATGGCGCCCTCCTATCCCGCCCGGAGCGCGGGGGTGGCGGCCAGGTGGGCGAGCACCGGGCCGGCCACGTGGAACGAGCCGGTCACACAGACAACATCCTCGGGGGAAGCGGCTTCGAGCGCGCACTCGAGCGCGCCTACCGGGTCCTCCACGATGCGAACGTCGGAAACGCCTGCGCAGAACGCGAGCGCCACGTCGGCCGGCGGCAGCGCCCGGTCGTCGTCGGCCCTTGTCGCGACCACGACCGAGGCCCTGGGCGCGATGATGCGGGCGATGCCCGACAGGTCCTTGTTGCCGAGCACCCCGATCACCAGCACGACACGGCGCCCCGAGAAGACCTCGTCCAGCACGCCGCGCAGCGCCCTGAAGGAGACGGCGTTGTGCGCCACGTCCACTATCAGCGTGGGGCGCCACGGCCGGACCACCTCGATCCGCGCGGGCCAGCGCAGGCCGGCGAGACCTGCCCGCACCGCCTCCTCGCCGACCGCAAACCCGGCGCCGGCAAGCCCCTCGGCCGCGCCGATGGCCGTCGCCGCGTTGAGGGCCTGATGCCGCCCGAGAAGCGGTATGGCAAGGTCCCGGTAGGAGCGCAGCCCTCCGCTGACGGTGACCCTGATCCCCGCCATCGAGGAGCTAAGCGTCCGGTAGCGGATCTCGCGGCCCACCCTGACAAGCGTGGCACCCCTGCCGGCGGCGGCCTGCTCGATCACCTCTCTGGCCGCCTCCGCCTGCGGAACGGTCACGGCCAGGCCGCCGGGGCGGATGATCCCGGTGTCCTCCTCCGCGATGCGCCGGAGGCTGTTGCCCAGCAGGTCGGTGTGGTCGTACCCCACCGTGGTGATGACCGAGACGAGCGGGTTCACCACGTTGGTGGCGTCCAGCCGCCCCCCGATGCCAACCTCCACGACGGCCAGGTCCACGGCCTGCCGCGCGAAGTGCATGAACGCGACCGCGGCCGAGGCGTCAAAGTAGGTCGGAGGCCAGCCCGGGCCGCCCTGCCCGCGATCGATCGCATCGCGCACCTCGGCCACGAGGAGGGACAGGTCACCCTTCGATATCAGCTCGCCGTTCGTGCGCACACGCTCCCTGAAGTCCACCAGGTGAGGCTTGGTGTAGAGGCCTACCCGGTGGCCGGCCGCCTGCGCCATCGCGGCGATCATCGCGGCCGTGGAGCCCTTGCCCTTCGTTCCCGCAACGAGCACCGCGGGGAATCGCTGCTCGGGGTCCCCGAGCAGTTCGCAGAGGCGCCGCATGCGCTCCAGCTTGACGGGCGTGTACGGAGCCGGCTGAGAGAACCGGCCGGCTATCAGCCCGTTGAGATAGGCGATCGACTCCTCGTAGTTCATCCCGGCTCCCGGCCGCTAGCCAGTCCGCACCTGTAGGTAGTTGTCGCAGTAGATCTCCCGGTTGAGGAGCACGTTGGCGGTCCGCAGCGCATCCATCAGCTCCTGATCGAGCGGGTCCAGGATGGCTGCGTCCAGACCCATGGCCATGGCCATCGTCAGGAAAGTGCGATTGACCAGGCCGCGGTTGGGCGCGCCCTGGGAGACGTTGCTCAACCCGACGATGATGTGCGGGGTGGGCTCGCACAGTGACAGGAACGACGGGATCGCCCGCAGGGCTTCAGGGCCCTGCGCCTGTGCGGCGTTCACCGGCAGCACGATCGGGTCCAGGTACAGCCGATCGGTCGGCAGGCCCGCCTCCATGGCCCGCGCAACGATGTTGAGCGCGATCTCGGCGCGCGCCTGCGCGTTGCGCGGGATGCCGCGCTCGTCAATCGTGAGGCCTATCAACCCGGCGTTGTGCTCCACCGCCAGCGGCAGCAGCGCGTCGAGCTTCTCCGCCGCGCCTGTCGTGGAGTTGATGATGGCGGGACGCCGGCACGCGCGCAGCCCCGCGGCGATCACCGCCGGCTTGGGGCTGTCGAGCGAGAGCGTGGCATCCACGGCGTCCTGGACGGTCTCCACCAGCCAGGTCATCACCTCTGCCGGGTCCTCGCCCGTGGGCCCGGTGTTCAGGTCCAGGGCGTTGGCCCCGGCGCTCACCTGCCTCCTGGCCAGGTCGGCGATCGCGGCCGTGTCGCGCTCGCGTATCGCGCGGGCCACCGATCGAAACATCCCGTTGATCCGCTCACCCACGATGTACATCTGGCTCCTCCTTGTCAGGTCGTGGCCGCGCAGAGGTCGGCGATAGCGCGCCTCGTAGCCGCCACGGCTTCGGGATGCATGAGCACAAGGATGTCCGTCCCGGCCAGCAGGAAGGAGGTGGCCGTGATCGTCTCCCAGGCCGGCCCGCGCCGGGCCTCCGATCCCCAGACTGGCTGCGCGGATGCGGGCAGCTTGGCCTCCTTGGCCTTCCAGGACTCCTCGGCCGAGAGGGTAAGCATGGGCTGCGCCAGCATCCTGTCGCCCTGCAGGCCTGCTATGCGAATCCGCTCCATGATCGAGTACTCGTACTCCAGGCCGTAGCCCAGCGAGGCGTTCCCCGGATGGATCACGATCCGGTCAGGAGAAAGCCCCATCTCGGTGATGAGGATGTTGAGCTGCTTCTGGATGTTGACGTCAATCGGCGATTCGGAGAGAACCGCATGCCCGTCAGCCAGGCAGGAGACCACCAGTGTCTTGTAGTTCTCCGGAGAGGCCACGCCGATCAGGCACCGCTCGCCCCGAGTCGCCTCGGTCACGCGCGGCCAGACCTCGTTGTCCTTGTCGGCCTGCCCGCAGCCCAGAATGATCAGGGGCACGGGCACGGCCTCCAGCACCGACCGCACCGTGGCGACCGCGGCGTCCGGAGAGGCGTCGAGGACGTCGGGGTGCGTGCTGTTCAGGCGGAGGCAGATCAGCCCCGCCCCGTAGGCCTCCACGCACTTGCGCGCCCAGGCCGCGGGCGAGCCCATGACATCGCCCAGCTGCGACTTGAGGGCTTCGGGCCAGTCCTCAGGCACCGCGTCCAGCACCTCCATCGCCACAACCGGGGGGTTGGGGCTGCGAGCATCCCCCGGAAGGAACGGCAGCGCGGCGTGCCCTCCCACGGTCACGGTGTGGGTGCGCGTGCCGCCCTCCGCGGGCGTGGCACCGAGCGTCACGGAGAAGATCTTGCCAGGCCAGGTCTCTCGCACCAGCTCAACGGTCACCTGAATCACCCTCCTTGCGTATGCGGTTGACTGCTGCCACCAGCCGCCGCGTCGTATGCTCAGCCAGCGCGGTGAGCACCTCGGCATCGAGGTACCCTCGAACCGACGAGTCGAACACCACCGAGACGCTGGGCGCGAACTCCTCATCGCCCTTCCACATGAGGTACGCCACCGGAACCCTGGGAAGCGCCGGAATGCAGACCGAGACATCGCCCTGCCCGAGCGGTTCGCCGCCGAGTTCCCTGCCGGCCTCAAGCAACAGCGAAGGATCCGGGCCGAAGGCGCGAAGGATCGGCGAGACGACCCGGCCGCGGAACGAGGCCAGGTATCCCGGGCCGCCTGGAAGCTGCTCGAACGAGATCCACCTGCCCTCTTGTGGGCCCCCGGTGGCCTCGAGCAGGTAGAGCAGCAACAGGATGGCGACGCCCACTTCGGCGGGCTGGCCCTCTGCGTCCAGCACGACGCCCTCCGGGTGGGCTATCGTATAGTCGCGCCCAACGCACCGCAGCCCGATCAGATTCGGGCCAAGCAACTCTGCGCCGCTGCGGGCGACGAGCGAGTCCACGGCGTGAGCGCCGATCTTGACGCGAAGCCCGTCGTAGGTCCCTTGATAGATGCTCATCGCCGCGCCGCCTCCGGCAGGCCGACCTCCGCCAGGATCTCGGCAACCGCCCGCGCGGCCGGGGAGTCGTCCGGTAGTTCCAGCAGAGGCCGGCCCTCCAGTTCGTAGGCCGCGACCAGCGGGTCCTCGGGCACCACCCCGCCCAGGCGGATACCTCCCTCGCCGAAGACGCGCTCTACCGCCACGGGGACCGCGGACGCGCGGTTGACGACGAGCGCGATCTCCCTGACCGAGAGACCGAGCTCCTGCACGAGGTCCTGGATGCGCCGCGCGGCCTTCACCCCGGCCAGGCTGGGGTCGCTGACTATCAGGAGCAGCCCGACGTCGCGCGTGGTGCGCCGGCTGAGATGCTCCATCCCGGCCTCGTTGTCCATGACGACGAAGGGGTAGCCGCCCATGAGGCGGTCCAGGTAGTCGCGCAGCAAATGGTTGGCCGCGCAGTAGCAGCCCGCGCCCTCCGGCCTCCCCATCACGATCAGGTCGACGCCCTCCCCCTCGGCCAGGCAGTCCTCGAGGTGGTACTCCAGGTAGGTCGCGCGCGGAAGGTTGCCGGGCACTTCGCGCATCCCGCGGGTCTCGTGCAGCACGTCGGAGATCGCCCGGTTGGGCCGCAGCCCCAGCGCCGCGTCCAGGTTCGTGTTCGGATCTGCATCCACGGCGAGGATTGGGGTTCTTCCTGTGCGGCGCAGCGCTCGAATGACCAGCCCTGCCATGGTCGTCTTACCCGTTCCGCCCTTGCCGGCCACCGCCAACACAAACGGCATCCTCGCGCCCTCCTCAGTCCTGCCTGCCCAGCTGCGCGCAGGCGCGGGGGAACCTCGTGCAGTCCGTGTGCGGGAGGAACGTGGCCGAGACGTATTCCTCCATGAAGCCGGCGTCGGTGCTGAGTTCCCGGTAGGTCATCTTCGCCGCCACATCGGCGGCCCGGCGCCAGGTCTCATGGGAGAGCAGCGCCATCTTGGAGCCGGCCACCGACCCGTTGCCTATGAAGGTCACGCGCTCTACCGGCACATCAGGCAGCAGGCCGATGAGGATGGCCTTCGAGATGTCGAGGTAGGTGCCGAAGCCGCCCGCCACATAGATGCGCTGGATGTCGCGGATGTCGATGCCCAGCCGCCGGGTGAGGAGCGAGCCGCCGGCGTAGACCGCGGCCTTCGCCCTCAGGAGGTTCTCGATGTCCGCCGAGGTCAGAACGATGTCGCGCCCCGCGGCGCTCTCCTGGGCCGGGACGATCACCGCCTCAAGGCCGTCCGGGCCCTGGCGCACCACGGGCGCATCGGGCCGCAGCCGGCCAGCCCGGTCCAGGTACCCTGCCGCGAGCAGCTCCGCGAGGAGGTCAACCAGGCCCGAGCCGCAGATGCCCCTGGGCCTTCTGCCTCCAACCGTGGACCAGGAGAGCCCTCCATCGGGATTCACCTTCACGCGCTGCACCGCCCCCATGGCCGCGCGCATCCCCCAGGTGATGCCACCCCCTTCAAACGCCGGGCCGGCTGAGCAGGCGCAACACACGAGGAAGTCGCGGTTTCCCACAACGGTCTCGCCGTTGGTGCCCACGTCAACCAGCATGCCGAGCTCGTCGGCTTCATCCAGGCCGGCGGCCAGCACATCGGCGGTGATGTCCCCTCCCACATAGCTGCTGACCCCGGGCATCCAGAAGACCGCCCCGTGGGGATTCACGCGCAGCCCAACCTCGGCGGCGTGGAAGACCGGGGGTACGGAGATCACCGGGATGTAGGGGTCCCGTCGTATCTCGGTCGGGGGAAGTCCAAGGAAGAGGTGCAGCATCGTGGTGTTGCCCGCCAGCACAACGCCGACGATCTCGTCTCGAGAGGCGCCCTGCGCCTGCGCGAGCCCGCCGATCAGCGCGTTGGCCCCGTCCAGCGCGGCGTCCCTCAGCCTCTGGAGCCCACCTGGCTCGTCGGCGTGAACGATGCGCGAGATCACGTCATCTCCGTAGGTGGCCTGCCGGTTGAGCGCGGCCGCGGCTCCCAGCGTGGCTCCGCTCGCCAGGTCGACCAGGTGCGCCACGATCGTGGTGGTGCCCACGTCCAGTGCCACGCCGTACAGCCCGGACGCGGCAGCGCCGGGCCGCAGCGCGACGAGACCGTGGGTGCCGTCCGTACGTGCCAGCACCGCGGTGACCTCCCAGTTGGCGTCACGCATCACCTGTGGCGCCGCGCGGAGCACCTCAAGGGGAACAACGAGGTCCTGGATGCCGCTGATCCGCCGCAGCTCACGGGTCAGGCGGCCGAGGTCGCTCAGGTTGTCATGGATGGTCGGCTCCGGCAGTTGCAGCGGAAGGGCGAACACCAGGGGATCGGCGGGAGCCGGGGCGGCGTACTCCGGAGGCCTGCCCACGGCCTCCTCGGGGGTCGGAACGAACAAGCCATTCCTCTCGGCCCCGGTCAGGATCTGCTCGCCCTCCAGCCGGGAGAGCTCGGAGACATCCACGGTGACGTCGCCGGTTATGCGGCAGAGGCAGGCCAGGACCTCCCCGCCGCCAGGGATGCGGCCGCCCTCCTCGACCTCGGCCCCGCCCGCAACGATCCGAACCCGGCACCTCCCGCAGATGCCTCTCCCGCCGCAGACGCTGTTCAGCGCGATCCCGGCCGCGAACGCCGCGTCCAGGATGGTCTGCCCTGGCTCGGCCGCGACGGCGCCCGCATCCGGCTGGAATCTGACGATAGGCGCAGGCACTACGCCACCACTTCCACACGGTTCCTCAACTGCTGGCTGCGGCGCTTGCAGCCTTCCATTGCGTGCGCATGAAGGCCGGAATGCCCGCCGATTCGCGCGGCCCAACCATGATCTGCCAGCCACTCAGCTCCTCGAGCTTGCCGCTGAGGGCCGCTATCCCACCGGGAATCACCGCGCGGCGGTGGCCGACGCGGTCGGCGATTTGCGAGTCCGCGATCGCCTTGGCGATTGACTCGGCGTTGAACTTGTCGGCCGCCCAGGCGGTCATCACGGATTGGCCTTCGGTGTTCACCACCACGACCCAGGCCGGCGTCCGGCTGGTCTCGGTATCGGCTTCCACCGTGAAATAGGTCAGCGAGAAGTTGGTCGTGACCAGTACCGGCGAGGCGTCGTCGGGTGTCCCGACGGTATGGATGCCCGGCTCCACCTGAATCGGCTTCTGCGGGTCGGTGTATATGTTCTGGCGAGCGGTGACCAGTGCCAGCGCCTGCCAGGGCTCCAGTTCCTCGGTCACCACCAGGGCCGCGTACTTGCAGACGTACGCGCACGCCTGCACGAGATGGTCCAACGGGTCGTCGGCGGTGGCGAACGCCATCGCAGGATACCCCAGCGGCCGGAAGGTCTTGCGCAGCGCCAGGCGCCGGATCTGCGTGAGATCCTGCAGCGTCGCCGCAGGCGTCCTGGCCCCGCTATCAATGACCAGGTCGCTGACCCCGGCGGCGGCGATGCGCGCCGTAAGGTCGGCCAGCTCGTCGAGGTTACCCCCGCGCACAGCCAGCGGGCAGCCGCAGCTCTTGGCGAGCTTTGCCATCGCCTCCCAGTTCTCGGCGGTCGCCGCGTAGAGCAGCGGCCGGTTCGCCCGGACGGCGGAGGCGGCCGCGCCGAGCGCTTCGATCGAGGGGCTCACAAGGAGCAGGGCAAGACCCATCTCGTCGGCCAGCCTGGCCGCTGCCGCGAACCGCTCGGGCTCGCCGGTGGCGTCTTCGAGCGCAACCATCTCGATGCGCACGTGCTGGCCGACGCGATCGAACTGAAGCGCCTGGACGCGCTGGAAGGCCGCGCGCAGCTCCTCCGCGGAGCGGTCGGTGCGGACGCGCACGGCCACGGCCGTCGGGTGATAGAAGGTCTCCTCGTGCCGGAACAGCACCGTCTCCTTCCCCATGACGATGCACTGCTTCTCGGGCCCGACGCTGACCAGCCGTATGGGCGGCGCTGCCGCGCCGGCCAGTGTGGCCTTGGTGTCTTCGCTGGCGTACGGGCAGGCGTCAATGGCCACCTTCTTGGTGGCCAGCTGCATGGCGAACGCCAGGCAGGTGGGGAAGGCGCACTCCCCGCAGTTCGTCTTGGGCAGGAGCTTGTAGATGTCAAGCGCTGTGAGCGGCATCGTGTCTTGACCCCCTATAGCAACGCTGGCATCTGGAGCGCCGGGTGACCCACTCGCTCCAGGTGTGCGACGAGTTCCTCGACCGTCGTGGCCATTGTCTCATCCGCGATCTTGTCCACAAAGCCTTCGTCGCCGATGTCCTTGGCCCGGACCGCGAGCTTCTCGCGAAGGGCGTCCTTCAGCTCCTTGGGCATCCACACCAGGCGTTGCAGCCCGCCGTCGGCCGGGATGAACTTGCGGCTGGCCATGTACAGGCGCCCAACCCCCAGGAAGCCCGGAGTCTGAACGCCTCCGCCCACCATGCCCGCCAGCGTGCTGAAGGTCATGCCCAGCGGTGTGAGGCCAGCAAACTCCCGGTTGACGATGATGACACCGTTCGCCTCGGGCACCAGGCCCATGATGCACTCGAAACACCCGCACGACGTCATCGGCGAGTGAATCATCGAGTAGAGACTAACCTGCTCTACCGTCTTGTTGGTCTTGTTGTAGACGAAGGCGTTGATGCCCTCGTACATTCCAAGGTTGGCGTCCAGGCACGCGCCCTTCTCGATCGGCTGGTTGGGACCCGCGGAGTTGATCTCGTAGCTGGCCTTCCCGTCAAGCCAGTTGTAAGCGCCGCACAGACCAAGCCGCTCCGGCGAGATTACGCAGACGTGGTTGGGCGCGTAGGACTGGCAGAGGGTGCAGGAGTAAAACACGTCCACCGTCTCATCGGTCATGCCGGCCACGCGCGCGTCGCGCTCGTCCCAGACCTTGCGGGCTTCCTCGATGATCTGCGAAACCTGCTCAGCCTCCGAGTAGATGGTGACCGCGACCTTGTCAACCAGTGCCGGGAACTCCTCCAGGTACTTGGCATGGAGGATCTCGCCGAAGTGACGGAGCCGGAACCCGGCGGCCACCGCATCCTTGCTGACCCTTATCCAGGGCATGTCGCGCTGGCCGATGTGCATGACTCCCATGGCCCCGTTGATCAGCCGGTGAATCTGCCGTTCCAGGATTGGCTCGAAGTCCTTCTGGAGCTTGCGGCCGGCAACGTCAATCAGGATGCCGAGCGGCATCACGCCGCCGGGGGAGACCGTGTCCATGTCGGGCCCGATCACCTCGATCCGCCCGTCCTCGACCTCGTGCAGCTCCCTCCCTCGCAGGAACTCGAACGCGGGCGAGACCTGGCGGCCAAACTCGACGTGGAGCTGCTCCTTGCGCACGCGTTCGCCCTCGAACGCCGCGCTGTAGGATACCGGGATCGGAATCTTGGTGATCTTGAGCTTCAGTCCCCGCACCTCCACCGCCTTGGCTACCATGCGGTCGTGCGGGATGTTGCTCACCACGTGTTCGTAGGTGCAGATGCCGGTGGGGAGTATCTGGGGGATGTCGGTGTCCGCGATGACGGGGAAGCCGAAGTTGATGGCGCCCGCGGCTGTGGCGTACTTCTCGTCGTCAACCTCACCCAGGGCCAGCACAAAGGCAAACACCCGCTCCTTGTTGTAGAGCAGGATCTGCCTCCCGCGGGCCAGGTCGCCTGGGGCGATACCGCCGAACGTCATGGCTGCACGGGCGGCGAAGTTGAGCGCGTACACGGCGGCGCTGGTCTCCCGGCCGTAGGGTACCAGGTATGTGTCCCAGGACATCTCCACGCCGGCCTCGGCCAGCTGCTCGGCCATGCTGTGTCCATCGGTGCTGCTGGCCAGGAAGACCAGGATGTTGCGCTCCTGCAGCTCGCGGGCCAGCTTGACCGCGGCCTCGGTGGTCGGCATGGCGCCCACGCACGCGGCGAATCCGGGCATGCGGCCGTCCACGAGCTTGATTCCCTGTGTGCGCAGGATCGCGTCGTCGGTGAACCCGAGGAACACCCCATCGGGCTGAGTACCGTTGGCGTACCGCAGGGCCTCTATGATCTCCTGAGACATCAGCGTGGCGACCCCCGCGTCGAGCGCACCTCCCAGGTAAGGAAGCCACGTCTTGTCGGTGGGCACGGGCGGAAGCAGGTTCCGCGCGATGCGCAGCGGCTCCCACGCGTCCCCGAACGTCTTGACCCTGATCCCGGTCAGGGCCAGGATCAGGGGCAGGTTGAAAGCGGTGTTGGGAAACTCCAGCCGATGGCCGGCGCCCTTGGACTCGATGGCCTCAACGAGCTTGCCCTCGGCCTCGGCCACGTACTTGTGCGCCCCTCTGATCGCAGCGGTGGCGATGATGCGTGACATGGCTTCTTCCCTCCTAACGTTTCTATGGACCAGGGGTCCAGCATCAACAGACCAGGGCTACGCCCCGACCAGAACGGCATCGTGCATCATGGGCCGCAGCTTGAGGGCCTCGCGCTTCTTGTTCAGGTGGGCCACGATGAGGCCGGCCCCCTTGATCGGGTCGGTCTCAAACGCGAACCGGCCCCCGGTTGCGCCCTCGATCTCCTCGGTCACGTAGCGGGTAACCGTGTCGCTCCCCAGGATGTTGAGAGGAGAACCCAGCACGGTCAGTATGCCGGAGGCGACGGCGTAGAACCCAATCGCTATCGCCTTCTCTGACCACCAGCCAGGGGCGGCCGCGGCCACGGGCAGCTCGGAGAAGTCGCGTCCGATCCCGCCTTCCTTCACCATCTCGACGCAGGCGGTGAGGATCCGGCTGTTGTCCACGCACGACCCGGCGTGCAGAACCGGCGGGATTCCCACGGTCTCGCAGATCTCCTGCAGGCCCCGGCCGGCGTACTTGAGGGCCGCCTCCGGACGCAGGAGCCCGATCTTGCCGCAGGCAATGGCGGAGCACCCGGTCTGCACCACAAGCACATCGTGCCGGAGCAGCTCGGTCACCAGGTCGAGATGGCACTGGTCTTGGATCTGCTTCGGGCTGTCGCAGCCCACGACCCCTACCACGCCCCGGATACGGCCGGCGATGATGGCGTCGTTCAGAGGGCGCCACCCTCCGCGGTAGACGCCTCCCAGCATGTGCGTGATGGACTCGGTCGTGAACCCTGCCACGACGTCCATCCTCTGGTCCGGGATAACGACCCTGGAGCGATCCCTGCGCGCGAAGTTCTCTACTGCCCGCCCGACGATCTCGCGCGCCGATTCAACGGCCCGGTCCTCGTGGAACGGGATGTGCCTGGTGCCCGGGATGCGGGCCTTCTCCGAGGTCGCGATGATCTCCGAGTGGAAGCATGAGGCCGCCTCGACAAGGCCGGGCATTATGCACTGAACATCCACCAGGAACGCGTCCACCGCCCCGGTTATCATTGCCAGCTCCTGCTGCAGGAAGTTGCCGGCGATCGGAACGCCGCGGCGCATCAGAACCTCGTTGGCCGTGCAGCATATCCCGGCGACGTTGATTCCCGTCGCGCCCAGCTCCTTGGCCCGCTCTAGCAGCGCCGGGTCGGCGGCGGCGTCAACGATGGCCTCGGCCAGCATCGGCTCGTGGCCGTGCACGAGGACGTTCACCTGATCGGCCCGCAGCACGCCCAGGTTCACCTGGGCCCGCAACGGGACGGGGGTCCCGAAGAGGACATCCTGGAGGTCGGTGGCGACCATCGAACCGCCCCACCCATCTGCGAGCGAGCTGCGGATCCCGCCCAGGATGAGGCTCTTGTAGTCGGTGTCCACGCCCATGTTGGTGCGGTGCATCACGTCCACGACCTCGCGATCCACACCGCGCGGGGTGACGCCCAGCCTGCGCCATGCTTCCTGCTGCTTGGACGGCGCGCGGCGGACGAAGGCCAGCTCGCCTTCCTGCTGCCCGAACTGCGCCAGACAGGCCTGGGCCACCTCCTCGGCGATCTCAGCCGCGCTGCGGCCATCCAGGGCGACCCCGAGTTCCGCGGCCAGCGCGCGCAGCTTGCCCTCATCCTTGATGCCGTAGCCCGGCGCCTTTCCACGCGCCGCCATGAGAAGCAACTGGGCCACCGACCGGCCGTGATCGGAGTGGGCGGCCGAGCCCGCAGCCATGTCGCGCGCCAGCCTCCGCGCGGCGACGGTGTCTATGTTCGCGCCGCATACGCCTATCTGGGGCCGCTTGCTGCCGGGCAGCCCCAGGTTGCACGGCCCGAGATGGCAGACGGTGCAGCAAATCCCCAACTCGCCCACGCGGCACTGGGAGCCCAGGGCTTCGTAGCGGTCCCAGATCGTGCTGATCTTCTCGGCCTTGGCGCGCCCCCGCATCTCCACGCTGGCAGGATCCGTGCGGCCCGGTTGCTGGGCAGTGTCACTCATACCCTTACCCTCCCCTTGAACCTGGTCTCCAGTGCGTCGGTCAGCCGGGCCACTGCGGCGGCCACGGCGGCATCGTCCGTTTCAGCCTGTCTTCCCGTGCGTTCGGCCTCTGCTAGGACTTCGCTATATGGAATCGTCCCGATCAGTTCGAGACCATCGAGGTGCTCGGTCATGAAGGCCTCGTCGGTGGAGCCGCGTACTCGGTTGGCCACACCCAGCACCTCGGCGATCCCTATCTCGCCGGCCAGGCGCCTGATACGGCCGGCCGTCTCCAGGCTCGCCCGGCTGGGATCCAGCACCACCAGCAGGGCGTCGGCCGCGTGGGCGCTGCGCCGCCCCAGGTGTTCGAGCCCGGCCTCCAGGTCAACCAGGAGGGCCTGGTCGCGCTCCAGCGCCAGGAACTCGATCACGCGACGCAGCAGAACGCTCTGAGGGCACGCGCACCCGGCTCCGCCTCGCGTTATGGCGCCCGCCACCACGAGACGGATGCCCCGGTGGGTCACCGCGACCCGCTCCACTAGGTCGTCCACCTTGGGGTTCAGCCGCACGATGCCGTCGGCGCCGCCGACCCGCTGCTCGATCTCCTCCCGCAACTCCAGCAGGGGCGTCATAGGCAGAGGCGGCAGCCCCAGGGCTGCCGCCAGGGTGGGGTTCGGGTCGGCGTCTATGACGGTCACGCGGTAGCCGCGCTCCGCCAGAGATGCCGCCAGAAGGGCCACCAGGGTAGTCTTGCCAACCCCCCCCTTCCCTGAGACAGCAAGCTTCATGGGTGTAGTAGGCGCCATCTTCCCCTGCATTATCCGAAAACCCCCCTGGGGGGAGGCATCGGGTGTGGAGTGGATTCTTCGACTGCCCGCCCGATGACTCGCCGCGAGCGCCCGGATCCGTGGGCTTCTCGGGCCCTACAGCATCGGCACCCGTTGCATCAGCCGCCCGGCGACGCGATCGAGGATGTCGTCCAGGTCGGGGCCCGTGATGGTCAGGCCGTGATTGCGCAGGCCGATCACGGCGCGGCCAGGATCAGGGCTCTGGCGCACGAGCTCGGCCACCGCCTGGGCAAGCTGATAGGTGCCGCACGGGTACTGCACCTGTGTCGAGGCGACGCCCTCCATCCACGCGTGGACATGGATGATGGCGCCGACCCCGGGGTGCTCCGTGTAGATCATCCAGTGCTCGATCGCGTCCACCGACACGCGGCGCGGCTCGATCCCGGGAGGAACGCTCAGCAGTATGACGTTGCGTTCCTGGTCGTATCCCTTGACCATGAGGATGTCGCGACCCACTACGCGCATCGCGGCCTTGTTCACCCCGCTGGCGCTCATCCAGTAGCGCCGGGCGTCCTTGCGCGCGCTGAGGTTACCGTACGACAACCCCCCCAGGCCAAACAGCCGCCTGACGTGCTCGAGATCGCGCGGTGGGAGCAGTTCCTCGATGGGAAACGCCGCCGGCAGCAGGTTGAGCGCGTCGAGATGCGCTCCGGCCTCACCCAGCGCCGCGGTGAGCTCATCTCCCCCCCAGAGCTCCTCCTCCAGGTCCGTGTGGAACTCGTTGGCAATGACGAGTTGCGCCGATGCAAGTGGGTACATCCTGGTGAAGATGCTGTCGAAGAACTCCTCCTCGCCGGCCCCATCCACGGCGAAGTAGCCCTGCTCCAGCGTCACGACGTAGGCGCGCGCCTCGCTTCCCTCCGGCAGCAGGTATATAACCATGTTGCTGAGCGTGCGCACCAGCAACGGGTACAGCGCCGGCAGGATCTCGCCCTCCGGAAGCGGGCCCTCTATCACCGAGACAACGAACGTTGCCTGCGCCCTGCGACGGAAGGGGCGGGGAGCCTCCAGGCTCACAAGGTGCAGTACGACCCTGGGCGCCTGATCCGCTGAGGTCTCGTCGAGTCCTCGCGCCAGGAGCACCCGCCGCATCCCATCGGCGAACCACTTCTGCCTGCTGGTCCGCGGGTGACCGAAAGTGGCGAAGTTCATAGGCCCCCACCCCCTGAGTTTCGTGCCCTAGGGTTCGATGAGTCCCTTCCTGATCGCGTATCGAACCAGTTCGGTGCGATCGTGAAGCCCCAGCTTCTCAAAGATGTGCGCGCGGTGCGTCTGCACGGTCTTGATGCTGATGTAGAGGCGGCTGGCGATGCCCTGATTGGTCAACCCCTCTGCGATCAGCGCCAGGACTTCGCGCTCGCGCGAGGTCAGCCCGTCGAATCGCCTGCGCTCGGTCTCCCCGCTGTCCAGGCGCCTCAGGTAGTCTTGAACCACGGTCCGGGCAACCGATGGGTAGAGAAACGCCTCGCCCCGGCTCGCGGCCCGAACCGCGTCCACCAGGTCGGTGGCCGCCGCACGCTTCAGCACGTACCCGGACGCCCCGGCGCGCAGCAGCTGGAAGACGTAGTGCTCGTCCTCGTGCATCGTGAGCGCCAGGACCCGGACGCCCGGCATTCGTTCCCGAATCCGCCGGGTGGCCTCAATGCCGGTCATGCCGGGCATGCTGATGTCCATCACGACGACATCGGGGCACACCGACGCGACCAGTGCGATCGCCTGGGGTCCGGTTCCGGCCTCCGCCACTACCTGGATGTCGGGATGCGCCGCCAGGATCATGCGCACACCCTCGCGGACGATTGTGTGATCGTCCACGACTACCACGCGGATCCGCTTCATTGATCCGCCCCCGCGTCGCGCAGCGGCAGCGCGGCCGTGATTATCGTGCCTGCCCCGGGCCTTGAGTGCGCCTCCCAATGGCCTCCCACCAGCTCAACCCGTTCGCGCATGCCAATGAGACCGAACCCGCCGTCGCTGCCGGCCGTGCGGATCCTCTGGACGTCGAAACCCTGCCCGTTGTCTTCAATGCGGACGCGCAACTCCCTCCCGGCGAGCGCCAGGCTCACGGTCACGGCGGTGGCCCTGGAGTGGCGCTGCACATTTGCCAAGGCCTCCTGCACGAGCCGAAACACCACGGTCTCCATGGAGGGCGGGAGGCGGCCCGCCAGGCCGCTGACCGTAAGACTCCAACTGATGCCGCGGGGATCGAGAAGCGACTTGGCGTACCAGCGTAGCGCCGCGACGAGACCCAAATCGTCAAGGATAGACGGGCGCAGGTCGTATATCAGACGGCGGATCTCGGCCAGCGTTCTCTCGGCAAGATCACGCAGCTGGACAATGTGTGCCCGCACGCGCTCGGGCGATTCCTCCTGCGCGGCGAGCTCGAGGTTCACGATCAGCGCCGTCAGGGCCTGGCCGGCCTCGTCGTGCAGTTCGCGGGCGATGCGCCTGCGCTCGTCCTCGTGCGCGGAGATCAGCTTGTCGAGCAGTTCCCCACGGGCCCGCTCCTTGGCGGCGACCTCGTCGAAGAGCGAGCCGCGCTCCACGGCCAGACCGATCTGGTGTCCCACCGTCGAGAGCATCTGGAGCTCGCGCTCGCTGAAGGTGCGCCGGCCGGGCAGGACAAGGTTCATCAACCCCAGGGTGCGCGCGCCCACGCGCACCGGAACGGTAGCGTGCCGCGTGTGGGCAATCCCAGCCCTTGCCATTCGCTGGCATTCCACGGCGTTGGCGGCAGGCGGCAGCCGATCCTCGGCCAGCATGCGCAAGCAGTGACAGTCTCCGCTCTCACCCGGGCTGGCGTTGACGACCAGCTGCGCCGCTCGCCCAAAGGAGGCGGCAAGGGTAGCACCATCGCCCTGGCGCAGGAAGACCCATCCCGACTCGACGCCTAGCAGCCGGCCTACCAGCCGCAGCGCCTCCTGAACCGACTCCCGAACGTTGGTCAGGCGGTTCAGGGCACCGGCGATGGCGTTCAGCAGCTCAAGCTCGCGCGTGTCGCTCCACGAACGCAGGACCGCCCCTGCCCCCAGCATGAGGGTGAAGAGCCCTGCCAGCACGGTGCCGAGGTCCCCGCCCCACTCCAGCGACCGCACGAACGGAGAGCCCACGGCCAGCAACCCGGTCAGGGCGAGTCCCCCAACGATCAGGTGGGTGCCCGGGTCACGCCTGCGCTTCTGCGCTCGATGGTATCGCGCCGCGGATGCGACGAACAGCGCTCCGGCGACGAGCGCCGGTGGCAGCGCGCTCCAGGGCGGGACGCTTCCTGAGGCTCCTGGCAGGAAGGACGCGGAAGCAGCCATCAGGGCCGCCGCCGCTCCCCATCGGAGAAGAGGTCGGTGGGCCTGAAACGACCCAAACAGCATCAGGGCGGCCGCCAGTCGCAGTGCGTGCATTGCGGCCGCCAGCGCCGGGGGAGCGGCCGCACCGATGATCGCGTCGGCCACCGCGTGCGCGGTGAGGAGCGTGTATGCCGCCGCCCACCACAGGACCACGCGCCCGCGCGTGTCGGCGTAGCGCAGCAGCATGAGCAGGGCCACGGCCAGGTGCGCGCCCACGCCGAAGGCGCCGGCGGCAGGCACCACTTGCAGCAGGCTGGAGCTCGACACGCCCGACACCCTCCCCGGCCCTCAGCGGGTCCTGTCCACCACGAACTGCGACAGGCGCAGCAGGCTGGTCCGGGCCGGACCGCCCGGCAGCACATCGAGGGCGGCGGCGGCCGCAACCGCGTGTTCCGCAGCGGCGTCCACCGCGTGCCGGAGCCCGCCGAGACGAGCAAGCAGGCCCCGCGTCGCGGCGTGCGCGTCGGCATCCCGTGGCCGCCGCAGCATGTCAAGCAGGAGCTCGCGGTCGGGGCCCGACGCGTTGCGCAGCGCCGCGATGACAGGCAGCGTGATCGTACCCGTGGCGATGTCGCTCCCTGTGGGCTTCCCGAGCGACTCGAGATCTCCGACGAGATCGAGGATGTCATCGGTGATCTGAAACGCCAGCCCCCACCTGTGCCCGAACTCGGCCATCGCCGCGGCCATGGCAGGCGGTGCGCCGGCCAGCAGCGCGCCGCACCGGCACGCGGCGGAGAACAGGGCCGCGGTCTTGCCCCCGATGATCGAGTAGTAGCGCGCCTCGTCTTCGTGCATCTGGGAGCCGGTCTCGGCCGCCATGATCTCCGCCCGGCTCATCAAGACCGAGGCCTCGGCAATCGCCGGCGCAACCTGCGGGTGGCCGATGCGGCTGATCATACCGAAGGCCGTGGCGAACAGGTAGTCGCCAGCCAGGACCGCGATCTGGTTGCCCCAGCGGGCGTTCACGGTCCTGGTGCCCCGTCGCAGGTCGGCCGCGTCAATGATGTCGTCGTGGATGAGCGAGGCCACGTGCACCAACTCCACGGCGCCGGCCAGCAGGATCCGCTGCTCGCCGGCGCCCCCGCAGGCGTGCGCGCAAAGCAGCGCCAGCGCCGGGCGGATGAGCTTTCCCTTCGCTGACAGCACGTGATCCACCAGCCCAGAGATGAACGGGTCGCCGGACGCGAGCTCGCGGCGCAGGGTGTGAGCGAGCGCGTCCAGGTCCGCGGCCACCGGCGCGTAGATGCTATCCAGATCGTTTCCTGCGCGCGACGTCCCGGACATCAGCGGCCTCCCTGGCGCAGCACGGCCCAGGCCAGCCCCAGGGTCAGCAGGCCGGCGAGCGTCGCGGCCGCCGCCGGCGCCGGCCATTGCCGCAGCACCGGCACGCCCTCTACCGTCAGGAGAAGATCGCCTGCGGGTACGGCGCGCGCGGCCGCGCGCGTGTAGGTTCGCCCCCCGGTGGTCAGCGGCGGGACCTGCGCCAGCAGCGGGGAACGCGCCTCGGCGGGGGCGGTGACAAACAGCTCCAGGCGTTCAGCCGAAAGCGGCAGCCTGCGCCCCAGGTCCACTTCGCCTGAGCCAGCCACGCTGTAGCCGTACGCGACCTGGTGAGTGCCAGGCCGCACCGTGAGCCTGTCCACGATCGCACCGCCCTCCAGCCCGGGCGCGTGCAGCCCGTCAAAGAAGGAAACGTACCTGGCTCCTGCGGGCAGGGGCAGGATCACGCGGCCCAAGAAGGTCGCTCCTCCCGTGTTCCTGATGTGGGCGGCTTCGGAGACGCGCACGTATCCGGACCTGACCTCGACCGCGATGCCCAGAAGCGAGAGGCGAAGCGGCACCCGGTCCGAAGCATCGTACACCTGAATGACGGTCTCCTGCGGCATCCCGCTCCCCACAAGGGCGTGCGCCGCGTAGGTCACCCCGTCACGCACGCACTGCACGAGATATCGCCCCTCCGGCAGGCCGCGAAACTCAAACCTCCCGCGCGCGTCGCTGCGCGTCCGACCCGCCTGCACGGCGCCGTCCGGGCCGACCAGGAGGAGCGTCACCTCGGTCCCCGGGACAGGCTTCCCGGTGGTGGCGTGCCGCACCAGCCCGGAGGCAACCCCGCCCGCGGGCGCGGCAGCGACTAAGCCCTCCGGGACACCAGCGAGCAGCAGTGCGGCCAGCAGGAGTGCCCTCACTGGCCTGCCCCTGACCCGGGCATCTGGCGGGGGATATGCGCGGCCTCGAGCGCATCGCGCGGGTCAGCCTCTGCAATCCGCGTCGCCCGGAACACCGGCGCAAGCAGGTATGCTGCCAGAAGGACCGCCGTGACGAAGAAACCCGCCTCGATCATTGCGCCCTCAACCGTCGTTCGGGCAGGACCGCGAGCGCCGCCCCGAGCGCTGCCACGGCGCCCCCGGCCCAGAGCCACGATACCATGGGATGCACGAGTACGCGGATCGTCCCCGCACCATCCGGCGTCCACTCTGACAGGATCATGTAGAGATCTTCGCGCGGCGTCGAGCGTACGGCGACATGGTGCACCGGCTGCTCCTGCGCGCGATAGTAGTACCGCCCCGGCGTGTACGCCCCCAGGTACTTGTCGCCGGCCCAGACGCGCAGCGTTGCCTCGGTGACTTCTGTGCCCGGGAGATCCCTGTGGCTGAGGCCTCCGTACTCGATGGTGTAGCGCCCGATGCTCATGCGCTCCCCCGGGCGCAGCGTGTCGCCGGCCTGGGTGTCGAAGACGCTGCTTGCCGCGGTCCCTGCGAGCAGCAGGAGGATACCGAGGTGCGCCACGTGGCCCCCGTAGCGGCGCCGGTCCTGTGCGAACAGCCTCGCCAGGGCTACGGGCGCGGCCTCCCCCTGTCGCACGCGAACCCACGTGCCCAGGACGGCCTCCTGCACGATCGTGCCCAGCACGAACAGGGCGGTGGCAAGCACGAGGAGAGCGCCCGCGTGACGCACGCCGAGCAGGCCCAGCACCAGTGCGCAGAGCACCGCCGCGGCCGCCGGGAGCGCGAGGTTCCTGGCAAGCCGGCCGGGCGACGCCTGGCGCCACGGCAGCAGCGGACCGATCCCCATCAGCAGCAGCACGCCTACGCCGATGGGCACCATCACCGTGTTGAAGTAGGGTGGCCCGACGTTGATCTTGACGCCGCCCAGGGCCTCTGTCAGGATCGGGAACAGCGTGCCCAGCAGCACAACGAAGGCCGCGGCCACAAACAGCAGGTTGTTGGCAAGAAAGGCCGTCTCCCGGCACAGAACCGACTCGACGGTTCCCCGGCCGCGCAGGCTCTCCCACCGCCAGGTGAGCAGGCCGAAGGAGGCGAGCAGCAGGATCGCCAGGAAGCCCAGGAAGAGATAGCCTACGAGGGGCGCCTCGGCAAATGCGTGGACCGAGGACAGCACCCCGCTTCGCACAAGGAAGGTGCCGAGAACCGTCAGCCCGAAGGTGAGCAAGACCAGGGCCATGTTCCACGCCGCCAGCATTCCACGCCTCTGCTGGACCTGGACAGAGTGGATGAACGCCGTGGCCGTCAACCAGGGCATGAGCGCCGCGTTCTCAACCGGGTCCCACGCCCAGTAGCCACCCCATCCCAGCACCACGTACGACCACTTCGCCCCCAGCAGCAGGCCCAGCGTAAGGAAGATCCACGGCACGATGACCCAACGCCGCGAGAGCGCCACCCAGGTCTCGTCCAGGCGGCCCGTGATGAGCGATGCCACCGCAAGCGCGAACGGCACGCTCATGCCGACGAACCCCAGGTAGAGCATCGGAGGGTGAACCAACATCCACGGGTTGCGCAGTAGGGGGTTCAACCCCTGCCCATCAGGGGGCGGCGGAACCAGCGGCGAAAACGGATTGCTCGCGCCCGCCAGCAGGATTGAGAAGAAGACGGCCACGAACAGCAGCGTGGCGGTCGCAGGGCCCTGAAGGTCGGGGTGCGAGCGCAGGCCCCAGACCGCCGCGACCATGTAGCCCGCCAGGATGAGGGCCCACAGCAGCAGCGCGCCGTCGTGCCCGCCCCAGAAGGCCGCAATCGTCTGCCCAAGGGGCTGTGCTGAGTCGCTCACCAGCGCGACGAAGCGCACAGAGAAGTCCCGGGTGAGGAACGCGGTCAACAGCGCGGCCGAAGCCAGCGCCACCAGGAGCGCCCAGACCGCCACGGCCCGACGCCCGCTGGCGAGACACCCGCCGTGGCGTAGCGCGATGCCCAGCGTCGTCGCCGCGAGGCCGTAGAGGGCGACAACAAGACCGGCCAGCAGGGCGAACCTGCCGATCTCACCCACGGGGCTCCCCGATCATGCGCTCACCGCCGCGGGCGCTTCTCCTTGTACTCGACCGGGTGCGTAGAGATGACTTGCGAGGCCTGCAGGACCCCGTCGCTGGCCAGCCGTCCCTCCACGAGCACGTCCTTGCCCTCAGCGAACAGGTCGGGCAGCGGCCCGCGATAGCGCACCTCCAGGCGCGCGGCCTCGTCGGCGATCACGAACCGGGATTCGCCGCCGAACCTGACCACGGATCCCTCCGCCACCCTCCCGGCTATCCTGACCCGGGCCGCGCGCAGTTCCGTCCGGGCCGCGAACTCGGAGGTGGTCAGGTAGTACACCAGGGAGGACCGGGCGCCCTGGTAGGCCGCGAACGCCAACCCCAGCACGATGATCGCTCCGCCGGCGAGCAGTTTGCGGCGCGCCGGGATCACCGGCGAGCCCCCCGCGCGCCGGTCGCGTCCCGAAGGTCGGCGATCAGGCGCTGCCGCGCCACGAGCGTGGCGGCGTACCCCGCCAGCAGCAGGACCATGACGATGTAGGCCGCGGCCACGTATCCCACCCCTACGCGTCCTCCTCCAGGGCCTCCGACAGCGCGTCCAGGGTCCGTTCCTGCCCGATGCGCAGAAGGAGCAGCGCGGAGAAGAAGACCAGGAACGCGGCCAGATTGACCAGGAGCGGGATCAGCATGCCAGCAGGCAGCGCAGGCCCCTCGACGCGGAAGACCGTCGGCTGCGGGTGAAGCGTGCGCAGGATACGGGCCGACCAGTGAATGACAGGGATGTCCAGCACTCCCACGATTCCAATGACCGCGGCCGCGCTCGCGCCGCGGACCCCAGGCGCCCAGGCGCGCACCATCAGGTACCCTACGTAGATGAACCAAAGAACCAGCGTGGTGGTCAGGCGCGCGTCCCAGGTCCACCAGGCGCCCCAGACCGCCCTCCCCCAGATAGCGCCCGAGAGCAGGGTAATGGAGACGAACAGCACACCCAGCTCGGCCGCCGAGCGCGCCAGGCGGTCCCAACGAGGGTCGCGACGAGACAGGTACAGCACGCTCCCGACAAACACAACGAGCAGCGCCACGTAGGCGGTGATCACGCTGGGCACGTGCACGTACATGATCCGCTGCGGGGCGCCCTGAAACAGTTCGATGGGCGCCACCAGCAACGCCCAGGCGACGCCCACGAGCAACAGCGCGCCTCCGAGGAACAGCAGCACCCTCACCCGTATGCTCCCCCCGGCGACCGGCCGATCATTCCTCAACGACGTACTCGAACAGCAAGAAACTCGCCGTGACGAAGATGATATCAAAAGCCAGTAGCAGCCGCAATTCCGAGCCAACTGCTCGAAGCGGCAGGCCTTCGAGGATTCCGGCCGTCGCGCCCACGGCCGCGATCACAAGGGGGAGCACGACCGGGAGCATGAGGATCGGCAGGAGCGCTTCCCTCAGGCGAGCCTGCACGACGAGCGCCCCGAGCAGGGTTCCCACGGCGGCTAGACCGATCCCGCCCAGCAACAGGGGCAGGGCAAGCGCGGGAAGATGCCTCCAGATAGCCTCGGTAAACAGCGCGCCGAGCAGCGGCAGGGACAACACCTGAACGACCACCAGCCCGAGCCAGTTGGCCAGCGCCTTGGTCAGGAAGATCAGCCCGCGGTCCAGCGGGGCAAGCAAGAGCCCGGCCAGGTGGTCGCGCTCTATGACGAAGGTGCGAGCAAACCCCAACGTTGCGCCGAAGGCGTAGGTCACCCACATCGCCGAGGGCGCGGCATCCGCGCCCGACCGCGTGGCGCCGAGCACGATGGCCAGCAGCAGCGCAAGCAGGCCCATGACCGAGACGATCTCTCGGCCGCGCCACTCCAGGAGCAGGTCCTTGCCTACCAGCAGGCGCACGGCCTTCAACGCCGTCCCTCGCGAAGCCAGTCGCAGAGCATGCTTCTGTTCAGCCCCATCGCCGCTCCCACACCGGTGAGCCGCCCATCCAGCAGGATGGCGACGCTGGCATCGAGCGCCTCGGCTCCGGCCGGGTCGTGCGTCGTCAGGATCACGGCGCAGCCGCGCGCCGCGCATGCGCGCAGCGTGGAGGTCAGACGCCCGGCTGCTCCCACGTCGAGCCCGGTGTACGGCTCATCCAGGATGAGCAGATCCGGGGCGTGCAGCAGGGCGCGTGCCAGATTGACCTGTTGACGCTGTCCCCTCGATAGCACGCGCACCCTCCGTGCGGCCAGGGGCGCCAGCGCGTGCTCGTCCAGAACCGACTCCACCCGGGAAGGCGCCACGGCGTACAGCCCCCCGTAGAACACGAGGTTCTCCCTCACGGTCAGCGAGTCGTAGAGCAGTGATTCGTGCGGGACAAGGCCGATTCGGCGCCTGGTCGCCTGCGGCGGCGCCGACGGGTCGCCGAACCAGGTCAGGCTCCCACGCGTGGGGGCAAGCAGGGTAGAGATCAGACGAAGCAGCGTGGTCTTGCCCGAGCCGTTGGCGCCCAGGATCGCCAGCGTCTCGCCAGGGCGCACGCGCAGGTCTATCCCCCGCAGCACTGGCCGGTAGTCGAAGACCTTCACCAACCGGTGCGCCTCCACGACCCACCCGGGCAGATTGCCGCCGCTCATCCGGGCTCTTCTCCTGTTCTGGGAGCGCCGCCCAGCCGGTCCACGAGATCGTCCACCGCCTCAACCGGGAAGAGGAGGAACGGGTAGCCGCGGTAGCCGACCACCTCGGCCTCCTGCTCGCGCCGGCTGTGCTGGCGGAGCGCCTCCTGTGTCGCCTCAACGCGATCGGCGACAGCGACGCGCATGATGAGGTTGAGCTCGCGGATGCGCTGGGTTGCCGCCCTGCGCTCCCGCCGTGTCAGCCCTCCGGCGCCCTCGAGGTGCCGGATCAGCGCCCACTTCTCGTTCACGAGCGCGCTGTGAGGTCCATCACCCGGAGGAAGGAAGCGATCGGGGTTGTGCTGCAACTCGAGCAGCAGGCGACTCAGTTGGCGGCGCTCCTCCTGCGAGGGCGCGCCCTCGGGGAACGGCAGGTGAAGCGTCGCGGTCACCGTGGCGTAGGCCGGAGGGCGTACGCCGTAGAACGTCTCCATGATGGCGTCGGTCGCGCGGTCGTACCTCCCGCCGCTGATGCCGTGGATGAACAGGTCGCAGACAGCCAGCCGGGCAAACGCGGTAAGCGCCAGCGCGCGGGGGCGGATCGCCATCGCCGCGAGCGCCGGATCGTCCGGATCGTCGGGAACCGGGCCGGCGTCGCGGCCGTCGGCCCAAAACCTGCCGCCCGAGGCGACGAACAGCGCCTGCCTCACGCCTTCCGTCACCAGCCAGAACGGCAGTTCGGTCCGCCCGGGGTCTGTCTCCAAGTCCGGAAACGGCTGTGCGCCGGTGCGAATACCGTGGCGCGCGCGGTAGGCTGCAAGCGTCGTGTTGTGCGCCGCAGCGAAGCGGGCTGGATCACTGGCGATGGAGAGCACGAAGCGGCGGAACGCCCGCGTGCGGGCAAGCCATGAAACAGGCAGGTCAAGGTAGGGACGCCGTCCTTCCAGGGCTCGGCGCGCCGCGGCTATCGCTCCAGCAAGCCCCAGCCCCGCAGGCGGCGCCGGCAGGAGCCGGGCTCGGCTCCATCCCCTGGCCAGTTCAGCCCCCCCGGCGGTCCGCAGGCAAGCGTCAATGGCTTCCAGGAACGCCTGCCACTGCGCGGGATCCGGTGATGGAAGACACTCCACAGGGACCTCGGGGGCGGCGGTGGCAAGCACGATCCGCTCGCGGCGAAGCAGGCCGTTGGCCCTGGGCACCTCCGCGGCAATCTCCGCAACCGCGTCGGTGTCCACGATCAGGTCGAGCCCCACACCCCCGGGCTGCACCAGGCGCGCCAGGGCCAGGTACTTGATCCAGATGCCCGGGTGCGCCAGCACGGGCTGGTGACCGGTGCACAGCACCTGCGCGTCGGCGTGCTCGGGCACCCCAAGCCCCAACCGGGCGGTGTAATCCGCGGCCAGGGCCAATGCCTCGGCGCGCGCTTCGCGCCTCAGCCCGCCCAGCGGGAGCCCGCCGACGACCGTGGTGGCGGCATCGAACTCGCGCCGGTTGTCCCTCGCCAGCCCGGGCCACACCGCGTAGTCCGGGCTCGCCACCGCCACCGGAGAGGTGGCAGGGATATCTATCTCGGCATCCGGCCATGTGAGCGGGTCCGCGGCAGCAGGCATCAGATCAGGCCGTCCCACCGGGCGACCCCAATCTCCTCGCGGCAGACAAACGCCTCGCCGTACCGCCGGTGGATGAGGCCCCCCCAGTAGGCGCTGGTCTCCCGTATCAAGTCAAGGAGCGCCGCGTTGCCCCGCTCGTCGCCAAACTGCGAGGCGTAGGCCGCGATCGCGGCCATCTTGGTCTCGATGTGATCGGAGATGTCCACGATGAACGACGGCTTGACGTGGAGGCGGTAGTGCGTGCTGAGGAAGTGGTAGATGCGGTCGGGGTAGTGCGGATCGCCCCTCATCGGCGTGCGCGTGAGCTTGGCGGTGAAACGCGCGGCCTCGGCCAGTGCGCAGGCCGCGACGTGATCGGGGTGCGCGTCCACCCAGTACGGGATGAAGAGGACGTCGGGGCGCACCTCGCGGATCACCTCGGCCACCTGGAGCCGCGCCTCGATCGTGTCCTGAAGGAACCGGTTGGGCAGGCCAAGGGTCAGGCGGCGCCGCAGGCCCAGCAGGCGCGAGGCCTCCTCTGCCTCCGCGGCGCGGCGCTCGGGCGACCCTATGGGGGTGGGCTCGCCGTCGGTGAGATCGCACAGGACCACCTCGTGTCCCTGCTCCCGCAGCAGGCACACGGTTCCTCCCATGGCGATCTCCACATCGTCCGGGTGGGGGCTTATGGCAAGGACAACGGCCAACGCACCACCTCTCTCTCCAGCACCTCCTCGTAGTATCGCCGCCTGACGTCCACGTCGTCCAGCCCTCCCCAGAAGCGGCGCTTCGGGTTCTTGTAGATGCGCGGAACCCCAATCTCGACCACGCGCATCCGGTGGTGGGCGGCCTGAACCCACACCTGCAGCGGCAGCCCGTAGGAGGGCTCGGTCAGTTCCATCTTGCGCAGGGCTTCCGCGCGGTAGGCCTTGAAGCCGCAGAACGCGTCGGTGATCGCGTAGCCCGTGAGCGCGCGCAGGCGCCCGGTCATTTCCTCGTTCAGCGCACGCCGGTCGGCCGGAGGTTTGTCGCCGCCGATGCGCGGGTCCAGGTAGCGGCTCCCGGAGGCGATGTCGACGGCCTCCAGCGCGGATGTGAACTCGGGTATCTGCCTGGGCTCGTGCTGCTCGTCGCAGTCAAGCGTGACCACCGTGTCGTACCCGTGCGCCAGGGAATACGCGAAGCCGTCGATCAGCGACTGGCCGTAGCCCTCGTTATGCGCGTGGGTTATGACGGCGATGTCGGGGTAGGAGCGCAGCACCCCGGGGGAGCCGTCGGTCGAGCCGTCGTCCACGACGACCACGGATGCGCCCCCAGCCCACCGCCGCACGCCGTCGAGCACACGCGCGAGTGTGGGCTCCTCGTTGAAAAGGGGTAGAACCACAGCTGTTCGGCGCATACACGGCTAGAGCAACTTGACCCCGTTTATCTGTAACTTGAAGCCGCACCCCAGAAATTCCGCGGCGCGGCGGCACATCAACATCCTGTCCAGGAAGATCTCGAAGTACTCCATGACCTGAGACATCGTGGTGTCGATCGTCAGTTCCAGGGTGATGGTCTTGCTCTTCTCGTCCACTCGCAGGAACGAGTGCTCCGCGGCGTAGTTAACGCGGTCGTGGATGTCAAAGTCCTTGGGCTCGGGGTTGCGCACCCGCGAGCGGTGGACGTCGGACTTGTCGGCCAGGATCACCGCGGCGCCCACGGCGCTGACGACGTCCCCGTGCCGTTCCTCGTGATTGCCTATCGCGCCCATCACGATGGCCCTCTCATCCGGCGGCATCTGCAGGCGCGCCAGGATGCGATCGGCCAGGATGGCCGAGGCCTGTTCGTGGCTCGTCCGGCTGACCAGGTTGCCTATGTCGTGCAGGTACGCCGCGATGGCCCCCAGCTCGACGGTCCTGGCATCGTGCCCCAGCCTGCGCAGGACGTTGGTGGCGATGTTGGCACTCAAGCTGGCGTGGCGCACACCATGCTCGGTGTAGCCGATCACGCCGGTGTACTCGTTGGCCTTGGTGACGAAGGCCTCGACTTCGGGATCGCGCTTGATTTCCTCCAGGGTCGGCGACCCGCCGGCGGGGCGCTGCTCCGTGGTCACTCCTCTCCCTTCGGCTCGGCCTTCGACCGCACGTAGCTCACGGCCCCGCGGTCGGCCTTGACGCGGAGGTTGGGGGCCAGGTCGAGGCTCAGGACGTCCTCCTTGATCTCGGCGATCGTGGCGTGGATCCCGCCGATGGTGACGACGCGATCTCCCCGCCGCAGCGCATCGAGCATCTCCTTGCGCTTGCGCGCCTGGGCCCTCTGGGGGCGGATCATCAACAGGTAGAAGACAACGAAGATCAATACCCACAGAACAATCACCGCGACCTGCGACTGCTGTTGAGGCATCGGCACAACCCTCCTGCGTGATCAGGGGATGAGCAACGGTTTCTCTCGTCCGGGCGCGTCTCCTCTAAGTTACCACCGCGCGAGGTGCCTCGCCAGTACCCCCAAGACCCATTGCTCGTAGCGGTCCTGGCGCAGTGCCGCGCGAGCCTCCTCGAGCAGCGCGCCCATGAAGGCCAGATTGTGGTAGGTGGCCAGGCGGGGGCCCAGCATCTCGTCGGCTGCAAAGAGGTGCCGCAGGTAGGCACGTGTGGTCCGCGCGCAGACGCGGCAGGGACAGTCGGGGTCGGGTGGTGAGAGATCGTCTCGAAAGCGCGCGTTCCGCAGGTTGATCCTGCCCGTGCGAGTCAGCAGGACCCCGGTACGGGCCACGCGTGTCGGCAGCGCGCAGTCGAAGAGGTCTATCCCGCGCCTGATGGCTTCCAGCACGCCCGGCGTATCTCCCAGGCCCATGACGTACCGCGGCCGCTCTCCTGGCAGTTCGGCGACCGCGGCCTCGATCGCCTCCATCATGACCTGGCGGGGCTCACCGACGGCGAGCCCTCCCAGCGCGTAGCCCACGAAGTCCATCTCCGCGGTGCGCCGGGCCGCCTCGGCGCGCAGGACGGGATCGAACCCACCCTGCACTATGCCGAAGAGCGCTCCTGCTCCGCTCCTTGAGTGGTGCGCCCGTGAACGCGCGGCCCAGGCCAGCGTGGTCTCGAGCGCGGCCCTGTCCTCGCCGGGGTCGTGGGGATAGCCTAGGCAGACATCCAGCGGCATGACGATGTCGGAGCCGAGCCGCCGCTGGATGTCCACCACGCCCTCGGGCGTCAGCCGGTGCTGGCTGCCGTCTATGGGCGACCGGAAGACGACCCCCTCCTCGTCCACCGTCCGGGTCCTCGCCAGGCTGTGGACCTGGTACCCGCCGCTGTCAGTCAGGATCGGACCGGCCCACCCCATGAAGGCGTGCAGCCCCCCGGCACGCTCGATGATCACGGGCCCGGGTCTCAGGTAGAGGTGAAACGCGTTGGCCAGGATGATGCGCGCGCCGGTTTCGGCCACCTCGTCGGGGGTCAGGGCCTTCACGGTGGCGTTGGTGCCTACCGGCATGAACGCCGGGGTCTCCACCTCTCCCCGGGAAGTGCGAAGCCGTCCGGCGCGGGCGGCGCTGCGCGGCGCCTGGCGTAGCACCTCGAAGTCCATGGCGGCGTGTGCGGCTACGGGTAGATCCCGCGTATCATCAGCGCCTCCGCCACGCGCTCCACCGCGCGCTGCATCGCGGCCAGCCGGTAGGAGATGCCCTGCGAGCGGGCCAGCTCGATCACCTCGCGCACGCTGCGGACCATTATGCGCTCGAGGCGCTGGTTGATGTCCTCCTCGCTCCAGAAGAACGACTGCAGGTCCTGCACCCACTCGAAGTACGACACTATTACCCCGCCGGAGTTGGCCAGGATGTCAGGCAGGACCGTCACGCCCTTTCGCTCCAGGATCGCGTCGGCGTCGGGCGTGGTGGGACCGTTGGCGCCCTCCACGATCACGCGGGCCTTGATGCGGTCGGCGTTGGCATCGGTTATCTGGCCTTCCAGGGCGGCCGGCACAAGATAGGTGCAGGGCAGCTCGAGCAGCTCCTTGTTGGAGATCGCGTCGGCTCCGGGGAATCCCACGACGCTCTTGGTTTGCGCCACGTGCCTCAACAGCGCGGGGACATCGAACCCGGCGGGGTTGTAGATGCCCCCGTACACGTCGCTGGCGCCCACTATCTTGCAGCCCTCGGCGTGCATCAGCGCCGCGGTGGCCGATCCGACGTTCCCGAATCCCTGCACGACCACGGTCGCTCCGCTCCAGGGAAGGCCGAGCATGCGCGCCGCCTCGCGCGCGGAGATCATGCAGCCGCGGCCGGTCGCCTCCTTCCGGCCCACCGAGCCCCCGATCGAGACCGGCTTGCCGGTAACCACGGCGGACACCGAGTGCCCGGCATGCATGCTGTAGGTGTCCATGATCCAGGCCATGACCTGGTCGTTGGTGCCCACGTCCGGCGCCGGGATGTCGCCCAGGGGATGCATCATAACGCTGATCTCGGAGGCGTAGCGCCGCGTCAGGCGCTCCAGTTCGCCGGCGGACAGCGTGGTGGGATCAACGACCACGCCGCCCTTGGCGCCGCCGTACGGCAGGTTCACCAGGGCGCACTTCCAGGTCATCCACATGGCCAGCGCGCGAACCTCGTTGAGGGTCACGTCCTGGTGGTAGCGTATGCCTCCCTTGCTCGGGCCGAGCACGGTGCTGTGGTGCACGCGGTATCCCGTAAAGATCCGGATGGACCCATCGTCCATCTTTACCGGGAAGTTCACGGTCAACTCGCGGTGCGGCGTAACCAGGTATTCCTTGATCCCGCGCTTGAGCGCCAGGCGTTCGGCCACCTGCCAGAACTGCTCCAGGGCCATCTCCCAGGGATCGTCCTTGATCTGTACCACGTTGGCGTCGCCCGCTTCCTTGATCACCATCCACCCTCCCTTGTTCACCCCCTGCATCCTTCCGGCGAGGGAGCGCGTTTTCCTCCACGACAGGCCAGGGATGTGCGGCCGCATTGCCCGCCCCCTGGCAAGGCCGTAGAATGTGGGCATACACACCCCCTGGAGGCCGGAATGCCTGAGGAAGAAGGCGCTGGTGCTCTGACTCCCCCTGAGGTCGCTGTTTCCTCGCTCAATCCCGGCGGGCGGCCGGCGGCCGCGATCCAGGCCCGCGCGGTCCAGGTGCACGACACGCCCAACAGCGGCGTCGAGATCCGCGCCGGGGAGTCTGAGGACGAGAACATCAGGAGGCTGCTGGGAGGACTGGGAGCGTACCAGAACCCGCTGCGCCCGGGCGCCTGGCAGCTCGACCGCCGGTACCGCGCCGATGCGGTGCGCCGCCTGGAGACGGCCGGGTACGAGGTCGCCGGTCGCTAGAGAACCAGCATCGCGTCACCGAAACTGTAGAAGCGATAGCGCTCCGCGACCGCCTCGGCATACGCTCGCAGGACCGCCTCGCGCCCGGCGAACGCGCATACGAGCATAAGCAGCGTGGTCCTGGGCAGGTGGAAGTTCGTCACCAACCCCTCTGTGGCGCGAAACGCGTGACCGGGCGTAATGAACAGGTCGGTCCACCCGCTGTACGCCTGTAGCCGGCCGTCCGGGGCCGCCGCGGTCTCCAGGGCGCGCACGGCCGAGGTGCCCACCGCTATCAGCCGGCCCTGGCGCGCGTTGATGGCCGCGGCGGCCTGCGGGGTCAGCGTCAGGTGTTCGGATTCCATTCGGTGCGTGCGCACATCCTCTGCGCGCACGTTCTGGAAGGTCCCCAGCCCGATGTGCAGGGTCAGCGTCACCAGCCCCACGCCCTGATCTTGCAGCCGAGCGAGCAGCTCGGGCGTGAAGTGCAGCCCGGCCGTGGGCGCTGCCACCGAGCCTTCCTCGCGGGCATAGACGGTCTGGTAGTCCTCGGGGCCAGAGCACCGATCCCGGATGTACGGGGGAAGCGGCACCTCGCCGCAGCGGCGCAGCAGGTCGAGCATGCTCTCACCGGAAGCCAGCCGCACGAGGCGGCGTCCGTGCGGCAGGCGGCCCACCACCTCCAGGAGTGTGCTGTCAGGGCCGACCTCTACGACCGCCCCAGGCCGAAGCCGGCGCCCGGGTCGCGCCAGTGCCTCCCAGACCTCCTCGCTCCCTGCTCCCCCACCCACTGCGCGCAGCAGCAGCAGCTCGGCCGCCCCGCCGCCCCCCCGGCGCCGCCCGCGCAGGCGCGCCGGAATCACGCGCGTGTCATTTGCCACCAGGACGTCTCCGGCGCGCAGGTAGTCGCCGATCTCGCGAAAGATGCGGTGCGCTACACGCTGCGTGGGGCGGTCGAGCACCAGCAGCCGCGATGCGTCGCGGGGCGAGGCCGGATGCTGCGCGACGAGTTCAGGAGGAAGCGTGTAGTCGAAATCCGACAGGCGCATCAGGGCCGCGCGGCAATCACGATTCCCGTGTAGTAGTGTCTAAGGATGGCGGTGTAGTCGCGGCCCGCCAGCGCCATTCCGCGGGCGCCCCACTGGCTCATTCCCACGCCGTGTCCGAACCCCCGTCCGGCGAGTTCGACGGTGTCCTCGGCAGGATAGGAGCGCACGGCGAACAGGGTGCTGCGCAGCACGTTGGGGTCCATGGCGGCGCGGAACTCACTGCCCCGCACCTCGCCTCCTCCGGAGGCGGCCACCAGCCGCAGGAGCATCACGCGCCCTGACGGACTGGTGGAGGCGACCTCGAGCCGGGACAGGCCCCTCAAGGGACGGCCCGCGCGCCCAAGGCGCGCCTCGATCGCCGCCAGCTGCAGCCGGAGCGTCCACTCATGGTTGGGCGCGTCCCTGGAGAAGGGATCGGGCACGCCGCGAAGATGAGGTGTCACGCTTCCCCATACGTACTCGCTGCTCTCCGTGGCGCCGCCCGAATCGGCGTGATACGCGGCGAACGCGGGCCTGCCGCCGTAGAGCAGCACGAGCCCGCGCGTGGCGTCCACCGCGGCCGATGTGCGGGCGTCCTCGGCGGCTATCCCGCCGTAGACCTGCGAATCGGTTGTCGAGCGCACATCGTAGCCCTCGGACGCGAACCTCCCGGCACTCCCGGCGGCCAGCGAGCGCGCGGCTATCGCCTGCGCCCGCAAGGCCTCGGGCGGCCAGCGCGGATCCATCTCGCTGCGCACGACGCCGTAGAGATACTCCTCGACGTCGAGCTCGTTGATGGCGGTCACGCGCCCGGCCGCGGTGCGGCGCAGCTCGACGACGCCCCGGTATGGCCTGCCGCCGAGAGAGATAGGGACGCCCCGCGGCACCAGGCGGACCGTGGCGCCGTAGCCGATGCCTTCCATTTCGAGCCCTGCGGGCGCAGCGCGCACGCTCAGGCGGCCTGCCTCGAGCGTCTCGCGGCGTCCTGAGTCGACGTCTATCAGGTCGAACGGCGCGGCGCATGCTACGGTCAGGGACTCCTGGCCCAGCAGCAGCCCCACGCGCACCAGGTCCGCGGACTGCGCAGCGGCCTCGCCCGGGCCCCCCGGGACAAAGCAGGCGAGAAGCACCGCAACCAGCAGTCCGGCCAGCACGCCCGGGGACATCACTTCGTCCAAAGGCTCCCCTGCGCGCGCGCGCCCTCTGGAGCGGTCAGGCCCAGGTGGACGTAGGCGGCCGGCGTGGCGCGTCGTCCGGCAGGCGTGCGGGCGATGAGCCCGGCCTTCAGGAGGTAGGGCTCCACCACCTCCTCGAGGGTATCGGTCTCCTCGTGCAGTGATGCGGCCAGGGCCTCGATGCCAGCAGGGCCGCCCGCGTACACCTGGATCAGGGTGCGCAGCAGGTCGCGGTCGAGGCCGTCCAGCCCCAGGTGATCCACACCCTCGAACTCGAGCGCCTCCTGCGCGACGGTCCGGGTCACGACGCCGTCGGCCCGCACCTGCGCGTAGTCGCGCACACGGCGCAGCAGCCGGTTCGCGATCCTGGGCGTGCCGCGCGAACGCCGCGCGATCTCCTCGGCTCCTCCCTGCTCCACCGGCACCTGCAGGATCCCGGCCGAGCGCAGCACGACCCGTATCAGATCCTCGACCGTGAAGAAGTCGAGGTGGTGGAATATCCCGAACCGCTCGCGTAGGGGACTCGACAGCAGCCCGGCGCGCGTCGTCGCACCCACCAGCGTGAACGGCCGGAGCTGGTAGCGCAACGTGCGCGCGTGCTGCCCCTTGTCCAGCACGAAGTTCACGCAGAAGTCCTCCATGGCGGGATAGAGCAGCTCCTCGATCCCGCGCGAGAGACGGTGGATCTCGTCGATGAACAACACGTCTCCGGCGCCCAGGTTGGTGAGGATGCCCATGAGGTCGCCGCCCCGCTCCAGCGCCGGGCCGCTCGTGGCGACGAACTGCGCGCCCATCTCGCGGGCCACTACCGCAGCCAGCGTGGTCTTGCCGAGCCCGGGTGGGCCGTGGAGCAGGACGTGGTCGAGCGACTCGCTCCGCCCGCAGGCGGCGTCAATGCTGATGCGCAACCCCTCGATGACCCGCATCTGCCCGATGCACTCGGCGAGACGCTGAGGCCGCAGGCTGCGCATGACCTGCTCCTCCTCGCTCGAGGCCTCGGGGTCGAGGCGCTTGCGGCTCATTCGCCCTCGCTCCGTTCTATCCGGTAGACTTCCTGGAAGAGGGCGTCGGCCGAGTCCAGGTGCGGGGCGCGGCGCAGCGCCTCCTCCACCATCCGGCGGGCCTCGGCCGCGCGGTGCCCGAGCTGGCGGGTGAGCACGAGAACAACCTCCTCGCGGAAGTCGGCCTCCGGGGGCCTGGGAGGCCCGACGGCCTCGCGCAGCAGCGCGTACTTGCCCATCTTGCCGTGCAGGGTGGCGATCACCTTCTCCGCGCTCCGTCCGCCGATGCCCGGCAGGCGCTGCAGGAAGACCGCGTCCCGGCGCTCGATCGCGTCGGCTATGTCGTGGATCGAGCGCACCATGGCGCGCACCGCCTTGGTCGGTCCCAGGCCGTCCACCGTGATGAACCGCTCGAAGAACTCCTGCTCGATTTCGCGCAGGAATCCGATCAGCACCGGCCGGGGCTGGTTGGCCGTCACGTGGTATGAGACGAACAGCTCGAGCGGTGCGTCCCCCTCACCGGAGGGCAGCGCGGCCTCCACCACGGGCGGCAGCGACACCTCGTAGCCCACGCCGCCCACATCGAGCACGACTACCCCCTCGCCTCGGCGCAGCACCTTCCCGCGCAGGAATCGGATCATCGCGGGCCCCTCCCCATTCGGGCCAGCCCGGCGCACGCCAACGCCAGGGCGTCGGCGGCGTGCTGTGAGGGCCGGCGGCGCAGCCCCAGCAGCGCGCGTACGGCCTCCTGGACCTGCGCCTTGGTGGCGCGTCCCGAACCCGTCACCGCTCGCTTCACCACGCTGGGTGCCAGGGCCATCATCCGTGCGCCAGAGGTGGCCACGGCCAGGCAGATCACGCCGCGCGCGTGTCCCAGCACGATGGCGGTCCTAGGAAACCGCGGATGCGCGAACAGGTCTTCCAGGACCACCACTTCGGGCTGCACCTCGCGCAGCAGGCCAAGGACGTCCTCGTGCAGCTGCCGCAGGCGTGTCGCCAGGTCGCCCCGCCTGCCGGTCGTAAGCACTCCCATCTCCACGACCCTGGGGCGGGTGCCCCCGCCCTCCAGGACGCCGTACCCTGTGTGCTCCAGACCGGGATCAATCCCCATCACACGCGGCACGTTACCCAGCCTGCTGCAGTATCTCGTCCGGGATGTCGAAGTTGGCGTGCACACCCTGCACGTCATCCAGCTCCTCGAGCGCGTCGAGCAGCCGCAGGACCTGCTGGGCCTCCTTGCCCTCGACGCGGACCGTGGTCTTGGGGTGCATGCGTATCTCGGCACCGGAGAGGCCCACCCCTCGCGCCTCCAGGGCCTGCTTGACCTTGAAGGTCGCCTCCGGCGCGGTGAGGACCTCATAGGCCTCGTCGGTGGTGCGCACGTCCTCGCCGCCGGCCTCGAGAGCGGCCAGGAGGAAGTCGTCCTCGGACAGGCCGCCCTTGGGCGCGGTCACGGTGCCCTGGCGCTCGAACATCCAGGCAACCGAGCCGCCACCCAGGCTGCCGCCGTGCCGCGTGAAGACCGCGCGCACCTCGCCCGCGGTGCGGTTGCGGTTGTCGGTCAGCGCCTCCACCATGACCGCCACGCCGCCCGGCGCATACCCCTCGTAGACGACCGACTCGTAGTCCGCGCCGGCTTGTTCCCCACTTCCCCGTTGCACGGCCCGATGGATGTTGTCGTTGGGCATTCCGGCTTCCCTGGCCCGCTCGATCGCTGTGCGCAGGCGCATGTTGGCGTCGGGGTTGCCGCCGCCCTCCTTGGCCGCCACCATGATCTCACGCGAGACCTTGCTGAACAGCTTGCCGCGCACGAGGTCTACCTTCTGCTTCTTTATCTTGATGTTGTGCCACTTGGAATGCCCTGACATTACAGCGCCACCTCACTCAGCGGCCGTGCTGGTCGGAGGCCGGTTCGACGACCTTGACCGTGCGCGAAGCCCGCGACCCGTTCAGCCCAATGGCCGTGACCGTGATCACGTACTGCGTGCCCGCCGCCCTGTAGGACGGCCGGAATTCGTATGCAAAGCGTCCGCCGGCCCCGGACTGCATCGAGACCTCCGCCGCCCGCGCCCCGCCGCCCGCGCCCTCGGCGGTCACGATGATCGTCACCATGGCCCCGGGAGCCGTGGAGCCCTCGATGACGAAGGGTGGCGAGAGCGCCGCGCCGTCGGATGGTGCCACGACGACGAGCGGGGTGGGCTCGGTGCTTCCACCAGCCAGACCGCCGCCGCTCAGATCGTATCGCGTGGGCGCCGAGGCGCGCGTGAACACCTCGCGACGCGGGTGGGGACACGCCGGCGTCGCCAGCTGCCATGTGCCGGCGCACACGGTGGTTACAACCACTCCCTCAGGGGGCTGCCAGTCATCGGGCGGGAAGCGCGCGCTGGCCTCGCGCATGAAGGCCGCCCAGATCTCGGAGGGCACCATGCCGCCGACGACCCGGCGCATCGGCGAGTTATCGTCGTTGCCGGTCCACACAACGGTCGCCAGGTGCGGAGTGTAGCCCACAAACCAGGCGTTGCGGTAGTCATCGGTCGTGCCGGTCTTGCCCGCGGCAGGACGCCCGATCCCGGCGGCCACGCCGGTCCCGCGTTCGATCACGCCCTTGAGCAGGTCGGTCATGATGTAGGCAACCTCGGGCGAGAGCCCCACCTGCCGCCGGGACCGGTGCTCCTCCAGCACCTTGCCGCGGGTGTCGGTGATCTTGAGGATCGCCAGCGGCGCCGCGCGCAGCCCGCCGTTGGCGAGCGTACCGGCCGCGATTGCCATCTCAAGCGGCGTGACATCGGCCGATCCCAGGGCCAGGGAGAGGTGCGGCTGCAACGGGCCCTCGATCCCCATCGCGCGCGCGGCCTCGATGACCTTCTCGGGACCCAGCTCCACGAGCATGCGCGCTGCGGGTACGTTGATCGAGCGCTCCAGGGCGCGGCGCAGCGTCACCGGTCCCGAGAACTTGCCGTCGTAGTTCTTGGGGGTCCAGTCCGGCGCGCCGCGGATCTTGTACGTGATCGGCTCGTCCTCGAGGATGCGCGTGGGCGGGACGCCTGATGCGATGGCCGCCGCGTAGACGAAGATCTTGAACGCGGAGCCAGGCTGGCGGCGGGCCTGCCAGGCGCGGTTGAACTGGCTGGTCGTGAAGTCCACGCCACCGATCATGGCGCGGATCGCGCCCGTCTTCGGGTCGACCGCCACGAGAGAGGCCTGGCCCACGTTCAGTTTGCGGCGCTCGGCGCTGGCGATCCCGGCGCGCACGGCCTTCTCCGCGGCGGCCTGCATCTTGGCATCGAGCGTGGTGTGCACCTGGAGCCCGCCGCCGTAGACCAGCTGCTCGCCGTAGGTCTCAAGCAGGCGCGCCAGGATCATCGAGACGAAGTAGGGCGCGCGCATGCCCACCAGGCCGGCGTTGGACGGCGGGGCCAGGGGGATCTGTGCGTTGCGCGCGGCGGCGGCCTCCTGCGTGCTGATGTAACCCAGGGCTGCCATGCGCGAGAGCACGAGCGCCTGCTTCTCGCGGGCCACGGCCAGGTTGCGATGCGGCGAGTAGATCGAGGGCGCGCGGATAACCCCGGCCAGCATCGCGGCCTCGGGCAGCGTCACGTCCCGCACCGGCTTGCCGAAGTAGACGCGCGATGCCATCTCGACGCCGTAGGCGCCGTGTCCGAAGTAGTACTGGTTCAGGTAGCGCTCGAGGATCTCTTCCTTGGTGAGGCGGCGCTCGATCTCAAGCGCCAGCAGCACCTCGGCGATCTTGCGGCTGAGCGCCTTCTCCTGCGAGAGGAAGAGCATGCGCGCGAGCTGCTGGGTGATCGTGCTGCCGCCCTCCACCAGCTCGCCCTCGCGCAGATTGCGCCACAGGGCGCGCGCGATCCCGCGCGGGTCCACGCCCCTGTGGCTGAAGAAGCGCTCGTCCTCGATGGCGAGCACGGCCTGCCGCATCACCGGAGGGATCTCGGTCAGCGGCACGATCTGCCGGTTCTCGCGGAAGAGCGAGGCGATCAGCTCGCCGTCGTGTCCGTAGATCCGCGTGGACTGGCTGGGAGGTGCGTACAGCCGCGATACGTCGTGGACCTGCCGCCCAACGGCGACCGCCACCCCAAGCGCCACACCGCCGCCGAGCAGCAGCACGAGGCCCAGCAGCACGAGCAGCACGACAATGCCCTTCCAGGAAGACCGCCGGGGCCTGGGGCGCCGCGTACGGCTGCGATAGGGTTCGTAGGGCGGACGCCTGGGTGCCATGGTTGTTGATCCCGGCAAAACCATGCCGGATCCGCATTATTGTACCACACAGGGTTGGCCGCCGGCGGCCGCCGGCGGCCGAGGTGGCAGGCGCCGGGGCGTGTCCCGAACGGCGCCGCAACAAGTCCGGGGACGCGCTCTGGGCTCCGCGTCCCCGGGCTCCATCTCGGTTGGTGGAGACGAGTGGAGCACGAAGTCTCCGGAGATCAGCCCAGCCGCCCTCCTGCGTTCGATCTCTGGGAGAACCCAGATAGCCATCATATGTTCAACGACGCGCCGCGACATTCCGTCAGGGAATTGAGGCGTTTCCATACCTTTACCGGGCCCGATGAGATCAGGCCACCGGTGCCGCCCTCGGAGTCCTGAGGGCGCGAACCGCCGCCTCGTATTCTTTCCGCGTCAGCCGGATGTGACTGCGGCGCCGCATGAGCCTGCGTAGGTCGCGACCATCCACACTCAGGGTTTCCAAGGGCACACCGTCGTGAACGAAGTCGCAGCTGAGGTCAAGGCGGATGTCCACCCACCACGGGTACCGTGGTCGTCTGTCTGTATGCTCCTCGTAGGCGTAGCTGGTCACCTCCCCCTCATCGAAG
>JBBIOM010000002.1:125340-129555 GCA_037443365.1 Armatimonadota bacterium
CCGCGCCCCCGTCCCGCTGAGTAGTAGACGATGCGGTCGCCGCGCTCCACACTCGGTCGTCGTGGAAACATCACTCTGCGCTTCAGCAGGCCGTCATCCAACTCTGCCCAGTCATCTCGGACCGGTTCGCCAGGCTCTAGCGGTGCGCCCGGCTTTCCCATCCCCATCCCTAGGGCTTTCAGCCAAAAGTCCGGCATGGTGGCCTCCTTCTCGTCTGGGATTTCTCACGGAGCCCACTATACATTGTCTGAACATCGTCTGTCAACGGTCCCGAGATCCCCCATGGCGGGAACGCGCACTGGGACCCGCAAGCGCCCCAGGGCGAGCGCATCCAACATCGAGCTGGCCCCTCTCCCCATCTCAAACCAGACGGGTCTCCTAGAGGCCCTGGAAAGGCTCCTGGCGCGTACCCCCGGTCCCGCCGCCGGGAGTCGTCGGATAGTCGTCGAAGCCGCCAAGTCGAGCGGCTACAACGTAACAGGGCGCGGGCTAGAACCCGCGCCCTGTCTGCTGTTCACCTGGTGGAGACGAGCGGATTCGAACCGCCGACCCCCTCGTTGCGAATTCGGTTGGGACTCCTCCTCCCAGTTCGAGCATCATTGACACGTGGAGAAGTTCCTGGCCGACCACGCGCAAGGCGGCTGGGCGAAGGACGGGTGATGGGGGCGAGGGCTGCCGGGGTGGAGTGGCTGCGCATGATCCCGTCCCCGGGCTGGTCTTCGTCCCCTTGAAGATGAGCGGCGGGGCCACCCGATCGCCCCTCCTTTCGGGGCTCGGGTCTGCCGAGTCCAGTGGATCAGAGCCGATCCTGCCGCTCAAGGCCGAGGTGACGTAGCAGGCGCAGCTCGGCTCGCGGACCAGCGGCGTAGTGGATAGCTGGGACTCGGGCCGGGCCAGTTTGGAGATATCAGCTCTTGGAGAACGTGTAGCCGTAACGCCAGCCGGCGCCACCAGTGTCGCCGAGATAGCCCCTTGAAGGGATGTCCTTCTCCCAATCGCGCGCCTCGCGCTCAGTCGAGAAGGACCTCTGCCACCAGTCGGGGGGGTTGCCATGTTCGCGTTTGCGGCGGTCGGGGTCGTCGGTTAGACCAACGTATCTGGCCATGTCTTCCTACCTCCAGAGATGCGTTCTCTCACAACGCCGGATTTCACTTGCCCTGCTGATTGTACTTCGGTTTGGAGCGTGAGATGATGCCGGCTTCCTTGCGCTCGGCCTGACGGATCGATGACTGTCGGTCAATCTGGATCTTGGAAGCGCCTGGAATCGCGTCCCGATGACCGGGAAGATGATCCCCAAGACGGTCGCGGACATTGCCCTTTCCGGCGACGCCAGTGTAGATATTCTCGCCCTGCCTGTCGCGAATCTTGTACACGACGGGTTTGTCGTTGGGAAGGCGGCTGATTCCATCTGTGTTCATTCTGACGGTCTTCTTGCCCATGATCTCCGCCCCCAAGAATCCGCGATGCGAACCCCTGTTGCCGAACTCGGCTTGGGCCGATAATAACAAACAGAGATTCGATGGTCCACAGGGGAAGGGGCGAGATCTTGCGGTCCGGACTTTCGGCCTACCCAACATGTGGACGGGCTCAGCAGGAAGGGGGCAGCCCGGGTGTCGAATGACCCCACGTCGGACGACCCAAGGTCTCATGGGAGTGAGGGCAGTATGACCGAGCAAGTCCGTCTCCGGCCGGGGGTGACGGCCGTCAGGATCGGCGCTGGTGCCGGCCTACCTACGCCCAGGCAGAAGCCCAACGGTGGGGCCAACCGCCTGCTCCCCGAAGATCGGCCCGTCCACCAGTGGTATCGCTTCGTGCTATCCTTCCCGCCGCATTTGGTGCGCGACTACGTAGAGCGTTTCGAGATCGGGCCAACCCATCGGGTGCTGGACCCGTTTTGCGGGACGGGCACCACTCTCGTTGAGTGCAAGAAACTCGGCATTCCGAGCGTCGGCGTCGAGGCCCACCCGATGGCGCACTTTGCCAGTCAGGTCAAAGCCGATTGGTCCCCCGACCCTGACGGCCTCGTAGCGCACGCGACGAAGACGGCCGGTGCGGCGTTGGCTCGGCTCTCGCGCGAAGGCATCCACGACGACCTGTCTCGCCCCAATGGGTCAGTAAACCTCAAGGCACTGAGGAGGCTCCCGCCCGAGAGTGCGCGCCTGTTGCTGGCGGACTCGATGAGCCCGCTCCCGCTTCACAAGACGCTCGTGCTCCTCGACTGCCTGGAGCGGCGTAGGGACGACCGTTACCATCGTCACGAACTGCTGGCTCTCGCCAAGGCCGTCGTGTTCTCGGTCAGCAATCTACACTTCGGGCCTGAAGTGGGCGTGGCGCCTCCGAAGACGGATGCCATGGTCGTCCATGCTTGGCTCTCTGAGGTTCATTCCATGGCCGCCGACCTGCGCGCTGTGCGGAGACTCCAGGCGGCCGAGGTCAAGGTCCACAATGCGGACTCCCGAAGGATCGCCGAGGTCCTGGAACCACAATCCATCGACGCGGTGATCACCTCGCCGCCGTATCCCAACGAGAAGGACTACACGCGCGCCACGCGCTTGGAGTCGGTGCTGCTGGGGTTCATCAAAGACAGGGCCGACCTACGCGCTCTCAAGGCCGGACTGGTGCGCTCGAACACCCGCAACGTCTACAAGGTAGACGACGATGACCGGTGGATCGCCGACCATCCGGAGATCCACCGCATTGCCCACGCTATCGAGGCTCGCCGCAAGTGCCTTGGGAAAACATCCGGCTTCGAGAGGCTGTACGCGAAGGTCACCAAACTCTACTTCGGGGGTATGGCCCGCCACCTCGCGGAACTTCGGCAGGGGTTGCGACCGGGCGCTTGGCTAGCATACGTTGTGGGGGACCAGGCGTCGTACCTCCGCGTCATGATCCGGACGGGGCGGCTCCTCGCCGATATTGGGCGGTCCCTTGGCTACGAGGTTGTGGGGGTCGACCTGTTCCGCACCCGCCTTGCGACGGCCACGAGAGAGCAGTTGCGCGAGGAAGTGGTGTTACTCCGGTGGCCAGGATAGCCCCACTAGCGTAAGGGTAAGTCCACCACGAGGGTGCGCGATGCGCCAGAGGCAAAGCACCAACCGGTACGTGCGGCTGATGAAGCATATCTTCTCCAGCCGCTATCAAGAGGGAGCAACCGAAGTCCCATTCGAGCGAGAGGACATCGAGCGTTCTGCCAAAGCCCTGCGGATCGTCCTCCCCAAGAACCTCGGTGACCTGATCTATTCGTTTCGCTACCGAACCCCGTTGCCGGAGTCGATTCGACGGAGAGCACCCGAGGGGAGCGAGTGGATCATCCTCCCCGCCGGGAAAGCTCAGTATCGCTTCGCGCTTGTTCCGGCGGCCAGAATCGTCCCGAACGCACAGTTGGCTGAGACGAAGGTGCCAGACTCAACGCCTGGGGTGATCGCCAAGTACGCCCTGACTGACGAGCAGGCCCTGTTGGCGAAGATCCGGTACAATCGGCTGGTTGATGTCTTCACCGGGGTTGCCTGCTACTCGCTGCAAAGCCACCTCAGGACCACGGTCGAGGACATGGGCCAAGTAGAAACAGACGAGGTGTACATCGGCCTGAACCGCAAGGGCATACACTACGTGTTCCCGATCCAGGCGAAGAGAGGCGGCGATGCGCTAAGCGTCGTACAGGCCCGGCAAGACCTTGCGATGTGCAAGGAGAAGTGGCCCGGTCTTGTTTGCCGTCCTGTCGCCGCGCAGTTCATGGCAGAGGACCTCATTGCTATGTTCGAACTCGAAGAGCATCCCCGCCGGCTCGTGGCTATTGTGTCAGAGAAGCACTACCGCCTTGTGCCGCCGGGGGAGGTCACCCCTGAGGATCTTGAGGCCTATCGTCGCCGAACGGATTAGCGGCGTGTCTTGACGTAGCGCCGCCATGGATGCTTGCCCCTCGTCTGATCCTCGGTGAAGCCGCACTACGGCCCAACAGATCCCCAGAGAACGAGGTGCGCGGGCGATGCGCGACTCTCCCCCAGGTCCTCTTCACGGAGAGCCTCCGCACAGCCTCAGAGAACCGATCTGACGGCCAGATTCGGGGCCATACGCCGTAGTGAAGTCGTAGTGGCGGCCTCGGGCGGCTCTCGATCAGAACAGGCCAACGGCGAGAATCTAGACAGGACGCGGGGTTTGACTTGGTGGAGACGAGCGGATTCGAACCGCCGACCCCCTCGTTGCGAACGAGGTGCT
>JBBIOM010000003.1:0-6841 GCA_037443365.1 Armatimonadota bacterium
GTCCGATCCATCCGGATGTGCCGGGCGAGGCAGTAGACGGCCAGCTTCATGTCTTCCAGGGGTAGCGTGACTGGCTCGTGCTTCACGTAGCCAAGCAGTCTCTTGGGGTTGAGGACCCAGGTCCGATGGTGGTGCGCGTCCTTGCCCAGCCGGACAAACCAGCCCGGCAGGACGACTACAGGGCGGATGGGATAGCGCTTGCCGGTCATCGCTTCCAGTGTGTTCCGCACCCAGTCGGCGCACGCCTCCACCTGCGCGACCGGGTCGCGCTGGGGAGTCCGTCCGTTCACGAGCAGGGTTTTGCCGTCGTAAGTGGCTTCGGCCTTCGCCGCCTTGGAAAGCGTCTTGGTCTCGACAACGAAGATCCCGTGGCGGGAGAGGACGAGGTGATCGATGTTGAAGTTCGGGGCCTGGATGTCGTGGAAGACGACGGCGCCGGCCGTCCTAAGTTCGTCGAGGGACTCGGCGACTGCCCGCTCGCCGTCCCTGCCGAGGCGCAGGGCATCGAGGCGCCTCTTGAATCGCGCTAGGCGAAGTGCGGAGTAACTGAGGATGAGAACCGCAACCGCGGTCGTGATCCAGGGTGTGGGCGGAGTCTTCAGTAACCACCGCGTCCATTCAGTGATCACAAGGACCGATGCAAGCATGAACCACGCCAGGAATGTAAGACCCTCGTCCAAGGTCAGCCGCCGAATCTCATCATCCACTGACTGTCCGGCCACGCGCAGGGGCGGCTGCCTTAGAGGGGATCGTAGTTTCGCCAAGTGATTCCTCCGGAGTAAGACGTCACCTGGCACGCACGGTGGTGGGTATCCTTAGGTTCAGTACCCATTCTTGGAGCAGGGGCGGACATCCTGTCTGACCTGCCTGGACCCATCTTGGGTCCGGCAGGCAGGAATCCGGGCCTGCCGGGTGAAACTTGGTCATTACTGGTCATGACCAGTTAGGGAGAGGGACTTATGGACTCGACGGCTGAGGGTCGTTCGAAGAAGCGTCGCGTGATGGTGGGCGCCATAGGCAAGTGCGTCCACAACCTGGGCGTGGAGGGGTTCGCCGACTGGCTCCAGGACATGGGGCTGGGATACGTCTCGGTGAAGTTGGGGCCGGCGGTCCCGATACAGGAGGTCGTGAACAAGATTCGCGAGGCGCGGCCCGAGGTCGTGGGGGTCTCGATGCGCCTGGGCGACCTGCACGTGGACAGGCTGGTCGCCGAGTTCGTCGAGACGGTCGCCCGCTACGAGCTGCACCCGAGCACATCGGGGATACGCTACTGCTTCGGCGGGCTGCGCCCGGCGGCCAACCTGGTGCGGGCGATGACCGGGGTGCCGCTCGAGCGCGACGACTTCACGCCTCCTGAGGAGCGCCACTTCGACCTGGAGGCGATCTCCGAGGAATACCGAGGGAAGCCCCTGTTCCACCGCTTCTTCGAGGTGATCGCCGACGACTACATAACCATGGAGGAGCTCGAGCGCTTCGCGCGCGGGCAGCCGGTGGCGGGCGTCAAGGCGCAGGTCGAGTGGTCCGACTACCTGGTCCTGCGCATCCGGCAGGTGCGCGAGCGGGAGAACAGGCCGATAATCCGCGCGCACATCGGCATCGCCGCCGAGACGATCGCCCCGACGATAGAGGGCGTCGAGGTGCTGGCCGACGCCGGCGCGCTGGAGATCGTCTCGCTGGCGCCCGACCAGACCTCGCAGGAGATGCTGGCCAAGTTCATCCGGGGCGAGGAGGATCCCTCAAGGTACCTGGCAGGGCAGGGCGGGGCGCCCATCCGCAGCATCGAGGACCTGAAGCGCCTCAAGGCGGCTACGCGCCGAGGCAACTACCCGATGAGCCGCATCTACAGCGGCACCGACGAGCTGCTCGAGCTGGCCAAACTGTGGGAGGAGCACCTGAACTCCTGCTTCCCGGCGGTGCCCATCTTCTTCTACAACCGCATGGACGGGCGCGGCCCCATCTCGATTCACGATTCGTTCAGGGAGCACTACGACACGATCCGCTACTGGGCGAGCGTGGGCAAGCCCTGCGAGATCAACGATCCCCACCAGTGGGGCCTGCGCTACGCCACCGACGACATGCAGGTGGCAGACCACGTGCTCTGCGGGCTGATGGCCCTGAAACTCGGCGTCCGGCACTACGTCATGCAGATGATGTTCGAGTTGCCCCCTGAGATCTCGGCGCTCGATGACCTCGCCAAGATGAAGGCGGCCTACGAGCTGATCGAGCCGCTCGAGCGGCACTTCGACTTCGCGATCATCAAGCAGACGCGCTCGGGCCTGCCCAGCTTCCCGCCCGATCTGCACCAGGCCAAGGGGCACCTGGCGTTTGGGATCTACACGCAGCTCTATCTCGAACCCGACATCCTCCACGTGGTGACGCACTCCGAGGCGCACCACGAGGCCAAGGCCGAGGACATCATTGAGTCCTGCCAGATCACCAAGCAAGTCTGCTGGGACTTCGCCAAGGGGCACGTGCCCAACGTCTGGGCCGATCCCTGGGTGAGAGACCGCATCGCCGAGCTGAAGAAGACCGGCATGTACAACGTCCTGCACGGGGCCCTAATCGGCGGGTACGAGGGGCCGGTGACCGTCGCGAACTTCCTGGAGTGGGCGCGCGAGCCGAGCGAGGACCCGGAGCGCAACTACGAGACGATGCTGCTCTCGTTTGCGGACGAGCGCCACTACTCGACAGGAACCTGCGGCGTCATCAGCCCTGACGCGCTCGAGCTGGCCCTGCAGATAGGGCTCTACCAGGCCCCGCACCTCACCGTGGCCGACAAGCGCTACGAGATGGTGGGCAAGTGCCGCACCAAGGTGGTCGGGGGTGCGTGCCGGATCGAGGAGTGGAACGGCATCCCGGTCAAGGACGAGTTTACGCGCGTGGACCTGGTGCGCCACCACTACCCCTGGTACTTCGACCGGAGCATCTCGGTGGCGGCCGATCAGACCTACATAACCGAGACGGACCGGGAGGAAGAGGAAGCCGCCGGGGAGGAGTTCGCGGGGCGGCACGCCGGCCTGGTGCAGGCGCGCGCCCGACAGGTCCTGGTCGTGGACTTCGGGTCAACCTACACCAAGGTGGGCCTGTTCGACGTTACGACCGAGCAGTTTGACCTGCGCTATGTGCCGACCACGGTGGACGACATTCGCATCGGCCTGGCCGACGGGATGGGCATCCTGCCGGCATGCCAGGAGCGGGGCGACTGGAAGCCCCTCGAAGAGGCGATGCGGAAGTTCGACATCCGGCTGCCCTGCTCGAGCGCCAAGGGCGGGTTGAAGATGGTGACCGTGGCGCTCGCACGCGAGGAATCGGGGTTCGCGGCCGAACTCGCCGCGCTCACAGCCGGCGCCAAGCTGGTGGCGAGTTACGACGGCAAGCTGACGCCGGAAGAGGCCCGCCGCATCTACGCCGAGGACCAGCCCGAGATCATCCTGATCGCCGGGGGCGTGGACGAGGGGGGCGACACCGACACCCAGTTGCACAACGCGCGCCTGCTCGCGGAGTGTGCCAGGTACGCCACGTACACGCGCTACGGCGTCCCGGTCATCTACGCAGGCAACCAGGACGTGCGCGAGCAGATCGAGCACATCTTCCGCTGGAACGATGTGGACGTGCGCATTACCGAGAACGTGATGCCCGAGGTGAACCGCTTCCGCATCGAGGTGGTCAACGAGGCCATCCGAGAGCTGTTCCAGACCGTCATCATCCGCGGCAAGGGCTTCGACGTGGTCGAGGAGTACATGGACGCGCCGTTCATCCCCACGCCCAGGGCGGCCTTTCGGGGCATCAACCTGCTCGCGGGCGGGCACGGCGGCGAAGAAGGCCTGGGGAACGTCGTGGCGCTCGACATCGGAGGTGCCACGACCGACTTCTTCTCGAACGTGTCCGACAACCCGCTCTACGTCTACGAGGGCTCGGACAACACCCGCCGCGTCAAGCGCACCATCCTCAAGACCCCCAACAGCCCGCTGGCCTACCGCCGCGTCGAGGGCAAGTACGGGCTGAGCTACAACGCCGAGAACCTGAAGGAGCTCGAGCGATTCCGGCGTGGCCTGATGCAGCAGGAGCTCTCCGAGTTCCTGAGTGGGGCCTTCCCCGAGGCCTTCGTCCCGGGCGATGGGCAGTTCCCCCAGTTCCTTCTCTCGCAGAACGGTCGGGTGGAGGTGGACCTCGATCAGTACTTGAGTTTCCTGTCGTCCAACCCGCACGCGGTTCCCGAAACGCCGGTCGAGAACGCGGCGCGCTCGTGGCTGGCCCGGGAGATCCTGGCCACGGCCACGCGCAAGCACGCCGGGCACGTGGACGAGACCGAGACCTACTTCCTGCAGTACGGGGTGAACCTGCTCAACCAGCCGGTGACGGTCGTGCTCATCGGCGGCACGGTGTACCACAAGTGCCAGGAGAGGGCGCCGCGCTACCTGGACGACCTGGCCCTGATCGCATCCGGCGTGCTCTACGATCCAGACGAGCCCAACGTGCTGCGCCCGCGCGGGCGGGTGTTGCTGGACGCGCAGTACCTGGTGAGCATCTTGGGCGGGCTGTACGGACGGGTGAACCCTGAGCAGGCCCTGCGCGTCATGAAGCGCGAGCTGATCCCGCTCGCGGTGGGGCAGCGCCAGGAAAGGGGTGTGCGGTCGTGAAGACCAGGGTCGCGGTCCTGGGCGCCGGGAACGGCGGGCATGCCTTTGCCGGCGACTTGGCCCGGCGGGGCTACCCGGTCTGGGTCTACAACAAGTTCGCCTCAGAGATAACGGACCTGCAGGCGGCAGGCGAGGTGCGGGTTGAGGGCGTCGTGGATGGAAGCGGGCGCCTGGAGGCGATCACGACCGACATCGCCGCGGTCGTGCCCGAGGCCGACGTCATCCTCGTGGTGGTCCCGGCCACGGCGCATGCCGCCATGGCCGAGGCCGCGGCTCCCTACCTGCGGGACGGGCAGGTCATCGTGCTCAATCCCGGCCGCACAGGCGGCGCCCTGGAGTTCAGCCAGGTGCTCCGGCGCTGTCGCGTGGAGCGCCGCGTGCTGGTCGCAGAGGCCCAGACCCTCCTGTTCGCGTGCCGCATCTCGGGCCCGGCGCGCGTGCGCGTGAACAGCATCAAGCGCGAGGTGCCGCTGGCCGCGCTGCCTGCCTGCGACACCCCGCGCGTCCTCGAGGCCATATCTCCCCTGTACCCCCAGTTCGTCGCGGCGCAGGACGTGCTGGAGACCGGGCTGGACAACATCGGCGCCGTCTTCCATCCCGGCCCGGTGGTGCTGAGCGTAGGGCGCATCGAGTCGGGCTCCCCGTTCGAGTTCTACCGCGACATCACGCCCACAGTGGCGCGCTTCCTGGAGGCGATCGACGAGGAGCGCCTGGCCGTGGCGCGCGCCTTTGGAGTGCGCGCGATCTCGGCGGCCGAGTGGCTCGCTCGCAGTTACGAGGGCGTGCAGGGCGCGACGCTCTACGAGCGCATCCGCAGCAACCCGGCCTACGCGGGCATCGCCGCCCCGAACTCGATCGAGACGCGCTATGTGCTGGAGGACGTGCCCACAGGGCTGGTGCCCATCGCCTCGCTCGGGCGCCTGGCCGGGCTGGAGATGCGCGCGATGGCCGGTCTGGCCGATGTGTGCTGCGCGCTCACCCGGCGCGACTTCTGGGCCGAGGGCCGCAATCTCCAGCGCCTGGGAATCGCAGGCCTCACCGTGGAGGAGGCCGGGGAGTTCATACGCAACGGGCCCCAGGCAGGGTGGGCGGACCGGCGATGAGGGTCATCACCCTGGCGGGCGATCACTACGAGATGGGGCTCCAGCACGGCCGGCAGACTCTCGACCTGCGCCCGCGCCTGGTACAGGTCATCGAGCAGCGCATCGCCGGGTTGGAGGGCACGCCCGTCGCCGGGCTCCTCCCAGAACTGGAGCGTCGTTGGGCCGTGATCGCGCGCCCCACGCTCGACATGCTCGCGGGCATGGCCCGGGCGCTCGATCTGGACCCCTCGCGCTTCCTTTGCTACGCGGCGGCTTCCTACCTGGAGGATAGCGCGCGCTCCAATCTGCCGCTTGGGGAGCGTGATGTGTGGGAGGGCGCGCCCGCAGAGGGGTGCACGGTGTGGGCGGCCTCGGGCGAGGCCACGGCCGACCGCATGCCCATCCTCGCCAAGAACCGCGACTACAACCTCGCGCACCTGGACCTCCAGGTCCTGGCGCGCGCCACCCCGCGGGACGGCTACCGGTACATGTACGTGGCCAGCGCCGGCAGCGTGGGGGTTTCCAGCTCAGGGATGAACGAGGCAGGCCTGACCGTCGCCGACACGCGCGTTGCTTCCTCTGACGTGGGGCCGGGCTTGGCCAGGTACACCCTGATGATGGAGCTGCTCGAGCGGCATGATTCGGTGCGCTCGGCGTTGCGCTATCTCCGGCGCGTGCCACAGATGGGCGGGGGCAACCTGATCCTGGCCGACGCGCAGGGCAGCATGGCCGCTTTCGAGTCAGGGTACCAGCACTGGGGGGTCATCTACGCGGAAGACCGCCTCGTGGCGGCCACGAATCACTTTGTCACGCCGGCCCTGCGGGGGTGTCGCCTCGGGCCCTCCAGCGGCGCCACCGACGGCGAGAGCCCATCGCGCCTGCGCTCGATTCGGGCGCGCCTGCGCGAGAGCCGGGGCCGCCTCGATGCCGGGAGCGCCGCGCTCATCATGGCCGCTCACGCCGACGGCCGGGCCGCGATCTGCCGGCACGCGCCCGAAGGCGGCAGCGGCACAATCTCGGCCGTCGTCTTCTTCCCGGCAGAGCGGCGCCTGCGTTTGTGCGCAGGGCGGCCCTGCGAGGGCGCCTACACCCAGCACTCGCTCTGAGCACTCGCTCTGA
>JBBIOM010000003.1:6941-75858 GCA_037443365.1 Armatimonadota bacterium
GGGCGGCCCTGCGAGGGCGCCTACACCCAGCACTCGCTCTGAGCACTCGCTCTGACGCCGGCCCCCTATGAGGCGCTCGGCTCGGGGTGGAGCGCCAGCCCCACGATGCGCACCTGCACCGCGCGCACCAGGTCGGTCTTGCTGATGATCCCGACCATCTGGCCCCAGGGGTTAACGACGACGAGCCGCTCGAAGTTGTTGCGGCTCATTGTCTGGAAGGCCTCGAGCGCGCTGCGGTTCTGTTGGATTGTCACGATCCGCCGCGACATGACCTGCTCCACCGTGGCGTTCGGGTCGGCGCCCTGGATTCCGCCAAGTGTCACCATCCCGACCAACCCTCCGGCGTCATCGAGCACCGGGTATCCCAGGTGGCGTTCGCGCAGCATCTTGTCGACAAGGTCGGAGACGCGCATCTGGGGGTGGACAGTCTGGACGTCGCGTGTCATCAGGTACTCCACGCCGATCCCTTCGAGCATCTCCGCGACCAGGGTGGTCTGGGCCTCCGATGAGCCGGCCATGTAGACGAAGAAGGCGACAAGCACCAGGAAGATGTTGAGGGAGAGGAAGCCGACCAGGCCGAGCAGCACTGCCAGGACCTGGCTCACCGAGGCCGCCAGCTGCGTGGCCCTAAGATGCGGCATGCGCAGCGCCAACAGCGACCGCAGCACCCTTCCGCCGTCGAGCGGGAGCGCGGGCAGCAGGTTGAACGTGCCCAGGGCCACGTTCGTGAACGCCAGGTAGCCGAAGATGAACCGCGCGGACGCGGCATCCTGCGGGAAGGACGCCAGGATCACCCAGCACAGGGCTGCCACCGCGAAGCTCGTAAACGGGCCTGCGATGGCCACGACCGCCTCGGCTCCCCGCTGGCGCGGCATCTCCTCGAGCTGCGCCACGCCCCCAAGGATCCAGAGCGTGATCCGCTTGGCCTCGACACCGTAGCGGCGGGCGACGATCGAGTGCCCGAGCTCGTGCACCAGGACGCTGCAGAACAGCCCCAGGGCCGCGATCAACCCCAGGACGTAGGGCAGCGCGCCCTGCTGCAGCGCCGCAGGGTCCACGCCCAGGCGCAGCAGGCGGACGTACAGGTCGAGGCGGCTGCCGATCATCCATGCCAGCAGGGGCAGGATGACAAGAAATGTGGAATCCAGGTACACGGGTATCCCGAACAACTGAAACGGCAGGCGATATCCCTTGCGCAGCATCATGCAACACTCCCTCTGCTTGTTGATGAGCCCTGGTGCTGCGTCTGCCAGGAGCGCTTCGCCCCCGAGGGGATTCCGCCCTCTGTGGTCGAAAGGTCCGGCAGGAGGCTGCATCGGATGAGATCCGGCCGGGCGGGATCGCGCCCGGGTGAGAAGCCAGCCACTTCAGGGAGGCACTGACAATGCGAGGGGTTGCCGGCAAGATCCTCAGGGTGGATCTCACGTCACGCACTGTCAACACCGAGCATCCCGACGAGGGTTTCTACCGCACCTACCTGGGGGGAGCCGGCTTCGTATCCTACTTCATGCTCCGGGACATACCCAGGGGGATAGACGCCTTTGATCCGCAGAACCGGCTGGTTTTCGCGCTGGGGCCCATGACCGGCCTGGCGATGCCGGGCGCCACGCGCAACTGCGTCGGCGCCAAGTCGCCGCTGACAGCGGGCTTCTCCAAGAGCGAGGCCGGCGGCTTCTTCCCCATGGCCCTGAAGAAGGCCGGCTACGACGCCGTCATCGTGGAGGGCCGGGCCGACCGGCCCGTCTATCTCCTGGTGACGGACCAGAAGGTGGAGATCCGCGACGCCGCGGGTCTGTGGGGCAAGACGGTTCTGGAGACCCAGGACGCCATCGCCGCCGATACAGGCCACAAGACGATCCGCACGGCCGCCATAGGGCCCCCGGGCGAGCGCCTGGTGCGCTTCGCGTGCATCATGAACGATCTGCGCGAGGCCATTGGCCGCGGCGGCCTCGGAGCGGTCATGGGCTCCAAGAACCTGAAGGCCGTTGCGGCCCTCGGACGCTGGAGTCCCGACGTGGCGGACCCGGCCAGGATCCGCGCGTTGACCCAGATGATGAACAAGGGCTTCGCCGACAACCCCCTGGGCTTCGCCGGGAGACTGCATGAGAGGGGCACCGGCGGCGAAGCGATGATGGTGGCGGGCAACGCGATAGGCAACCTGCCCTCGTACAACTTCGGCGTCAACTTCTTCGAGGGCATCTCCAAGGTGACCGCCGAGGCGGTCCTGGAGGCCTACGGTGTCGGCATGGAGGGCTGCGCCGCCTGCGCGGTGCGCTGCAAGAAGACCGTGGAGGCAGGAGAGCCCTGGAACTTCAATAGGCGCAACGGCGGCCCGGAGTACGAATCCCTCGCATCACTCGGCCCGACATGCGGTACCGACGACCTGGCGCGCATCACCAAGGCCTGCGAGCTGGCCAATCTCTACGGCCTGGACACGATATCGCTGGGGGTCTCCATCGGATTCGGCATGGAGTGCTTCGAGAATGGAATCCTCACCACCCGCGATACCGGCGGCATCGATCTCCGGTTCGGCAACGCTGAGGCCATGCTGCAGATGGTGGAGATGATCGCCTATCGCCGGGGGATCGGCGATCTGCTGGCCGAGGGCACGATGCGGGCGGCCCAGCGGCTGGGGCGAGGAGCCGAGGCGTTTGCGATGCACGTCAAGGGCCTGGAGATCCCCATGCACGAGCCGCGCGTAAAGCAGGGCCTGGGCGTAGTCTACGCCGTGGAGGCGCAGGGCGCCGATCACTGCGCCGGCATGCACGACACGGCCTACACGCAGGAATCGCCGGCCTTCGAGCACCTGCGCGGCATGGGCGCCACGCGCCCCCTTCCGGCCGACGACCTGTCCGACGAGAAGATGGCATCCCAGAAGGCCGCGCACCTGTGGAACCTGTTCCTGGACTCGGTGGTGTGCTGCCAGTTCGTCCCCTGGAGCATCGACCAGCTCGTAGACATCGTGCGCGCGACAACCGGCTGGTCCTACACCGCGCACGAGGCGCTGAGGCTGGGGGCGCGCGTCGCCACGCTCGGGCGCGTGTTCAACTTGCGCGAGGGGATAGACTCAGCGCGCGACACCCTGCCCAAGCGCATGTTCGGCCCCACGCGCGCGGGTGCCCTGAAGGACGGCGGCATCGACGCGGAGAAGTTCGGGCGTGCCGTCCGCGCGTTCTACGGCATGATGGGGTGGAACGAGGAAACGGGCGTGCCCTCGCGCGGCACGCTGCTGGACCTGGGCGTCGGATGGGCGGCCGACGAGCTATAGGCAGCACTGCTGGATCTGCATTCGGGCAACAGGGTGGTGCGCCATGAGGATACGTGTGCCTCGAATCGTCCTGGCTGCGGTGCTGCTCGTGTGCCTGGGCGCCGCGCCTGGGCTCTCGCAACTGCCCAGCCTGCCGTCGCTCCCCGGCCTCCCCATACCGGGCATTGACCGCCTGACGCGGGCCGAGCGGGCCATCACCACCAGCCTGAACGACGCGGTCACCGAGGTGCCCTTCCTCGACGATTTCAATCCGCGCGATGCCGCGCCGTTACGACGACTCCAGCGGGGACCGCGCAACGGCTTCATCCTGGATCGGCCAGGGCTGTTCGAAGCCGAGGTCCGCAGCTACTGCATGAACGCCGGGACGTATGCACCGGCCCGCGGGGACGGGTACGCATATGCCCGCATGTCCGGCCCGAGGGCCCCGGTAATCCGCAAGGTGCTCCAGAACTCGGTGGTTCACCCAGACATACCGCAGCGCACCGTGCAGACGCTCGTCTGGGCGATACTGGCGTACACGCGGATCAGCGAGACGTCACCAGAAGTCCAGGCCGCGGCTGCCCGGCTCCTGTCATCCGCGGAGGTGACCGAGCTCAACGGCGGCGCGCTGGGCGCGGTCCCGCCGGAGGTTCTGCGGGAGGTCCTGTCGCGTCTGCCTGGTCCGGTCAGGCAAGCCATGGAGGCCGAGGCCCAGATCAGGAGCCTGTTGACGCAGGGCCGAGGCACGTTCGAGGAACTCGAGCGCGCGGCGGTTCGCCTGGGCGCGGCTCCCCGCGGAGAGGGGAGCCGCGAAGTTCCCAGAGGGCGCTGGTCGTATCATCCGGCAGGGTATTTCATAAGGTACTTCCCGCACGACTACTCGCAAACGCGCCTGCAGATCTACGTGCCCGATCACACGACCCTAGAGCGGGATCGGAACGGCCGCATCGCGTCCATCACAGACCAATTGCGCAACCGTATCGAGGTGGCTTATGACGACCGCGCGGAGCCGGGAAGCGTGCCAGGCGCCCAGGAAGTCAGGGCACACGCCCTGGCGGCGTTTGGGCTGACCGCTCCTAGCCCTATCGGCCCCACGTTCGTCGAGATGAGGCGGGCCGAGTGGAGGGGCGGCTGGACCTTCGTGGGCGTTCCGGCTCCTGCCGGAGGGCCCGCGCCGCTGGCCTCGCGCTTCCCAGGCGCGGATGATCGCTATCAGCGCAGCCTCGGCGCCGCGCGGGAGGCCGCCAGCGCCGTCAGGGAAGCGGGCAGGCTGGCGGGCCGCACAGGCGCGCAGACGATCGCCCCGGCGGCGGCGCGGGACCTGGCCGACCTCGCGCACCTCGCCATGGCCATCAGGGCCGCCGCGGGTGACGCCAGGGAAGCCAGGCCGGAATGGGCGTCCGATCACCTGTTCCTGGCCCATAAGGCCTGGGCGCACGCCCTGGCGCGGGCCGCGGGAGGACTTGGCCCGGGCGCGTCGCGGGGAATCCTGGCGACCGCCGTGGCGTCGGCCCGCGTGGTCGCTATCATGCTCTCCGACGATTGGAGCCCGTGCGACGATCCACCCAAGGACCCTGACGGCAAGTCCGAGATGGATCCCACCGACGGAACGGCGGCCCCGGGCAACACCAGCTCGCAACTTGTGCAGCCCTCCGCATTTGAGGCCCCATCTGGCGCACGACATCCTGACTGCGATCGTGTCGCGGCGGCCAAGCGCGACAACGAGAATGTGCGCAAGGTGTTCGAAGACAACCGGCCGCAGGCGGGCGAGAACGGCGAGACGTACTACAAGAGGATAGGGGTGATACTCAAGGCCGCGGGCGGGGAGCCGACGGCCTGGACAGTCGTTGGCAACTGCGTCATCGGCGGGGACAAGAGCTTCTACGCGTCGCAGCCGGATGCTGTGCGGGTCGCGGACTGCGCACACGAGAGGTCACATCAGGTGAGGTGCCGCTGGGCCCGGGATAATGCTGCAGGAGGGCACGGGGGCTGGCTGATGAATGCCGCGAACACGCGCCAGGATGAACTGGACGCCTACGCGGCCGGGATCAAGGCGCTCGATGACTGGATGAGCAAGAACTGCAGGTAGGCGGTCTGGCAGGACATCCGCGCGTCACGTGAGGGCAAAGGGATGACAGAGAAGATCGAGTTCACGAGCAACTACTCCGATCTCAGCACCAGTCGCGGCTTCCAGTTCGAGGTTGCCTGCAACCGGTGCGGAACCGGGTTTCGCACTTCATTCAAGCCGTCCATCACCGGTACGGTCACCGGCGCGATGGATGCCGCCAGCAGCCTCTTCGGCGGGATCTTCGGCAAGGCCGCTGACCTCTCCGAACGCGTGCGTTCCGCGGCCTGGGAGAAGGCGCACGACGCTGCCTTCCAGGAGGCAATGGCGGAACTGAAGCCGGAGTTCATCCAGTGCCCGCGCTGCTCCACCTGGGTGTGCCGCAAGAACTGCTGGAGCGTGGCGAAGGGCCTCTGCAAGGAGTGCGCGCCGGACCTGGGAGTGGAGATGGCCGCGGCGCAGTCCAGCCGCACCGTCGAGGAGATCTGGGCGCACTCGAAGATGGCCGAAGAGGACCGCGCCATGCTCAAGGAGCAGAGCTGGCGCGAAGGCGCCCGCGCGACGTGCCCGAACTGCGGGGTCGCCCTGGCCAAGAAGGTGAAGTTCTGCCCGGAGTGCGGCGCCAAGATCCAGGCCGAGGCCCACTGCACGGAGTGCGGGGCCAAGCTCGCCCCCGGGGCCAAGTTCTGCCCGGAGTGCGGCAACAAGGTGCAGTAGCCGGCCCTGGGAGCCCGGACCCTAGAGCAGCCGGGCGTCCGCGCCCTCTTCGCCGATCTCGATCAAGGCGCCCGCATTCCGGCCGTTGCCCATGGAGCAGTTGACGACGAGCGTATCGCCCACGCGCGCGACCCCGGGAGACTCGTGGACGTGTCCGCAGACCAGCAGGCGGGGACGGTAGCGCGTCAGCAGTTCCAGCACCCTGGGCGAGCCCGCGCGCGTGCGCACCATGGTCAGATCGAGGGTGCCCTGCGGCGGTTCGTGCGTGACGAGCACGTCGCAGGCGGCCCGCACGTCCGGTCCCCCGAAGGAGACGCCCTGGATGACGACCGGCCCCCCGCTGCCCAGCCCGCCGTCGCGCGCGATCGTGTCGCGCTCGTCAGGTCCGTCCATGTTCCCGGGTGCGGCCAGCACCGGGACCGGCAGCGTGCGCAGCAGGGCCAATGCCTCTGTCCCCTCGCCCGCGTGAGTGACATCCCCCGACAGCAGTACAACATCCGGAGCGTGCTCGGCGACGAGCGCGCGCACGCGCGCTACGCGTTCGGGCCGTCCATGGATGTCGGCGAAGGCAAGTATCCGGAGGGGCATCGTCCCAACGATGATACCAGAGCAAGGGAGCGGAAGGCGATGGTGGAACACTGAGCTGGGGACAGCCTGGGGGTGTCCGCGTGGGCGGGATCGTCGTGGGTGCTGACGGACGCGTGTCGCTACCCGCGGAGTACGGCGGGGGAGAGGTCTTCCTGGAGCCGCGGGAGGGAGGGCTTTCCATCTGGCAGGCCAGGCCGGATGTGCGGGGCGTGTACGTCGAGGTGACGACGCGCTGCAACCTGGACTGCGCGATCTGCGTGCGCAGGGCCTGGCGCGACCAGGCCGGGGACATGACCCCCGAGACATTCGGCCTGATGGTCGAGCAGCTCGCCGCCTTCCCCGAGCTGGGGCGCATCACCTTCGGCGGCTACGGCGAGCCGCTTCTGCATCCGCGGATCGTGGACATGGTGGCGCGCGCCGCAAGTACGGGCGCCGGGGTGACACTGGTCACCAACGGGCTGCTCCTCGGCCGACGCATCTCCCTGGCACTGCTGGAAGCCCGCCTCGACACCCTCGTGGTCTCCGTGGATGACGCACACATGCAGGCGCACGCCAGGGCAGGGATAGCGGACGGCCTGGGGGCGGTGCTGGAGAACGTGCGCGGGATGCGGGATCTTGCGGTGGAACGCGGTTACATGGCGCCGCGCATCGGGCTGGAGTTCGTGGTGACGCGGGGCAATGTCGACAGGCTCTGCGACCTCCCTGAACTGGCGAAGGCCCTGGGCGCCGGCTTCGCCCTGGTGACCAACCTGCTGCCCCACACCGCGGAGATGAAGGAGGAGATCATCTACGACCGGGCAGAGCCGCTGTCGGCGCTGGCAGGCTGGCCGGTGCACTCCGGCGGCTGGCTGCTTTGGGGGATCGCCCGACTCCCGCGCACGAGGTGGGGCGCGGCGCGGCGCTGCCGCTTCGTCGAGGAGCGTGCGCTGGTGATCGGGACCGACGGCGCGGTGAGCCCGTGCTACGCCCTGATGCACTCCTACCCATGCTACATATACGGACGCCCGAAGCAGGTAAGCCGCTACGTGCTCGGACGCGCGGCCGAGCATACGCTGGCCGAGATCTGGATGGGCGAGGAGTACGTGAGGTTCCGTGCCAGGGTGCGGGAGTTCCGCTTTCCCTCATGCGTGGACTGCGGCATGGCCTGCGCCTATGCCGCGAGCAACGAGGACTGCTGGGGCAACGCGCCCTCCTGTGCCGATTGCCTGTGGGCGCAGGACATCCTGCGTTGTCCCTAGGGAGGGGATCCGCCATGGGAGATGGCTTCGCGCGCGTTCGCGCCGCGGTGGTGCAGGCGGCGCCGGTGATAATGGATCGCGAGGCCACGCTGGAGAAGACCTGCCGCCTGATTGACGCGGCCGCGTCCCGGGGCGCGCGCCTGATCCTGTTTCCAGAGGCGTTCATACCCGCCTACCCGTGGGGTCTGCGGTTTGGCACGCGTGTCGGCGGGCGCACCTCGCAGGGCCGGGCCGCGTGGGCGCGCTACTGGGCCAACGCCGTGGAGGTCCCGGGGCCAGGCACCGATGCGATTGGGGAGGCCGCGCGCCGGGCCGGGGCCTACGTGGCCATAGGCGTGATCGAGCGCGACCAGACCTTCAGCCGCGGAACGGTCTACTGCACGCTGCTCTACTTCGGCCCCGACGGACGTCTGCTGGGCAAGCACAGGAAGCTGGTCCCCACGGCCGCCGAGCGGTACATCTGGGGGGGCGGCGACGGCAGCACGCTCCCGGTGCTCGACACGCCCCACGGTCGGGTGGGAGGCCTGATCTGCTGGGAGAACTACATGCCGCTGGCGCGCATGAGCATGTACGCCAAGGGCGTCGAGATCTACCTGGCGCCCACCGCGGACTCGCGCGACTCCTGGCAGGCCACGATCCGTCACATCGCCTGCGAAGGCCGGTGCTTTGTGCTGTCGTGCTGCCAGTACGCGACCGCGTCGATGTACCCGGACGACCTCGAGGTGCGCGATGAGCTGTCCGGGATGCCCGAGGTCCTCTCGCGCGGCGGCAGTGCGATAGTCGGCCCGCTGGGCGATTACCTGGCAGGCCCGCTGTTTGGTGAAGAGGGCATACTCACCGCCGATCTCGACCTCGAGCAGGCCGTGCAGGGAAAGTTCGACTTGGACGTGGCCGGCCACTATGCCCGCCCCGACGTCTTCCGCCTGGTGGTGAACGAGCGGCCGATGCCTCCGGTGGAGACCGCCGGCCCGTGCGGCGCGACCCAGGCCGCGGCAGAACTGCCCGTTGAGGAGGAACGCCGTCTATGAGCGGCCGGACCGTGATCATAACCGGCGCTTCTAGCGGGATCGGCGCGGCCACGGCCAGGGCGTTTGCCCGCGCCGGGGACCGCGTCGTGCTGGTTGCTCGAAGGGCGGACCGCCTCGCCGCGCTAGCCGCCGAGCTCCCGGAGAGCATCGCGGTCCCATCTGACGTCACCTGCCCTGAGGCCGCGGCCCGAATCGTGGCAGCAACGCTCGAGCGCTACGGCGCGATCGACGTGCTGGTCAACAACGCCGGGCTGGGACGGTACGACTGGCTCGAGCGCCTGCCCGAGGAGGACATCCGCGCCCAGATCGAGGTGAACCTGCTCGCGTCGATCCTCTTGACGCGCGCGGTGCTCCCGGTCATGCAGGCGCAGGGGCGTGGGACCATCATCAACGTGGGCTCGGTGGCCGGGAAGGTCGCGACCCCCACCATGACGATCTACAATGCCAGCAAGTTCGGCCTGGAGGGGTTCAACGAGGGGCTGCGCCGCGAGGTGCAACCGCAGGGAATCCACGTCTGCATGATCACGCCCGGGCCGGTCGCCGGCACTGAGTTTAGCGCACGACGAAGAACCAACTCGCTGCGGGTGACCGTGCCCAAGTGGCTCCGCACCAACACTGAGCGAGTTGCCTCCTCGATAGTGGAGCTTGCCGACCGACCGCGCCGGCGCCGCATCCTGCCCGGGCTCTACCGCGTTGCGATCGCCCTCAATGCGCTCGCGCCGGCGATCGTGGATCGCCTGATCTCTGGCATGGCACGCCGCGCGCGAGGGAACATTCCGCCCGGACCAGGCGTAGATCAGGTAGGGAGCGGAAAGGGGTGATTGTGATGGGAGCGCGGTATCGCATTACCGGTGTGTTGCTGGCCGCAATGCTTCTTGTGCCTGCCTGGGCTGCGCTGGCCGAGCCACAGGTGGGGCCGCCGCCCAAGCCGAAGCCCGGGCCGACGGCGAGGATGCCGGGGCCCGGCACGATTGTGCGCCAGGGAGACGCCTACTGCTTCGACCGCCCGGCGACGCTCGGCAACATCGCCGTGGCCGGCGGCCGGTGCTACACGTTCTACCTGCTGCGCAACTCCGCCGGCAGTTTCCTGGGATTTGGCCCTCCGGGCCCTCCCATGATTCCTCCCGGGCAGATCGTTCGACTGAACACCCCGGCTGGCGCCAAGATGAACGGCCGGCTGTTCTACACCGTGCCTCTGCCCAGGCCGATCACGACCATTCCCATAGGATCCATGCGCTTCGCCGACGTGCGCATCGTATGGGAAGGGGGAAGGTTCGTATTCCACGTCCTCGGGATCACCGAAGAGGCAAACCAGCGGGATCTCGAGATGCCCTTCATGCAGCGCTAGCGCAGCGTGGGGATCTCCTCGACCGCCTGCGGGTTCTCTAGAGAGGAGATGTCGCCCGGGTCCAATCCCAGGTAGCGGGCACGGATGACGCGGCGCATGATCTTGGCGTTGCGCGTCTTGGGTAGGTCGCGCACGAACCGGATATCCTCAGGGGCCAGGGCCTTGCCCAGGTGCGCCGCAGCCGCCTGCTTCAGTTCCTGGCGCAGTTCCTCGCCGGGCTCGTGTCCGGGCCGCAGCACCGCGAAGCAGACGACCACCTCGCCCTTTATCTCGTGAGGCACCCCGATCGCCGCGGCCTCGGCCACGGCCGGGTGCGCTGTCAGCGCCGACTCCACCTCGGCCGGCCCGATGCGCTTGCCCGCGATGTTCAGGGTGTCGTCGCTACGGCCCAGTATGAACCAGAAACCGTCCTCGTCCGCGCGCACCCAGTCGCCGTGCACCCAGACCCCGGGCCACCTGGACCAGTACGTTTCGACATAGCGGTCCGGATCGCGCCAGAATCCCCGCGTCATGCCGGGCCACGGCTGGGTGAGCACCAACTCGCCCACAGCGCCGCGCACCGGGCGGCCGCGCTCGTCGTAGACATCGGCGGCCATGCCCGGGATGGGCCCGGTGAACGCCGCCGGCGCCTGCGGATGCAGCGGATCGCAGCACAGGATCCCGCCTGAGATCTCGGTGCCGCCGGAGTAGTTCATTATCGGGCAACGCCTGCCGCCGATGTGCTCGAAGTACCACTGCCAGGACTCGGGGTTCCAGGGCTCACCGGTGCTGCCCAGGACGCGCAGGCTGCCCAGGTCGTGACGCCGCACCGGCTCAGGGCCGTGCCGCATCAGCGCGCGGATCGCCGTGGGCGAGATGCCCAGCGTGGTCACGCGGTGGCGCTCGACCATCTCCCAGAGGCGATCCGGACCCGGGTGATCGGGCGTACCATCGTAGAGGAACATCGCCGCCCCCAGCCACAGCGTGCCCAGTATCAGCCAGGGTCCCATCATCCAGCCGATGTCGGTGTACCAGAAGACGCGGTCGCCCGGGCCGACGTCGAAGCAGTACGCCATGTCCATTGCGCCCTTGAACGGGAATCCCATGTGGACGTGCACGGTGCCCTTGGGCCGGCCGGTCGTGCCCGAGGTGTAGATGATCATGTAGGGATCTTCGGGATCCATGGGCTCGGCCGCGGCCGCGTCGGGACGGTCGCGTACCAGGTCGTCCCACCAGAGGTCGCGGCCCTCGGTCCAGGGTGTCGGGATCCCCAGGCGCCGGACCACGATCACGTTCCGGATGTTCGGCACCAGGTCGGCGGCCTGATCCGCGGTGCGCTTCATCTCGACGGTCACTCCGCGCCGCTGGAAACCGTCGGCCGTGATGAGCAGCTTAGCCCCGCAGTCGGCCAGGCGCGTGGCCACCGACGGGGCTGCGAAGCCCGAGAAGATCGGCACGTAGATCGCGCCGATGCGCGACAGCGCCAGCGTCGCGATGACCGTCTCCGGAATAAGCGGCATGAAGACCCCGGCCACGTCCCCGCGGCCGATTCCCATCGCCCGCAGCGCCGAGGCGAAGCGGCATACCTCGGCCTGCAACTCCGCGTAGGTGAGCGTGCGCGTGCCGCCGTCCTCGCCCTCCCAGATAACGGCCGTGCTGCCGCCTGCGCCGGTGTCGAGGTGACGGTCGAGGGCGTTGTCCGTGAGGTTGGTCAGGCCGCCAGCAAACCAGCGGGCCCATTCAATCCCGCGCGAGGTATCCAGCACGCGATCGTATGAACGCATCCATCGCAGCCCCAGATCGGCGGCCACCTCGCCCCAGAACCACGCGGGGTCCTCGATCGAGCGGCGGTAGAGATCGTCGTAGTCGCGCAGGCCCTGGCGCTCGATGAAACGCTGCAGGCGGCAGACCCGCGCCCAGGCAGGGTCGGGTGTCCAGACGATAGGGTTCGGGGTTCCCGGAGGGCTGTTGGCGGCGTCACGGGTGGGCATGGCACCGCCATTGTAGGGTTAGGATTCCGCCCCGCGCAAGATCGCCTGGCTGCGTCCCGGCGAGTCCGTCAGAGGGATACGGCCCTCCGTCGAAGAAATCGCAATCTCGCGGCATGGCGCGCCAGGCCGCGCACCGCCCAGAGAGGAGAAGCAGGATTGAAGGTTACGATCACGACCAACGGCGTCACCGCCACACATGACGTGGAACCCAGGCTCCTGCTCGTGCACTACCTGCGCGATGTGTTGGGTCTGACCGGAACGCACATCGGGTGTGACACGACCAGCTGCGGGGCATGCACGGTCATGCTGGACGGCCTGGCCGTGAAGTCGTGCACGGTGCTGGCCGTGCAGGCCGACGGCGGCGAGATCCTGACGGTGGAGGGCCTGGCCAGGGACGGGCGGCTCCACCCGATCCAGGAGGCCTTTTGGGAGGAGCACGCGCTGCAGTGCGGGTTCTGCACGCCGGGCATGATGATGACAGCGCTGCAGATCATCGAGCGCCATCCCGAACCCACGGACGAGGAGATCCGCCGCGGCCTGGAAGGGAACCTGTGCAGGTGCACCGGGTACCACAACATCGTGAAGGCCATCCATCGCGCGGCGCGGGAGATGGCCGCGAACCCCTCCGGATAGATCCAGGCGAGCATCGTCAAGCAGGAGATTCGCCCGGTACGGCGAATGGCGCGGAAACACCGAGAAGTTGAAGGGTGATTCACCTGCCAAATCGCCGCCGGCCGGTTACCCATCCCAAGGGCGAGCGGGGAAGGCGCACCAGGCAACTGCTCCTGGACGCCGCCGAGGTGGAGTTCGGCCAGCGCGGCTACTTCGCCACGTCGGTGGCGGACATCACGCGCCGCGCACGGGTGGCGCAGGGCACCTTCTACGTCTACTTCCCGGGCAAGCGGGAGATCTTCGCCGAGCTGGTGCGCCACCTCAGCCGGACGCTGCGCCACACGATTCAAATGGCGGTGGCCGGCACCGGGGACCGCCTTGCCGTCGAACGTAAGGGTTTCGAGACCTTCCTCCGGTTCGTCGCCTCCCACCGCAACCTCTACCGCATCGTGCTGCAGGCCGAGTCCGTGAACCCGCCTGTCTACCGATGGTACTATCGGCGCCTGGCCGAGGGGTACGTGCGGGGACTGTCCGCGGCGATGGACGCCGGCGAGATCCGGCGCACCGACCCCGAGGCCCTGTCGTATTGCCTGATGGGAATAGGGAACTTCATCGGGATGCGCTACTCGCTGTGGAACCGGGCCGGCCTGCCGCGGCGCGCGCTGGAGAGCATGTTCGAGTTCATCGCCTCGGGCCTGGCGCCCGCGCCGGCTTCGACGAGCGCGGGACGACGGCCGGGAAGCGGCGCTCAGCGGCAGGGCGGCGGATCATGATCCCGCCGGTGGGCATCGTGGATGTGGCGGTCTACCTTCCGGCTCAGACGATGAGCGCCGAGGAGATCGCCCATCGGTCCGGAATCCCGGCCGAGGTCGTGCGGGAGAAGTTCGGCCTGAGCGGCAAGCGCATCGCCGCCCCAGACGAGCACCTCTCGCACCTGTGCATCGAGGCCGCACGCCCCCTCCTCTCGGCGATACCCGCCGAGGAGATCGACGTCGTCATCTACTTTGGGAGCTATCACCGGGACTACTACGTCTGGCCGGTGGCCCCGCGCATCCAGCACGCCCTGGGGCTCCGGCAGGCGCACGTATTCGAGCTGATGAACACCAGCGCTGGCGGGCCGATCACCCTGAAGGTGGCGGCGGACATGCTGCGGGCCGACGCGACGCTCCGGAATATCCTGCTCGTGGCCGGGTCCCGCGAGTCCTACCTCCTGGACTACAAGAACGCTCGCTCGCGGTTCATGTTCAACTTCGGCGACGGCGCCGCGGCCGCCCTGCTCCGGCGTGGACATGCCGCGAACCGCATCCTGGGCGGCGCGTTCCTCACCGAGGGCGCGTTCGCAATGGACGTCATGGTGCCGGCCGGTGGTTCGGTGCACCCCCCGAGCATCGAGACGGTCGCACGCGGCATGCACTCGTTCGACGTCCCGGATCCCGCAGGGATGAAGGCGCGCCTCGACCCGCTGACCATTGCCAACTTCCTCCGGGTCATCCGAGGCGCCTGCGAGCGCAGCGGGTGTGACCCGGGGGCGATCGGGTTCCTGGCGGTGCTGCACACCAAGCGGTCGCTCCATGACCAATTGCTGGGGGCGCTGGGCCTGCGCGAGGACCAGTCGGTCTACCTGGAGGAGACCGGGCACATCTCCGCAGCCGATCCCCTGGTAGCCCTGCACGAGGGCCGCCGGACCGGCCGGCTGAGGGACGGCATGCTGGCCGTGGCGGTGAGCGCCGGCACCGGCTACTCATGGGGCGCGGTGGCCATCCAGTGGGGTGATGGCTGATGCAGGGGATCTGGCACTGGCTCGACCAACGCGACCTCATCACACCTCGCCGCCTGGCCGTCGTGGATGGCGATCGGCGGTTCACCTACCGCGAGCTGGCCGCGCGGGTGCGGGGGTTGAGCGCGGGGCTGCGCCGGCGCGGGATCGGCAGGAGCGACCGCGTTGCGGTCCTCGCGTTCAACCGGGTCGAGTACCTGGAAGCGTTGTTCGCGCTGGCGCGCCTGGGCGCGATCATGGTGCCCCTCAACTGGCGCCTGACCCCACCGGAACTGGCCGTACAGCTCGCCGACAGCGCGCCTTCGCTGATGATCGCCGATGCCGAGCACCGCGATCTGGCCTTATCGGCCGCGGCGGAGTCGCGTCTTGCTCTGCCCCTGATCCTGATCGGGGACGAGTACGAGGACGCCGTGCGCACGCCGCCGGATGATGACGCCCCGGGCGCCTTCGACGATCCGCTCATCATCATGTACACCTCGGGCACCACCGGCCGGCCCAAGGGCGCGGTGCTGACCCAGGGCACGCAGCTCTGGAACAGCCTCAACATCGGCACGGCGATCGGGCTCACCTACCGCGACGTCACCCTGACGGTTCTGCCCATGTTCCACATCGGCGGGCTGGGGCTCTACGCGCTGCCCACCCTTCACGTAGGGGGCCGCTTGGTCATCCAGCGCACATTCGATCCCGAGGAGACCTGCCGCCTGCTGCGCGACGAAGGCGTCACCGCGATGTTCGGGGTGCCGGCGATCTACCAGGCGCTGCTGCAGACGCCCTCCTTCGGCCAACGCGACCAGAGCGGCGTGCGGTTCGGCGTGGGCGGCGCACCGTGCCCGCTCCCGGTGCTCGAGGCGTTTGAGCAGCGCGGCCTGCTGCTCCAGCAGGGCTTCGGACTGACCGAGACCGCGCCCACGGCCACGCTCCTGCCGCCTGAGGACGCGTACCGCAAGAAGGGCTCTGTGGGCCCGCCGACCCTGCACGTAGAGGCGCGCGTGGTGGACGATGCAGACCGCGACCTGCCGCCCGGAGAGATCGGCGAGATCTGCCTGCGCGGCCCCAACCTCTTCGCGGGCTACTGGGGGCTGCCCGAGGCCACGGCCGAGGTGCACTCGCCGCCTGCGCGGCCTGATGATCCGGCGGCGCAGGGGCGCGGCGCTTCAGGCGGCGACTACCGTGGGTGGTGGTTCCACACCGGTGACCTGGGCTACGCCGACCGGGAGGGATTTCTGTACATCGCCGACCGCAAGAAGGACATGATCATCTCGGGCGGCGAGAACATATACCCCGCTGAGGTGGAGCAGGTCCTCTACCAGCATCCGGCGGTCGCGGATGTGGCCGTGATCGGCATCCCTGACGCCCGATGGGGCGAGGCCGCAATGGCGATCGTCGTGCTCAAGCCCGGTGCTGCGACCACGCCGGAGGAGATCACCGCCGCCTGCGGGGGCCGGTTGGCCCGATACAAGATCCCCCGGCGTGTGGCGTTTGTCGAGGCGCTGCCGCGCAACGCCGCGGGCAAGGTGCTCAAGCGCGTGCTCCGCGAGACCTACGGGAAGGTCGGGGAGGGGTAGGCCTATGCCGCTCGTACCCGTTGGCGCGGTCACGCTCTTTTACGAGAGGGCAGGCGACGGGCCCACCGTCGTGCTCGTGCCCGGGCTGGGCGGCGACCACCGCCTGTGGCACTACCAGGTACCGGCGCTAACCGGACGGCTGGACGTCATTCGCGTGGACAACCGCGGCGCCGGGCAGTCGGCGATGCCGGACGAGCCGTACACGATTGCGATGCTCGCCGACGATCTGGCCGGGCTGCTGGACGCGCTGGGGATCGCGCGCGCGCACGTGGTCGGCGCCTCGATGGGCGGGTTCATCGCCCAGGAGTTCGCGCTGCGACACCCGCACCGGCTGGGCCGGATGGTGTTGTGCTGCACCTCGCCGGGCGGACCCCGGAGTGTGCCGATTCCACAGGAAGCCGTCTCCGTGCTGGTGAATCGGACGGGCGAACCGCGGACCGACCTGTTGAGATCGTTCGAGCTCATGACAACCGAAGGCTTCCGGACGGCGCACCCCGAGATCGTCGAAGCCCACATCGCCTGGCGCCTGGCGCACCCCCAACCGCTGTTTGCCTACAACCGGCAACTAGCAGCAGCCGGCGCTCACAACGCCGCGGAGCGTCTGGGCGCGATCCGCGCGCCGACGCTCGTCTGTCACGGCACCGGCGATCGAATCGTGCCGTCAGAGAACGCGGTTCTGCTGGCCGAAGGCATTCCGCAAGCCCGCCTGCATCTCTTTGAAGGCTCGTCGCATCTCTTTTTCTGGGAGCAGGCGGCGGCGTTCAACCGGCTCGTGCTCGAGTTCCTGATTGAGGGCGACCCAGAGGGAGGTAGACGATGAACAGGATCGCGGTCGTGCTGGTTGTGGTGGCCCTGCTGGCGATGGGAGGAACGGATGCTCTGGCGCAGCGAGAGCAGGTCCGCATAGGGATCTCGCTTCCGCTGACAGGCCCGGCCTCAGCCAGCGGCAAGGCGGCCGAGGCCGGCTACCGGCTGGCCCTGGACGAGATCAACAAGGCCGGCGGAGTGCTGGGTCGCCGGCTGCAGATACTGATCGAGGACGACGGTAACCTGCCAGCCAAGGGGGTGCCGATCTTCACCAAGTTCGTGACGGTGGACCGGGTCCACGCGATCACGGGCATCTTTGGGAGCGCGATTGGGGTCAGCATCGTGGGGCCGGCGAAGCTGCACGAGCCGCTGATCGCCATGCTGGGCGCGGCCTCGCCCCTCGTGGAGCGCGGCTTCGAGGGCTACAAGTACCTGTTCCACTATCACCCGTGGGCGTATCACAACATGGAGGCGGTTTTCAACTTCATGGAGTTCGTGCGGACCGGCACCGGCGCGTCCACCATCGCCATGCTCTACGAGGACGGCCCGTTTGGATCAGCGGGCATCGGAGACACCCGCAGTGAGTTGATCCGGCGGGGGTTCGACGTGCCGTTCATGGAGTCGTTCAAGACCGGGTCGGGCGACTTTACCGCGCTGCTGACGCGCGCGAAGCGCCATCCGGTGGACGTGCTGTTCTGGATCGGCTTCGACGCCGATGCGCTGCCGATCGCGGTGCAGTCGCGCGAGATCGGGTTCAAGCCAAGGCTGATTTTTGGGTCGCCGGCGTCGTGGCCGGTGGGCTATGAGGGTAACCCGGTGGCCCGGGACGTCGCCGGCATGGCCGGCTGGACCTCGGCCAGCCCGCTGCCTGCGTCCAAGGAGTTCGTCAAGAAGTACCAGGCCAAGTTCGGCGGTCTGACCGAGGAGTACATGGCGCCGATGGGCTACACGATCCTCACATCCCTGGCGGCGGCGATGAACAAGGCCGGCACCACCGACAAGGACAGGGTCGCCGCGGAGCTGGCGAAGACCGACACCGACACCCCGATGGGCAGGCTCAAGTTCAAGCCCAGCCGGCTCAGCCCCAGCGTCTACCAGGGATTCGACTCCGACCTGTGGATGGTGTTCCAGTTCCGGGAGGGGCGGCGGGTGCCGGTGTGGCCCAAGCACGTGGCCGCCGGTCCGCTGGCGTGGCGCTGGCGATAGGAGCAGAGACCTCTGGCCGCCCGTCCGGATATGGGCGGGCGGCCGGGGTTGCGTGATGGACCTCTTCCTGCAGACCCTGGCCAACGCGCTGATCCAGAGCGGGACCTACGCGCTGGCATCGTCCGGTCTGGCCCTGGCGGTCGGGGTGCTCCACATCGTGAACTTCGCGCATGGCGAGTTCCTGATGGTTGGCGCGTTCGTCGCCTACTGGCTGAGCGTGCTGGCTGGGATCGACCCCATCGTTTCGTTGGTGCCTGCCGGCGCCGTCATGTTCGCGGCCAGCGGCGTGATCTACCAGGCCAGCATCCGCCGCGTGCTGCTCGCCCCGGAGCTCAACGCGCTGCTGCTGACCTTCGGGATCGGCATCACGCTGCAGAACCTGGCGGTGCTGGCGTTTGGCGCCACGCCCCGCGTGGTCCACACCGCCTACCAGCTCACCGCGGTGACGGTGGGCCCGGTCTCGGTGGGCGTGGCGCCGCTGATCACGCTGGTCGTATCGGTCACGCTGCTGGCCGGCATGTACGCCGTTCTGTACCGGACCGGCGTCGGTAAGAGCATCCGGGCGGTGGCCCAGAACCGCACCGGCGCGCACCTGGTTGGACTGGACGTGGACCGGATCTACCTGCTGACCTTTGGCATCGCCTCGGCGCTGGCCGCGATCGCCGGCTCGATGGTCCTGGTGCGCATCGGCGCCAGCCCGCACATGGGGTTTGGGTTCGTCCTCAAGGCGTTCGCGATCATCGTTATGGCGGGACTGGGGAACCTGACCGGGGTGCTGTGGGCGTCGCTGGTTCTGGCGACGGCGGAGGCGTTCGTGCGCACCTACGTTCCGGGCGGCGGCGGCGCGGCCGAGGCCGTCTTCTTCCTGCTCATATTCTTCACCCTGGTGTGGCGTTCGTGGAGAACGGCATGAGGTGGGTGGGGCCGGCGGCGCTGTGCGTTGCGCTCCTCGTGCCGCTCGTGCCTGCCGGCGGCTACCAGCAGTATGTCGTGCAGGTGGCGACGTTCGTGCTCATCAACGCGGCAGTGGCCCTGGCATGGGACATACAGGCCCGCACCGGCCAGCTCTCGCTGGCGCCGGCGGCGTTCTTTGGGCTGGGCGCCTACGCGTACACGATGGCCGCGCTCCGCGGCGTGCCCCTTGCGGTCGCGTTCCTGCTGGGGCCGCTCGTGGCCGGAGTGGTCAGCCTGGGGTTGGGGATCGTCACGCTGCGACTGCAGGGGCTGTACTTCGCCATCGCGACGCTGGCGTTCGCCGAGGTCGTCAAGGTGATCTTCAAGGAGTTGCCCCTGGACCTCACCGGCGGCGCCGTGGGCCTCACCGCGCCGCCGCTGCTGGGCGGCCACCAGACCGGGCTCTACTACCTGGGCCTTGGCGTGTTTCTGGTCGTGGTGGTCGCCAGCCTGGCGGTCCGCCACAGCCGGCTCCACTACGCCTTCACCGCAATCCGCCAGGGCGAGCTGACCGCTCGGGTCCTCGGGGTGCGCGTGGTGCGCACCAAACTTCTGGCCTTCGTCCTGTCGGCGGCTCTGATCGGCATGGTGGGCGCGTACGCGACGAGCCGCTTGTTCTTCGTCATCCCGGAGGACACGTTCGGGATCGGGCTGTCGGTGACCGCGCTGGCGACCGCGATCTTCGGCGGGGTGTACACGACGGCCGGACCGGTGCTGGGCGCGGTCATCCTGCGCAGCCTCGAGGAGGTGCTGCGGCTCGTGCTCCGTGAAGGTTACCTGGCCGTCTACGGGGTGATCCTGATGCTGGTCATCCTCTACCTGCCGGGCGGGCTCGTGAGTCTCTGGAATCGGCGGTCGCGCGATGTTGCTGGCGGCGACTAGCCTCTCCAAGCGGTTCGGCGGGGTTGCCGCGGTGCGGCGCCTCGACTTCCACCTCGATCCAGGGGAGATCCTCGCCATCATCGGCCCCAACGGCGCCGGCAAGACGACCGTGCTGAACCTCCTATCTGGGGTCTTTCCAGCGGACGAGGGCCGCATCGTGCTGGACGGCGTTGACATAACCCACCTTCCGGCCGAGGACCGCTGCCACCTGGGCCTGGGCCGCGCGTTCCAGGTCGTCCAGCCGTTCCCCGAGATGACGGTCCGCGACAACCTGATGATCGGCGCGCTGTTCGGGAGCCGTCGGCGCTCGCTCGCCGAGGCGCGCGCCCGAACCGAAGAGGTGCTCGCCCTGACAGGCCTGGCCGATCGTGCTGCGATGCCGGCACGAGACCTCACGCTGGCCTGGGAGAAGCGTGTGGAGATGGCCCGCGCGATCGCCACGTCACCCCGCGTGCTGCTGCTCGACGAGGTGATGGCCGGGCTGCTGCCGCAGGAAGCCGACGAGATGCTGGCCGTGGTCAGATCCGTGCGCGAGACCGGGGTCGCGGTGTTGTTCATCGAGCACGTCATGCGGGTGGTCCGTGACCTGGCCGACCGCGTGATCGTGATGGACTTCGGCGAGAAGATCGCCGAGGGCAGCTACGCGGACGTAACAGGGCACCCAAGGGTCATCGAGGCGTACCTGGGCATGGAGGAGGCCGGCGGTGCTTGAGGTGCGCGGCCTGGAGGCCGGGTACGGCAAGGTGCAGGTGCTCTGGGGTCTGGACCTGCAGGTGGCCGACGGCGAGTTCGTGGCCCTCATCGGCGCCAACGGCGCCGGCAAGACCACGCTGCTGCGCACTATCTCGGGACTGATACGCCCGACCGGCGGGACGATCCGGTTCCGCGGGACCGAAATAGGGGGCCGGCGGCCGGCCGAGATCGTTGCGCTTGGGGTTGCGCACGTGCCCGAGGCGCGCGAACTGTTCCCGCTGATGACCGTGCAGGACAACCTGGAGCTCGGGGCGTTCGCCCGGCCCGCGGCATGGGCGCGCGCCGCGCAGACCCTGGAAGAGGTCTACCGGCTGTTCCCGCGCCTGGCCGATCGCCGGTCGCAGATCGCCGCCACCCTATCGGGCGGGGAGCAGCAGATGGTTGCAATCGCCCGGGCGCTGATGAGCCGGCCCGAGCTGCTGCTGGTGGACGAGCCCAGCCACGGGTTGAGCCCGCTGGTGGTGCAGGCGGTCTTCGCGGCCCTGCGCGAGGTCAGCCAGAGCGGCGTCTCGGTGCTGCTCATCGAGCAGAACGTCCGGCAGAGCCTCCGCCTGGCAGGCCGGGCGTACGTGATGGAGAACGGCCGCATTGTGCTTCAGGGCACCGGCAGTGCCCTGCTCGACAGCCCGCACGTCAAGGAGGCATACCTGAGGCTCTAGCAGGAGAGTCGTATGGGGAGCCTGGAAGGGCGCGCCGCGGTCACGACCGGCGCGGGCAGCGGCATCGGTTGCGCCGTCGCGCGGGCGTTGGCGCGCGAGGGCGCCGCCGTGTGCGTGGCCGACATCGACGAGCGCGGCGCTCGGGCCACGGCCGACGCCATCGCCCGGGCAGGCGGTCGCGCGCAGTTCCTGCGGGCCGATGTCTCGCGGGCCGACGATGCCCGGCAGATGATCGAGAAGGCCGCCGCGACCTTCGGGCGGATTGACATCCTTGTGAACAACGCCGGGCTACAGCACGTCGCACCGATAGTGGACTACCCGGAAGAACGCTGGAACCTCCTCATCGGGGTTATGCTCACCGGAACCTTCCTGTGCACCAGGTACGCCTTGCCACACATGATGAAGCAGCAGTGGGGCCGCGTGGTCAACATCGCCTCGGTGCACGGGCTGGTCGCTTCGCCGTTCAAGTCGGCCTACGTCGCCGCCAAGCACGGCGTCGTGGGCTTCACCAAGGTGGCAGCCTGGGAGGTTGCCGCGCAGGGAATCACCGTGAACGCCATCTGCCCCGGCTACGTGCGCACGCCGCTGGTCGAGGGACAGATCCCGGAGCAGGCCCGCGCGTACGGCATCTCCGAATCCGAAGTGGTGCAGCGCATCATGCTGGAGCCGCAGGCGATCAAGCGAATGATGGAGCCCGAGGAAGTCGCCGCCATGGTACTCCACCTTTGCTCGGACGCCGCAGGAATGATCACGGGCTCCGCGCTGACCATGGATGGGGGGTGGACCGCGCGGTGAGATTCACACCTGGGCAGAAGGCCGCCATCACCCGGACCATCACCGAGGCCGACATCGAGGCCTATGCCGCGTTGACCGGGGACCGCAACCCCGTGCACCTGGATTCGGCCTACGCGGCGCGTACCCGGTTTGGCGGGCGTATCGCCCACGGCATGCTGACCGCCGGGCTTGTCTCGGCGGTTCTCGGCATGCACCTCCCCGGTCCAGGCGCCGTCTACCTCAGCCAGACCCTCACCTTCCTCAAGCCGGTTCACATCGGTGATACAATCACGGCGACCGTTGAGGTCACGACCTACGACGCCGAACGGCGCCGCCTCCATCTCCGGACGTATTGCGCCAACCAGCGGGGAGAGACGGTGCTGGACGGGGAGGCCGTACTCCTGGCCGAGGCGACTCAACGCACCCGTTGAGCCCGGCGTCAAATATCGGAGTCTTCTTCCCGGAGGGTCTGGGTGAAACGCATCGCTGTCATTGCCGTTGTTCTGGCCGTCGTCGCAGGCGGGGCATGGATCTACCGTGGGCGCGCCGCCCTGAATCCGGTTGATGAAGGACCGCGCACCGCGCGGGTGACGCGCGGCAGCCTGACGCACAGCGTCTCGGCGACGGGGACGCTTCGGCCCTACTCGCAGGTGGAGGTCCGGTCGCGCGCCACCGGCACCGTGGTCGAGGTGTACGTGCAGGAGGGCGACCCGGTAAGCAAGGGCCAGCTGCTGGTGGTCATTGATGACCGTGATGCCCGGGCCGAGTACGAGACGCGGACCGCGCAGCTCGCCTCGGCGCAGGCCCGGCTCGAGCAGGCGCGCAGCCAGCTTGCCCTGACCCGCGCGCAGACGCAGACCCGCGTAACCGAGGCCGAGGCGTCACTGGGCACCGCGGCCGCGCGCCTGGCGCAGGTGGAGGCAGGGTCGCGGCCCGAGCAGCTCGATCAGGCGCGGGAAGCCCTGCGGCAGGCCGAGCTCTCGGCGGAGCTGGCGCGAGCGAACCTGGCCCGGACGCGCGACCTGTTCGCCGACGGTTTGGTCTCGCGCGCGCAGCTCGATCAGGTGCAGACCCAGCACGACGTGGCGCAGGCGCAGCTCCGGTCTGCCCGAGCGCGGCTCTCCGAGCTGACTTCCGGGAGCCGGCCCGAGGAGATCGCGGTGGCAAGGGCGCAGGTGCGGCAGGCCGAGGCAGCGCTGGCCCAGGCCAAGGCCGCCCGGCTGCAGGAGGGCGTGCAGGTCGCTGAGGTGGCCTCGGCCGAGGCGCAGGTTCGCAATGTCCGTGCGCAGACGGCGCAGGCGCGCGACCGGCTGGGTGAGACCCGGATTCCCGCGCCGATCGCCGGGATCGTCGCGCGCCAGCTTGCGCAGGTGGGGCAGAGCGTGATCGGCGGCACCGGCGCGGGCGGAACCCTGGTGATGACGATTGCCGACATGCGCGTCGTGCAGGCCGAGGTCGGCGTGGACGAGTCCGACATAGCCCAGATCACGCCGGGTCTGACCGTGCGGGTTGTCGCCGACGCCCTGCCCGGGCGCACCTTCAACGGCAAGGTGGCGCGCATCGCGCCGCAGTCGGTGGTCGTCCAGAACGTGACCCAGTACGAGGTGATCGTGGAGATCGAGAACCCCGATCAGGCGCTGCGCCTGGGCATGAGCCTGGACGCCGAGTTCATCATCGCACAGCGCCAGGGCGTGCTCCTGGTGCCCGCCGAGGCGGTGCGAGGCAAGGATGCGAAAGTAGTGATCCTGGCGGAGGGAGGGAACCTCACCCCGGTTGTGGTCGAGACCGGGGCTACTGATGGCCGCCAGGTGGAGATAACGCGCGGCGTCGAGCAGGGGCAGACCGTCTACCTGGGACCTGCCCGCCGCCCGACCAGCAATACCACGCCGCGCTCACAGCCGGCCAGCCCGTTCATGCCGGCCCGGCCGCCGCTGCGGCGCTAGCGCCCGCCGATGTCGCTCATTGCCGTACGGAACGTCGAGAAGATCTACCGCATGGACGGGGTGGAGGTGCACGCGCTGCGCGGGATCTCGCTCACGATCGAGCCCGGCGAGTTCGTCGCCATCATGGGTCCCAGCGGCTCGGGCAAGTCCACCTGCATGAACATCCTGGGCTGCCTGGACCGGCCCACCAGCGGCACGTATCTGCTGGAGGGCACCGACGTGACCACACTCGGCGACGAGGCACTGGCGCGCCTGCGCAACCGGCGGCTGGGCTTCGTCTTCCAGTCGTACAACCTGCTGGCGCGCACGCCCGCGATAGAGAACGTCGAGCTGCCGCTCGTGTACGCTGGCGCTCGCGACCGGCAGGCCCGCGCTCGCGCGGCCCTGGACTCGGTGGGGCTGGGGGAGCGGGCCGGGCACCTGCCCACGCAGCTCTCCGGCGGCGAGCAACAGCGCGTCGCCATCGCCAGGGCGCTCGTCAACTCCCCCTCGATCATCCTGGCGGACGAGCCCACAGGAAACCTCGACTCATCCACCGCGGGGGAGATCATGGGCGTGCTTGATCGGCTCTCCCACCAGGGCATCACCATAGTCCTGGTCACGCACGAGGCCGACATCGCGGCGCACGCGCGCCGGCACGTCACCTTCAGGGACGGGCGCGTCACGAGGGACGTTTTGGTGAGGGCATGACGCTCGGGGCAGGCTTTCGGATCGCGCTGCGCGCCATGTCGGCGAACCCCCTGCGCTCGCTGCTGACAGCGCTGGGCGTGATCATAGGGGTCGGCGCGGTGATCGCCATGGTAGCGATCGGTCAGGGCGCGCGCCGGGCAGTCACCGAGCAGGTGCAGGCGCTGGGCAGCAACCTGCTGACGGTCTTCGCCGGACAGGTGCAGCTCGCCCGGATAGCGCGGGGCGACCCTGTGCGCACGCTGACCGTCGAGGACGCCGAGGCGATCCGCAAGACGGTCCCTGGCGTGACCGGCGTCAGCGCCGAGTACTCGCGGCAGGCGCAGGTGGTCTATAGGGCAGAGAACGTGATCACCCAGGTCTCGGGCGTCACCCCGGAGTTCCAGGAGGTGCGCAACTTCCGGCCTGCCCGGGGCGAGTTCTTCACCGATGCGGACATGCGCGGCCGGGCCAAGGTGGCCGTGGTCGGGAAGACCGTCGCCGACCGGCTTTTCCCTGATGCGGAACCGATAGGCCAGCGCATCAGGATACGCGGGGTCACCTTCACGGTGATCGGGATCATGGAGGAGAAGGGGGCCACCTCGTTCACGGACCGCGACGACGTGGTCTTCGTGCCGCTCGCGACCGCGCAGCGCCGCCTCTTTGGCGTCACGCACGTCCGGACCGTCCACGTGCAGGTGGCGTCGGCAGAGGAGATGCCCGCCGCGCAGGAGGCGCTGACCGAGCTGCTGCGCACGCGGCACCGGCTGGCCCCGAACCAGGACAACGACTTCACGGTGCGCAGTCAGGCGGATATCCTCCAGACATTTACGAGCGTTTCCCAGACGATGACCCTGCTGCTGGGCGGGATCGCCGCGGTCTCGCTGATCGTGGGCGGAATAGGGATAATGAACATCATGCTCGTCTCGGTAACCGAGCGGACGCGCGAGATCGGTATCCGCATGGCGGTGGGCGCGCGCCGCCGTGACATCCTGATGCAGTTCCTGGTCGAGTCGGTCGCGCTCAGCGTGGGCGGCGGAATGATCGGCATCGGGGTGGGGATCCTGGGCTCGCGGCTGATAACCCGCTTCGCCGGGTGGTCCACGCTGCTGTCGCTCCAGGCGGTGCTGCTGGCATTTGGTTTCGCGGTGGCCGTGGGCGTGTTCTTCGGGCTCTACCCGGCGCAGCGCGCGGCCAGGATGGATCCGATCGTGGCGCTGCGCCATGAGTAGGCACGCGGCAATGCAGGAGGGCATGCGAAGATGAAGCGATCCTTGACTTGGGTATTGATGGCGGTGGTGGTGGCGTTGGTGGGTGGGGCAGGCGCCTACTACTATGTCCGCGGCCGTCCGACCGCAGCGCCCCAGCGCCCGCGCGATCCCGGGTTCATGGTGGTGCTCTCGATCCGGACCCTGGAGCGCGAGCCCACAACCCGGCTCTCGCGGGAACAGATCGCCAGGATCCTTCCGTTGATGAAGGCGTTGAAGGACGTGCCGCTCTCGGACGTGGAGGCCTCCGCAGCGATCGCGCGCGCCGTCAGGGAGGTCTTCACGCCCGAGCAGCGCGCGGCCCTGGAAGAGGCCGCCCGGCGCCTCCGGGAGCGGGCGGCGGGAGCGCCGGGTGCGCGGGGAGGCGGCTTTGCGCCCCCTGGGGCGGGCGGGGTGCCCGGGGGCCTGGGAGGGGCACCGGGTGGTCCGGGAGGCGCGCCGGGTGGAGTGGGGCTCACCGATGAGGAGCGCGAGCAGCGCCGCGCACAGATGTTCGAAAGGATGATTCGATACCTGGAACGACGAATGAAGTCATAGGTTCCCGGTAGTCCTCCAGGAGGGTTCGATGCGCTACACGGCGCTGGCAATCGCGATTGTACTGTTCGGCCTATCAGGCTCCCCCGCGGCCGCCCAGGCACCCCAGGTCCGCCCGGCTTCCCTGGCCGAGTTGATCGCGGCGGCCGATCAGCGGAACCCATCAATAGCCGCGGCGCGCCAGGCGGTCGCCGCAGCCGAGGCCAGGGTTGCGCTGGCGCGCTCAGGCCGGGGCCCGACCGTCACCGCATCGGGCACCGCTGCGACCGCGGGCGGGGGAACCGCCACTACGACTCCTTCCTTCTCCAGCTCGACCGCGATCTCGGCCTCATACCTGCTATACGACAGCGGCCAGATCGGGCATGCCGTGCGGCAGGCCGAGGCCAGCCTCAAGGCCGCCCGGTTGGCGCTCGAGGCCATGCGCCAGGACGTGGCCAACGGCGTGGCCCAGGCCTACGTGAACGTGCTGCGCGCCGAGCGCACGCTGGCCCTGCGCGAGCAGGTGGTGGCGCAGAACCGCGAGTCGTTGCGCCTCGCCGAGGGGCAGTTCCGCGCCGGGGTAGTGCCCCGGTCGGACGTGGTGCGCGCGCAGGCCGGGCTGGCGGCTGCGGAAGGCGACCTGCTCGCGGCGCGCAACGCGTTTGATCAGACCGTGGCCGCGCTCAACGTCGCCACCGGTCAGGCGCCGTTCGCGCCGATGGCGGTTGCGCCTGCGCCGGCTGTCCCGCGCCTGACTGTCACCCCGGCGGGTCTGCCCGCGCTCGTGGAGGAGCGCCCAGAGGCGCGCCGTGTGCTGGCCGAGATCGAGGCCGCCGAGGCCGCCCTGGCCCTTGCCCAGGCCGGGGGCGGCCTGCGGATGACCCTCGACGGGCGCGTGGCGCATGCCTTCGCGCCCACGACGCAGACGATCTACTCGCTGGGCACCACGATCAGCTTCCCGCTCTCGGATGCGGGGCGCGTGGCCGCCCAGGTCGCGGAGGCCACGGCCAATCTGGCGTCGGCGCGCGAGCGCATACAGTCCGTCCGGCTGGCGCTGCAACAGCAGGCCCTTGTCGCGTACCTGGCGATACTCGACGCCCGGGCGCGCATCGCCAGCGCCCGTGCAGGACTCGAGTTCGCGCAGGAGTCGCTGCGCCTGGCGAAGGGGCGATACGCCGCCGGAGCCGGGCCCTTCCTCGAGGTCGTGGACGCGCAGACCGCGCTGGTGGCGGCCGAGGTGACGCTGGCCCGGGCCGAGTTCGACGAGCTGGCCGCGGTGCTGTCGCTGCGCTACGCGCTCGGTCGATCGGTGGCAGACGGAGCGATCTAGGACATGCGCCTGCGCGCCCGATTCCTGCCGCTTCTCCTGGCCCTGATCCTTGCGATCGGGGCACCGGCCTCTCCTGCTCTTGCGCAGCCCCCTGATGTGGGCGTTGCGCTGTTCCTCGAGGGCTACCGCACCATAAGGGACGAGAGCCTGTACGCGCCTTCCCCGCAGACCCTGCTGCTGGGCGCTGAGGCCGGCCTTCGCGGGCTCCTGCGGGGGGAAGGTCAGAACCCCGACGCGCTTCCTTCCCTGATACTTGTCGGGGACGAGCGGAGCGATCTCGAACAGACGCTGCACCGCCTTGCGCAGGTTCAGATGCTCGCGCGCGCCCGGCCGATCGCCGTGGTCTACGCGGCGATCGCCGGGATGGTGGCCGCGCTGCGCGATCAGAACAGCGCCTTCTTCTCGCCGGACGCCCTGATTCAACTCAACAACCGGATCCGTGGGGACGAGTTCGTCGGCGTCGGCATCGTTATCGAGGACCGGGCCGGAGCGACGGTCATCACCGAGGTGCTGGAGGGATCGCCCGCTATCGAGGCCGGGCTTCGCGCCGGCGACGTCATCCTCGCCGTGGACGGCGCGCCCACCGGGGGGCTGTCGCTCGAGCGGGTCAGCCAGATGATCCGGGGAGCAGAGGGATCGGAAGTCGCCCTGACGATACAGCGCCCTGGGGTTCCGGCCCCGCTCCAGGTGACCATGGTGCGGCGGCGCATCGTGCAGCGCGTGGTCGCAACCCGCATGCTGGCCTCGGGGGTCGGGTACGTGCGGATCACGCAGTTCACCCAGGCGTCGCCCGAGATGTTCGCATCCGGGCTGCGCGACCTCCTGGATCAGGGGGCAAAGGGCCTGGTGCTCGATCTGCGCGGCAATCCAGGCGGCTTGCTGGACGCGTCGGTCAGCATCGCCAGCCACTTCCTGGAGCGCGGCGTCGTGGTGACACTGGAATCTGGCCAAGGCGGAGTGACATCCTATCTGGTGCGCCCGCGCGCCCCGCGATACACCGGACCGCTCGTGGTGCTGATAGACGGCGGGAGCGCCAGCGCCTCGGAGGTCGTGGCCGGGGCGCTGCAGGACGCCGGAGTGAAGCTCGTGGGTGCCCGTACGTACGGCAAGGCCACGGTGCAGGCGGTCTTCCGACTGCGTGACGGCAGCGGGCTTCGGCTCACCGTCTCGAGGTATCTCACGCCGCTCGGGCGCGACATCGAGGGTCGAGGACTCGCGCCGGACGTGGAGGTCGCCACCGTGGGATCTTTGATCGGGAGCCCGAACGACGCGGCGTTGAACCGCGCCGTGGCGATGCTCCAGCAGTCGGCGGCGCGGGTAGGCGTCGCGTCGCACTAGGCCTGATTCCCCCAAGTTCCGCAGGAGGCACCATGGCGGTCCACGGCGAGATACACCGCAGCACGTACTTCGATTCCGTCGCCCTGATGCTGGCGCAGCGCGAGGCGCGCGATCTGCCCGGAGTGGAGGAAGTGGGCGTCGTCATGGCGACGGACGCCAACAAGGAGATCCTGCGCGCCGGGGGTCTTGAGTTCCCGGCCCTGGCCGGGGCGCGCCCGGACGACCTCGTGGTTGTCGCCCGGGCTGCTTCCGAGGCCGAGGCGCGGGCGGCCGTCGCCTTTGCCATCCGGGCGCTCACCAGCCGCCGCGCGCAGGGGGTGGGAGACGCCTACCGCCCCAAGTCGGTCGCCTCGGCCTCGCGCCTTGCTCCCGAGGCCACGATCGCCTTGATATCGGTTCCGGGGCGGTTCGCACACTCGGTGGCGCGCGAGGCGCTCGATGCCGGATTGCACGTCCTGCTCTTCTCGGACAACGTGCCCATCGAGCACGAGATAGCCCTGAAGGCGCGCGCTCGTGAGCGCGGGCTGCTCGTGATGGGTCCGGACTGCGGCACCGCGATGATTGGGGGCGGGGCGCTCGGCTTTGCCAACCGCGTGCGCGCGGGGCGCATCGGCCTGGTCGGCGCGGCCGGCACCGGGCTGCAGGAGGTCGCCTCTCTGATCCACGGGTTTGGTGGCGGGATCACGCACGCGATCGGCACCGGCGGGCGCGATCTCGCCTCGGCCGTCGGCGGCGTGACGATGCTGGCCGGCCTGCGGGCGCTGGCCCTCGATCCCGCGACCGAGGTGATCGTCCTGGTGAGCAAGCCGCCCGCGCCGGAGGTCGCCGGCAAGATCCTGGCCGCGGCCGCTGCGTGCGGCAAGCCGGTGGTTGCCTCTTTCGTCGGTGCTGTGGTGCAGCCAGCAGGGCGGGTCTGCGGCGCCTCGACCCTCGAGGAGGCTGCGCGCCTCGCGGTGCAGCAGGCCTACGGCGCCGGGGCCGCGCCGCCGCCCATGCCGCACCTGCCGGGGCAGGAGGTGGAGCGGCTCGCCGCGGGGCAGAGGTACGTGCGCGGTCTTTACAGCGGCGGCACGCTCTGCTATGAGGCGCTGGTGCTGCTGCGGGAGAGCCTGGGCCCGGTCTACTCCAACTCGCCGGTGGATCCCTCCCTGGCGCTCGAGCCGGTGACGCGCAGCCGCGAGCACTCCGTCATTGACATGGGCGGGGACGAGTTCACGCAGGGCCGTCTCCACCCGATGCTCGACCCCACCCTGCGTCTTGCGCGCCTGCGGCAGGAGGCCGCCGACCCGCAGGTCGCGGTCATACTGCTGGACGTGGTGCTGGGCTACGCTGCCCACCCTGACCCCGCCGGAGCGCTCGCGCCCGTGATAAGGGAGGTCCGCGCGCGTGCATCGAGTGAGGGACGGCACCTCATCGTCGCAGGATCGGTCTGCGGCACGGATGAAGACCCTCAGGACGCGCCCGCGCAGCGCGCGGCGCTGGTCGAGGCGGGGATGCTGGTGGCAGAGAGCAACGCCCGCGCGGTTCACCTCGCGCGTATGGCTGTCGGGCGACAGCGGTCAAGCGAGCCCTCTTCTGCTTCTACGAGTGATGTCGTCGCCGCTGCAGCGGCGACGACGGCGTGGCCCGACGTGGGTCCGATCACCGCGATGCTCAAGGCGCGTCCCTCGGTCATCAACGTCGGGCTCGAGTTGTTCGCCGAGAGCCTGCGGGCGCAGGGGGTGCCGGTTGTATCCGTGGACTGGCAGCCGCCGGCCGGAGGAAAGCGGCACCTGCTGGACCTGCTGGACAAACTGGAGGGGTAGCATAGTGGACATCAACGCCGCGAATCAGGAAGCCCTGGGACGCGTCCTCGCTGCGCAGCCGGTCCTGGCGGGGGTCGGGCGCGCGCTCGATCTCATCCCCGGCATGACCCCGGATCTCATCCTGCACGCGGGTCCGCCCATCTCCTGGGAGCGCATGTCCGGCCCGCTGCGCGGCGCCGTGATAGGCGGGCTCATCTTCGAGGGACGGGCGCGCACCGAGGACGAGGCGGTTGCGCTTGCTGCGTCGGGAGGGGTGCGCTTCGAGCCGTGCCATCACCACGCCGCCGTGGGGCCCATGGCCGGCGTGACCACCGCCTCCATGCGGGTCTACATCATCGAGAACCGCGCGGCGGGCAACCGGGCCTTCTCCAACTTCAACGAGGGATACGGCAAGGTGCTGCGCTACGGCGCATTCAGCGAGGACGTCCTGGCGCGGTTGCGGTGGGTAAACGAGGTCCTGGCGCCGTCCGTCGGCGATGCCCTCGAGCGCGCGGGCGGCCTCGACATGAAGGCGCTGATCGCGCAGCAACTGACAATGGGCGATGAGGGCCACAACCGCAATCGGGCGGGATCGGCCATGTTTGGCCGCCTGCTCGCCCCGCACCTCGCACGGGGCGGCCTCCCGGCGGAGGTGCTCGAGCAGGTGCTGCGCTACTTCGCCGACAACGACCTGGCGGTGCTCAACCCGGTGATGGCCGCGTGCAAGGCCACGATGGACGCCGCGTGCGGGATCGCCGGCAGCACGGTCGTCACCTGCATGGCGCGCAACGGCACCGACTTCGGGATCCGGGTCTCGGGCCTGGGCGACCGATGGTTCGTCGCCCCGGCCGCGGTCCCGGTGGGGCTCTACTTCCCCGGGTTTGCGGCCCACGACGCCAACCCCGACATAGGCGACTCGACGATCACCGAGACCGCGGGCATCGGTGCATTCGCCATGGCCGCGGCCCCTGCCATCGTGAAGTTCGTGGGCGGCACGCCGGCCGAGGCCACGGCCGCGACGCTGGAGATGTACGAGATCACCGTCGGCGAGAACCCGGCCTTCGGGCTGCCGCCGCTGGACTTCCGTGGGACCCCGACCGGGGTAGACATCCGCAAGGTCGTGCGCACCGGCATCACCCCGCGCATCAACACCGGCATAGCGCACAGGATGCCGGGCGTCGGCCAGGTGGGCGCCGGGCTCGTGCGCCCGCCCATGGCGTGCTTCGAACAGGCCCTGGAGGCAATGGCTGAACTGGCGACCTAAAAGAGGGCTTCCAAGGCGGACATCTCAAGGAGGTGTGCCTGGAATGAGGGTGGAGGCAAGGCTCGCCGAGATGGGACTCGAGCTTCCCAGCGCGCCCAAGCCTGTTGCGAACTACGTCCGCACGGTGCGTGCCGGGAACCTGCTGTTCGTGTCGGGGCACGGCCCGTACCGCGACGGGAAACTGCAGTTCCTCGGCAAGGTCGGCGTGGACCTGACCGTGGAAGAGGGCTACCAGGCCGCCCGGCTGGTGGCGCTCAACTGCCTGGCCTCCGTGAAGGAGGCACTGGGCGACCTCGACCGCGTCAAGCGCGTGGTGAAGCTGCTGGGCATGGTCAACTGCCCGCCCGAGTTCGGGGGGCAACCCGAGGTGATCAACGGCGCCTCGGACCTGCTGGTGGAGCTCTACGGCGACGCCGGGCGCCACGCCCGGTCGGCGGTTGGGATGAGCGCGCTCCCGCGGGGCATCGCGGTGGAGATCGAGATGGTCTTGGAAGTCGAGTAGGTCCTGGCCTCCCCGCCGCCGAAGAACCCCACGACGGAGCACGCTCGAACACCAGACGGAGGTGGACGGATGAAGCCGTTTGACCTGTCAAGGGCACGGGTTCTGGATCTCTCGCAGAACTTCAGCGTGGACTCGCCGCCATTCGCCTACTACGAGGGGCCCACGATCAAGTGGGTGAAGAAGATGGCCTTCGAGGGCGTGAACGCGCAGCACATCAGCAGCACCAACCACATCGCCACCCACCTCGACGCGCCGCTGCACTTCAACGATCCCGGGCCCGACGTGGCAGGGATCCCGATCGGCGACCTCGTCGGCCCGGCGTGCATCGTGGACCTGCAGCAGTTCGGGATCGGCGACTACGATATCTACGGACCGCGGCACTTCGAGGAGTGGGAGAAGAAGCACAAGACGAAGATCGAGCGCGGCGACATCCTGGTGATTCACACGGGCTATCACGCCTACTACAACGAGGACTGGTCGGAGAACACGAGGAAGCAGCATCCCGACGCCCGGCCCGACCTTCCCAGGGCGTTCCTGCGCCATCCCGGCCCGCAGGCCGAGTTCTGCGACTGGGTGCTCGACCGCGGCATCCGGTGGATGGCGGTTGACGCCATCTCGACTGACCACCCCTTCAACACCAAGGTGCGCGACGCCCGCCGCGACCTGATTCCCGAGGTGGAGGCCAAGATCGGCATGACCATGGACCAGGCGTTTCCCTGGCCGAAGGACTACCAGGCCACGCACACCCGGCTCTTCCCCAAGGGCGTGTTCCACATCGAGAACGTGGGCGGGGACGTTGACCTGGTCCTGAACAAGCGCGTGTGGATAGGCTGCTTCCCGTTCCGGTTCAAGGGCGGCGAGGCGGCGTTCTGCCGGTTCGTGGCGTTCGTGGAGGCATGACGGCCGAACCGGGAGGCGCGGTGGCGCCTCTCGACGGTCTCCTCGTACTAGACCTGACCCGGGCCCTCGCGGGCCCGTACTGCACCCTCATGCTGGCGGACATGGGGGCCCGGGTCATCAAGGTCGAGACCCCCGACGGCGGAGATGACACGCGCGGCTGGGGGCCGCCGTTCATCCAGGGCGAGAGCACATACTTCCTGTGCATCAACCGCAACAAGGAGAGCCTGACCCTCAACCTCAAGCACCCCGACGCGCAGCGGGCTCTCTGGAGGCTCATCGAGCGCGCCGACGTGCTGGTTGAGAACTTCCGGCCGGGCGTGATGGAACGCCTCGGCTTCGGCTACGATGCTGTGCACGAGGCCAACCCCCGCCTTATCTACGCGTCGGTCTCCGGGTTCGGGCAGGACGGCCCGTACCGCGAGCGCGTGGCCTACGATCTGATCCTGCAGGGCATGGGCGGGTTGATGGGGACGACCGGCGAGGAGGGCGGCCCGCCCGTCAAGATTGGGGTGGCGGTCACCGACATCGCGGCCGGCATGTTCGCGGCGTACGGCGTTGTCGTGGCGCTGCAGGCGCGGGCCCGCACCGGCGTGGGGCAGCTGGTGGACGCCTCGATGCTCGACAGCCAGGTCGCCTGGATGACCTATCAGGCCGGCGCGTACTTCGCGACAGGGGAGAACCCGAAGCGGCTGGGCACCGCGCATCCCTCGCTGGTGCCTTATCAATCGTTCGCGACAAGCGACGGATACGTGAACCTGGCGGTGGGCAGCGAGGCCATCTGGGGGCGGTTCGTCGTGGCCGTGGACGCGCCGCACCTGGCCGACGACCCCCGGTTTCGCACCAACGCCGACCGAGTCCGCCATCGCGATGAGCTCATCGCCTTGCTGGAGCCGGTCCTTGCGCAAAGGACGATGGCCGAATGGTCGGCCGTCTTCGAATCGGCCGGCGTGCCGGCGGGCCCGATCTACCAGATGTCCGACCTGTTCGGCGACCCCCAGGTGCGCCACCGACGGCTGGTTGTTGAGATGGAGCATCCCAAGGCCGGCCTGATCAGGCAGACCGGTGTTCCCGTCAAGCTCTCGGCGACCCCGGGGCGCGTTGCCTCGCCGCCGCCGCTGCTGGGGCAGCACACGGATGCGATTCTGCAGGAGCTCGGCTACGACGCCGATGCGATTGGAGGCATGCGCCGCGCTGGCGCGATCTGAGACCCGGAGTCGGGAGGCACTGCCATGCCTGAAGCCGAACGCTGCCCGGAGTGCCAGACCCAGACCCCGCGCGGCACACTGCGGGCCGGACTCTGGATCTGCCCTTCGTGCGGGTGGCATCTTTCCATGCCGGCCCGCGACCGCATCGAATCCCTGGCCGATCCGCGGACATTCAGGGAGCTCGCCCGGGGCCTGGTGTCGGTGGACCCGCTCAAGTTCACGGACCAGCACGCCTACCGGGCGCGGCTGCTCGACGCGCGCAGGCAGACCGGGCTGCGCGAGGCCGTGGTGACGGGCACCGCCCGGATAGACGGGCTGCCGGTGGTCCTCGCCGTGTTCGACTTCGCGTTTCTCGGCGGGACCATGGGCTCGGCGGTGGGCGAGAAGATCGCCGACGCGTTCGAGGTCGCCACGCGGCGCAGGTGGCCGGTTGTCACGGTCACCTCCAGCGGCGGCGCCCGGATGCAGGAAGGGATGCTCTCGCTGATGCAGATGGCCAAGACCGCGGCGGCGCGAGGGCGCCATCACGCCGCGGGATTGGCGCACATCTCGGTGCTCGCCCACCCGACCTTCGGGGGCGTGGCCGCGAGCTTCGCCTCCCTGGGCGACGTGCTGGTCGCCGAGCCAGGGGCGCACATCGGGTTCATCGGGCCGCGCGTCATCGAGGCGACCATCGGCGAGACCCTGCCGCCGGGTTCGCACCGCGCCGAGCGGCTCTTCGCCGGCGGCATGGTGGACATGCTGGTCAGCCGGCGCGCATTGCGCGAGGCGGTATCGGGCCTTGTGCGCCACCTGAGGCGCCCCGCGCGGGCGCGCAGGGCCGCCAATGCGCCGCCTGCCCGCGCGGCCTCAATCGCGCCGGAGCGTTCGGCATGGGAGATCGTGCAGATCGCGCGGCGGCCCGACCGGCCGACCGCGCTCCTCTACATCCAGAAGCTGATCTCGCGGTTCGTAGAGCTGCACGGCGATCGCCAGTTCGGCGACGACCCGGCCACCGTTGGCGGGATCGGCGAGTTCGACGGCCAGACCGTGGTCGTGGTCGGTCAGGAGCGCGGCGCCACGCAGGAGGAGGCAGGCGCGCGCCACCGGGGCATGGCCCGCCCTGAGGGGTACCGCGAGGCGCTACGCCTGATGAACCTGGCCGCCAAGTTCCGCCTGCCGCTCGTGACCCTCATTGACACCCCGGGCGCCTACCCGGGATACGAATCCGAGCAGAGGGGGATCGCGCAGGCGCTGGCGCACGACCTGCAGGCGATGGCGCTCCTGCCCACACCGGTCGTGGCGGTGGTCATCGGTGAGGGCGGGAGCGGAGGCGCCCTGGCCCTGGCCGTGGGCGATCGCGTGATGATGCTGGAGAACGCGTACTTCTCGGTCATCTCGCCCGAGGGTGCCGCGGCCATCCTCTACCGTGACGTCGCGCGCGCCGAGGATCTCGCGGCCGCGCTCAAGATGACCGCATCCGACCTGCTGAGGCTGGGCGTCATTGACGAGATCGTGCCCGAGCCGGCGGGCGGCGCACACGTGGATCCGGATGCCGCGGCCGAGTCGGTGCGCCGCCACCTGCGCGCGGCGCTGGGGTCGCTCTGTCCTCAATCCCCGGAGAAGCTGCTGCACCGGCGTTACCGCAAGTACCGGCAGATCGGGCGCGTGGGCGCCTACTGGCGAGAGGTGGTGCTTGGGGAGGTAGCGGACGCGCTGGAGACGCTCGAGCGCCGGATGCCGCGCCGCAGGAGCGCCGCGCGGCCGGACCAGGCGTCCGCGGAGGCCGGGCGACGGCCCGGCTGAGGACCCGGCAGGGAACTAGCAGACAGCGTCGAACGGTTCGGCGATCCCGGAAGGCGGCAGATAGGCACAAGCACGCGACCGGGGCGTCACTTGGTGGAGAGGGGGTGGAAGCGAAAGTCAGGATGGGCGGATTCTGACCACGAAGGGAGGCGGATGAGTGGCAACAGAGGTTAAGAGGGGAGAGTTGATCTACTCTGTCGACGACATCCCGCAACCGTTCAGCAGGGCCTTCTTCCTGGGTGTTCAGCACGTCCTGACAATGTTTGGCGCAACGGTCTCGGTCCCGCTCCTCCTGGGGCCGGCCATGGGGATGACCCAGGCACAGATCGCGACGCTGGTCGGATCTGTCATGCTCGCTTCCGGGGTTGTCACCCTGCTCCAGGTGCACTGGGGGTCCCGGCTGCCCATCGTGCAGGGAGTCTCGTTCTCGTTCCTCGGTCCGTTCTTCGCCATCATCGGCGCTCACAAGGCGCACGGTGGCCCGGTCGTCATGCAGTACATCGCCGGCGCCATCATGACCGGCAGCTTCGTCGAGATGGCGGTCGGTCACTTCCGCTGGATCGGCAAGCTGCGCCGCGTGATCAGCCCCGTGGTGATCGGCCCGGTCATCATGCTGATAGGCCTGGCCCTGTTCAAGGTCGGTGCCCCCAAGGCGGGCGCCTACTGGCCGATGGCCGCGCTCGTCATCTTCTGCATATTCTGGTTCTCACAGTTCCTCTCGCGCGGCAGCCTCGTCTTCCGGTTGTTCCCCATCCTGCTGGCCGTCGCCGTCGGGTGGGTGGTGTCGTACTTCTTCAGCGCGATCGGCACCTTCGGCCCCAACCATCCCTCCTACGTGGGCCTGCAGGTGGTGCGGGAGGCAGCGTGGTTCCGGCCGCCTTGGGGAGAGGGCATCGGCTGGATCTTCCCGTGGGGTCTTCCCAAGTTCAGCCTGGCCTTCTTCCTTGCGATCCTGGCCGGCTATCTCGCCTCCATGATCGAGTCGTTTGGTGACTACCACTCGGTCTCGTACATGAGCCGGCTCCCGGACCCCAGCGAGGACACGATCAACAAGGGGATCCGCGCCGAGGGCGTGGGGTGCTTCTTCACCGGCCTGTTCGGTGGATTCGCCAGCACGAGCTACTCCGAGAACATCGGGCTGATCGGGATAACGCGGGTCGCCAGCCGCTACGTGGTGACCATCGGCTCCTTCGTCCTGATCTTCCTGGGTGTCTTCGGCAAGTTCGGCGCACTCGCCGCGACGCTACCCGGGCCTGTGGTGGGCGCGATGTACTGCGCGCTCTTCGGGCTCATCGCGGCCATCGGCGTGCAGCAGGTGGCGCGCTGCGATCTTCGCAGCGACCGCAACCTGCTGATCATCGGGTTCTCCCTCTTCATGGGCCTGAGCCTCCCGGCGTACTTCACGGGCGTTCCGGAGCTCGAGTTCGCGGCCCAGAAGGTCGTCATCACCTGGGCGCCCTGGCTCGCCGACATGATCAACATCGTCGGGTCCACGGGCATGGCGGTTGCCGCGATATTCGGGCTTGTCCTGGACAACCTGCTGCCAGGGACTCTGGAGGAGCGGGGAATCAGGAGCTAGGCGTGATCGAGCCGGGAAAGTGCCCGGCGCAGTGCACGTCGCGGGGGCTGCCCTCTTGGGGAGCCCCCGCGAATCCTTCCAGCCAGCCCGGCGGCGTGCTTTGGATTGCCCTCATTGGCGAGCCGTCCTCGCTTGTTCTCCGCTGGGCCACAGCACTGATTGCTCAGCCCATCACTCACCGCATCCGTGCGGGCCTGCCATGGACAGCAGGCTCCACCCACTTGGGAGCCCCTGAATGTGCTTACGCCATGGTCAGATCAGGTCGAAGCGGTCCAGGTTCATGACCTTGTTCCAGGCTGCGACGAAGTCGCGAACGAACTTCCCCTGCGCATCGTCTTGCGCGTACACTTCTGCCAGGGCGCGCAGCTGCGAGTTGGAGCCGAATACAAGGTCGACTCGGGTAGCGGTCCACTTGAGCTCGCCTGTCTTGCGGTCCCTTCCTTCGAACGTGTCCCTGGCATCGGACGTGGGCTTCCACACGGTGTCCATGTCGAGCAGGTTGCCGAAAAAGTCGTTGGTCAGCGTCCCAGGCCGCTTCGTGAACAAGCCGTGCCGCGACTGGCCTACGTTGGCGCCCAGCACGCGCAGGCCGCCGACAAGCACGGTCATCTCGGGCGCGCTGAGGGTCAGGAGGTGTGCCTTGTCCACCAGCATTTCCTCGGCCGAGACGGTGAATGCCTTCTTCTGGTAGTTACGGAAGCCGTCGGCCTCGGGCTCCAGCACGGCAAACGATTCCACGTCGGTCTGGTCTTGCGAGGCGTCGGTGCGACCCGGGATGAAGGGCACCTCCACCGTATGACCGGCGGCCTTGGCCGCCGTTTCAATCGCTGCGCAGCCGGCCAGCACGATGAGGTCCGCCATGGAGACTCTCTTGCCGCCCGTCTGAGCGCAGTTGAAGGTCTGCCGGATGGTTTCGAGCACGCCCAGCACCTTGACCAGCTGCGCTGGCTGGTTGGCTTCCCAGTCCTTCTGCGGCGCCAGGCGAATGCGCGCACCGTTGGCCCCACCGCGCTTGTCCGAGCCACGGAAGGTGGAGGCAGAGGCCCAGGCGACGGAAACCAACTCCGCAACCGACAGGCCACAGGCACGAACCTTGGCCTTGAGGTCGGCAATGTCCTCGGGAGCGATCAGGGGGTGATCGGCAACGGGGAGCGGGTCTTGCCAGATCAGGTCTTCGGCCGGGACTTCGGGGCCGAGGTAGCGGGCCTTTGGACCCATGTCGCGGTGGGTCAGTTTGAACCAGGCGCGGGCGAAGGCGTCAGCGAAGGCCTGCGGGTCCTGGTGGAAGCGACGTGCGATGGGTTCGTAGATCGGGTCGAGGCGTAGCGACAAGTCGGCCGTGGTCATCATGGGCCGGTGCTTCCTTGATGGGTCATGGGCGTCCGGAATCATGTGTTCCGGCTTCACGTCCTTGGCCAGCCACTGATGAGCGCCAGCCGGACTCTTGACCAGCTCCCACTCGTAGCCGAAAAGCATGTCGAAGTAGCCCATGTCCCATTTCGTCGGGTTGGGTTTCCATGCGCCCTCAATACCACTCGTGGTGGTGTGCACGCCCTTGCCGGTGCCGAAGCTGTTCCTCCAGCCCAGGCCCATTTCTTCCAGATGGGCGGCCTCAGGCTCGGGGCCCACCAGTTTCGGGTCGCCCGCGCCGTGCGCCTTGCCGAAGGTGTGGCCGCCGGCGATGAGCGCGACGGTTTCCTCGTCGTTCATGCCCATGCGGCCGAAGGTCTCACGCACATCGCGTCCCGAAGCCACGGGGTCGGGGTTGCCGTTGGGGCCTTCGGGGTTCACGTAGATCAGGCCCATCTGTACGGCAGCCAGCGGGTTCTCCAAATCGCGGTCACCGCTGTAGCGCTTGTCGCCCAGCCATTCGGCTTCGGGCCCCCAGTAGATGTCTTCCTCGGGCTGCCAGATGTCCACGCGACCACCGCCGAAGCCGAAGGTCTTGAAGCCCATGGACTCCAGCGCCACGTTGCCGGCCAGGATCATCAGGTCGGCCCAGGAGACCTTGTTGCCGTACTTCTTCTTGATGGGCCAGAGCAGGCGGCGCGCCTTGTCCAGGTTGGCGTTGTCGGGCCAGCTGTTGACCGGCGCAAAACGCTGGTTGCCGGTGCCGCCACCACCACGCCCGTCAGCGGTGCGGTAGGTACCGGCGCTGTGCCAGGCCATGCGGATGAACAGGCCGCCGTAGTGTCCCCAGTCGGCTGGCCACCAGTCCTGGGAGTCGGTCATCAGCGCGCACAAGTCCTTCTTCAGGTCGGCCAGATTGAGCTTCTTGAATTCCTCGGCATAGTTGAAGTCGGGGCCCATGGGGTTGGAGGCCGGCGCATGTTGGTGAAGTATGCCCAGGTTGAGTTGCCTGGGCCACCAGTCGCGGTTTGATGCACCTCTGCCGGCAGTGGTTCTACCAGTCTTGCCTGTCATCGGGCACTTGTTGCCTTCGCTCATCCCCGTCCTCCTTTGAGTCTGTTGGTTGCGTGGCCGCCTCCTTGACTCAGGGCCTTTGGCCCGCACGCCGGCGGCACTGCGGACAGGCCCCCCGGAACTCCACCTCCACGGCGCGCACCAGCCATCCGCCCGCTAACGGTCGCTGTCGCCGCAACTCCATGATGGATTGGGCGCCTTCGGCCGCCTGCATGTTCACGTCGGCGATGCGACCGCAGCGCTCACAGACAATGTGATGGTGCGCTTCGAGGTTGTGGTCGTAGCGTGCCACACCGTCCGGGCCGGCGAACCGCCTCAGCAATCCCGCCGCGACGAGGGCTGCGAGGTTCTGGTACAGCGTCGCGATGCTTACCGGCGTGCCCGACCGCCGCAGGCGCTCGAAGATCTCGTCCACCGTCGGGTGCTTCCGGCTGGCGAGAATGCTTGCGAGCACGGCCCGCCGTGCCGCGGTCGCACGCAGGCGTCGGCCGGCTAGCAGGCCCGCAACATCGGACCGATTACGCGCGTCGTGCATGCGCACCCCCTTGCGCTCTGCAGGCTTCACGCCGTGGAAGCCCCCTGCCCTCAGGTATCCATATTCATAATGAGTATGGTTTTCTGGATCAGCATGCCAGATCGTCGCGGTCCCGTCAAGAGTGTGACGCCGGTCCGCGCTGCAGTGCCACCACCGAGGCCAGGATGAGTAGCGCGCCGGCGATCGCACGCCCCGCAAGCGCTTCTCCCAGCAGCGCCGCCGCGAACACCGCGGCAACCGCCGGCTCGACAGTCGCGGTCAGGCTGGCGGACCGGCTATCGATGAAGCGCAATCCGTAGAGGAACAGGGCGAACGGCAGCACGGTAGCGAACACCACAATGAAGAGGAGCAAGCCCCACTCGCCCGGTGTGAACGGAAGCAGGTATACACGCCAGGGCGGCGTGTGTAGGCTCCAGAGGATCGAACCCACCAGCAACCCGTAGAACAGCATGTGCCACGGATCCACGGTGCGGGCACGTGAGCGTCCCATCAGGATCCAGCCCGCGAAGCCTAGCGCCGAGGCGATCCCTGACGCGACCGCGGCTGGCGAGACAGCGAGCCCGTGCGATCCCGCCACGAGCAAGTAGCCGCCAGCGATCACGCCCGCGAGGCAGGCCGCCTGCATTGCGTGTAGGCGTTCGCGGTGCACCACGGCCGTGTAGGCAACCACCAGCGCTGGCGCCGTGTACTGCAGAAAGATTGCCGTCGCAACATCGGCCAGGCTGATGGTCAGGTAGTACATCGACTGGGAAACGACCATTGCGACGCCCAGGGGGATCAACCGGAGCACCACGACCCACGGTAACCTCACCGAGCGCCCCTGTGCCCACAACGCAGTCGCGGTCAGCACCAGGCCCGCGGTCACGCGTATCTCGACCACCGCCGCGGGAGTGATCGTCCCGCGGTTGAACAGGGCCTTGGCCACCACACCGGCGATGCCCCACAATGAGGCCGCGGCAAGCACGGCCGCGTATCCCCGCAGGCGCATCTAGGGCTCGACCCTGTCCCAGGCCCAGCAGAAGCCGGTCAGGGCGTCGGCGCCCGAGGTTTCGCCGATACCCAGTATCCGCCGCGCGGCCGCGCGTGCGGCGCCGGGTCCCTCACCGATCCCGCGCGCAAGCCCATGCCAGGGCGCCGAGCCCCAGCCCTGGCGAGCGGCTTCCAGGTAGGCCGCGCTGATGCGGGTGGTGCGCGGGATCGCGGCGCCGACCAGTGTGTCTCTGGCCTGAGACACCCCACCGGCCGCGCTAGCCAGGGAGGGCCACAGCGTAAGCGCGTGAACGATTCCCACGAGGAGGTCGTCCCCTGCCGGGGTCAACCCAGGCCCTCGCCCGGCCATGCGGGAGGCCACCGCGCCGGCAACCGCCCGCGCGCTGCTCTTCCCAGAAAGGAACGCGGCGATGGCTTCTAAACCGGATGACAGTTCCGGCAGGATGCCCCCCTGGGCGCCCAGGTTCGATCGAGGCGCGTCGGAGCCAAGTTCCGCACGGACCGCGGCACGCGCGCACTTCACCAGCCCCGGCGCGAGGTCCTGGCGCAGGGGAGGAAGGGCCGGATCCCAGACGCGCGCGCTCCCAAGATCCACCGCGCCCTGTCCGATCCGCAGCCTGCCGTCCCCCAGCGAGACCGGTTCGCCTGGGGCGATCGGACCCAGCGATGAGAATCCATCCACACCGATCGTGAACGGCGCTGGCTCGAGATCACTCGATGTCAGCGCGAGGATTCGGCCGTCCAGATCCAGGTAGGCGCTCCGCTCGAACGCGGCCAACACTACTCCGGCCGCGCTGGACGCCCGGAGGCCCTCCAGCGGCGCGGCGATGAGCCCGGCACGAATTGCGCGGGTGGCTGCGATGTGCGCAACGACGGGCGATCGTGATGGGGTCATTCCACTCCTGTGGCCTTCACCGCCTCCACGATCGCCGCGTATCCCGTGCACCGGCACAGATGCCCGCCGAGCACTTCTCGTATGGCCGCATCGGAAGGCCGGGGTGTGCTTTGCAGGAGCGCGTGCATGCTCATAAGTACCCCGGGTGTGCAGAACCCGCACTGCAGCGCGTGGTGTTGCGCAAACGACTGCTGCAGGGGGGAAAGCGCGTTGGGCTCGCCCAGCGCCTCGACCGTGGTGACCTCAGCGCCGTCGGCCTGCACCGCGAACAGCAGGCACGACCTGACCGGCGCTCCATCCAGCAGCACTGTGCAGGCCCCGCAGACGCCGTGCTCGCACCCCAGGTGCGTCCCGGTCAGGCCCAGATCCTCGCGCAGGAAGTCGGCCAGGGTGCGCCGCACCTCCACCGTCCTTGAGACCTCGCTTCCGTTGACGCGTAGCCGGATCGTTGCCTGGCCGGCCGGTGCCCTGCGCCGCGCGCGGGGCCGCGTCTTGCGAGGGGTGGTGATTCCTTCAGAGGGGTTGCTGCTCATCGTCGTTGCTCCCGGATACGCCCGGCTGCCTGCATGATGGCCCGGCCTGCCAGCACGCCGGCGACATGTCGCCTGTAGGCCGCAGTCGCGTGTATGTCAGAGGGAGGATCGAGCCGGTGCTGCGCCGCGCGCATCGCCTCGGCCACGCTTGCTTCGGTAACCTCCTTGCCCAGGAGCGCCTGCTCGGCCTCGGGCACGCGGACCGGCCCCGGCCCCACTCCTGTGAAGACGAGGCGGGCGCTGCTACACCGCCGGTCGCCGTCCTGCTCCAGGACTGCGGCCACGCCCGCAAGGGCGAAGTCACCGTGTCGCCTGGCGATCTCGAGAAAGGCCCACCCCGCGCCCGGCGTGAGCGCGGGCAGGCGCACCTCGGTCAGCAATTCGTCGGGTTCCAGGGCGGTGGTCAGATAGCCCGCGAAGAACTGCTCGCAGTCAAGCACACGTTCCCCGCGTACGCTGGCAAGCACGAAGCGCGCGTCCAGGGCCGCCGCCGCGGCGGGCAACTCCGAGGAGGGGTCGGCGTGCGCCAGGCTTCCGCCGATCGTGCCGCGCGCGCGGATCTGCGGGTGTCCGATGCATCGCGTGGCCTCGGCCAGCAGGGGGATCCGCCGGGCGACGCCGCGGTGGGTCTCCACCGTCTGCTGGCGCGTCATCGCGCCGATCGCAAGCCCCCCTTCGAAGGGGCGGATGAAGGCCAGGTCCCTTATCCGGTTCAGATCCACGATCACCGCCGGGCGCGCCAGGCGCATCGCCAGCAGCGGCACAAGGCTCTGCCCGCCTGCCAGCGCCTTTGCTTCTGTGCCGAACTCGGCCAGGGCCTCCAGCGCCTCCAGGCGTCGCCGGGGCGCCAGGTACTCGAAGGGTCCGGGCTTCACGATGGCACGCTCCGATCTCCTGCCTGGGAGCCTGTTTCCTGCAGCAACTCCAGCAATCGCGTGTGCGAAAGGGGCATCTGGGCCACTCGCGTCCCCAGCGCATCGTCCAGGGCCGAGGCGAACACCGCTGTCGCCGGGATCACGCCGGCCTCGCCGGCGCCCTTCACGCCCAGCGGGTTAAGCGGGGAAGGGGTCTCCACGTGCCCTATCTCGGCCTTCGGGACCTCGGCCGCGGTCGGCAGCAGGTAGTCCATGAAGGTCTGCGTCAGGAGCTGGCCGTCCTCGTCATACACCAGGGCCTCGTAGAAGGCGCCGCCGATGCCCTGGGCCACGCCGCCCTGGATCTGCCCGTCCAGGATCATCGGGTTGATCACGGTGCCGCAGTCGTGGACGACAACGTACCGCTCGACGCGCACCGCTCCCGTATCCCTGTCGACCTCAAGGATCGCGGCGTGACACCCGCCGGCGAAGCTGCCCCGCGGCGGCGCGAAGTAGCGCGCGGCCTCCAGCCCCGGTCCTTCCCATTCCTTCGGGATGGTTCCGCGGAGCGGGTTGGCGGCCGTCGCGACCTCGCCCAGCGTAACCGATCGCGCAGGGGCTCCGCGCACGAAGATCTTCCCATCGGCAATCTCGAGGTCGTCGGGCCCCGCTTCCAGCAACCCCGAGGCAACCATGAGCGTCTTCTCGCGCACGGCCCTGGCCGCCAGCGCCACCGCGCTGCCCGCCACGACCGCAGAGCGGCTCGCGAATGTTCCGGTGCCCCACCCGAAGGCCGCGGTGTCGCCTGTAGTGACGGTGACGTCGCGCACATCCACGCCCAGGGCGTCCGCGATTATCTGCGCGAACACGGTGAAGTGCCCCTGGCCCTGTGTGCCTACGCTCGTGGCCGCGAACACCTTGCCCGTTGACTCGACCGTGACGCGGCACCCCTCGTACGGGCCGATGCCGGTGCCCTCCACGTAGAGCGCCAGCCCCAGCCCAAGGGTGCGGCCTGCCCTGCGCGCCGCGGCCTGGCGCTCTGGCCAACCCGCGTAGTCAATCATCTCGAGGGTCTTGTCGAGCACGGCCGGGTAGTTGCCGCTGTCGTAGATGAGCGGCGCGTTGTCCTGGTAGATCAGCCCGGTATCGTAGGGGAACTCATGCGGCTGGATCAGGTTGCGGCGGCGCACCTCCGCGCGGTCTATGCCCAGTTCGCGCGCCACCCGGTCCATCAGGCGCTCCATGATGAAGACGCCGTGAGGCCGCCCGGCCCCGCGGTAGGGGCTCACCTGGGTCTTGTTAGTGAATACCGCCCGGAACTCGCAGTGGTAGTTGGGGATCTTGTACGGGCCAACCAGGGTGGTGCTGGCGACGATGGGTACGATCAGGCCGTAGGCGATGTAGGCGCCGGCGTCGTGCAGGAAGACCGTTCGTACGCCCAGGATCCGGCCCTCGCCGTCCACGGCGATCTGTACGTCGTGGATCTGCTCGCGCTCCTGGTTCGTGGCCACGAAGTTCTCACGCCTGTCCTCGATCCACTTGACGGGCCGGCCCAGGCGCATCGCGGCAAGCGGCACCAGGATCTCCTCGGGGTAGAACATCATTATCTTGGGCCCGAACCCACCGCCCACGTCGGGCGCAACCACGCGCACGTTGTTCTGGGGCAGGCCGAACAGCCGCGCCAGCCCGTTGCGTATCGGGATGGGCGACTGCGTCGAGTCGTAGATGACCAGATTGCGCAGGCGCCCGTCCCATATCGCCAGGATCCCGCGCGTCTCCATGGAGGCGGCCGTGCCGCGGTCCATGCGGATCCTCTCGGAGAAGACGTGCGGGGCACACGCGAAGGCACCCTCGGGGTCGCCCACCCGCTGGGTGTAGTGCGCGGCCACGTTGGTCCCGGCGTCCTCGTGGACCAGCGGGCTCTCGGGCCTGATGGCGGCCTCGAGGTCCACAACGGCCGGAAGCGGCTCGTACTCCACCTCGATGGCCTCCAGGGCGTCCTCGGCCAGGTAGCGGCTCTCGGCCACCACGAACGCCACGGGCTCGCCGACATGGCGGACGACCTCCCCGGCCAGGGCGACCTGGGTCTTGTGGTGGATCAGTGTCGGGTGGGGAATGAGCCTAGGCAGCGGATCCCCGAGCGGCGGCGGGAGGTCGGCGCGCGTGTAGACCGCGACGACCCCGGGGATAGCCCGGGCACCGGAGGCGTCAATGCGCACGATCCTGGCGCGGGCGTGCGGACTTCGGAGCACCGCCCCGTGCAGCAGGTTGGGCGGCTGGATGTCGTCCACGAAGGTGCCCCTGCCCGTCAGCAGCCGGGGGTCCTCGACCCTCCGGACGCGCTCGCCGAACCACCGCGTCCCCATCGAGTGCGCCTCCAACACCACGGCCCATCCGATGTCTGGGACCGCCGTGGGAAGTCGAGCCGTGGGATCATTAGTCTCTTCGCGCCGGGCGCCGGGCGCTCCTGCCCACCGCGGCCGCCCGCCGCCGCAAAGGACACGCCGGGCGCCCGACGAACCTAGGGAGGAAGGCCTCTTGGAGGTGACGGCGGTGGCAAGAGCGATGAAGTTCATCTTCGGGCACAGCAAGGAGGGGGAGGTCCGGGATCTCCTTCTGCGACACCTCGACAAGGTCGGCGAGTGCGTGGCGCGGGCCCGAGCCGTCATGGACGACTACCTGGCCGGCCGGGTCGAAGAGGCCAAGTCCGGGGCTGTTGACGTGGATCACCTGGAGACCGACGCCGACTACATGCGGCGCTCGGTGGTGGACCTGCTCTATCGGGGGGCTTTCCTGCCGATCTTCCGGTCCGACATACACGAGTTCGTCGAGCGGATGGACATGATAAGCGACGCCGCCGAGGACATGTGCGACTTCCTGCTGGGCCAGCGCCCCGAGATCCCCGGGGAATACGCGGAGCACATCCGGCACATCCTGGAGCACACCCAGGTGGCCTACGGGGCCCTGCACGATGCGGTGACCAACTTCTTCACCACTCCTGATCAGCGCGTGATTCGCGAGAACCTGACCAGACTCGGTGTGACCGAGTCACTGATTGACGACATCGAGTGGAAGATGACCCGTCAGATCTTCACCTCGGGCCTCCCCCTGGCCGCCAGGACCCACCTGAAGCAGTTCCTTGAGACGCTGACAGAGATGTCCGACAGGATGGAAGACGCGGGTGACCGTCTCGAGGCGCTGATCATCGGCCTGAAGATCTAGACATGATCGCACTGCTGCCCGCCCTCTATCTCGGTTGGGGGATAGGGGCCAACGACGCCGCCAACACCTTTGGCCCCCAGATAGGTGCCAACATCATCTCCTACCGACGCGCGGTGGTCATGGCCGCGATCTTCGCCTTCCTGGGCGCGGTCGTGGAGGGCGAGAAGGTCTTCCCGACACTGGGTCGCCTCACGAGCCTGACGCTCGAGATGAGCATCATCGCCGCCCTGGCGGCCGGCATCGCGACGAACGTCATGACGAAGTTCGGGCTGCCCATCTCGACCTCGCACTCCATCTTCGGCGCGCTGATCGCCGCGGGGCTGTACACCGGGAGGTCGCTCGATCAGGCAATCGTTGCGCGCATGGTCGCCTCGATGATGGCCGCGCCCGTGGGGGCAGGCCTGGGCGCTTATCTTCTCCATCGGCTGCTCGCCGCCTCAGCGGCGGGAAAGATCGGCAGGGGGCTGATCTTCGGGCGAGCCGTGCGCTACCTTGCGGTGCTGGTGGGATGCTACGCCGCGTACGCGCTGGGCTCCAACAACGTCGGCAACGCGATGGCCCCGTTTGTGGCCGTCGGTCTGGTCAGCCCAGCAGCCGGCGCCGCCTTGGGCGGCCTGGCGATAGCCGTCGGGGTGCTAACCTACAGCCGGAACGTCATCATGCTCGTCGGCAAACAGATTACGGCGCTGGATCCGATCACGGCCCTGGTGGCGGCGACGGCCACCGCCGTCACGGTCCACCTGTTCACCCAGCTTCGGATCCCGGTTTCAACGTCGCAGGCGATCGTTGGCGCGGTGGTCGGCGTGGGGCTCACCAAGGGGATGCTGGCGGTCAACCGCCGGATGTTCTGGTTGGTTCCGGCCGGATGGGTCATAAGCATCGCTGGCGCGGGGGTCATGGGCTACCTGTTGATGGCGGTGCTGACGCTGTGGCGGTGAGCGCGTGCTGATCCTTCTCCCAGCCTTCTACCTCGGATGGGGAATAGGGGCCAACGACACAGCCAACGCCTTCGGGCCACAGGTGGGAGCCGGCGCCGTCACCCTGCGCCGGGCCGCCGTCCTCACGGCGCTCTTCGGCTTCCTGGGCGCCCTGCTCGAGGGGCGGAAGATCTTTCCCACCCTTGGCGGGCTAACGAATCTATCCCTAGAGATGAGCGTGATGGCCACCCTGGCGGCTGCCATCAACGTGAACGCGATGACCCGGCTCGGGATGCCGATCTCGACGTCGCACTCCATCGTTGGCGCACTGATCGGCGTGGGCCTCGCCCAGCAGGCAGGATTCAACACGGGGATAGTGTTGAAGGTCGCCACCGCGATGCTGGCGACGCCGATAGGGTCCGCCGTCATCGCCTACCTGATCTACAGGGCGATCGCGGCCCTGGCCGCGGGACGGTTGGGGAACATGCTGGCCTTCCAGCGCTCGGTGCGCTACTCCGCGGTCGTGGTTGGCTGCTACGCGGCCTACGCCATGGGCGCCAACAACGTCGGCAATGCCATGGCGCCGTACGTGGCCGTGGGCCTGATCGGCGCCTCGCCCGGCGCGGCCCTGGGTGGCGTGGCCATCGCGCTCGGCGTGCTGACCTATAGCCGCCGCGTCATCATGACGGTCGGGAAGCAGATTACGGCGCTGGACCCGACATCCGCGCTGGTGGCCACGATGGCCACGGCGATCACTATTCACCTGTTCACCGAGCTCGGCATACCCGTGTCCACCTCGCAGGCGATCGTCGGAGCGGTGGTCGGTGTGGGGCTCACCAAGGGGGTCACGGCGCTCAACCGCCGAACCCTGATGGTGATACCGGGCGGATGGGTTGTCAGCGTCCTCGGCTCGGGAGTTGCGGCCTGGCTCATGATTTCGGGCTACCGCTTGCTTCGGTGATGCGGGAGGGGCTTCGATGCGCAGCGTGGTGGTGATGACGACAGGCGGCACGATCTCGACCCGGGACAGGGACGGCCGCGGGGCAACGCCCACCCTGCGCGGGGCCGATTTCCTGCGTGAGATTCCGGGGCTCGACGTAGTTGCCTCGGTGGAGGTGGAGGAGTTCGCCCTCATCCCGGGCGCGTACATGACGCTCGCCCGGATCCTGGAGATGAGCCGCCGCGCATCGGAGATAGTCGCGCGCCAGGACGTTTCGGGGCTGGTCATAACGCACGGGACCGACACGCTGGAAGAGTCGGCCTACTACCTGCACCTGACGGTGGCCGGCGATACCCCGGTGGTCTTCACCGGGGCGATGCGCAACGCATCGCAGATCGGATTCGACGGCTACCGCAACCTCTACGACGCGATCCGCACTGCGGCCTCACCCGAGGCGCGTGGGCGCGGCGTGCTGGTGGTGCTCAACGAGGAGGTCCACTCGGCGCGGTGGGTTACCAAGACCAGCGGGCAGAAGGAGGACACCTACAAGTCGCCGTTGACCGGCCCGGTGGGCATCGCGTACGGAGACCGGATAGCGTTCGTCGCCGCGCCGCACCCGCGGCGCGTCTTGCCCAACGCCATGGAACCCAGGGTGGACCTGATCCGCCTGGCGGTGGACGCCGATGATCGGTTCCTGCGCTGCAGCCTGGGGAGCGGCTCGCGGGGGATCGTGATCGAGGCCTTTGGCGGCGGCCGCGTGCCGCCCAGGCTGCTGCCGGCCATCGGCGACGCGCTGGGTGCCGGTGTCCCGGTGGTCGTCACGACGCGCTGCCACAGCGGCGAGATGTGGGACGCCTACGGATACGAGGGCGCGTTTCGTGATCTCGCCGCGCGGGGGGTGTTCTTCGTGCACGACCTGCCCGGGCACAAGGCCCGCCTGAAACTCGCGGTGGGGCTGGGCAACGGCCTTGGCGGGGAGGCGCTGCGCGGCTACCTGGCGGAGGCCTGAGGGGCCGAAATTGACACTCCGAATCCGACCTTCTTATAATGAAAGATGGCACGGCGGGCGCTGCGGGCTAAGTGGCCCCCAGCCTCCGCCGGTCTCTCTTCCTGGAGGGCGAACATGAAGATAGAAGGCGAGCATCTCCTGCCGGCCGGGCGCGACCGGGTGTGGGCCGCGCTCAACGACCCCGAAGTGCTGGCCAGGACCGTCCCAGGGCTCAAGCAGCTCGCGCCTACTGGCAACGACACCTACGACGCCACGATCGAGCTTTCCATTGGACCGGTGCACAGCACCTACCAGGGGCGCGCCCGAATCACCGACAAGAACTACCCGGAGAAGATGACCCTGACCGTGGAGGGGGGAGGACGGCCCGGAACGATCAAGGCCGCGGGCACCCTGATGCTGGAGGCCCGCGATGCGGCGACGTTCGTGAGCTATACAGGGGACGTGCAGATGACCGGGATTCTGATGAGCGTCGGCCACCGCCTGTTCGGCGGCGTGGCGAAGCAACTGGCCGGCGTGTTCTTCAAGGCGCTGGAGCGCGAGGTGCGCCAGGGCGCGGACGAGGAGCCCGCCGGATGATACCGGCCGCCTTCGCCTATCACCGGCCTCGCACGGTGCGGGCGGCCCTGCGGCTCTTGCAACGCCACGGCCCGGACGCCAAGGTGTTGGCCGGCGGGCAAAGTCTGCTTCCCATGATGAAACTGCGGGTAGCAACCCCGGCACACCTGATAGACATCGGGCGCGCGGCCCCACTCCGGCGCATCCGGTACAGCCGGGGCGTGCTGCGCATCGGCTCGATGGCCACGCACAGGGAGATCGAGTCCTCGGCCGCGGTGCGCCGGTGCGCGCCGGTCCTCGCGGAGACCGCGGCGGTCATAGGCGATCTTCAGGTGCGCAACCTCGGCACGATCGGCGGAACCCTGATGCACGCCGACCCTGTGGCGGACTACCCGGCCGCGGTGCTGGCTCTGGACGCGGAGACCGTGCTGATGGGTCCGGACGGCGCCCGGACCGTCCCGGCCGCGGAGTTCTTCACGGGGCCGATGACCACCGCGGCCAGCTGGGACGAGATCATGACGGAGATCGTGGTTCGCGCCGCACCCGCCAGGCGCGGCGCAGCGTACCTGAAGATGCCCAATCCGGCCTCTGGCCTTGCCCTGGCCGGGGTAGCGGCCGTGGTCGGGCTGGATGGGGCCGGATGCTGCGCGCACGTGCGCGTGGGCATCACGGGCGTGGCATCCGCCCCCTACCTGGCCGCAGCGGTGGAGGCGGTCCTGGCAGGCCAGGAGCCCACTGACGCGCTGCTGGATCAGGCCGCGGCATCGGCCGCGGCCGGCGTGGATGCGATCTCGGATGTACACGCCAGCGCCCAGTACAGGGCCCATCTGGCCCGCGTTCTGACGCACCGCGCCCTCGTGCTTGCCCGCGATCGGGCCCGCTCGACGCGAAGGCGCGCGCGTAGAGGGCCGCGCGCCTAGTTGCCGGAGCAGGAGATGCACTCCGAGATCAGCCACATCCAAGACCTGCTGGCCGCGCAGGGCTACGTGGCCGACAGGACCATCGCGACCAGCGTCTACCTGTCCATCACCTTGCGCAAGCCCCTGCTCATAGAGGGCGCCGCGGGCGTTGGGAAGACCGAGGTGGCCAAGGTCATGGCCCGCGCCCTTGACGCCGACCTCATCCGGCTTCAGTGCTACGAGGGCCTCGACGCCACCACCGCGCTGTACGAGTGGAACTACCAGAAGCAGCTCCTCCACATCCGGCTCTCCGAGGGCGGCGACCGCACCGTGGCCGAGCGCGAGGCCGAGATATTCAGCGAGCCGTTCCTGCTCAAGCGCCCGCTGCTGGACGCAATCACGAGGCCTCACCCCCCGGTGTTGCTCGTGGACGAGATAGACCGGGCCGACGAGGAGTTCGAGGCATTCCTGCTGGAGGTGCTCTCCGACTTCCAGGTCTCCATCCCTGAGATAGGCACGATAGCGGCCAGTGCGATTCCCAATGTCGTGCTCACCAGCAACCGCACCCGGGAGCTCGGCGACGCCCTACGGCGGAGGTGCCTGTATCTCTGGATCGACTACCCCACGTTTGAGAAGGAGCTGGAGATAGTCAGGCGCAAGGTGCCTTCGGTCAACGGACGGCTGGCAGAGCAGATAGGCGCCTTCATGCAGCTGATCCGCCGCGTCCGCCTGGACAAGGCGCCCGGTGTGGCCGAGACCCTCGACTGGAGCGCGGCGCTCATGGCGCTTCACCGCGACCACCTCGATCGCGCCGCGGTTGAGGAGACGCTGGGCGTGCTCTTCAAGCATCATGACGACGCCGCGGCGGTGAGGGCGCAATGGCTGGATCAGATTCTGGCGGGCCTCGCGGCACTGGAGCAGGAGGGACGCCCGTGGTCCCAGGAGGCAGTGGCGCGGGCCGCGGAGCGGCTCGCGATCCGCAGATAGGGCGCAGGCGGCACGGCGACCTCGCGGCCAACGTGGTGGCGTTCGCCCGCCTGCTGAGGGATCGCGGTCTGCGCGTCGGGCCGCTCGAGGCAGCCGAGGCGCTGCGCGCCCTGACGGTGGTGGATCTGGCCGACCGCCTCGAGACCTATCTCGCGCTGAGGGCCGTACTGGCTTCGGGACCGGAGGCGCAGCGCGTATTCGACGGCGCGTTCTGGCAGTTCTGGGGCGATGCGCCGGAGATCGCGGGCGATCTCCCGCAAGAAGACGCTGGCACGCAGCCGCTGGACGGCCAGGGGGCGCTCGACCGTGTGATGATCGAGTGGCAGGACGCAGGCCCGGGCGACGCCGGCTCCGAGGGCGATCGCGTGCCGGCCTACAGCCCGGCCGAGGCGCTCACCCAGAAGGACTTCAGCACGCTCTCCGCCGACGAGTTGGATGAGATCACGGCGATCATAACCGCCATCGCCGAGAGAGTGGCGACACGCCTTTCGCGCCGCTCGAAGCACGCCCGCAGGGGGCATCTGGTGGACCTGCGGCGGACGATCCGGCACAGCCTGCGCCGCGGGGGCGAGATGCTGGACATCCTCAGGCGCGAGCGGAGGCTTCAGAAGACGCGCGTGGTGCTGCTGTGCGACGTCAGCGGCTCGATGGACCTGTACAGCCGCTTCCTGATCCAGTTCATCTACGCCCTGCAGCACACACTGGCCAGGGTCGAGACCTTCGTGTTCAGCACCGGTCTTAGCCGGATAACGCGGGCGCTCGCTCACGCCGATCTCCATGCCGCCATGGACGAGATCGCCCGCGAGGTGCCCGACTGGTCCGGGGGTACGAAGATAGGGCGCAGCCTGCGCCGATTCCTGACCGACCACGGAGGGCACTCGCTCGATGCCCGGACAGTGGTCATCATCGCAAGCGACGGCTGGGACACGGGCGATTCCGAGGTCCTGGATGCCGCCATGTCCGAGTTGCGCCGTCGCGCCGCGCGCGTAATCTGGCTGAACCCGCTCCTGGCAAGCCCGGGATACGAACCGATCTGCCAGGGCATGCGCGTCGCCCTGCCATACGTTGATGTCTTTGCGCCGGCGCACAACCTGGACAGCCTGCGCCGGCTGGAGCGCCATCTGGCGCGCAGCCCATGAAAGAGCTCGCCGATCTCCTTGCGTCAGCGCGCGCCGCGGCTGCTGCCGGGGAGGCGATGGCCCTGGCCACGATCATCGGCGTCAAGGGCTCCACCTACCGGCGCGAGGGCGCCCGCATGCTCGTTGCCGGCTCGGGTCTTGCGACCGGCAACATCAGCGGGGGCTGCCTCGAACGCGACGTGGCGGCCGTGGCAATGGAGGTGATGGAGCGCCGGATCCCGCGCGTGGTGCTCTACGACCTGACCGCCGATGACGACGCGGTGTGGGGATTGGGCCTGGGATGCAACGGCGTGATCGAGGTGTTCGTCGAGCCGGTGACCGGCGACGATCCGTTGTGGGAGGCCGCTGGAGCGGCGTTGGGCGGGGCCGCCGTGGGACTGGTCACCGTCGTGGAGGGAGGCGACACGCTGCCTGCAGGCAGACGCATGGTCGCCTGGCCCGATGGTCGCTGCCAGGGTAGCCTGGGAGAGGAGGCCGCAGACGCCGAGGCCGCGCGGCTCGCGCGGCGCGCCCAGACCGCCCTCGGAGCCCGGACGCACGAGATCCGCGCCAAGGGAGAAGGCCGCCTCCGGCTCTTCGTCGAGGGTCTGCGCCCCCCGCTGCGCCTGATCGTGTGCGGGGCAGGGCACGACGCGATTCCTGTGGTGCGCTTCGGATCGCAGCTTGGCTGGAGCGTGCTGGTCGTGGACAGGCGCAAGGAGTTCCTCACGCCCGAGCGGTTCCGGGGCGCAGCCGGGCTGATCTGCACGGAATTCCCCGATGCCGCGAGGGCGGCCACGACCGACCCCCTCACGTTCGTGCTTGTCATGACGCACAACTACCTCCACGATCGCGATCTACTGCGGGCGTTCCTGCCGACGCCAGCGCGGTATCTGGGAATGCTGGGTCCCAGGGCGCGCACCGAGAAGATGCTGCGGGAGCTGGAATCCGAAGGCGTGGCGATCGACGACACCCGCCGCGCCCAGATCTACGGCCCGGTCGGCCTGGACATCGGCGGTGAGGGCCCGGATGAGATCGCGGTGGCGGCGCTGGCGGAGATTCTGGCGGTGGCACACGGGCGCGCGGGAGGATTCCTCCGCGCCCGTGCGGGTCCCATCCACCGGCCCGCGCAGGATGCCGGGGCACCGTACTCCGCCGTGATCCTGGCGGCCGGAGCCAGCACCCGCATGGGCCGTCCGAAGCTGGCGATTCCGGTACGGGGGGTGCCCATCATCCGGCGCGTCGCGGAGGCCGCGCTCGCCTCGCGCTGCGGTGAGGCAATCGTGGTGCTGGGCGCGCACGCGGAACTCTACCGCTCGCTGCTCGATGGGCTGGCGGTGCGGATCGTATTGAATCCGGACCCGAGCGAGGGCATGGGTTCCTCGATCCGCACCGGAGTCGCGGCCGTTTCACCGGAGGCAGCCGGGGCGGTCATCCTGCTGGCGGACCAGCCGCTCGTCACCGCGGAGGTGATTGACCGCCTGATCGAGGCCGCGCTGGCCGAAGGCCGGCGCATCGCCGCCTCTGAATACCGGGGAGCGATAGTACCGCCGGTCTGCTTCCACCGGGACCTCTTCCCGGAACTGCTGGCCCTCCAGGGCGATCGGGGTGCACGCAGCGTTGTCCTGGCCCATCCCCAGGAGGTCACGATGGTGCCGCTATCCGAGCCCTGCGCCCTCGACGTGGACACCGACGCCGATCTAACCGGCGCTGGCACGTAGCATACCGCTAGCCCTGGGGGCGCCTGAGAACCCGCCCGGCCCTGGCGCCCGTATCCTCTCCGTGCTCGACGACGATCTGCCCGTTCACGATCACGTGCTCGACGCCCGCGCAGAACCGGTGCGGATCGTGATAGGTCGCCAGATCGCAGACGCGATCCGGATCGAAGACCACGAGATCGGCGGCGCAGCCAGGGCGGATCAGCCCCAGGTCGTAGCGGCGCAGCCGCTGCGACGGGAGGGAGGTCATCTTGCGCACGGCCTCCTCGAGCCGCAGCACCCCGTCTTCGCGCACGTACCTGCCCAGCACGCGCACGAACGTGCCGTAGCTGCGCGGATGCGGCTTGCCCCCGGCCGCGGGCGAGAGCGTCCAGCCGTCGCTGGCGACGGCGACCGCGGGGTGACGCATCACGCGCCTCACGTCGTCCTCGGACATGGAGAAGGCTATCATCTGCACACCGCCGCGCCCGTCCTCCAGGATGTTCAGCGCTGCATCCACCGGGTCCTCGCCACGTGCGGCCGCGATCTCGGTGAGCATCCTGCCCTCGTATTCCTTCATGGGGCCTTCGGGGACGCGGCTGATCATGACGGCCTCGGCGTCGAACTCGCGTTCCCCCTTCCGCGGCGCCTCGGGGGCGGGAGACACGATCTCGGCGCGGATGCGCGCGCGCTGTTCGGGGTGTGCGAGGCGTGACAGCAGCGCGTCCATCCCACCTTCCATCGCCCACTTGGGCAATATCGCCGTCAGGGTGGTGCTGCTCGCGGCGTACGGGTACTGGTCGGCCAGCACGTCCTGGCCCGCGGCGCGCGCGCGGTCGATCATCTCCAGCGACGCGCCAACACGCCCCCAGTTCCGTTGGCCCGCCGCCTTGTGGTGGCTGAGTTGCACGGGCACCTTCCCCCGGCGTCCGATCTCCAGCGCCTCTTCGACCGCGTCGAGCAGCGAGTCGCCCTCACCCCGGATGTGCGTGGAGTAGAACGCGCCGTACCGTCCCGCGACTTCCGCCAGCGCTACGAGTTCGTCGGTTTCGGCGTAGCTCCCCGGAACGTAGATCAGGCCCGAGGAAAGGCCAAACACGCCCTGCTCGAACGCTCGTGCCACGTGAGAGCGCATCGCGTCCAGTTCCTGCGGCGAGGGCGCCCGGTCCTCGAAGCCCATCACCGCGACCCGCACCGTCCCTCCCCCAACCTGGAGGGCGACGTTGCAGGCGAGCGGCAGCCGCTCCAGGTGCGCCGCGTAGCCGGCCGCATCTTCCCAGTCCCACGACAGCCCGGCATCCACGAACGCCGCGTAGGCGCGCAGCGCGTCCAGGCGATCCCGCTGCACCGGAAAGGGAGAGAAGCCGCAGTTGCCTACGAGCTGCGTTGTCACGCCCTGGCGCACCATCGCCTGGGCGCGAGGGTAGGCCGGCAGCGTGAAGTCACCGTGGGTGTGCAGGTCAATGAACCCCGGCGCCAGCGCCGCGCCGTCGGCGTCGATCACGTGGCGTGCGACGACGCCCGAGAGGTCGCCGACCTGCGCGATGCGATCTCCCTCAATGCCCACGTCACCCCAGAACCAGGGGTTGCCCGTTCCATCCACGACGCGCGCGCTGCGCAAGACCAGGCCGAGCATCTACTTCCCTCCCTGTGATGGGGGCAGCACCAGCAAGACGTCGCCGACCGGGCGCTCTCCGCCCTCGTCCGACGGCAGGTTGATCACCACTCCGCGCACCACCAGTGTCGTCGAGCCCCCGCCGTCCAGGTTCAGGGCGTCGGTTGCGCCGAGCCGCCGCAGCATCCCTGCCAGTTCGACCAGCGTCATGCCGAGGCTGTGATAGGGCTGACGTCCTCCGATCACCGCAAGCACGATCCGGCCATCCTCCAGACGGCCGATTGCGGTGCGCGGATGTCGCCGGTTGACAAGCGACGGCCTGAATCCCTCGCTGCCCACGAACTGCCCGCCGGCCAGCAGCCGCGGGCCGCCGCCTGCCACGTGCCGCACGCCCTCCCACCGCGGATCGCCCGAGACCGGAACCATGCGCACGCGGAGTGCGACGCGATCCCCGGGCCTAAACGCCGCCAGCAGCGCGCTCCGACCGCGGGTGTGCCCCGAGAGCACGTAGCCGCCTGCGGGGATCGGGCTGTTGCCGCGGCCGTCCCAGACCTGCTGCACCGTCTCCCCGGCCACCACGACCTCGGCACCCAGCGCGCTCGTACGCGTCGTTGCGCCGTGCGCCGGGCGGTACAGTATGATCTCGCCCGCGGCGCGATCGCGGTTGACCCCGTCAATCGTCACCGCGCCCCCATTGGTGGAGGCGGCGGCGTCGAGCCGCAGCAGGTCGAAGAGAACCTGGCCGTCATCGGTGATCCCGACGCAACTCCTGCCCGCCAGCGGCTCGCTGATCACCTCGCCGTCTGCGGCCAGACACCCCAGCGGGTCTCCGGAGGGCATGAAGAAGCCGCCGTTGGTAGCGGCGATCGCGCCGGCCCGGCGCGCCGCCTCGCTCGTGCGGAGGCGACCTATGGTCGCGCCCGCCGCTAGCGCCGGCCGCAGGCGCGCGCCGCCCGCGGGCTCGATCAACACTATCCCGCTCCAGAACGGCCCCGGTAGCACCTCGTAGTCGGGCACCGTCAGGATGATCCACGTGGGCAGCCCCTCGGCCTCGAGACGCTGCTGCAAGGCGACGGCCTCATCGCGCGTGGCGTAGTTGCCGACGCGGACCTTGAAGAAGTCATCAGTGGCCTCGACAAACGCCGGGTGGCCGCGCGAGCGCATCGTCTCGGCCAGTCGGCGCGCACGCTCTTCGTCCTGGAACGCGCCGACCTGCACCCGCCAGACCGGCGGCGCCCGCAGCGCGCCCCGCTTCTCGAGGATGAGGGTCACGCCCGCTTCCAGCGTGACCGAGAAGGCCAGTGACATGCCCTGCTCGATGCCCTGCAGGTATGCCCAGATCATGCTCGCCGCCTCGGCGCGCGTGAGCGCATCGAGCGGCCGCACGCGATCCGATGGCGGTTCGCGCAGCAGGGGCGGGACGGAGAGCGCTGCCACCGCTATCGCACCACGCACACCCGGTGGCAGGCCGCCGAGATCGGCGAAGGGCAACGGCGCGTTGACCATGTAGGCGGACTCGAACGTGTGCCCCAACGCGCGCACAAGCCACGTGAAGGCGTCGCCACGGAGAAGCGGCGAGTTCGGCCGGAACAGACCGCCCGCGCTGAGCATACCGTAGGCCACTGCCGACTCAACCGCGGGCGCCAGCTCGCGCGCGAGATGCAGGTCCACAAATGACGGCGGATCGAACCGCACCTGCGGCAGTCCCCGCGCTACGACCAGCCAGGCGACGAATTGCGCGCGGTTGATCGCCGCATCGGGGCGGAAGAGACGGTCGCCTCCCACCTCGATGACGCCGCGAGAGACGAGGTTCGCGATGCGCTCCTCCGCCCAGTGACCGCGGATGTCTTCGGGACGCGACTGCGCCCGCGCGGCTGCGGACGAGGTGACCAGCAGCGCCGTCACAAGCGCTAGGGCGGCGAGAGGACTGCGGCGTGCGCCCGGCGGGAACATCGTCTCCGGGATTCTGCCGGCGCTCGCCCGTTCCTGCTCGCGCCAAGCGACCGGCGAGGAAATCAAGAAATTGTGTCCCGCAAAGAAGGAGAATCTACATGTGGTATCGAACGGATGAACGACGGCAACATCGTGCCGTCCATCTTCCAAGAGAAGGAGGCGAGGACGGTGGCGAAGAAGGCGAAGAAGGCCGCTAAGAAGAAGGGCAAGTAGCCGCCCTGCGCTTGCCCCAAAGAAACGGCGGGAACCCCGCCGTTTCTTTTTTGTGTCCGCGCCGGGGAAAGGGGTATCTACCCGAACGCGTTGAGGCCTGTAAGATCGCGCCCTAGAACCAGCGTGTGGATATCGTACGTTCCCTCGTACGTGTCGACGGACTCGAGATTCGCCGCGTGTCGCATCGAGTGGTACTCGACGGTGATGCCGTAGGCGCCGAGGATCGTGCGCGCCGCGCGCGCCGCCTCGAGCGCCATGCGCACGTTGTTGCGCTTCGCGAGCGACACCTGCGTGTGCCGCATGAGTCCCTGATCCTTGAGCTGCCCCAGCCGGAAGGCGAGGAACTGCGCCTTGGTCAACTCGGTGAGCATGTCCGCCAGTCGTTCCTGGATTATCTGCGTCGCGGCGATGGGTCTGCCGAACGCCACCCGATCACGCGCGTAGCTCAACGCCTCCTCGAAGCAGGCCGTCGCCGCTCCCAGGGCGCCCCATGCGATTCCATAGCGCGCCTGGGTCAGGCAGGAGAGCGGCGCCTTCAATCCCCTGGCGCCGGGGAGGCGGGCGCTGTCTTCCAGGCGCACGCCGTCGAGCACCAGCTCGGACGTGTCGGATGCGCGCATGCTGGCCTTGGTCTTCAGCTCGTGCGTCGTGAAGCCGGGTGTGCCGCGCTCAACCAGGAATCCCAGGATCTCGCCGTCGTCGTCCTTGGCCCAGACCACGGCCACGTCGGCGAGCGACCCGTTCGTGATCCACATCTTGGAGCCTGTCAGTTCCCAATCGCTGCCGCGGCGCCTGGCACGGGTCTGCATAGAGGCTGGATCAGAACCCGCCGACGGCTCGGTCAGGCCGAAGCAGCCGATGGCCTTTCCGCTTGCCAGCCGGGGGAGCCAGCGCCGCCGCTGCTCCTCGCTGCCGTATGTGTATATCGGGTACATGACGAGCGAACCCTGCACCGATGCAAACGAGCGTAGCCCTGAATCACCACGCTCGAGCTCTTGCAGGATCAGACCGTACGCGATGTTGTTGACGCCGGCCGCGCCGTACTCGCTGGGCAGGTTGGCGCCCAGGACTCCCAGGTCTCCCATCGGTTCGACCAGGTGCCGGGGGAACTCGCCGCGCAGCCACCAGCCGCCGATGTGCGGCAGGACCTCGCGGTCCACGAAACGCCGGACCGTGTCGCGCATCAGGCGCTCGTCATCGGAGAGCAGTCCATCCAACATGTAATAGTCGGCCGTCTTCACCAGGAGTTCTTCCACGCTGCGACCTCCCACGGTGCCGTGTCCCCCGGATGCTACGGGATGCGGGGTGACCGGGGAAGGGTTCCCCAGAGTCATGCGGAATCCTCTCACCGTGCCTGCGAACCGCGTCATGCGCATCCGAGCCGGCGGCGTCGAGACCACGGGCGCGCTGGGGGACACACCCACTGCCGACGCCATCTGGGAGGCGCTGCCGATCGAGGGCCGCGCCAATCGCTGGGGGGACGAGATCTACTTCCGCATCGGGCTGGGCCTGCCCGAAGAGGACGCCCGGGAGGTCGTGGAGGTGGGCGATCTCGGGTACTGGCCCCCAGGGCAGGCGTTCTGCCTCTTCTTTGGTCCGACCCCGGCCAGCCATGCAAGCGAACCGCGCGCGGCAAGCCCGGTAAACGTGTTCGGCTGCATCGAGGGCGACGCCACCCGGTTTCGCGCTGTGCGCGATGGAGCCCTGGTGGTCTTGGAGCGGGTCGAAGCCCACGCGACATCCCCGACGAGCGGCTGACACGCTCACGCAGATCCCGATGACGAGGAGGACTCTGCTCCGCCACGTCGAAGTGCTCACATTGGTAATCGTTTTCCATCACTGAACTCATTCATCACTGAACTCATCGTGCCCCTAGCGACCCAGACGGAGGAGGCCCGCAGGTGACCGCGACGATCCGCGAGGTGGCCCAAGTCGCCGGGGTGTCGGTCGCCACCGTCTCGCGGGTAGTGAGCGGGAGCAGGCACCGCGTGAGCGCGGCCACCCGAAGCCGGGTGATGGCCGCTGTCGCGCGCCTGCGCTATCAGCCCAATCTGGTGGCGCAGGGACTGAAAAGCCGCGTCACTCACACGGTCGGACTGATCGTGCCCGACATCAGCAATCCCTTCTTCCCGGCGATTGCTCGCGGGATCGAGGACATCGCGAACCAGGCCGGGATGGCAGTCCTCCTGTGCAACACCTATGAGGATCTCTCGAAGGAGCGCAGGTATCTCGCGCTGTTGCGAAAGCGCATGGTGGACGGCCTCATCTTCGCCACGGTGGGGGCCAACACCGAGCACCTGCGGATGCTGAGGCGTCAACGGATGCCCGCGGTGTTGATCGCCCGCGCCCCCGGCGGGGTGGACATGGATGCCGTGCTGGTGGACAACCGCCGCGGGGAACGCGAGGCGGTCGAGCACCTGCTGCGCCTCGGGCACCGACGCATCGCCTTCATCGGAGGCCCCTCGGTCCTGCCGGTGGCCGGAGAACGCCTGGCCGGCTACCGCGATGCGCTTGGCGCCGTCGGCATAAGGTTCGACCCGGCGCTCGTCTTCGATGGTGGATTCCGTCCCGAGGGAGGCGCGGCGGCGGTAGGGGAGTTGCTGCGCCGACGAGTCAAGTTCACGGCCATCGCGGCTGCCAACGACCTCATGGCGATCGGGGCAATGGAGGACCTCCACCGCCGCGGGCGCCGGATCCCAACCGACGTCGCGGTTGTGGGCTTTGACGACATCACGTTCGCCTCGCTCGTCGAGCCCCCGCTCACGACCGTGGCGCAGCCCAAGTACCAGATGGGCCGTCTGGCTATGGAGCGGCTGCTGGAACTGCTCAACGGCGGGACCTCACGGGCGCGCCGGCTGGTTCTGGAGCCGCGGCTCGTGATCCGGGAGTCATGTGGGGCAGCGATCAAGCGCACCAGAAGCAAGTCACCTGACCGAGGAGGGGATTGACAGATGAAGGGTTTGTTGCTCGAGGCCGAGTGGAAGCCGCGTAACGGATACAAGGTCAGCGAGTTCGAGCGCGCCACGGGGAAGGCGATCACAGGGAGCAGCGTCTGGCACCGCCCGCGGCTGCGCCTGGCGGACCTGCCCGATCCTGTCCTTGGCCCGCGCGAGGTGAGGCTGCGGGTTAGGGCGTGCGGAATCTGCGGTTCGGATGTGCACTTCTACGAGACCGACAAGGACGGCTACATGCTGTATCCCGGGCTGACCAAGTTCCCGGCGTTCCTCGGCCACGAGTTCTCGGGCGAGGTCATCGAGATCGGCGCCGAGGTGACCGACCTGAAGGTGGGCGACATGGTCACCGCCGAGGAGATGATCTGGTGCGGCGAGTGCGTCCCCTGCCGCAATGGGTATCCCAACCAGTGCCTGCGGCTCGAGGAGATCGGCTTCACGATCCACGGCGCAATGGCCGAATCCATCGTGATCGGCGCCAAGTACTGCTGGAAGATCAACGAGTTGGCCGAGGTCTACGGCAGCGCGGAGCGGGCCTTCGAGGCCGGCGCCCTGTGCGAACCTACCAGCGTCTCATACAATGCCATGTTCTCCAGGGCAGGGGGCTTCAAGCCGGGCGGATACGTCACGGTCTTCGGAACGGGTCCGATAGGCCTGGCCGGGGTCGCCCTTGCCAGGGCGGCTGGCGCTGGCCGCGTAATCGCCTTCGACGTATCCGCGCCGCGCCGGGAGCTGGCCAAGAAGCTCGGCGCCGACTTCGCCTACGATCCGGTTGAACTGGCCCGGGCAGGAACGAAGCCGCGTGACGTGATCATGGAGGCCACCAAGGGCGAGGGGGCCGACCTGCACTTCGAGGCCGCCGGCAGTCCGCCGCTCACCATCCCCGAGATGGAGGAGAGCCTGGCCGTGGGCGGCAAGATCGTGATCATCGGGCGGGCCTCCGAGCGCGTGCCGATGTACCTCGAGCACTTCCAGACACACGCGGCGCAGTTGTACGGTGCGCAGGGCCACTCGGGATACGCGAACTTCCCGTCGGTCATCCGGCTGATGGCGGCACGTCGGATTGACATGACGCAGGTCGTTACGGACCGGTTCCCGCTTGCCCGTGGCGTCGAGGCCATAGAGAAGGCAACCAAGCGGGAGGGCGGCAAGATCCTGGTGCTCCCATGAGACGCTTCGGACTGAACGGCGCTACCACGGGCGAGCACGTTGACATCGCCACCGACATCAGGGTGGCTGGCGATGCCGGGTATCAGGCCGTCGAGCTGAGGGACACCAAGATCGAGCGGTATCTCGGCTCGGGCGGCACGCTTTCCGCCCTGCGCAGCATGCTCCGCGACGCCGGGGTTGAGGTGCTCAGCATCAACGCGTTGGAGGACTCGACGCTCCGGAGTGGCGCGCGTCTGGATGAGATCCTGGCTCGCTGCCGGGTCTTCTGCGAGTGGGCCAGGGCCCTGGAGGCGCCCTACGTCGTTGCGGTGCCGAGCTTCCTGCCGCAGGGCGCCACGGGTTCGGCAAGGCCCGATGAGCCCGCAATCCGCCGGCAGACCGCAGCGGCGCTGGCTGCCATGGCCGGCGTGGCCAGGGGGCACGGCGTGAAGGTGGGGTTCGAGTTCCTTGGATTCCGAGCGTGCTCGGTCAGCACGCTGGATGCCGCCAGACGCATCCTGGACGAGGTGGGAGACCCGATCGTGGGGCTCGTCGTTGATACGTTTCACTTCTACGCGGGCGGATCACGGCTGGAAGACCTGGACGGCTTTGACGGCTCTCGCATCTTCGTCGTGCACGTTGACGACGCCGAGGCCGGCGATCCGGCAGGCCTTGGCGACGCCCAGCGGCTGCTGCCCGGGGACGGCGCCATTCCCCTGCGGGCCATCATTGCGCGTCTGGAGGCCGCCGGGTATGGCGGCGCCTACTCCCTTGAGCTCTTCCGGCCGGAGTACTGGGCCTGGCCCCCTGACGAGATAGCGCACCGCGGGCTCGAGAGCATGCGGCGGCTGTTCTCCTAGAGAGGCAAAGGAGCGTGGAGATGAGCATCAAGGTCGGTGTGCTGGGGGCTGGATTCATCGGCCGGATCCATGCGCTGATCCTCAAGCGGGACCCACGCGTGGAACTGGTTGGAGTCGCGGACGTGGCGCAATCCGCCGCCGCGCGCCTGGCGGCCGAGGTGGAAACCAGGCCGGCAGAAGGACTGCCGGATCTGATGCGCGCTGGCGCGCAGGCCGTCTTTGTCTGCACGCCCAACGTGCGGCACGTGGAGCCCGTGATAGCCGCGCTCGAAGCCGGGCTGCATGTCTTCAGCGAGAAGCCGATGGCTACCTCGCTTGAGGGCGCCCGCAAGATCCGGGACGCGGCCGCGAAGGCCAGGGGCGTATACCAGATCGGGTTCAACCGGCGCTTCTCCAACGTCTATCGCTTCGCGAAGGCGCGGATTGACGAAGGCCGCATCACGCCACGCATGGCGCAGATGAAGCACAATCGCGGGGAGCTGCAGCAACCCGCCTGGACCGGCGACAAATCAGTCACGGGCGGATATCTCTACGAGACCCCCGTACACTTGTTCGACATGGGGCGGTTCCTCTTCGGCGAGGTGGCCGAGATCACGGGCGGCGCCCGCCAGAGCGCCTACAATGAGCTTGACGGGTTCGCCATGCTCTTCACATTCCGAAGCGGCCTCGTGGCCTCGGTGACGAGCGTGGCCCACACGTCGTGGCTGTTCCCTTATGAGCGGGTTGAGATCTACGGCGTGCACTCGACGGTTGTGACCGAAGAGCTGGAGCGCGCGTGGTTCAGCCCAGGGGTCAGAGAGCAGGTCGAGGCGGTGGACTGCTTCCATATGCCCTTCGACCAGAAGTGGGGTTACATAGAGCAGGACAGGCTGTTCATTGACGCGGCCATGGGCAAGTGCCCCCCGGCCGTAACCGCCGAGGACGGCTACCGCGCGACCGAGCTGGTGGAAGCCGTCTACCGCGCGGCGCAGGGAGGGGGCGTTGTGAGGCTGCCGCTCGATGGGTGAGACGATGGGCACCCGGCCGCGGATCGGGCCGCGTCAGGGGGATGCGGCGCGCTACCGGCTCCTGGTGGCGGACATTGACGGCACGCTCGTCAACGCCGCGCGGGAGATCACGCCTCCCGTGCGAGCGGCCGTCGCCGCGGCGCAATCGCGTGGCATCCGCGTGTGTTTGGCCACCGGCCGCATCTGGCCGTCGGCCCGGCGCTTCGTGGAGGGGCTGGGCGCCGACTCGCCGGCCATCCTCTACAACGGGGGCCTGGTCTACGACTTCGTTCATGACGAGACCTGGTTGCGCAGGCCGCTGGCGTTGGAGCAGGCGAGGGACGTGCTGCGCATCCTGCGAAGGCATCCCGCGGTGCAGCCGCACCTGTACGTGGACGATCGGGTATACGTCCCCGTGATGAACGAGATCACGGAGACCTACCAGGGCAAGGACGGTCTGCGCGCCTCACCCGTCGGCGACCTTGCCGACTGGCTGGACCGGGACCCGATGAAGATCCTGATCATCGGGGAGCGGCCCGCGCTGGAAGCGGTCGTCGGTGACATCCATCTGCTGTCCTATCCGGTGAATCACGTCTTCTCGGAGACGATCTACCTGGAGATCCTGCCGCCCGGCGTGGACAAGGGCGCGGCGCTGCAGGCGGTCGCGGCACGCCTGGAACTGCGGAGAGAGCAGATCGTCGCCGTCGGTGACAACCTGAACGACCTCGCGATGATCGAGTACGCCGGGCTGGGCGTGGCGATGGCGAACGCCCCCGAGGCCCTTCGCGCCCGCGCGGATTTCGTGGCGCCCAGCAACAACGATCACGGCCTCCAGGAGGTGATCGAGCGGTTCATCCTGGCACCAGGGGAACGAGCATGATAGCGAGCGAAGGCACCTCGTGCGGTTGAACGAGATCATTGTCGGAGGAGGGGAGAGCATGAAGCGATTGATCGCGATGGGAGTGCTGCTGGCGCTGGTGCTGGTCGGCGTGGGGACCACTCAGGCACAGCCGACCAGGATCGTCGTCTACTCAGCCCTGCCGGATCTCGAGACCACAATGGTGAACCGCGAGTTCACCAAGCGGACAGGCATTACGGTGGAGGCACTCAGCGTTGCCGCTGCCGGGACGCTGGCGGCGCGGATCACGGCCGAGAAGGACAAGCCCCGTGCCGACATCTTCGTGGGTGGGTCGGCCGACTTTCACGTCCCGCTGGCGCGCGGCGGCCTGCTGCTGAAATACGTGTCGCCCGCCGCGGTCGAGGCAAGGATCAGCCCTGCCTACCGGGATCCCGACGGGTTCTGGCACGGCTGGTATCTTGGCGCCCTGGCGATCATCATCAACACCGACCGATGGGAGCGCGAGATGGCTCCGCGCCGCGTGCCCAAGCCCGCCACCTGGGACGACTTTCTCCGGCCGGAGTTCAGGGGACACTTCATCATGCCCAGCCCGATAACGACCGGGGGAGGCTACATCTTCACCGCGGCGCAGATCTTCCGTCTGGGTGAGGATCGCGCGTGGGCGTACCTGCGCGCCCTGAACGCCAACGCCTCCCAGTACACGCCCACCGCACCCGGCACCATCACCCTGCTGGCGCGCGGCGAAGGCATAGTCGGCATGCAGTGGGCGCACGAGGGCATCGGCGCCCGCCTGGCCGCGCTGCAGCCGCTTGAGACGATCGTCCCGCCCGACACCGCGTTTGAGATCGGGGCGGTGTCAATCGTCAAGGGCGGTCCGAACCCCGAGGGGGCCAAGGCGTACGTGGACTTCCTGATGAGCCGGACCCCGCAGGACATCAATGGCAAGTTCGGGTTCCGCTATCCGGTGCGGGCCGACGTCCCGGTACCCATGGGCGCCACAGCCTTCGAGGCCCTGAAGTTCGTCAAGTACGACCGGGCCTGGGCCATCGAGAACATGGCGCGGCTTCGCGAGCGATGGACACGGGAGATCGGGCGGTAGGAGTGGGCTGGTCTCGTTGAATCAGGGCGAGGTGGCCGCGGCGCGCGCTCGGCGCGCCGCGGCACCCCGCACCAGGTGGTGGCAGAGCCAGTGGCCGTGATCCGCTGGGGAGAGATCCGGCGTCACGCCGGCGATCCCGGTGTCGTACTCGCCTTTGCCGGGGCGGCCGTGATGCTCGGGCTATTCGTGCTCTATCCTTCCTTCCGCGTGCTGGTCTATCCGGGTCTAGCGGACTACCTGGAGATCCCAGGGAGCCTGCGGTGGATGCAGGCGGCGCGCAACAGCCTGGTGATGATGGTCATCTCCACAACGACGGCGACGCTCGCGGGATTGATCTTCGCCTTCGCCCTCACCCGCCCGGACGTGCCCGGAGCGCGCTTCTTCCGCAGCGTTGCGATCCTCCCGCTGTTTGCCCCTCCATTCATGGTGGCGTTTGCCTACATTTTGATGTTTGGCCGGCAGGGATTGGTCACGAAGACGATTCTGGGCCTCAGCGCCAACATCTTTGGCTGGCACGGGCTCTGGCTGGTTCAGACGGTGGCGTTCTTCCCGCTCGCCATGCTCATCATCATCGGCGTGCTGGAGGGTGTCAACCCCAGCATGGAGCATGCCGCCAGGAATCTGGGCGCTGACGAGTGGATGGTGGTCCGCACCGTCTCGCTAGCCCTGGCCCGGCCCGGGATCGCCGGCGCGGCGCTCGTGGTTGCCATCTCGGTGCTGGCCGATTTCGGCAACGCGGTCGTCATTGCGGGCGGCTTTCCGCTGCTGGCCACCGAGGCCTGGTTCCGGATGGAGGGGCTGGCCGACCTCAAGGGCGCGGCGCTCGTGGTGGCGATGCTAATCGTCCCCACGATCTGCCTCTTCCTCCTCGAGCGCTACTGGGTGAGCCGCAGGGTCTACACCACGGTGACCGGGAGGGGATCCCGGGTCGAGCGCCCGCCTACGCACCCCGCGCTCAAGTGGGGCAGTTTCCTCTTCTGCTGCCTGATGAGCGTGATGATCGGGTTGGTGTACTTCGGCGTCGTGGCCGGCTCGCTGACAACGGTGTGGGGACGGGACTGGGCCCCGACCCTGACGCACTGGCGCCTGGCCATGGACCGGACCCCGACCCTGTGGGCGAGCGTGAAGATCGGCGCGATGGCCGGGGTCATCACCGGTATCGTGGGCGTCATGGTCGCGTTTCTGACTTCGCGCCGCCTGCCCTTGAGGCAGGCCCTTGACTTCCTGGCCGTGCTGCCGGGCGCCCTGCCCGGGGTATTTATCGGCGTGGGCTACGTGCTGGCCTTCAACCGCCCCCCGCTCGAACTGGCCGGAACCCCGTGGATCCTGGCGCTGGCGCTGGCCTTCTGGCACCTGCCCATGGGATACCAGGCCGCGGTGGCCACGCTCA
>JBBIOM010000003.1:75958-116371 GCA_037443365.1 Armatimonadota bacterium
GCGCTGGCCTTCTGGCACCTGCCCATGGGATACCAGGCCGCGGTGGCCACGCTCAAGCAGGTCGAGCGATCCATTGAGGAGGCCGCGACGAATCTGGGGGCCAGCGGGCTGCGCGTATTATGGGACATCTACCTGCCGCTGCTGCGACGCGCGTTCCTGGGAGCCTTCACCGTTTCGTTCATACGCGCGGTGACCAACGTCAGCATCGTGGTGTTCCTGGTCACACCCGGCAACATCGTGGCGACGTTCGCCATTCTGAACATGATCGGAAACGGAATCTGGGGAGGCGCGGCCGCGCTGACCACCATGCTTCTGCTGATCACCTTCGTCTCGGTCGGGATGGCACAGGCGGTGGTGGGCAGGACGATGCGCTCGATGCCGATGGGATGATGAGCATGAACGCGGCACACGTGCGGTTCTTGAACGTCACAAAGCGCCTGGGCACGACGCTGGCGGTGGACCGCGTGTCCTTGGACGTGCCCGAGGGCAACTTCACGACGCTGCTGGGCCCATCCGGCTGCGGCAAGACAACCACGCTTCGAATGGTGGCGGGGTTCTATCATCCCGACGCCGGGGAGATCTACGTGCGCGACGTTCCGGTGACCGATATCCCCGCGCACCGCCGGAACACCGCGATGGTCTTCCAGGAGTACGCGCTGTTTCCGCACATGACCGTGGCCGAGAACGTCGGGTACGGGCTGCGCATGCGCCGTGTCGAGACGTCCGTGGCCAGGCGCCGGATCGGGGGCGTGCTCGACCTGGTGGGCCTGACAGGGCAGGAATCCAGGTTTCCACATCAGCTCTCCGGAGGGCAGCAGCAGCGCGTTGCCCTGGCGAGGGCGCTGGTGGTCGAACCCGAGGTATTGCTGCTGGACGAGCCTCTCTCCAACCTGGATGCCAAGCTCCGCGTGCGCGTGCGCACCGAGATACGCAGCCTCCAGCAGGCGCTGGGCAAGACAACGATTTACGTGACGCACGACCAGGAGGAGGCCCTCTCCATATCCGACCGCATCGCCGTGATGAACCAGGGCAGGATCGTCCAGGTTGGCACGCCGCAGGAGATATACTACCGGCCCGCCGATCGGTTCGTGGCCGACTTCGTGGGCCTGGCCAACTTCGCGCCGGTGCAGGTGGTCTCCCCGGGCCAGGCGCGCCTGGACGAGGTCATCCTGCCCGTGGAGAGCGCCGCAAGGACAGGCCTGGCCCTGCTGGTCGTGCGTCCTGAGACGGTGGGACTGGCGGCGGCCCCCCCGGCACCCGGTCTGCCGTTCCTCCGTGGGAATGTGAAGAACGCGGCCTTCCTCGGCGGGCTGGCCAGGTACTGGATCGAGGCGGTCGGCAGGGAATGGATCGTGGACCACGCCGCGCCAGGCGAGCGGCTGCTCCGCGGCGAGGTCTACCTGACGCTGGCACCCGAACGAATGCACGTGCTGTACGAACACGAGGTCACTCGCGACAGGGAGGGGCAGGCATGAGCAAGTGGCAACTCCCGCCTCCGGGCGGGCACATGGATCGGCGCACGGGCATCTATGTCCAGAACATGACGATGCGCGACATCGAGGAGCGGTTGGAGAAGAACGACGTGCTCATCGTGCCGCTGGGCGCCACGGAAGCACACGGGCCCAACGCTCCGATCGGGGAGGACGTCTTCCTGGTGACCAGGATGGCCGAGGCCGTGGCCGAGCGCACCGGCTGCACGGTCTCTCAGCCGCTGTGGTTTGGATCGCACCCGTACCATCACCTTGGGATGCCGGGGACCGTGGTGATCCCCGAGGACGTCTTCTGCGGCTTCGTGCGCGCCATGATCGCGGGGTTCTGGAACATGGGCTTCCGCAAGCAGATCCTGCTCAACGGGCACGGCCAGGAGTTCGTCATCCCGGTTGCCGTCCACCAGTTCGGGAAGCGCTACCGGGTGCCGGCGCTGATCGTCAACGTGAACTGGTATCACGCCGTCCCCGACTGCTTCAAGGTCAAGGCGGACGGAGGCCCCTACGAGACGCAGTTCATCCACGCCGACGAGGTCGAGACCTCGTGGTGCATGGCGCTGTTCCCCGAGCTGATGAGGCAGGATTGGGCGGTGGACAACAAGCCCTTCGGTTTCCTGCCGGAGGGGCACGTGGACAAGGCCGGGAACCTGATGCGGCGCCCGATCAACTGGTACGGGCATGTGGGCGCCGGTCCGATCGAGGTCAAGGCGTACCCCGAGGGAGTGGTAGGCAGGCCCTCGCTGGCCTCCGCGGAGAAGGCCCAGCCGGGCGTCCTGGCGCTGCTGGACTACCTCGAGAAGCTGGTGAACGATATCCTGAAGACCTTCCCGCCCGGATTGCTGCCGCCGGTGGAGTACGTGACCGAGCGGGACAGGGAGGAGATCGAGGCCGTTCTCCGGGGTCCGACCAGGGGTGGCAAGAGCATCTACTCGCTTGCATACCCGCCCTAGGGGAGTGGCGAGCATGCCGACGGCCGCGGGTAGGGGCGCGTGAGGCTCAGTTTCGTCGTCTCCGTCGAGGAGACCGCCTTCGCCGCCGTGGCCATGCGCGGTGGCCTGGAGGCAGCGATCGCACGCCTGGCCGCCCTTGGCTTCGATGGCGTCGAGCTGGCCGTCAGGGATGCCGACGCGGTGGATCCGGGCAGGGTCGAGGCGATTACGCAGGAGGCGGGCCTGGCGGTGCCGGCGCTGGGCACCGGCCAGGCATACCTGCGCGACGGTCTCAGCCTCTCCAGCCCGGACGCCTCTGTGCGCCGGGCGGCCGGGGTTCGCCTCCTGGGGCATGTGCGCCTTGCGGCGCGCCTCCAGAGCCTTGTCATCATAGGGCTCATTCGGGGTCGGGCCGAGGGCGGGACCGCGGCGGCGACCTCCCGGTTTCTGGAGGGTGTTGCCCCGGTCCTGGGGGCAGCGGCTTCCGCCGGTGTGCGCCTGGTTATCGAGCCGATCAACCGTTACGAGACCGACTTCCTGCCAACCGTGGAGGAGGTGCTTGGCGTAATAGAGGCGTCCGGCGCCCCGCACCTGGGGGTGCTGGCCGACACATTCCACATGAACATAGAGGAAGCGAAGATAGATGACGCCCTGGTTGCCGCGGGGCCTCGGCTGTGGCATGTGCACGTGGCAGACAGCAACCGCCAGGCCCCGGGGTGCGGGCACCTCGACTTCGGCGCCATCGCAAGGACGCTCACGCAGAGCGGCTATCAGGGGTTCCTGTCCGCGGAGATCCTTCCGCGGCCGGATCCCGATGCGGCAGCCCAACTGACCGGGCGCTTCATGCGCCCGCTGGTGGATATGCTGGGACAGGTACGGGAACGACCACAATCCAGTAGGCAAGGGGGTTGATGCGCGTGCGAATCGCCGTCATTTCCACCGTGCTCGTTCTCCTGATGGCATCTGTCCAGCCGCCCGCGGCCCAGCCGGGGAGGGTCATGGTGTACAGCTCCCTCCACGAGACCGAGATCGCCGCGATGCTGGATGCCTTCACACGCAAGACCGGCGTCCGAGCGGAGTTCATCCGTGCGTCCTCCGGGGAGCTCGTTGCGCGCATACGGGCGGAGCGCGCTTCGCCCAAGGGCGACGTGCACCTGGGCGGTCCGGCCGACGGCCACGAGGTCCTGGCTCCCGAGGGTCTCCTCGAACCCCACAAGTCGCCGGAGCACAAGTTCATCGGTCCCCGGTTCCGAGATCCCAAGGACCGCTGGCATGGCTTCTATATCGGGGCCCTGGCCATCGCCGTGAACAAGCCGCGGTTCGAGCGCGAGATGCGGCCACGGGGCCTGGACTACCCCAAGAAGTGGGAGGACCTGCTGCATCCCGCCTACAAGGGCGAGATCGTCGTGGCCAACCCGTTCACGTCAGGCACGGCGATGACGTTCGTGGCGACCCACGTCCTGCGGCTGGGCGCCGAACGGGGATGGAAGTATCTCGAAGACCTCGACAAGAACGTGAACCACTACACGCGCAGCGGGGCCGCGCCCGCGCGCATGTCCGCGGTGGGCGAGTTCCTCGTGGGCATCACCTTCGGGCACGACATCCTCAAGCCGATCGTCGAAGGCCACCCGCTTCACATCGTCTACCCGCCCGACACCGGATGGGAAGTGGGTGCCGTCTCCATTATCAAGGGAGGTCCCAACACGGAGGGCGCCAGGAAGTTCATTGACTGGCAGCTCGGCAAGGACGCCGGGAAGCTGCACTCAGACATATCCTTGCGTATCTCTGTCCGGTCCGACGTCCCTGTGCCGAAGGGCGCAATCCCCATCACCCAGATCCAGCTCTTGAAGGGCTACGACCTGTGGTGGGTGGCGCAGCACAGGGAAGCCCTGCTTCGGATCTGGGACGGCAGGTTCAGGAGATAGGCAGCAGCCTGGCAGGGAGGAGGGTGGTGTAGCGCTTGCTGGCGTCCGCCAGGTTGCGCGTCAGAGAAGTACGGTGGCTGATCCGCGAGCCGGCGCTGATGCTCGTGCTGCTGTGCGTGGCCGCCCTCCTGGTCGTGTTCGTGCTCCTGCCCGTGGTCCGGGTGCTGGGCTCACCGTCCGCTTCTCACTGGCTGCAGTTCTTCCAGCGCGAGGCCTTCGTGAAGGCGACGCGCAACAGCCTCATGATGGCGGCGCTCTCGACGTGCTCCGCGATGGCCGTCGGATTCCTCTACGCCTACGCCATCGTCAGGGCGGACGTGCCGGCCAAGGGGCTGTTCCGGACCGTGGCCCTGCTGCCGCTTGTCTCGCCGCCGTTTGTGACGGGGCTTGCGACCATCCTGCTGTTCGGACGGCGCGGGCTGATCACCCACGGGCTGATGGGGATGACCTACAATCCCTACGGCTGGCACGGCCTGTGGTTTGCGCAGACCCTTTCGTTCTTTCCGATCGCCTACCTCGGGGTGGCAGGGGTCTTGCGGGCGATCAGCCCGTCGCTCGAGCTTGCCGCCCACAACCTCGGCGCCCGCCGCTGGGCCGTGTTCAGGACGATAGCCGTGCCGCTGGCCACGCCCGGCCTGGCGAGCTCCGCGCTGCTCGTGAGCATCCTCATACTGGCCGACTTCGGGAACCCGATGCTGCTGGGCGGCGATTTCTACGTGCTTGCGACCGAGGCCTACCTCCAGGTGATCGGGCGCTACAACATGGAGATGGCCGCCGTGCTCTGCACCGTCCTCCTGCTGCCGGCGATGGGTTTCTTCCTCGCCCAACGCTACTGGATCGGCAGGCGTGCCTACACGACCGTTACGGGAAGGCCCACGGGCCTGACGCCGCTGCGCGCTTCCCGGCTGCTCCGAGGAGTCCTGTTCGCGGCGTGCCTGCTCGTGGCCGCGGTTGTGCTCTCGGTTTACCTGGTCATAGCCGCCGGGGCGTTTGTGAAGGTCTGGGGCGTTGACTGGACCTTCACTCTGAAGAACTTCCAGTACACCCTGTTCAGGCAGCGTGACCTGTACAACAGCGTCCGCTTTGGCGCCGCGGCCGGGGTGACAACCGCCGTCGCGGCCACCGTTGCGGCCTACCTGACGCAGCGCAAGTCCTTCCCGGGTCGGGGGGTGTTGGACTTCCTGACGCTCCTGCCGGTGGCCCTTCCCGGGACGCTGGTGGGCATAGGGTTCGTGCTGGCGTTCAACCAGCCCCCGCTCGAGCTCGTCGGCACCGCGGCCATCATCGTCGCGGCGATGGCCGTCCGGACGCTCCCGGTGGGCTACAGGCTGTCGGTGGCGTCGCTGCACCAGATAGACACGTCAATCGAGTGGGCGTCGCGCAACCTCGGCGCATCCAGCCTGAAGACCTTCCTTAGAGTCCTGCTCCCCCTGCTGAGGTACGCCTTCGCCGGGAGCTTCATCTACGCGTTCGTCAAGTCCATCAACACGCTCAGCGCGGTCGTGTTCCTGATGACGCCCGGGAAGGTGGTGGCGTCGGCTTCGATCCTCGGGCTGGCGGATCACGGGTACTGGTCACAGGCCACCGCGCTCGCGTTCTCGCTGATCGCCGTCGCCCTGCTGGCCCTGGGGGTGCTGCGCCTGGTCGCCGGACGGCGTGTCCAACTCTTCGACCTCTAACAGGCGGGTATCAGATGACGAGCATTCACGTTGAACTGCGCGGGTTGAAGAAGCGGTTCGGCGACGTCGCTGCGGTGGGGGGCGTTGACCTGGCGGTGTCCGAGGGGTCGTTCGTCACGCTGCTGGGTCCGTCCGGATGCGGGAAGACCACGACCCTGCGCCTGATCGCGGGCTTCTACGATCCGGACGAGGGCGAGATCAGAATCGGCGGCCGGCGGATCAACGACCTTCCCCCGGACCGGCGCAATACGGCCATGGTCTTCCAGGACTTTGCGCTGTTTCCCCACATGACCGTGTTCGAGAACATCGCCTACGGTCTGCGCATGCGCGGCTGCGCCCAGGCCGAGATCTCGCGCCGGGTGGAGGAGACGGCGCGTCAACTCGGGCTGGTAGGACTGGAGCACAAGTGGCCGCTCCACCTCTCAGGAGGGCAACAGCAGCGCGTGGCGTTGGCCCGCGCCCTGGTGGTGGAGCCCGAGGTGCTGCTCCTCGACGAGCCGCTCTCCAACCTGGACGCCAAGCTCCGCATACGGGTGCGCACCGAGATCAGGCAGATCCAGCAGCAACTGGGCAAGACCACGATCTACGTCACGCACGACCAGGAGGAAGCCCTGGCGATCTCGGATGTCATCGCGGTCATGGCCTCGGGCCGGATCGTTCAGGTTGGCACCCCGTACGAGGTCTACTACACGCCGGCGTCGCGGTTCGTGGCCGACTTCGTCGGCATCGCCAACTTCCTGGAGGGCAGGGTACTCACGGACCAGGGGGTCGGACTGGTCGAGGCCGGAGGGACCGTCCTGGAGGTCGGGACGGAGAACCTGCGGCCGGGGAGTGCCGTGCTGCTGGCGATCCGCCCTGAGGCCGTGCGGCTCGTGGAGTCGGGGGCGGAGTCGGCGGGACACAACCTCCTGTGCGGCAGGGTCGCCGCAAGCAGCTTCATGGGCAGCCTGGTCCGCTACTGGATCGAGGCCATCGGGACCGAGTGGGTGGTGGACGTGCACGTGCCGGCCCCGCGTCAACTGCTGACAGGAGAGGTTGCGTTGCAGATCCCGAGAGAGCGTATTCACGTTCTCGAGCAGCGGTAGATCGCAAGCAGCCGTTCCCCGGTCGGGCCTGGGGGAATCGGGCGCGGCCGTGTGGAACCAAAGTCAGGGATGAACACGACCCCGTGCGGAACTTACACCCGGGGCTGAACGTGCATAATGGTAGAAGCAGCGTTGCAGGATACTTGCGGGAGGTGCAGATGATGAGGTATGTCGCACTGGCAGCGTTGATGCTCGCGCTGGCAGGCATGGGCGTCGCCCAGGCCGGGCCGGCGGCCGGCCGTGTGATAGTGCTGTGCAGTCCGGCGGTGGAGTGGTGCGATGCGCTTAAGGCCGCCTTCCCCCGCGCCACGGGGATCACGCTCGACTTCGTCCGGATGAGCTCCGGTGAGGCGCTGACCCGCCTGCGTGCCGAGCGGGCCAATCCCACCTTTGACGCGTGGTTTGGCGGGACCGGCGACCCCCACCTCGTGGCCAACGAGGAGGGGCTGACCGAGTTCTTCCGCCCGCGCAACTGGGAGGAGTTGAGGCCCGAGTTGCGCGACGCCGTCGCAGGCAAGTACATCCCGCTCTACGCCGGGGTCCTGGGATGGGCTTTGAATCCCAGACTGCTGCGCGAGAAGAACCTGCCCGAGCCCCGCACCTGGAAGGACCTGGCCGACCCGCGCTACAGGGGGCTCGTGGCCTATCCCAATCCCACGACCTCGGGAACCGGCTACACGATGCTGGCGACGATGGTCCAGGTCTACGGCGAGCGAGAGGCGTTCGAGGTGCTCAAGCGGATCCACCGGAACGTCACCGAGTACACGAGAGCAGGGGCTGCTCCGGGCGTGCTGACCGGGCGGGGCGAGACCGCGATCGGGATCACGTTCAACCACGACTCGGTCGTGCAGATCCTCCGCGGCTTCCCCATAACATACGGGTCGGCCCGCGATGGGACCGGCTACGAGATCGGCGGCATCAGCTTGGTCAAGGGCGCGCCCAACCGCGCCAACGGGATCGCGTTCATAGAGTGGGCGTTGACCCCGGAGGCGCAGCGCATCGCGAGTGAGGCCGGCGAGTCCTACCAGCTTCCCTCGAATTCCAAGACGCCAGTGCCGCGGGTCTCGCCGCGCTTCCAGGACTTCAACGTGATCAAGTACGACTTCGTGCGTTTCGGCAAGGCCGATGTGCGGGACAAGCTGCTCGACCGCTGGCTCAAGGAGGTCTTCCCGCTGCCCAAGTAGGGCGCTGATCGCGCTGTTCAGGCGGGTGGGAGCAACCCACCCGCCTGTCGCCGCGGCTGCGTCCGCGCGCCCTTTCCTGGAGGAGGCTTGATGGCCAGTTCCACGATCGCACTCGCCCGTCCCGCGCACGCGCCGAGCACGACCCTCATCGCCTGGAGCGGTCTGGCGCTGGCCGGCGGCCTGCTACTGCCCTGGTTCAGGGCCGGCCGGGAACTCGCCGTATTCGTTCCGGGCGCGACAGGACTCGAGCTGCTCGGTTCTGAGAGGACAGTGGCCGCGGCCCTGGCCTGCGCGCTCCTCTGCGGCATCCTGGGCGGGCTGCGGTTGCCGCTGTACCGCCGTGGCCAGATGGCGCTCACCACCGCTGCCCTGGGGTGCGTCCTGGTCGTGCTGGCCCTTGCCCGAAGCGGTCAGCCGATGGGTCCGGCGCCCGTGGTGCTGTTCCTAGGATTCCTCTCGCTGGTCGGGGCCGGGCTCTCGCTGGGCGGCTACCTGCGCGCCGACGCGTTTATCGCGGCGAGCATCGTTTGGGTCGCCGTGTTCGTCGTCATCTTCATCCTGTACCCGCTGTGGGCCGTGCTCCAGGCGAGCGTGTTCGTCAAAGGACGCCTGACGCTCGAGATGTTCGGCGTGGTCTTCCGGTCGCCGAACTTCCTGATGGTTGGCAACCCACTCACTCCCATGGACGAGATGCGCGTGGCCTCGACGCTCGGAGCGGTGGTCGCCGTTATCGCCGGGCTGACGGCGGCGGTCGTTGCCAGGAGGCTCCGCGCCGTGGTCGTGTGGGCGGTGGGAGCCGGTGTTGCGGGCGTGCTCGTGGCCGCGCTCTACCTCGGGTTCGGCGCGGTGCGCAACAGCGTCCTGCTGGCCATGATCGTGGGTGGGTTCTCGACGGGGCTGGGCTTCCTGTTCGCGCTGCTGGCCGAGCGGTCGCAGCTTCCCACGCGCCGGCTGCTGGGACCGGTTTCGATCCTGCCCATCATCACCCCCCCGTTCGTCCTGGGCCTGGCCATGGTCTACCTGTTTGGCCGGCAGGGCTTCGTAACGCACTCCGTGCTCGGGCTGTCAACGACCGCCTTCTCAGGGCTGCTCGGGCTGTCGATCGCCCAGATCCTGGCCTACACGCCGATCGCCTTCCTGCTGCTGCAGGGTGTCGTGCGCGCCATGGACGTCGCGCTCGAGGAGGCCTCCGAGACCCTGGGGGCTTCCAACTGGTACACGCTGCGAACGGTCATCTGGCCCCTGGCGCGTCCCGGCATCGCAAACGCCTTCCTGCTGACGGTGATCGAGAGCCTGGCCGACTTCGGCAACCCTGTTGTCATAGGCGGTGGCAAGCCCTACCTGGCGACAGAGGTCTTCTACGCCATCGTCGGCCGCTACAACCCGAACGAGGCCGCGGTGTTCGGCGTCGTGCTGCTCTGCATGACGCTGACGATCTTCCTGATTCAGCGGTACTGGGTGGGAGAGCGGTTCTATGTCACGGTCACGGGCCGGCCCACGCATGCCACCCCGCGCAGGCTGCCCCCGGCCCTGGACTACGCCGTAACCGGCGTGTTTCTTGTGTGGGTGCTGCTGATCGTGCTGCTCTACGGTTCGATCTTCGTCGGCAGCGTCACCAATCTCTGGGGGTTTGACTACACCTTCACGCTCAAGCACCTGAAGGGGCTGTCACCCACGGGCTGGCACGTCTTCCGGACGACGGCCTCGCTATCGTTGATCGCCGCGATTCCATCCACCCTGCTCGGCTTCCTGATCGGATACCTGGTGACGCGCTACTCGTTCCCGGGCCGGAGAGCGCTCGAGTTCTCCTCGATGCTCTCGTTTGCGGTGCCCGGAACGGTGATGGGGATCGGCTACATCCTGGCATTCAACCAGGGGACGCTCCTGCTCACCGGGACCGAGCTCATCATCATCATGGCCTTCGTCTTCCGGAACATGCCGGTGGCGATTCGCTCAGGCGTGGCTGCAATCCACCAGATCGACCGCTCTCTGGAGGAATGCTCGACGATGCTGCGGGCCGGTTCGGCCACGACGCTACGGCGGGTGGTTGCTCCGCTCGTGCAGGCGGCGCTGCTGTCCGGGCTCGTCTTCGCGTTCGTGCGGGCGATGACGGCCATCAGCCAGGTTATCTTCCTGGTGACCCCCAGGGTGAACCTGAGCACGGCGCTGATACTCGCGTACGTCGAGCACGGCAGCATGGGCAGGGCCGCGGCCCTCTCCTCGGTCCTGGTTGTCTTCATGGCCGTTGTGATCATGGCCATGTACTGGTCTGTGACGCGGCTCGACGCGCGGGCAGGGCGCGGAGCGCAAGCCAAGCCCTAGGAAGAAGGGGTGTAGTCGGAGATGGCGGTTCCAGCCACGCAACTCAAGCAGGTCCTGCACGAGGAGGCCTCCCCGGTCCGCTTCGAGCGCGTGACCAAGCGCTTTGGGCCTGTCCTGGCCGTGGACGACGTGACGCTGGAGGTGCCCGCCGGCAACCTGGTGACGCTGCTGGGCCCTTCGGGTTGCGGGAAGACAACCGCGCTGCGGATGATTGCCGGTCTCGAGTGGCCAACCGAGGGGCGGGTCTACATCGGCAATGAGGATGTGACCCCGCTGCCCGCCGCCAACCGAAGCGTAACGATGGTGTTCCAGGCTTACGCCCTCTTTCCGCACCTCACGGTCTTCGAGAACATCGCCTACGGGCTTCGGGTGATGCGCCGGCCTCAGGCGGAGATCCGGCAGCGCGTCAGCGAGGCGATGAGCCTGGTGGGCCTGCCGGGCCTGGAGCAGCGTGCACCCGCCCAGCTCTCCGGCGGACAGCAGCAGCGGGTGGCGCTCGCGAGGGCGCTCGTGATGCAGCCCAAGGTGCTGCTCTTCGACGAGCCCCTCTCGAACCTGGACGCCAAGCTGCGCAAGCGCGTCCGTGCGGATATCCGCATGCTGCAGCAGGACCTGGGTATCACCAGCATCTACGTCACGCACGACCAGTCGGAGGCGCTGGCTATCTCCGACATCGTGGTGGTCATGAACCAGGGACACATCGAACAGGTCGGGACACCGACCGACCTGTACCGCAGGCCGGCCTCGCGCTTCGTCGCGGACTTCATAGGCGAAGCCAACCTGTTGCCCGCGGTTGTCGAGGACGGCGCCGTGCAGGTGGGCGGTCACCGGTTCCCCTACCAGCAGCCGGGCGTGGCCCTTGGAGCGGCCACGCTCATGGTGCGGCCGGAGTCCGTTCGGATCGCGGTTGGAGGCGAAGGCCTTCCCGGGCGGGTGCAGACGGCGTTCTTCATGGGCACCTACGCCGACTACCTGATCGAGACCGAGGCCGGAGAGGTCAGCGTGGCCGACTCTCAGAGCGTGGACCGGCTCTACGCGGTGGGCGCCAGCGTCAGGCTGCAGTTCTCGCCCTCGGCCGTCTACCTTCTGCCGCCGGGATAGCGCCCGGCCGGAGGCTGCTGTCCCGCTGGGGCACAACACTCTGTCGCGCGGCGAGGCAGCTCCGATGCCATAGTGCCTGTCGGGTGCGCCGACGGCTATCCCCGCGCGATGAGCAGCATCGGCAGCATGCTGGTCGGCGAACGTCGGTGGCCGCCAGGGTGGGATCGTTCCCGGGTGGGGCCTGGTAGGCGGTGCGGGAGGGCGGTTCTGGCCTTGAGCAGGGACTCTCGGCTGCGGAGGGAAGGGGACGCCTGATGAGGGTAGCATATCAGGGCGAACGGGGTGCGTTCAGTGAGGTCGCGGCCATCGCCCGGTTCGGCGGAATCGACCCGCTGCCGTGCCGGACACTGGTGGTGGTCTTCGACGCGGTGGAACACGGCGAGGCCGAGCTCGGCATGGTGCCCGCGGAGAACTCCCAGGCCGGGAGCATCAATGAGACCTACGACCTGCTGGCCCGCCGCTCGCTGCACATCGTTGGCGAGCACAACCAGCGCATCGAACACTGCCTGCTGGCGCTCCCGGAGGAGAGCCTGGAGGGGATCCACACCATCCTCTCGCATCCACAGGCGCTGGCCCAGTGCGAGGCGCTCCTGCTGCGTCACGGCTGGGAGACCGTGGCCACCTACGACACAGCGGGTAGCGCCAGGGCAGTGGCGCACGAGCGCCGGAGAGGGGTGGCCGCCATCGCCAGCCGGCACGCCGCCGAGATCTACGGGCTGCAGGTCCTGGCATCGGGCATCGAGACCAACCCCGTCAACTACACCCGGTTCCTCGTATTGTCCCTGGCCCCGTCCCCGCCGACCGACCGCGCGAAGACCTCCGTGGTGTTTACGACTGCCAACGTGCCCGGGGCCCTCTACCGGGTCCTGGGAGCCTTCGCCGTGCGCGGGATCAACATGACCAAGCTGGAGTCGCGCCCGCGCCGTGATCGACCCTGGGAGTACCTCTTCTACGCAGACTTCGAGGCGCACCGCGATTCGCCGGAAGGCCGTGCTGCCCTGGAAGAGATGACCGGCGTGACGGCGTTCCTCCGCGTCCTGGGCTCCTATCCGCGCGCCGAGGAATGAGCGGCCGCTTCCCCTGCGCCGGGACCCATGTACTCCCGTCCTCCCGAAGTCCTACCTGTGGAGGCCCCACGCGTCCGCCCGGAAGCTCAAGAGGCTCGCGGATGATTACAACGACGTAGAGCGCCGGGCGGACGAGATCAAGGCGCTGGTGGACCGGGGCGACGAGATCACGCACGAGATAATCGACCGCCTCAACCGCACCTTTGTTGTGCCTTTGGACCGCGATGACACCTTCGCTCTGGCCAAGCAGCTCGATGACGTCGTGGACTGGATCGATGCCTCATCGGCCCGGATGGCCCTCTATCGGATTCCGCACACAACCAGCGAGGTGCGGGAGATGGCGCACATCATCGTCAGCCAGTGCGAGGCCGTCGTCGAGGCCATCGGCAACCTGCGCCGGCTGGAGCGCATCGGCGGCGCGTTGAGGGAGATCAACCGCCTGGAGAACATGGCCGATCGCACTCTGCGGGATGCCGTCGCGGGCCTGCTCCCCGTCCTCTTGCTGGTGCTGGCGGCCGAGTTCGTCAACGGCAAGGGCATCGTGGTCTGGAGCACCCTGGCCTGGTTTCACGGGCTCCCTACCAGCGAAAGCCACGCCCTTGTGGCGGCGCTGGCAGGCGCAGGAATGGCCACCGCCGGTGCGTCCGTGCTGCTCTCCGACGGCTGGAGGAAGATCCTGATCGGGCTTGGCTTCTCGTCGGTGCTGGGCTTCGTTGGTGGACTCGTCCTGCTCCTGGCGGTGTCGTGGCTGTTCCGGCGCGTTCCTCTCGGAGCCGTCCGCCGCATCTTCGGCCGCCTCCAGGTCCTCTCGGCCGCGTTCATGGCCTTCAGCCACGGAAGCAACGACGGCCAGAAGTTCATCGGCGTCTTCACACTGACGCTGGTGCTGTGAGGCGTTCTCCCGGAGTTCCGCATCCCCCTGTGGGTCATCCTGGTGTGCTCTGCCACCATGGGTGTCGGAACCGCGCTGGGGAGCTGGCGCATAGTCCACACCATGGGCATGCGGTTGACGAAGCTGGAACCGTATCAGGGCTTCGCCGCCGAGACAGCCGCGGTCGCGGTCATCGAGACGGCCAGCCGCCTGGGGATTCCGCTGAGCACCACCCACACCATCAACACCGCGATCATGGGAGTGGGGGCCACGCGACGGCTCTCGGCGGTGCGGTGGGGTGTGGGTGCCTAGATCGCCGGGATCGCGACGCTGCTGCTGCGCGCGGTGCTCTAGCGCGTCCTTCGCACCCCCGTCATCTCCAGCCTCGCGTACGGCATCAGCGGCGGCCCGATCAGCGGCCGCGCGTAGGCCAGGAACGCCTCTGTGACATCGTTGCCCTCGGGCGCTATGAACTCGTCGGGGACCTCCCTCTCGGCGTTGGCCACGCGCTCGAGCGGTGCCAGCCCGGTGGTCCACCGGTAGGGTTCGGACGACTCGCGCACCAACGTTACCATCGCGCCGTCCCGACCTTCCACCGCGTGCCGAACCGCATCACGGCCCACCTGGTACGCCTCTTCGAGGTCAACGGGCGACGCCGCCAGCATCGAGACCCGCTGTATCGTTCCGGGCTTGTCCCACCTCGTCTTGATGCCGAGCCCCTCGGTGACGATGTCGCAGAGCACGGCCGCGGCGCCGCCTAGCTGCTTGTGACCGAAGCGGTCCACGTCAACCGCCCTGTCGCTGGCCGCGAGGTACTCACCCCGCTCGTCCTTCAGCCCCTCACACACCGTTATGACCGCGTGGCCGAGCCTCTTGTAGGCGCGTTCGACATCGGCGAGGAACCTGTCGCGCACGAACGGCCGCTCCGGCAGGTAGATGAGGTGCGGCGCGGCATCGGCGCGATCCCTCGCCAGCGCGGTGGCCGCCGCTATCCAGCCGGTGTTGCGCCCCATGGTCTCCACGATCTTGACCGCATCGACCACGCCGATGGCCTCGGTGTCGAGCCCGGCGTCGCGCACGGCCACGGCCAGCCATCTGGCCACGCTGCCATAGCCCGGGCAGTGGTCGGTCTCGACCAGGTCGTTGTCAATCGTCTTGGGGACGCCCATTACTCGCAGTTCGTATCCCTGCTCGGCCGCCAGGCGCCCCAGGCGCCAGGTGGTATCGGCCGAGTCGTTGCCGCCGATGTAGACAAAGTACCGGATATCGTGGGCCGCAAGCACCCCAAGGAGCATCTCGTAGTCGGCATCGCGCAGCCTGTATCGGCACGATCCCAGCGCCGCCGACGGAGTGGCTCGCAGATTGGCGATCGTGGCCGCGCTCTGGCGTCCCAGGTCAATGAGATCTTCCCGCAGGAGCCCCTCTACGCCGTGCACCATCCCGTAGATCTCTTCTATCGCGTCGTGCTCAAGCGCCTCCAGCACCACCCCGGCCAGGCTGCTGTTGACTACGGCGGTGGGTCCTCCGGACTGTCCGACCACCAGGTTTCCGCGTGGAGCTCCCATGGCCACTACTCCAATCAGCCCATCGGCCATCATTGCGCTTCTCGCGCGCGGCCACGTTCCCCTGCCCTGCGCGGCGCCCCACCTCAAGACAGTTGCCGGGAGCACGCGCTGCCTTATACTGTGGGGGGGAAAGAAGTCCGCCGTCAGGGAGGTGCCATGCCGCGCTTTGCAGCGAACCTCACGTTCCTCTGGTCAGACCGTCCCTTCATCGCCCGCTTCGACGCCGCCGCCCGAGCCGGATTCCGAGCGGTCGAGTACATGTTCCCCTATGCCGAGGACATCGATGCCGTAGCCGGCGAGCTGCGCCGACTGGGGCTCCGGCAGGCGCTCTTCAACCTTCCCGCCGGGGACTGGGCCGCCGGCGAGCGGGGCATCGCGGTGGACCCGGGACGGCGCGGCGAGTTCCGGGAAGGCGTTCGCCAGGCCGCGGAGATCGCCCGTCACCTGGGGTGCCCTCGCGTCAACTGCCTTGTGGGCAAGCAGTTGGAGAGCGTGCCGCTGGCCGAGCAGTGGGCATGCCTGGTCGACAACATCAAGGGCGCGGCCGCGACCTTCGAGGACGTTGGGCTGGTCCTCCTCGTCGAGCCCATCAACACATTCGATATCCCCGGGTTCTTCCTGCGCACGACCTCGGAGGCGTTCCAGCTCCAGGACGCGGTCGGCGCGGCCAACCTGAAGGTGCAGTTCGACGTCTACCACGTGCAGCGCATGGAGGGCAACCTGTCCTACACGCTGCGGAACAACATCGGCCGGATCGGCCACGTCCAGGTTGCCGACTCCCCTGACCGCAACCAGCCGGGTACAGGGGAGATCAACTTCGGGTATCTCTTCCGGGTGCTTGATCGCACGGACTACGCGGGTGACGTCGGGTTGGAGTACCGGCCCTCCGGTGCAACCGATGAGTCGTTTGGCTGGATCGAGGCGCTGGGCTACACGCGCGACTAGAACGGGGCGCAAGAAGGAGGCAATACGATGGCAGAACGCATTGGTTTCATCGGGCTGGGCATCATGGGCAAGCCCATGTCACGCCACCTGCTGGGGGCCGGGCATCCCATGGTCGTCTGCGACCTCACTCGCGCCGCGGTGGACGAGCTGGTGGCGGCAGGGGCCGCCGATGGCGGATCACCGCGCGCGGTGGCTGAGCAGAGCGACATCGTCATCACGATGCTGCCTGACTCCCCGGAGGTGCGCCAGGTCATCCTTGGTCCGGGCGGGGTGATCGAGGGTGTGCGCGCCGGCCAGGTCGTCGTTGACATGAGCACGATCTCCCCGCTTGCGAGCCAGGAGGTGGCCCGGGCACTTGCGGAGAGGGGCGTGCCCACGCTCGATGCTCCGGTCAGCGGCGGCCAGAAGGGAGCCGTTGAGGCGACGCTCTCCATCATGGTGGGAGGGCCCAGCGCCGCATTTGAGCGAGTGCTGCCCGTCTTCCAGGTGATGGGCAAGAACATCGTGCACATAGGCGAGGAGCCCGGCTCCGGCCAGGTGGCCAAGGCCTGCAATCAGATCATAGTCGGGATCACGATAATGGCGGTCGCCGAGGCGCTCACCCTGGCCCGCAAGGCCGGCGTGGACGTGGCGAAGGTACGTCAGGCGCTGCTGGGAGGATTCGCGCAGAGCCGCATCCTCGACCTCCACGGACAGCGGATCATTGACCGCAACTTCGCGCCGGGCTTTCGCATCAAGCTCCACCAGAAGGACCTGGGGATCGCGATGGCCTCGGGAAGGGCCTACGGCGTGCCGCTTCTTGCAACGGGGTTGGTGAACGAGGTCCTGGGATCGCTCGTGGCGCAGGGTCACCAGGATCTCGATCACTCAGGGATCGCCAGGTTCGTCGAGTCGCTGGCAGGGCTGGAGGGCTAGCCGCTCCCGCGCATCGCGCCCGGCCAGGCCGCAGCAGGCAATCGCGCCAGACGCGCGCGCACCTGGATCTCCAGGGCGGCCGTGTTGGGGTCGCCCACGGCCGCCAGCCACGCGATCGCGTCCATCGCCTCCCAGAGCAGGGCGGCGGCCCGATCCGGTTGCCCGAGCCTCCGCTGCGCCACCTTGGCGGCCTCGATCAGCGCCCTTGCGCGCCTGGGGCCGCGAGTGAGGGCGGTGTGCTCCCACAGCGCCAGCAGTTCCTCCCATCGCCCGCCGCGGCGCAGCAGCCGGGCCAGCCGCAAGGCGATGCGCCAGCGTGAGGCGGGATCCTCCTCGGCGGACAGCGCGCAGCGCAGCGCATCCTCGGCATGGGCCTCGCGTTCGGCCCGCAGGCGCAGCACGCCCAGGCCTTCCCAGTCCACCGGGGGCGTAGGCTCCACGCCGTCCTCCACCCAGCGGCGCACCCTCCGCCGCAGGTGCAGCAGGGTGAGAACGTCCTGGCGGTTGTGCTCGAAGACCGGCTCCAGGGAGGCCGCATCCCCGGTGCGCAGGTAGTCCAGGTAGAGCCCTGGGATCTGGGCCGCGTCAACGTCATCCGTGCGGTCGATGCCGAGCGCCTGCCGCTCGATTACCGAGAGCCGGTAGGTGCCCAGCGGCCGGTGCCACAGCCTGCGCGCCGCGCCGATCAGGTCGTGGTGCTGTGCAGGGGGCTCCAGCCGCGTCCGGTTCACGACCCCGCGCGCTTCCAGGATCGGCCAGTCGAACCTCCGGCCGTTGAACGTGACGAGCGTCGCAGCCCCGGCCAGGCGCTCGCGCAGCGCTTCCAGCATGGCGGCCTCGCCGGAGAGGCGGCGCAGGAAGAACTGCTCGGTCACGACCTCGCCGTCCGCGATGCAGGCCAGGCCCACGAGGAATGCTGTTGTGCCGGTGCCGCCGGCAAGACCCGTGGTCTCGGTGTCGAGGAACAGGGCGCTCGCATCCGCCGGGTGCGGCTGCTCGCGCCCGAGTACCTCGCCTGCATCGCGCCTGTGCCGGCGGATCTCGAAGGCGGGTCCGTCCTGCGCGGGCGTCCGTGACGAGGACGCCCGCCGGAGTGCCCCCAGCATCTCCAGCCTACCGGCCAGCGTCGGGGATGAGCCGGGCATCGAGTATCTCCAGCGCGAGGGCCTTGCCGCCGCTCCCCACTTCCAGCACCGGCCCGACGCACGATGGGCAGCCGGCCTCGCACGGGCACTCCGCGATCAGGTCCCGGGCGGCGGAGAGCACCTGGGGGTGCATTCGGTACAGCCTCTCCGCGAATCCCACCCCGCCAGGGAAGGCGTCGTAGAGAAAGACCGTTGGCCGGTCGGTGTGCGGGGAGTGCACCTCGTAGGTGCGGCCCAGATCGTGCGGGTCGCACATCAAGAACAGCGCGGCCACGTGCGCCAGGGAATGGGACAATCCCACCAGGAGCCCCTGCAGCTCGTGCTGGGGCACGGGCAGAGCGGGCAGCGCCAGCCAGTAGGCCGTTGTGTGCAGCGTGGATTCGGGCAGGTGGATCGGCCCCCAACCGACGTTCTCGTGCCGCTCGAGCGTCATCTTCTTGAAGATCGTGGGCCGGTAGGTGACCACGACCTCGCCGTGGGCCGGCCCGCCTCTGGCTGCGCCCGGCGCGAACTCCGCCAGCACCCGGATGTCGGTCGCGATCTGGGCGGTGGTGTAGTAATCTACCTCGACACGGTGGACGTACGCCTTGCGCTCCTCCCACTCGAGCCGGTCCACGTGGTACTGCTGGCCCAGGTGCATGTAGATCGCGTCCTCGTGCACGAGGCCAGGAGCCCCGGCCAGATCCACCTCTCCCACGACCCGGGGCGCTGGGTCCGTTGTGTCAATGATGACGACGTTCTCGGTGGAGGCGCTGCGCAGCGAGATGTCCTGGGCCGGATAGGCGTCGGCCACGTAGTGCCAGCGGTCTCCGTCCCGGTGCACGATCTGCTGCGACCGCAGGTACTCCAGGATCTCGGGCAGCGTGCTCGGTCCGAACCGCTCGTCGAGCTCAAATGGCAGCTCGAACGCCGCGGCACGCACGTGGCTGGTCAGGATGTACAGGTTGTCGGGGTTGACGAGGCCGGCCTCAGGTGACTGCCCGAAGAAGTACTCGGGATGCCGCACGATGTACTGGTCGAGCGGGTCGCTGGTGGCGACGAGGACCGCCGCGGACAGGTCCTGCGTGCGGCCCGCGCGTCCTGCCTGCTGCCAGGTTGACGCCACCGTGCCGGGATATCCGACGAGCAGCGCCGCCTGCAGGCGGCCTATGTCAATGCCGAGTTCGAGCGCATTCGTGGCGGCGACTGCCAGCACGTTCCCGTCTCTCAGACCCTTCTCTATGGCGCGCCGCTCGGACGGCAGGTAGCCCGCGCGGTACCCGGCTATGCGCCCCGGCGGGATCTGGTGGTCGGAGGCGACCGCCTGGAACCGCGCGGTCAGGAGCTCGGTGGCGCGGCGGCTGCGCGCGAACGCGATCAGCGGGATCCGGTTGCGTATGAACTCGCCGGCCAGGCTGCCGGCCTCGGAGAGCGCGTCCCGGCGGATGCCCAGCTCGCGGTTGACGACCGGCGGGTTGTAGAACGCCAATACCTTAGGGCCGCTGGGGGATCCGTTGTCGTCCACCAGGGCCACCTCTTCTTCCAGCAGGCGCTCGGCCAGCTCCCTGGGGTTGCCGATGGTGGCCGAGGTGAAGATAACCTGGGGCCGGCTGCCGTAGAACCGGCAGATGCGCCGCAGCCGCCGCAGCACGTTTGCGACGTGGCTTCCAAACACCCCGCGGTATGTGTGCAGCTCGTCCACGACGATGTAGCGCAGGTTCTCGAACAGGCGCAGCCACTTTGTGTGGTGCGGCAGGATCGCCGCGTGCAGCATGTCGGGGTTGGTTACGACGACGTGCCCGGCCGTCCGGATGGCTCGACGGGCCGCCCCCGGCGTATCGCCGTCGTAGGTATAGGCCTTGATGTCGGCCTGCAGGGCGCCAACCAGCGTCTGCAGTTCGTCCACCTGGTCCATGGACAGGGCCTTGGTGGGAAACAGGTAGAGCGCGCGGGTCTGTGGCGCGGCCAGCAACGCGTTGAGGACCGGCAGGTTGTAGCACAGCGTCTTGCCCGACGCTGTCGGCGTGACCACGGCCACGTGCCGTCCCGAGCGCACGATCTCGAAGGCCTGAGCCTGGTGCGTGTAGAGTTCCTCGATACCCGTGCGCCGGAGCGCCCCAACCAGGCGCGCGTCCACATCGGCGGGGATGGGCGCATACCGGCCTGGCCTCGCAGGTATGCTGTGCCAGGCGGTGATGCACCTGGCCCACGCGGGATTGGTGCGCAGCGCGGTCAGGATCTGCTCGAGCGTCATGCCGTCACCAGCGAAGCGAAGATACGAACACAAGTTCGACAACGACCGGGCCCGCCTCCTCCTGCGTAAGGAGGCCGGCCCGGTGATGTGGGGCGGGGCTAGATTCGCGCTGCGCGGATCAATGCCAGCGCCACGAGGAGGAGGAAGGCCACCCCCGTGAGCGCCATCCATGTCCCGACCTGACTGAGGGCTCGCAGCGCCAGGACCCAGCCGATGGCAAGGCCGGTCAGGCCGAGCATCAATCGGGGGACGGTGAAGGTCATCTTCGCTCCATGATCGGCGTCATCGAATGGAGTTATTCCCCGATGAGGGCGGGTTCAGTCAGGCATGTTTCGGTTGCGCAGCCGTTCCTGCTCCCACGCGGCGAAGTCGGCGGGCGGACGGACGATCTCGGCTTCGGGCCTGCGCCGAAGGGTCGCGGCCCCGGTCGTGCAACCTGTCACGCAGAGGCCGCAGCCGATGCAGCGCGGCCGATCCACGATCGACACCCCACCGTCCGTGGTGATCGCGTGCACCTGGCAGCGCGCCTCACACATTCCGCATGCCGCGCAGAGTTCAGGGTCCACCTCGGCGTAGTAGGCGGCATAGGCGACCGAGTTGGAGATCCCCCAATCCGTGATCCCTCTCAGCAGGCCGCAGCAGCATCCGCAGCAGTTGCAGACGTAGCCCACGCCCTCGATCACGTTGCTGACCGTGTGGACGAGGCCGACCTCCTCGCTGCGTTCCAAGATGCCGAGCGCCTCCTCACGCGAGATGTCGCCCTCCCGCGGAGGGCGCTCCACTCCTGAGAAGCTGAGGCACATGTCCATCGGGTAGTCGCACCGGCGGCCCAGTCGCTCCTGCTGCACGCGACAGATGCAGCCGCGCACGCTGAACACCTTCGCCGACCCCAGTATCGCGCGGACGTCGTCATAGGGGAGGATCCACTCGGCACGGACCGCGCCATGGGCAGGCACCACGCGGTGCAGCGCGGGCTGCGGCCTCATTATCCCCGCTGCGCCGCCGCCGGCGAGGTACTCCTCGACCAGCCGGGCAAGATCGTCATCCAGGCTACCGAACTGCGCCTCGTAGATGCCGACTATGAAGGGAGCCAGGCGGAACCGCCCGCCGGCTTCTTTCTTGTCGAACCACGCCAACCCGCGGCGCGCCATCTGCACGAGCCGGGTGCGCGCCTCGTCCTCAGGCATGCCCAGACGGCTGGCGATCTCGGAGGTGGGCTCCATCCTGCCTGACAGGCACGCGGCCAGGGAGGCTTCGTCGGGCGAGAAGATCTTCCTCAGTATCTGGATCTCTGTGCCCCCGGGGGTTCTCGGGAAGCCGTTTGGGAGTCTGTCCAGGGCGTCTGCGAGCCGTTCGTAGACTTCCGCATCGCCTGCGGGTGCGCTCATGAGACCCCCTTCCACCAGTGCGCGTGATTTCCCTCTGCCGGTAGAGGGCATCACAAGTCCCCTTGACAACTGCGACGCCCCTGACTAGTATGCTTCCAATCGCTTGGGCTGCTTGTATCTACACGGCATGCGATGAGGGGAAGCAGTAGGCGGTCGCGCGGAGAAGAGCGAGCCGGACCCGGTGTGAGCCGGTCTTCGCACCCGCCGAATCTCGTCCCCGAGCAGCGGGCCTGAACCCGAGTAGGGTCCGCCGTTCGCCCACGATACGGGATCGAGGGCCCCCCGGTGAGTGCCGGCGGGGAACTAAGGTGGTACCGCGGGAGCATCCGTCCTTAGGATGTCTCCCGCGTCGCGTTCTTGGGAGCAGCAAGGAGGATCCTGATGGAAGATGTCGTTCGCATCTTCGACACGACGCTGCGCGACGGCGAGCAATCCCCGGGCTTCTCGATGACGCCCTCCGAGAAGCTGGCGCTGGCCCGGCAGCTCGAGGAGATGCGCGTGGACGTCATCGAGGCAGGGTTTCCGGTGGCGTCGCCCGGCGATATGGAAGCCGTGCGCGCAGTGGGCAGGCAGGTGCGAGAGAGCACCGTCGCCGCCCTGTCACGCGCCAATCCCCGTGACGTGGAATCCGCGGCCGAGGCGCTGCGCCAGGCCGCCAGGCCCCGGATACACGTGTTCATCGCCACCTCGCCCGTCCACATGGAGCACAAACTGCGGATGACGCCGGGCGAGGTCCTGGAGGCCGCAGTCGGAGCCGTGCGGCTGGCGCGGCGCCACACCGACGACGTCGAGTTCTCGGCCGAGGACGCCAGCCGATCCGAGGTGGAGTTCCTGTGTCGTATCTACGAGGCCGTCATCCGTGCCGGCGCCACCGTGATCAACGTTCCGGATACCGTCGGGTACACGACCCCGCACGAGTACGGCGCGCTGATCCGGGCGCTGCGCGAGCGCGTTGAAGGCGGCGACCACATCACCTGGAGCGTTCACTGCCACGACGACCTGGGTCTGGCCGTGGCCAACTCGCTGGCCGCGGTCGCCGCGGGAGCCCGGCAGGTCGAGTGCACGATCAACGGGATCGGCGAGCGCGCGGGAAACGCCGCCCTGGAAGAGGTGGTCATGGCGCTGCGCACCCGGCGCGACGCCTACGGCGCACGCACGGAGATTGACACCACGCGGCTGCACCGGGTGAGCCGCCTGCTTACCGCCCTCACCGGTGTCGCGGTGCAGCCCAACAAGGCCATAGTGGGCGAGAACGCGTTTGCTCACGAGGCGGGCATCCACCAGCACGGCGTGCTGGCCAATCGAACCACGTACGAGATCATGCGTCCCGAGGACGTCGGGCTGCCCACGAACCGGCTGGTGTTGGGCAAGCACTCGGGGCGCCACGCCTTCCGGAAGGCGCTGGAAGGCCAGGGGGTTCGGCTCGACGAGCCGGCCCTGGACCGCACGTTCGCGCGCTTCAAGGCCCTGGCCGACAGGAAGAAGCGGGTGGCGATCGAGGACATCCTGGCCCTGGTGGAAGAGGAGATACGCACCGCGCCCGCGCGCTACGTCCTGAGGTCGTTTCACGTGATAACGGGCACCGGCGTGCCGCCCTGCGCGACGGTCGCGCTCGATGGTGACGGCGGCCCCATGACCGCCTCGGCCTCAGGGGACGGCCCGGTGGACGCGCTGTGCGCGGCGGTAAACGCCATGACAGGGCTGCGGGCGCAGCTGGTCGCCTACGGGATCCGGGCCGTCACCGGAGGAACGGACGCGCTGGGCGAGGTGACCGCGCGCGTGCGCGAGGGCGATACAGAGGTGGCAGGACGGGCCAGCAGCACGGACATCCTGGAGGGCAGCGTCATGGCATACCTCGACGCGGTGAACCGTCTGTTCGTGGCCCGCGAAGCAGCGAAGGCAGGTGGTCCGGCATGGGGATGACCCTGACAGAGAAGATCCTGGCCGCCCACGCGGGCGTGGAGCGCGTTCGCCCCGGAGAACTCATCGAGGCCCGCGTGGACTTCTGCTTTGCCAACGACATCACGGCGCCGCTGGCGTTCCGCGAGTTCGAGCGCATCGGACTTCCGGCCGTCTTTGATCGCGAGCGGGTGGCGCTCGTCCCGGATCACTACGCGCCCAGCAAGGACATCGCCTCGGCCGAGCAGTGCAGGTCCGTGCGCGAGTTCGCGCACCGGTACGGCATCGTTCACTACTACGAGATCGGACGGGCGGGCATCGGGCACGTGATGCTGGCCGAGATGGGGCTGGCTCTTCCGGGCGAGGTCTTCGTGGGCGCCGACTCGCACACGTGCACTCACGGAGCGCTCGGGGCCTTCTCGACCGGCGTCGGCTCGTCGGACCTGGCGGCGGTCATGGCCACCGGCCGCCTGTGGTTCCGCGTGCCCGAGACGCTGCGCTTCGTGTTCCGCGGCCAACCCGCTCCGTGGGTGACCGGCAAGGACCTGATACTCCAGGTGATAGGCGACATCGGGGTGGACGGCGCCCGATACCGCGCCATGGAGTTCGCCGGCGAGGCCCTCCGGCACCTCTCCATGGATGAGCGGTTCACCATGACGAACATGGCCATCGAGGCGGGCGCGAAGAACGGCATCATGGAGCCGGACGCCACCGTCCTGGATTGGGTCACCCCGCGCGCTCAGAGGAGGTTTGAGCCCGTATTCGCAGACCCCGACGCGGAGTACGCCGCCGTGTATGAGTACTGCGCCGACGAACTGGAGCCCCTGGTCGCGGTCCCCTCGTCGCCCGGGATCGTCGTGCCGGTGAACTTCGCCGCCGGGGTGCCGGTGGATCAGTGCTTCATCGGCACCTGCACCAACGGGCGCATCGAGGACCTTCGCGTGGCGGCCCGCGTCCTGGCCGGACGCACGGTGCACCCTCGGACCCGTTTGCTGGTGATCCCGGCCACCCCGGCGATCTACCGCCAGGCCATGGAGGAGGACCTGATCCGCGTCTTCCTGGACGCCGGCGCGGTGATCGGCGCGCCCACCTGCGGTCCATGCATAGGCGGGCACATGGGCGTGCTGGCCTCGGGCGAGGTGTGCGTCAGCACATCGTCGCGCAACTTCATCGGCCGCATGGGGCACCGCGACAGCAGAGTCTATCTCTCGGGGCCGGCCGTGGCCGCGGCCACCGCGGTCATGGGCAGAGTGGCGCACCCGGAGGAGGTGCTCTCATGATCTTCGTCGGCACGGCCTGGAAGGTTGGCGACCACGTGGACACCGACGCGATAATCCCGGCGCGCCATCTGGTGACCACCGATCCGGAGGCGCTGGCCCGGCACTGCTTCGAGGACCTGGATCCCGGCCTGGCCGCGAGGATCCAGCCAGGCGACATCCTGGTCGCCGGCGAGAACTTCGGGCAGGGCTCTTCGCGCGAGCACGCGCCCATCGCGATCAAGGCGGCCGGAATCGCCTGCGTGGTGGCCCGCTCGTACGCGCGCATCTTCTACCGCAACGCCTTCAACATCGGCCTGCCGTTGCTGGAGTGCGCGGATCTGCACGATGCGACCGAGAGCGGGGACCGCATCAGCGTGGACAACGAAACCGGGAGGATCGTCAACGAGACGCGCGGCACGACGCACACCGCGGCCCCCCTGCCCGAGTTCATGCGGACGTTGATCGCCGCCGGAGGCATAATAGAATACGTGCGCCGCCAGGTGGCACCAGGGAGGGGGGGTGCGTGAACCACGTGCGGGCACGGATAGTTGTCCTCTCAGGGGACGGCATCGGCCCCGAGGTCACGGCCGAAGCGGTGAAGGTGCTGCGCGCGGTTGCATCCACGCGCGGCCACGATCTCTCATTTGAAGAAGCCCCTGTGGGAGCCGCGGCGCTGTGCGCGGGCCTGCCGGCGCTTCCTCCCTCGACGCTCGATGCATGCCGCCAGGCCGACGCGGTGCTGCTGGGCGCTGTGGGCGGTCCCGAGTGGGACGGCCTGCCGCCTGACCAGCGGCCCGAGGCCGCGCTGTTCGGTCTGCGCCGGGGGCTGCGCCTGTACGCCAACCTGCGCCCGGTCCGCTTCCTGGCCGGGTGCGCCGCCGCTAGTCCGCTTCGCGTCCAGGTGTTGGAGGGAACCGACCTCCTGATAGTGCGGGAACTGACGGGCGGGCTCTACTTCGGAGAGCCCCGGGGATGCGCAACGAAGGACGGCATGCGGACCGCGGTGGACACGCTCATCTACTCAGAGGAGGAGATCCGCCGCATCGCCCGGGTGGCATTCGACGCTGCCCGGCTGCGCCGCGGCCGCGTCACGTCTGTTGACAAGGTCAACGTGCTGCACTCTTCGCGGCTCTGGCGCGAGGTGGTGATCGAGGTCGCGCGCGACTACCCTGACGTGACGCTCGATCACATGCTGGTGGACACCGCCGCGATGCAGATGGTGCGCAGGCCAACCGCGTTCGACGTCCTGCTGACGGAGAACATGTTCGGCGACATCCTGAGCGACCTGGGCGCGGGCCTGGTCGGATCGCTCGGGCTGCTGCCCTCTGCCAGCCTGGGCGCGGATGGCCCCTCGCTCTACGAACCCGTTCACGGCACCGCGCCCGACATCGCGGGCCGCGGGATCGCCAACCCGATCGGGGCCATCCTCAGCGCGGCAATGCTGCTGCGTTACGCCCTGCGCCAGGACGACGCCGCTTCGCAGGTCGAGGGTGCCGTATGCCGCGCGCTGGCAGAAGGCTACAGGACGGCCGATCTGTCCGGCAGCGGTCCGGCGCTTTCCACCTCGGGCTTCGGCGACCGCGTCGCGGCCATGCTGCGCTGACAGCAGCGCTCGTTGACAGGCACTGGGGGCGAGCATAGAATTGGCTTCGGCGGGAGTGCAATTCCCTCGCGGGGGCGTGGTGTAGCCTGGTTCAACACACCTGCCTGTCACGCAGGAGACCGCGGGTTCAAATCCCGTCGCTCCCGCCACCTCTCTTTGTCCTCTAGGTGAACCCGGGCGTGTCGGAACAGAGCCTGCGGTGTGTGCTCGTTGCCGGGGCTTCGGGCCCTGTAGGCCGGGCGCTGCTGCGCGCGCTGCGTGAGCAGGGCGCGGATGTCCGCCGCCTTGTGCGGCGCACGCCAGCCGGTCCCCATGAGGCGGCATGGGATCCACGGGCCGGTACGCTGGATCCGGCAGCCCTGGACGGCGTGGACGCCATCGTGAACCTTTCCGGCCGGAGCATTGCTGCACCCAGGTGGACTTCCTCGGTGCAGAGAGAGATCCTTGAAAGCCGCGTGCGCTCGACTCGTCTCCTGGTGGATGCGATCCGAGGGGTCTCACCGGTGCCGCGCGTGCTGGTATCGGTATCTGCCGTCGGGTTCTACGGCGACCGGGGCGACGAGGTGCTGGATGAATCGTCCGCGCCAGGTCGCGGTTTCCTGTCCCGCGTCGCGCAGGCCTGGGAATCCGAGGCGGCGGCCGCAGGGCAGATGGGAGTGCGGGTCGTCTTCGCCCGACTAGGCATCGTGCTCGCGCGCGACGGCGGCGTCCTGGGCACGCTGCTGCCGCTGTTCCGCCTGGGGCTTGGCGGCCGGTTGGGAAGCGGGCGGCAGTGGTGGAGCTGGATACACGTTGACGACGTGGCGTCCATCCTTGTCGCCGCGGTGCGCGACGGCTCGCTGGAGGGGCCGGTCAACGCCGTCTCACCCGCGCCCGCAACGAATCAGGAGTTCACGCACGCTCTGGCCTCCGCGCTGGGGCGCCCGGCCGTCCTGCATGTGCCGGCGGTCGCCCTGCGCCTGGGCGGCGGCGCCATGGCCGAGGAGATGATGCTGGCCAGTCAGCGGGCCATTCCCTCGAAGCTGCGGGCGCAAGGGTTTCGCTTTCGCTGGCCAGAACTTGGGCCGGCGCTGCGCGATCTCATCTCCTGCGCCTGACCCTCGCCCCTGTCTCGCGCACGGTGGCCTCGGCCAGCTCCGCGGCCAGTGATAGCGTAAACCCAACGGCGTTCAGGTCCCGCACCGCACGCACCTCCAGGTACCGCGCCTCCTCGGGGCCCGCGGAGGCAAGCGCGCGTGCCGCCTCCAGCAGCGGGGTGTCGTGCTGCTCCAGCGCCGCGTCGTGATCGAACCGCCCGGTTCGCGTGTAATCGGCGGGAATCAGCACTCGCCCCAGTGCCATCAGGCCGCTGTTCAGGGCGCGTATCGCCGGTGTGCGCGGCGCGGAGCGCAGCGCCTGGGCGCGCCGGTTGAGGGCTTCAGTCGCCTCCACCAGACGCCGCGCCTCGGCGATCACCGACCGGAGGTCCAAGCGCCGCCCGGTGCTCCGCTGCAACGTCCTGAGCCTGCCGAGCCAGTGGCGAGCCGTCGCGTGGTAGTCGAGCGGTAGGACCGGCTCGGTGGCCAGGGCCCAGGCGACGCCCAGGTAGATCCTGCAGTCACGCTCGAGCGCGCCCGGGTCGATCTTGTCGGGCAGGTCCTCGACGGTGTGCCACCACCACCCCAGGCCTCCTGTGGTTCCTCCGGTGCGGATGCTGAAATCGCGGCTGGCTTCGGCCGAGTCCGCGGGTTGCTCGGACAGGCTCATTAGCAGCGAAGGGATGCCGATGCCCAGGAACGACTGGTCCCCGGCCCGGCCGACGCGGCCTCCCTCGAACCGGCCACCGGTCACCTCTGCGATGATGCTATCGGCCACCGCGCGCGTCTCCGGCATCGCGTAGGCATGAGGGTTGACAACCGCGCCGCGGCCACCGACCGAATCCACGTACACGTGCGCCACGCAACGGGCGTCCATCTCCTGCCAGTGATGGTCCGCGTACCACGTGGATCCCGAGTAGCGGCCGTGCGAGTGCCCGGACCAGAACGCTATGCGCACCCCCCTGTAGCGCCGCGCGCGTGCCAGCACGCGCGCGACCTCGAGCATCGTGGCGTTGGCCGTGCCGTTGTCCATCGCGCCGCGGTGCCACGAATCCAGGTGCCCGGCCAGCAGCACGAACGTGTCCTCGACCTCGCCGGGCAGGTCGGCCACAAGCAGCGGGGTCTTGCGCCAGCGCGTGTCCACGCTTGCCTCGATGCGCGCGCGCAGGTCTCCTGCGCTGGCGGCCTCGCGGAGGTGATCTCGCTGCGGGCCTGCCACAGACACCACCGGCACTCGGGGCAGGCTCCGCGCGCCCTCGGGCGGGGGGCTGCCCCAGACCGGGGAGACGATCATCTCGTGCACCAGGGGATCGCGGTTCAGGAAGACCAACCCCACGGCCCCGGCTGCCTCGGCGGCGTACACCCGATCAGGCGTGGCCAGCCCGTCAATCAGCGCGATCTTGCCTGTCGGGTCCGCGGCAGCCAGCTCGGCAGGCCCGCCGCTGCCGGCATACACTACCGGGGCCTCGATGCCTGTGTGCCCGGTGCTCGCGGCGAAGGAGTGCGTGATGCATGCCACAGGGCGCGCCGCGCCGCCGGCGGGTGTGACCAGGAGCGAGGCAGGACCAGGCAGGCTGATGAGGGCGTCGTGCATGATCAGGCGCGTGGAGCACCCTGCCGCGCGCAGCCGGCGCCGAACATAGCGGAAGGACTCCATCTCCTCTGTTGTTCCGGACAGCCGCACCCACCGGGCCAGGGCCTCGACGTCGGCCACGAGCCTCCTGACGCTGACCTGATCGTAAGGGGCACCGCTTCTCTTGCCGCTTGCCATCGCGCGCCTCCTCATCCCAGCATCCACCGCCCGCCGTCCACGCTGAGCGTCTGTCCGGTTACGTATCCGGCCTCCTGCGAGGCGAAGAAGAGCACGGCGTGCGCTATCTCCTCGGGCCTGCCCAGGCGCTTGATCGCCAGCGCGTCGAAGAAGGCCCGCTGTCCTTCGGCTCCGAGCGCGTCCCACTGGCGCCGGGACGACGGGTTCGAGAGCACGAACCCGGGCGCCACCGAGTTGGCGGTTATCCCGAACTGCCCCAACTCACGGGCGATCTGCCGGGTGAACCCGATGAGTCCTGCCTTGGCGCTCGCGTAGGCCTGTATTCCTGTCTGGCTGTAGCTCCTGCCGGCGCCGGACGAGATCGTGATGACACGTCCCCATCCCCGCGCCTTCATTCCTGGGGCCACCTCGCGCACAAGGAGGAACGCCGCCTCCAGGTTGACGGCCACTATCGCGCGCCAGGCGTCTTGTGAGACCTCTTCCACCGGCTGCCCCACCTGCCCAAGCACACCCCCGGCGGAGTGCACCAGGATGTCTATGCCGCCGTCTCTTGCGTTGATCTCGGTTGTGAGCGCGCGCACGGCACCAGGGTTGCTGACGTCCGCGACCCGCCCCTCGGCCACGCCGCCGGCTTCGCGACACCGGCGCACGGCTTCCCTGAGCGGGTCTTCCAGGATATCGCACGCCCACACCCTGGCCCCGGCGCCTGCCAGCGCCTCGGCTATCGCGGCGCCGATGCCGTGCGCCGCACCGCTCGCGAGCGCCACCTTGCCCGCAAGCCCGCCCCCGCTATGCATCGTCCGGGCCCTCCGATCCGTAGGCCCTTGCGTTCAGGGCCGCCATCACCGCGATGTTGTCCCAGGACATCTGGCGCGTGCCGGATTCGATCTCGAGGATCATGCCACCCAGCATCTCCACAAGTGGGATCGGCAGTCCGTGCCGCCGTGCGCGGGCACGCAGCTCGCTCACCATTGATTCCACCTCGGTCTTGCGCTTTCGGACCGCCAGATCGCGCCAGATGCCACTCTTCGCCTTCAGGGACTTCCGGTTGAACGCCACGAGCGCATCGAGGCTGGCCCACATCCTGCCCGCATCGCGCCGCGGGGGAAAGGCGAAGGACGGCGGATCGAAGCCATCAAAGCCCTCGGGCCGCACGCCCTCGGCCGCGGCCACGGCCAGGACCTCGGCGGCCACGTTGCACAGGACGGGCCGCGCAGCGGGATCAGCCAGCACATCGGCGATCGGCGCGTCCACCAGCGCCGTGGTCTTCAGCATCGCGCCGTAGGCGTGCTTGCCCCACAGGTAGCCCCAGATGTTCGGTGTGGCCTGCGTGTTGGGGAGGAAGTCGCGCAGCACCGCCTCCAGCCACCTCAGGCGGCCGCTCGAGGATCCGTCGAGCTCGCCGATGTACAGGGCGCCCGAGCCGCCGTAGAGGATGCGGCCTGGCTCGAGGTAGTCGGCGCCGAAGTTCACGAACGCCCCGATGGTGCGCTCGCGTCCCACGACGGCGGCGATGCGCTCCTCGTTGAAGCCGTTCTGCATCGAGACGATCGCGCCGTTCGCGGCGAGGTGGGGGGCGATCTGCTGCGTGGTCAGATCGGTGTGCATCGTCTTGACGCACAGGAACACCATGCCCAGCGGGCCAAGGAGTTCCTGCGGGGTGAATGCCGGCGCCCGCACGGTGAAGGTCTCCCCGGCGCCTTCGATCGTCAGCCCGCCCTCGTTGATCGCGTGCACGTGATCGGCGGCCGCGTCCACGAACGTCACGCCGCGACCGGCACGCACGAGATAGGCGCCGATCGTTCCGCCGATCGCGCCGGCCCCGACTATCGTGATGTGCTCAGGCGACATCCTCTTGTTCCTCCCCCGGGCTTGGTTGACCCGACCCCAGGCGGTTGCTAGACTACCAGGTGCGGGTGCCGGGGTAGCTCAGGTGGTAGAGCGGCGGCCTGAAGAGCCGCGCGTCGGCAGTTCAACTCTGTCCCCCGGCACCAGATCCTGACCATCAGAGATCCTCTCTGGGTAGCAGCACGCGGTCGCCGGTGACGTCCCACAGCCCGCGGTAGGTCAGCCGGATGTAGGGCAGCGAATCGAACCCCAAGAACAGCAGGCTGTAGGCCAAATCGTGGTGCGTGTATCCGCGCGCGCGCAGCAGGGCGGTGAGCGTCTCCAGGTCGGCGGCCACATCACGCATGGCTCGTGGCGACATCAGCCCACCCAGCGGAAGAGGAAGCTCGAAGATCACGGCTCCGCCCTCTGCCAGGACCACGCCGCCGCCCAGGTCCAGGGCGCGCGACGCGGCCCGGGCCATGTCCGTCGGGTCGCATCCCAGCACGTACATTCCCCCGCCGCTTGTGTAGGTCGTCGCGAGGCCGCCCAGGCGATCCGCAAAACCCGACAGCAGGGCGCGGCAGCGCCAACCGCCGGCGGGGTCCAGCAGGACCAGGCGAAGCACGCCCTCGGGCAGATCCTCCCCGATCGAGGAGGCGTGCACGATCGGAACGTCGCGGCGGCGCGTGATGACGGTGTTCTCGAAGTGCATCGCGGGAGCCGGGGAAGGCAGCCCCTCCAGGGAGAAGAACGATGCTTCGGGACGCCATCCGCCCGGGGTGTACGGCCGCAACCAGCGATCCCATGGCATCGCCGGGATGTCCACCACGAGGCGGCCGTCCTCTGCCACCCGCTGCCCGGCCGCGAACACCGACTGCGGCATCGGGCGGTCGAGGTCCTCGAGCACGACGAGGTCGGCCCGACGCCCCGGCGCCAGGCCGCCCAGCTCCTCGTCCAGCCCGAAGTAGGTCGCCGGATTGATGGTGGCCATCTGGTAGGCGGCCACAGGGTCCACGCCGAGGCCCAGCGCCACCCCCAGCACGTACTCCACGTATCCCTTGTCGCGCACGAAGACGGCGTTGGGCCCATCGGGCGTCAGCATGACACGGCCGGAGAAGGCGCGGCTGCCCGTCATGACCGGTGCCAGCGCCGGGAGGTCCGGGCGCAGCGATCCATGGCGCAGCATGACGTAGAGCCCAGAGCGCAGTCGCGCCAGGGCTTGTTCGGCGGTGATCGCCTCGTGATCGGACGAGAAGCCCGCGGCGGCCAGCACCTGCAGCCTGTCGGATGAGACGCCCGGCGCGTGCCCCTCGACGCGCCGTCCGGCTGCGACCCCGCGCGCGATGCGATCGAGCAGATCAGGGTCGCCCGCATACACCTGCGTCCACCGCGTGATCTCTCCCAGGGTACGGACGTCGTCCTGCCCAAGCATCTGCCGCAGGCGCTCCTCGCCCATGGCCGTGCGGTCGTGCGGGCTGTGCGCCTGGCCGTGCAGCCGGAGGAACCAGAAGTATCGAAGGGGCAGCGCGGACAGCGACGAGAGCGCGGGAATCGTAGTCTCCGGCAGGGTCAGGTTCAGCACCATCAAGGTGTCGGCCACGATGGCCGTGGTGCCCCGCGGGAGCACCGCGCGCGCCAGCTCGTCCGGGGTGTACATCGCCTGAGGGTGTCCGTGCGGGTCGATGTACCCCGGGGCAATCACCCTATCGCGCGCATCCACCACGAGCGTGGAAGGCCCGGCTTCGGGCGGGCGCTCACCCACGTATGCTATGCGCCCGGCGACCGCGGCCACGCTGGCAGGCAGGACCTCGCCCGAGTAGACGTTGAGGACGCGTCCTCCTCTTATGAGCAGGTCCGGGGGCGCCTCCCCTCTGGCCACCGCCATCATCGCCCGGACCTCGTCTGGCGTTCGGTAGGTGCGCCTCACGGCGCCCATTGTAGCATGGGCAGGAACGGGAAGGCCGGGGCTGAAACGCACCCATGGAACCGCGAGCAGGACGAACGGAGGTGGGGGGATGGAGATTCGCTTCTTCGGGCACGCGATGTTTGGCCTGACCGTTGAGGGCACGACGGTCGTGATTGATCCTTACAACGCGGAGGTCGGGTATCCCAGACCGGATGTCTCACCCGACGCCGTGGTCACCAGCCACGAGCACTCCGACCACGGTAGCCTCGACCTGGTCCGGGGACATCCCAAGGTGCTGCGCGGCCTGGCTCAGGAAGGCAAGACCTGGGCCGGGCTCGACACGCGGGTGGGTCCGATGCGCGTCTTCGGCGTACCGACATACCACGATCTCGTAGAGGGGAGCGCGCGCGGGAAGAACTCGGTTACGGTCGTTGAGGCCGAGGGCCTGCGCGTGGCACACCTGGGCGACCTGGGGCATGTCCTTGCGCCCGAGCAGGTGCGCGCGATCGGTCCACTCGACGTCGTCATGATACCGGTGGGCGGGCACTTCACCATCGGCCCCGCCGAGGCCGATCAGGTCATCGCGCAGCTAGGGCCACGCGTTGTGATCCCCATGCACTACAAGACCGAGTTCAACGCCTCCTGGCCGATCGGCACGCTCGACGACTTCATCCGTGGCAAGGCAGGCGTCAGGCGGGTGGGGACGGCGGTGGCCATCTCGCGAGCCGCGCTGCCCGCGGAGCAGGAGATCTGGGTCCTTGCCTGACGCGAACATCAGGTCGAGGCCTGATAGGCTCTCCCGGAGCGCCTGCCTATGCTTGTGGCGGTGTGCGAACCTATGGATGATAACCCGGATAGCCGATTCCTGATCCTAGGCAAGTGGACGTTGGCCCCCACGATCGCGAAGTTCCGGATAAGGGCTCCCTACATCGCCCGGAAGCACAAGGCCGGCAACTTCGTGATCGTCCGGCTCGACGAGACGGGCGAGCGCATTCCCCTGACGGTCGTGGAATCCGACCCGGCAGAGGGCTCCATCACGCTGATCGTCCAGGCTGTCGGGAAGACGACCAAGACGCTGTGCGCGATGAAGGCAGGGGAAGCGATCTCTGACGTTGTCGGCCCCCTGGGCAACCCCACCCCGATCCACGAATACGGCGCGGTCGCCTGCGTGGGCGGCGGGGTGGGCACCGCCGAGCTGCTGCCGATCGCGCGAGCCCTGCGTGACGCGGGCAACACGGTGCACACGATCGTCGGTGCACGCACGCGTGAGCTCGTCATCCTCGAGGATGAGATGCGCGGCTGCTCGGCCACCCTTGCCGTAACCACCGACGACGGATCCTACGGGCGCAAGGGGCTCGTGACTGATGCCCTCTCTTCCCTCCTGGATGAGCACCCGGAGATCACCGTCGTCTACGCGATCGGGCCGCTGGTCATGATGAGGGCCGTCGCTACGCTCGCCGCCCAGCGGGGGCTTAGGACCGTGGTCAGCCTGAACACGATCATGATTGACGGAACCGGCATGTGCGGCGGCTGCCGCGTGACGATTGGCGGGAAGACGAGGTTCGCGTGCGTGGACGGCCCGGAGTTCGACGCGGCCGGAGTGGACTTCGACGAGCTCATCGCGCGGAATCGGTCCTACCTGGACATGGAGCGGATCGCCGACGAGCGGTGTTCCTGCCGGATTGCCGCCGCGTGCGGGGAGGAATCACGGTGAAGGGCGCCAACACACTCAAGCCCGCCGAGCGCCTGAAGATTCCTCGCCAGCAGCCGATAGAGCAGTCACCCGAAGAGCGCCGCGGCAACTTCCGGGAGGTCTGCCTGGGGATCGACGAGGCCGCCGCGCTGCTAGAAGCATCACGCTGTCTGGAGTGCAAGGACCCGGTCTGCGTGAACGGCTGCCCGGTGAGCATTGACATTAGGGAGTTCGTGAACCTCCTGCTGCTGCGCGACTACGTTGGAGCGATCAACAAGATACGCGAGGCCAACTATCTCCCGGGCATCTGCGGGAGAGTCTGCCCCCAGGAGGTGCAGTGCGAGCAGCTCTGCGTGCTGGGAAAGAAGTTCACCCCGCTGTCGATCGGGAAGCTCGAGAGGTTCGCCGCCGACTACGAGCTGCGGCACAACCTCTATGTTGACCCCCCGCTGCCGGAGCGGCGCGAGGAGAAGGTGGCCGTGGTCGGGTCAGGGCCCTCGGGTCTTACCTGCGCGGCCGAGCTGGCCAAGATCGGCTATCGCGTTACGATCTTCGAGGCGCTTCACGCGCCGGGCGGGGTGCTGCGCTACGGAATCCCGGAGTTCCGCCTTCCGCGCGAGATCCTGGACCTCGAGATCGACCGTGTGAAGTCCCTGGGCGTGGAGATAGTCACCAACTTCGTCGTGGGCAGGACGGCGACGATTGACGAGCTGATGGGCGAGTGGGGGTTTAGGGCCGTCTATCTGGCCACGGGCGCCGGCACGCCGTACTTCATGGGCATCCCCGGCGAGAGCCTTATCGGCGTCTACTCGGCCAACGAGTTCCTGTCCCGCGTCAACCTCATGAAGGCGTATCGTTTTCCCGAGTACGACACGCCGGTCAAGGTCGGCAGGCAGGTCGCCGTGATCGGCGGGGGAAACACGGCCATGGACGCGGTGCGCACGGCGCTGCGTCTCGGCGCCGAGGATGCCTACCTCATCTACCGGCGGTCGCGCGATGAGATGCCGGCCCGCGTGGAAGAGGTCCACCACGCCGAGGAAGAGGGCGTGCAGTTCATGCTCCTGACCACTCCCACCCGCGTACTGGGCGACTCTAACAACCACGTATGCGGAATCGAGTGCCAGCGGATGGAGCTGGGCGAACCCGATGCCTCGGGACGCCGCAGGCCCATTCCGGTCAAGGGGTCGGAGTTCGTGGTGCCCGTGCAGACGGTCGTCCTGGCGATTGGCCAGATGCCCAACCCGATCATACAGGCCACCACTCCAGGGCTGGCGACCAGCTCACGGGGCACCGTGGTCGCCAGCGAGGACCAGGCGACCAGCCGGCCGGGCGTGTTTGCCGGGGGCGACCTGTCCAGGGGCGGTGCCACCGTGATCCTGGCTATGCGTGACGGCAAGCTTGCCGCCGCCTCGATTGACAGGTACCTGCGCGCCGCCGATCGCGCGTCGCAGGACGCTTCGCCCGTCTAGTCCCGCGCCGTCAGGTACTCCAGCAGCGTCCGGACGCCGTAGCCCGAGGCACCCTTGGGCGTGCAGGCGTTCGTCCCCTCGTCTCTTTCAAGGTATGCAACGGGCGCGATGTCCACGTGGGCCCAGGGTATCCCGCCGGTGAACTCCCGGATGAAGATGGCGCCCTTCTGCGCCCCTCCTGGACGCGTGCCCGAGTTCTTGATATCGGCCACATCGCTGCGCATGGCCTTTCGGTACTCCTCGTAGAGCGGCAGCTGGACCAGCCGTTCCCCTGCCCTGCCCGCCGCGCCCACGAGGCGGTTGATCAGGTTCTGGTTGGTCCCCATCACGGCGGCGGCGTACGGGCCCAGCGCGATGCTGGCCGCGCCCGTGAGGGTTGCCACGTCAATGATCTCGCCCGGCGCGCCCGCTGCCAGGTGGGCCACCGCGTCGGCCAGGATCAACCGGCCCTCCGCGTCGGTGTTGGTGACCTCGACCGTTGTGCCGTTGAGACCCCTGAAGACGTCTCCAGGGCGCATCGCACGGCTTCCGACGGCGTTCTCCACCGCGGCGATCGCCGCGGTCACGCGCACCGGAGGAGACAGCAGGGGCAGGGCGCGCATCGTCGCGAGGACCGCCGCGGCGCCGGCCATGTCGCCCTTCATGGTGGCCATGCTCTCAGCCGGCTTGATGTCGAGCCCTCCCGAGTCGAACGTCACGCCCTTGCCGGCAAGCGCCACGGTGCGCCTGGGCCTTTGCGGGGTGTACTCCAGCAGGATCAGGCGCGGCGTGTGCGCGCTGGCGCCGCCCACCGCCATTATCAGTTCCATGCCCCGCTTCTTGAGGTCCGCGGGCCCCCAGACCTGGATCTTGAGCTTGGTGCCCCTTGCGATCCGGCGGGCTTCCCCGGCAAGCGCGTCAGGGGGAAGGATGTTGGCCGGCTCGTTCACCAGGTCGCGGGCGTAGTTGACCGCGTCGCCCACCACCTGTCCTCGCCGGCGCCCGGCTTCCACCGCCGTGGCCTCCGCGCGGTTGGCGGCCAGCAGCTCAAGGTGGACGGTGTGGCCCTTCTCGCTGCGGTGCTTGGTGAACGCGTAGGTGCCCAGCAGGGCGCCCTCCGTGCGCGCGGCAGCGACCGCGGCCGGCTCCCAGTTCTGGTGCTGGAAGGGCGGGAAGGCCAGGCGCGTCAGGCGGCGCTCGACCGCTGCGCCGGCCACCGCTGCCGCGGCTAGTCGCAGCCGGTCGGGGCTGAAGGAGTCGCGGTCGCCCAGCCCCACGACCGCCAGGCGTCCGGCCGGCAGGCGCCCGTGAGTGTGGAAGAACACCACCTTGCCGATCTCCGCGGTGAAGTGCTCCTCGTGGAGCGCGCGGGCAAGCATTCCGCCCAGCGCCTGATCCATCCTGGCAGCGATGCCCTCGAGCCGCGCGGGCCCGGCGAACACCCCAATGGCCAGCACATCGCAGCGGTGAGCGGTCGGGTCGGCGACTACCACGCGAACTGTCACGGTCTTCCTCCTCTTGTCCCTGTCCTGTAGCCCAGGGGAATCTCCTGCCCCACCCCGGATGAGACCGCGCGGCGGTAGAGCAGCTCCATCGTCACCACGTCTTCCATGGCAATGCCCTGCGACTCGAAGAGCGTGATCTGCTCCGGGCGGCTCCTGCCCGGGCTGGATCCTGCCACGATGCTTCCCAACTCGGTCACGCGCTCCCAGACCGCCTCCCCGGCCGCGGCAGCGGCGATTAGATCTCCGCACTCGATGCGCGCCTGGTCCAGGGAGTCCACGGCGACCAGGTCGCTGCGGCGTACGGCCTCGGCATCCAGCTCCCGCCGCCAGGCCGCGTTGGAACCGATGGCGTTGACGTGCGCGCCCGGGGAAAGCCATGCTCCCTGGAGCACCGGCTCCCGCGCCGAGGTGGCGGTCACGACGATCTCGGAATCCTCCGCGGCCTCCTGGGCACTCCCAACGGCCACCACCTCGGTCCCCAGCTCCGATGCCATCTCGGCGGCAAAGGCCTCGCGCCGCTCCTCGGACCGGCTGTGCACCTTCACGAGCGCCACCGGCCGGACGCGCGCCACGGCCGCGATCTGGCTGCGCGCCTGCCACCCGCTGCCGATGACGCCGAGCGATCCGGCCCCGGCGCGCGCCATGTACTTCGTGGCCACGGCGCTGGCCGCGCCGGTGCGCATCTGGCCGAGGCGGTCGGCCTCGGCGATCAGCACCGGCTCGCCATCCTCGAAACGGTAGAGCACGGCGACGAACCGCGCCCCTGACGGGGTGGTGGAGTAGGACTTGACGCCCATGACCCCGAGGGCGGGCGCCGAGGCGTGCATCACGTGCAGCGTCCCCGCGGGCGCGACTAGCCGGCTCCTTGACTGGTTTTGGCCCGTGCCCTCTCCCAGGAAGCGAAACCCCTGCTCGACGGCGGCGATCACGTCGTCCATGTCAAGGAGCGTGCTCACATCACCATCGCGCAGCAGCAGCGCCATCACGGTTCCCCGCGCCAATGCCTGAATGCATCGGCGTTCCAGTGAAGTTCCCCAGTCCGGGGCAGTGTTCCTCCAGGGATGGGCTCAGCCACTTGTGTCATGCTGCACGGCGCGGCAAAGGGCTTCCTTGGGCCGGCGCGAATCATGAGGCCAGGAGGAATGCCATGCTCGAACACCTGTTCGATACGATTGAGTCCCGCCGCGGCGATCTGGTTGACCTGCGCCGCGACCTGCACGCGCATCCAGAACTCGCCTTCCAGGAGAAGAGGACGGCCGGGATCGTGGAGGCGCGCCTTCGCGCGGCCGGGCTGGAAGTGCGCGGCGGGCTGGCGCAGACCGGGGTCGTCGGAGTCCTGCGCGGGAGCAGGCCCGGACGGACCGTCCTGGTCCGGGCCGATATCGACGCCCTGCCCATACAGGAGACAAGCGAGGCGCCGTACAAGAGCCAGATCCCCGGACGCATGCATGCCTGCGCACACGACGGGCACACCGCGATCGCGCTGGTCCTGGCCGAGATCATGGCCGAACGCCGGGGGGCGTTGGCGGGCACGCTGACCTTCGCCTTCCAGCCCGCTGAGGAGATCACCTCGGGCGCGCTGCCGATGATCGAGGCGGGCGCCATGGGCGACCCCCCGGCCGATGCCGCGATCGGGCTCCACATCTGGAACGACCTGCCCGTCGGGACCGTAGCCGCGAGCCCGGGGCCGGTCTTCGGCGCCGTGGACGAGATCGCGATCTCCATCGAGGGACGCGGCGGGCACGGCGCGGTCCCCCACCTGGCGACCGACCCAATCGTGGCCGCCGCCCAGGCCATCGTGGCCCTTCAGACGGTCGTCAGCCGCGAGACGGCCCCGCTTGAGACGGCCGTCGTGACCGTCGCGATGATCCATGCGGGCACGGCGTTCAACATCATACCCGATCGCGTAGAGATGCGCGGGACGGTCAGGTCGTTTGCCGATGACGTGCGCGAACGCACGCTGCGTCGCGTCGAGGAGATCGCAGCCGGGGTGGCCGGGGCGATGCGATGCAAGGCGACCCTGACCACCCGGTTCGGAACCCCGCCCGTGGTCAACGACGAGGCGGTCACCGCGGTCGTGCGCGAGGTGGCCGCCAGGGTCGTGTCGGCCGAGCGCGTGGTGAGCCAGACGCCCACCACCGGCGGCGACGACATGGCCTATTTCCTGCAGCGCGCCCCGGGCTGCTACTTCGCGGTCGGATCGTGCAACCGCGATCGTGGCCTGGACGCCGCGCACCACAATCCACGCTTCGACTTCGACGAGGAGGCGCTGGTCATCGGCGCAAAGGTCCTGGGCGGAGCGGCGCTGAGGCTCACGCAGTGATCCCCACCGCAGTGCCGTCAGAGGACCGGGCCGCACCCCGTCGAATGTGTCGGTCTGCAGAGGTGCGCCTATGGATCAGCCTGTGAGTGCGAACGGTCCGAGAGCAGGGGACCTCCCACTGCGCTTCCGCCGGCTGTCCGTCGTTGTTGGGGCCGCCGGTTTGGCACTGCTGGCGGCGGCGCTGCTGCGCCTTCCCGTTCTTCCGTGGCACCTGTGGCTCCTCTTCGGCGCCGTGTCACTGATCTCCGGTGCGATCGTC
>JBBIOM010000003.1:116471-128449 GCA_037443365.1 Armatimonadota bacterium
TGGGGTTCGCGTCGTGGCTGCTGGCGAGCGTCGCGCTCAAGGGCAACTACGAGGCGCGTGCTGCAGGCGAGCGCCAGGCCGACACAAACCGTCGGCTCGAGGAGGCGCTTGTGGCCGTTGAACGCCTGTCAATAACAGACCCGCTCACCGGGCTCTACAATAGACGGCACTTCAGGATACGCCTCGAGGAGGAGTTCAAGCGCGAAGCCCGCGACGCCACGCCGTTCAGCCTGCTGTTGCTCGACCTGAGGGGCTTCAAGGCCGTCAACGACAACCACGGTCACTTGGCCGGAGACGTCGTCCTCCAGCAGCTTGCGCGGCTACTGGACGGCGCGGTGCGTCCGGGCGATCTGGTCTTCCGGTACGGGGGGGACGAGTTTGCCGTGGTCATGCCCCGGACCGCGCGCCGGAGCGCTGAGGCGGCCGCGGCCCGCCTGGGGGCCCTGGTGGCCCAGACCCCGTTCCTGGTTGGCGTCAAGCGCCTGTTCCTCGATCTCGATGCCGGCATTGCCGTGGCCACAGAGGACGGGACCGACGCCGACTCGCTCATCCACTGCGCGGATGCCGCCATGTACGCCGCACGTGAGCGCCGGCGGTCGCATCCGGCGCCGGAAGGCGGCGCCGGCGGCGGGCCGGTCGTGGACGGGTGAGTTGCGCCGGTGTGCTAGCGCAGGTGCAGCACTGGCTGGCCGGCCTCAGCGTGTTCGAGCAGGCGCTGGGAGTGGTCGCGCTGACGCTTGTTCCGTGGATCGAACTGCGCGGCTCGATCCCGCTTGGGATCGCGCTCGGGCTGCATCCCCTGACGGCCATGACGATTGCGGTGGTGGCCAACTGCGCCATCATCATCCCCGGGTACTGGGCGCTCGAGCTGTTCTACGACCGGTGGCTCTCGCGCATCGCGCCAGTTCGGCGCGGCGTCGTGCGCGTCCGGGCGCGGGGCGCGGGGCTGGTCGAGCGGTACGAACTCCTGGGCCTGGCGCTGTTCGTCGCCATCCCGCTGCCAGGCACCGGGGCCTATTCGGGAACCCTGCTGGCGTGGCTGATGGGCTTGAACAGGCCGCGCGCATGGCTCGCGATCGCCTCCGGCGTAGCGCTGGCGGGCGTGGCCGTCACGCTGGTCGCGTCCGGGGCACTTGTGGCGCTGCGGCGGTTGCTTTAGAATGAAGACTCAAGGTACCTGAGAACCGATCTCGGTCAACGAAGGAGGTATCAGATCGCGTGCGAAGAGTCCTGGCCCTGATGGCTGCCATTGCCCTTACCGGCGCGCTCGTGATCTCCGCGGCCGCGGCGCCGGCGGTGACGCCCACGCGCGGCGGGACGCTCATCGTCGGATCTGGGGTGGACGCGGTGACGCTCGACGCGCCCATGATCACCGATTCCCCGAGCGCGACCGTCTCAGAGCACATGGTCGAGTCCCTCTACCGGCTCACCCCCGAGGGACGGATCGTGCCCATGCTGGCCCTTGGGCACACGGTGTCCGCGGACGGCCGGACGTGGACGGTTCGACTGCGCACGGGTGTCCGGTTCCACGACGGGACCCCATTCGACGCCGAGGCGGCCAAGTTCAACCTGGACCGCATGCTCGACCCGGCCACCCGCGCTCCGTTCAGGTTCCTGATCAGCCGCATCACGAGCGTTACCGTCGTTGACTCCTCGACGATCCGCCTGGTCACCGACGCCCCGTTCGCGCCGCTGCTGGCCCACTTCACCCACAGTTCCGTCGGGATGCAGAGCCCTACCGCCGTCCGCCGGCTGGGAGTGGACTACGCCCGGCAGCCCGTTGGAACCGGCCCGTTCAGGTTCAAGGAATGGGTGCGCGGCGATCGCGTGGTGATGACCCGCAACGACGACTACTGGGGGGAGAAGGCGTTCCTCGACGAGGTGCAGTTCCGCGTGATCCCGGATGACGGCGCGCGCGTGGCCGCGCTGGAAGCGGGCTCGATTCACGTTGCGGTGCGCGTGCCCCCGCGAGAGATAGAGCGGCTGAAGACGGCCCGGGACTTCACCGTCTCGGTCACCGACAGCCTGCGCACGATCTACGTTGGCTTCAACGTGACGCGGCCGCCCTTCAATGACGTACGCCTCCGCCGGGCGCTGAACCACGCGGTGAACAAGCGCGCGATTGTGGCAGGCGCCTTGTACGGAACGGCCCGCGTCTCCGATGCTCCGATTGTCCCTGCCGTTGAGGGCTACTCCAAGATCATGACCTATGATTGGGACCTGGAGAGGGCCGAGGCGCTGCTGCGCGAGGCCGGCTTCAGCAGGGCCCGGCCCCTGCGCGCCGTGTTCCTCCATCCTTCCGGGCGGTACATCCGCGACGCCGAGATCGCCGCCAGCATCCAGGGCCTCGTGCGCCGGGCTGGCATCGAGCTCGAGCTCAGGACCATGGAGTGGGGGGCCTACCTGGCCCTAACCAACCGGCCGCAACCCGAGAACGATGTCCAGATGTACATGCTCGGGTGGGGTACAGTGACCGGGGACGCCGACTACGGCCTCTACGCCTTGTTCCACTCGTCGCAGTGGGTGCCGACGGGCTCCAACCGTAGCTTCTACAAGAACGAGCGCGTTGATGCGCTGCTCGATCGTGGCCGAATCACGGTTGATCAGGCGGAGCGCAACAAGATCTACGCTGAGGCGATGAAGACCATCATGGACGACGCGCCCTGGCTGTTCCTGCACAGCGAGTCGCAGGTAACCGGCATCAGGCACGTCGCGCAGGGTGTGATCGTTCACCCCGCGGAGCGCGTCGAGCTCTTCAAGGCCTGGCTGCGGCGTTAGCGCAGAGTAGCGAAGCGATCAGGAAGGAAGGACGAGGGGGAGGGGGTCTGTGCCCTCCCCTTCTCACGGCTACTGAAGATGTGGGCGTACATCACCAAGAGGCTCCTGCTCTCAGTCCCCGTCATCCTCGGCGTGGCGTTCATGGTCTTCGCGATGGTGCGGGTGCTTCCCGGCGATCCTGCGCGGATCATCGCCGGAGAGGCGGCGACCCAGGAGATAGTCGAGGGCATCCGCAAGGACATGGGCCTGGACCAGCCCCTGCTGAGGCAGTTCGCCACGTTCGCGATGAGCGTGCTGCGAGGCGACTTCGGGCGCTCGGTGCGCTCCAAGGCGCCCGTGGGCGGCGAGATCGCGGCGCGCCTGCCCAACACCATCAGGCTGGCGACGGCCGGATTGGGCATCGCCGTCCTCGTCGGGGTCTCGGCCGGCGTCATATCGGCCATCCGTCCCTATTCGTTGATAGACACGGCAGTCATGCTCGTGGCCCTGGCCGGGCTCTCGATGCCGGTGTTCTGGTCTGGATTGATGCTGATCCTGGTCTTCGCAGTCTGGCTCAAGTGGCTGCCCGCCGTCGGAACCGGGGGCATTGAGCACCTCGTGCTGCCCGCGGTCACGCTGGGAATGTCAACGGCCGCCATCATAGCGCGGATGTCCCGATCGAGCATGCTGGAGGTCTTGCGGTCCGACTACATCCGCACGGCACGCGCCAAGGGGCTGGCCGAGGCCGCCGTCGTCAACCGCCACGCGTTCCGCAACGCCCTGATCCCGGTCATCACGGTGGTCGGACTGCAGATGGGCACGCTGCTCTCAGGCGCCGTGCTGACCGAAACCGTGTTCGCGTGGCCGGGCATCGGGCGGCTCCTGGTTGAGGGCATCCTGGCCCGCGACTACCCGATTGTGCAGGCCTCTGTGCTCGTGGTCGCGATGGCCTTTGTGATGGTCAATCTCACGGTTGACGTTCTGTACGCGGTCGTGGATCCGCGGATCCACTATGACTGAGCCCGGGAAGATCGGCCTTCCGGGGGACTCCGCGGCGCCCGTTCCGGCCCAGGCCGCGCTTCGCTGGAGCGCCGTGCGGCCTTCGCGCTCGCGCCTCCGGATGGTGTGGGGCCAGTTCCGGCGCAACAGGGCCGGCCTGGCGGGCCTGGCCATTCTGGCGCTCTTTCTCTGCGCGGGGCTATTTGCGACGGTGCTGGCGCCGTACGATCCCTACGAGATCGAGCTCGAATCCGGCCTGAAGGGGCCAAGCCCCGGACACCTGCTGGGACAGGACGAGCTGGGGCGCGACTTGCTGAGCCGCGTGATCTACGGCGCGCGCCTGTCGCTCGTGATCGGCGTCATCGCCGTCTCCATCGGTGTGGGCGTGGGCGTTCCGATCGGCGCAATATCGGGCTACTTCGGCGGGCTGCCCGACCTTCTGGTACAGCGTTTGATTGACATCATGCTGGCGTTTCCGGGCGTGCTTTTGGCGATCGTGCTTGTTGCCATCATGGGAGTGGGACTCGTGCAGGTCATGGTGGCGGTTGGGATCGTCTCAATCCCCGTGTATGCCCGGCTCGTTCGCGGACAGGTCCTCTCGCTGCGCGCGCAGGAGTTCGTGGACGCGGCGCGGGCGGTGGGAGCCACCAGCGTCCGGATCATCTGGCGCCACGTCCTGCCCAACACGCTGGCCGTGATCATCGTGCAGTCAACGTTGCAGATTGCCTCGGCGATTCTCTCGGCGGCCGCCCTGGGCTTCCTGGGCCTCGGCGCCCAGCCGCCGGCCGCGGAATGGGGCTCGATGCTGAGCAACGCCAGGCAGTACATCCGCCTGGCGCCGCACAGCGTCATGTTCCCCGGGCTGGCCATCATGCTGACCGTGCTCGGATTCAACCTGCTCGGTGACGCGATAAGGGACGCTTTGGACCCCCGGATGCGCATCTGAGCGGGGTCCATAGCAGGCGTGCGAAACCGCACGTGGGGGGAGGTGGAGGATGGATCCGGTCGGGCACCACTACATCGTTGAGGCCTCGGGGTGCAATCCAGAGATAATCGGCAAGGTCGAGACGGTTGAGCAGGTCCTGGTGCGCGCGGCCGAGGTCGCGCAGGTCACCGTCTGGTCGATCTCCTTCCACCGGTTCAATCCCAACGGCGTCTCCGGCGTGGTCGTCATCTCCGAATCACACCTCTCCGTCCACACCTGGCCGGAATTCGGATACGTTGCTCTCGACATCTTCACCTGCGGCAACGACGCCAAGCCCGAGGCGGCGGTCGAGCACGCGCTCCGGGAGTTTGGGGCGCGGACGATGCACATAACCGAGGTGACCCGGGGACTGGAGGAGGGAGACCGCCAGTACTTCCACAGCATCGTCACCTGGGAGGAAACCCTGCCCACGAAGGAGGACAGGAGACGATCGAAGGCGGTCAGGCGCCCCAAGCGGCCGTCGCGCGCGGCGTCCCGACCCCGCTGATTGCGGCGCGTCCGGGACGGCGCTGCGGCGGAGGACTCGAGTGGCCTTGCTTTCCGTGATCCTGCCCATAGTCTTGCTGATCGCGGCCGGGTACGTGACCGCCCGCCTCATCCCAATCGAGGTGCACTCGCTCTCCCGCGTCACGATGTACCTGCTGACGCCGAGCCTGGTGTTCGCGGCGCTTGTGCGCACCGACGTGTCGGCGGCGGCCGCCGCCAGGCTGATTGGGCTCATCGTCGCGCACTTCGCCGTCATGCTCATCCTCGCCCTGATCGCGGGGCGCCTGCTGCGGCTCGAGCCGGTCGAGCGAAGCGCGCTGGCGGTGGTGGCGGTCCTCTACAACGCGGGCAACTACGGGCTCCCTGTGAGCCTGTTCGCGTTCGGCGAGGAAGGGGTGCGCCTTGCCACGCTCATCTTCGTGGTCTCGGCCATTCTCATGCACTCCGTTGGGGTGTTCCTGGCCTCATCCGGCCGGAACAACCCCGCCCGCGCAGCCCTTGACATCTTCCGGCTGCCGCTCATCTACGCCGCGCTTGCGGGCACCCTCTTCGCGTATCGGGACTGGACGGTGCCGGTCGCGCTGTGGCGCCCGATCGAGCTCATGGCGCAGGGAGCGATCCCGCTGCTCCTCATTACGCTGGGGGTGCAGTTGTTCCAGGCGCGCCCCTCGGGCGTGAACGCGCCGCTGGGGGCGGCTGCCGTGCTGCGGCTCGCGGTCTCCCCCCTGCTGACCGTAGCGTTGGCGCCCTGGTTCGGCATCGCCGGATTGCCGCGCGACGTCGCCGTGCTCTCCACGGCGATGCCGACAGCGGTCAACGCGTTCCTGATCGCGGCGCAGTTCGACTCCGCCCCGACGTTCGTGGCCAGCGCTGTCTTCCTGACAACCGTCGCGAGCTTCGTCTCGGTTTCGATAGTCCTGGCGGTGCTGGCGTGAGCCATGGACGGCCGCGAGCGCTCGCTTGGTCGCGCCTCGCGCCGCTCAGCCTGGCCCACTTCACAAACGACCTGTACGCCGCGTTCCTGGCGCCCCTGCTGCCGCTCGTCGTCGCCAAGTTCGGTCTCTCCCTGGCGCTCGCCGGGCTGTTGGGCAGCACCTACAACCTCGCGTCGGCCTTCTCTCAACCCTTCTTCGGCATGGCGGCAGATCGCACCTCGAGGCCAGTGTTCACCATCCTCGGCCCGCTTGTCACGGTGGTGATGATGGGGCTGCTCGGGTTCTCGCCTTCCTACCAGGCGATGCTAGCGGTGCTCTTCATCGCGGGCCTGGGGACCGCGTCGTTTCATCCCCAATCGTTCGCCGTGGCCGGGGCCGCAAGCGGAGATCATCGGGGGGCGGGGCTTTCCATATTCATCGCCGGCGGCGAGCTGGGGTACTCGCTGGGCCCGGTCTACGTGGCGGCGATCGTGGGCGCGGTCGGGCTCTCGGGGACCGCGATCGCGGCCCTGCCCGGCCTGGTGATCTGCCTGCTGCTCTGGAGGCACCTCGCCCCCTGGCGGGCCGAGATCGTTCCGGCCACCCGGGAAGACCTGCAAGGCGACCTCCGGCGGCACTGGAGGGCCCTGGCGCTCATCTGGCTCGTTGTGGTGATCAGGAGCGTGGTTACGCTCGGGCACATCCTGTTCATCCCGCTGCTCCTGCGCGCCCGCGGCGATACGCTTGTCATGGGCGGCACCGCGATCCTCCTCTTCGGTGGTGTCGGATCGATCGGCGGCCTGATCGGCGGGGCGCTCTCCGACCGGATCGGACGGCGCGCCGTCATGGCGATCTCACTGATCGCAACCGCCCCGCTGCTCCTGATGTTCGGCTGGATAGAGGGCGCGTGGGGCCTGGTGCCGCTGGCCCTGGGCGGCTTCACGCTCTTCCTCGCGGCCCCGGTCAGCATCGTGATGGCCCAGGAGATGTTCCCCAGGCGCGCGAGCCTCGCGAGCAGCCTGGTGACCGGGATGTCGTGGGGAACCGCGGGCCTTTCCATGACGGCACTCGGCGCGATCGCCGACAAGGTCGGACTGGCGCAGACCCTTTCGGCGAGTGTCGGCCTGTTCGCGATCGCGCTGCCGGCAATCTGGGCTCTGCCGGCGTCTCCGAAGAGGGTCAGGATAGGGCCGGTCTGATCTTGCTCACCCTTCGCTCACCGGCGTGACTACGCAGGTAGTCGTGCGCGTGACGCCGCTCGTCTCCTGGAACCTGGAGACGATCAGCCTGCCCAGCGTGTCCATGCTCTCGGTCTCCACGAAGGCGATGATGTCGGTCGGCCCGGTCACGGCGTGCGCCATCTTGACGCCCGGGGTGCGCTGGATGTGTGCCAGCGCCTCGGACAGCCTTCCCGGCAGGATGCGTATGAGCACGTACGCTTGAACCATCTCTTCTCCCTCCCCTGCTCGAAGTCAGGGCCCCAGCGTCATCAACAGATCCACGAGCAGACTGCGCACAAGGTGGAGCAGCAGGACGGCGACTATCGGCGACAGGTCCAGGCCTCCGGCCGATGGCATCACCCTGCGGATGGGGTCGAGGATGGGCGAGGTGAGATCATTGATCAACTTCACCCCGGGATGCCGGACGGCCGGGAACCACGAGAGGATCACGCGCGCGAAGATGAGCACGATGACGATCTTGTAGACCAGATCGAGGAGGTAGACCATCTCCAGCATCCGTCTCTCCCGCGGCAATCCTCCGGCGACGCACGGAGCCCACACGTGATTGTAGCAATCCGGCCCCGGGCAGGCAACGACGCGGTCCCAAACGCTGGCGGCGCTGTGGCATAATACCGGTATGGGCGAGGTGGGATTGGTACTGGCCTTCTCGGCCGGCGTGCTGGGCTTCGCGAGCCCGTGCGTCGTTCCGTTGATGCCGGGCTACCTCTCGTTCGTCTCAGGGCTGCGCCTGGCCGAGATGAGCGCGGAGGAGCGGCGCCGGCACCTGGGCCGGATAATGGCGGGGGCGGGCTTCTTCGTTCTGGGCTTCGCCGCGGTGTTCACCGCCATGGGCGCCTCGGCCTCGGTGCTGGGCGCCCTCGTGCTCGAGAACCGCGTGCTGCTGACGCGCCTGGGAGGCGTGATCGTGATACTGCTGGGCCTGGGCGTGCTGGGCGTGGTCCACGTGCCCGGGTTCTCGAGAGAGCGCCGGTTTGCGGTGAGACGCCGCCCCCTCGGCCTGGCGGGCGCGTTTCCTGTGGGCATGGCGTTCGGCTTCGCCTGGACGCCGTGCGTGGGCCCGGTGCTCGCAGCGGTGCTTGCGATGGCGGCGACGGCGCAAACGGCATCGAGCGGAGCGCTGCTCTTGTTCGCATACTCGCTGGGTCTGGGCCTGCCGTTCCTTGCCACCGCGGCCTTGACGACGGCCGCCTTCGACGCCTTAGGGTGGTTGCGCCGGCGCTCCCGCCCGGTCTCGGCGGTCAGCGGGATCTTTCTTGTCGTGATGGGCGGCGCAATGGCAACCGACCTGCTGTTCGTGCTCAACGCCTGGATCATGCGGCTGGTACCGTTCCGGCCCGTCATCTGAGATCCGGCGAAACGGGAGATCTTGAGATGAGGCCATCTGCAACCCGCAGGAGGCGACCGCGCCTCCCCGCGATAGTCCTGCTGCTGTTCCTCGTGGCGGCGCCGCTGGCCGCGCCCCCGGCGCAAGCGTCCGATGTGGGCCTGGTGTTGGAGGCGCTGGGGGTGTTGCGCGAGCAGTACGTGGATCCCGTGGACTCAGTTGCCCTGCTCAACGGCGCGATAGGGGGATTGCGCTCGGCGCTCTCGGCCGCGGGCATCCAGGCCGGCCTAGCCGAGATCCCGCCCGGCACGCCCAACGGGCAGGCCGATGCCGCCTTCCGCGCCCGGTTCGACGTCGCGGTCGCATCCGCCGGCGGCCGCGTCCCTGGCGCGGTGCTGGCCTACGCCGCGATCCGCGCCATGACCGCCGTGCTCCGCGACTCGCACACCGGCTTCCTCACGCCTGAGCAGAACCGGGAGCGGCAGGCCCGACAGCGCCAGCAGGCGGCGTTCTCAGGCGTCGGGGTGGTGCTGATGCCGCGCGAGGGGCGCTTCTATGTGCGCGACGTCATACCGGGCAGCCCGGCCGAGGCCGCCGGGGTGCAGGCGCTGGATCGCATCCTGAGGATCGACGCGGTGCCTACCACCGGGCTCCAGGTGGAGCAGGTGGCGGGTACGATTCGCGGCCCTGCCGGCACGTCGGTGACGCTCACGCTCGAGCGTCCCGGCCGCAGGGAAAGCGTCGTCGTGACGGTGACGCGCGCTCCGATTCAGGTCCCGGCGATCTTCCAGGCCCGCGTGCTGGACGGCGGGATCGGGTACCTGCAGCTCTACCAGTTCATCACGCGCACCGGGGCGGAGTTCCGGCAGGCGCTGGAGCGGATGCTCTCGGGCGGGATGCGCGCGCTCGTGCTCGACCTACGCTCCAACAGCGGCGGCTACCTGCACGAGCTGACCGCGGTCGCGAACACCACGCTGCTTCCGGGGCAGCCCATCTACCAGGAGACCTCGCGCGGGGGGCGCACTCGCACGATACGGACAACCGCGGCGCCGATTCTGCCCTCGCACGTGCCCGTGGTCGCGCTCGTTGACGAGGGAAGCGCGTCGGCTGCGGAGCTGCTAGCCGCCGCCCTGTCGGAGCATGCCCGCGCGACGCTGGTGGGCGCCAGGACGAGCGGCGCGGTCGAGGCCTCGGTACTCTACGACCTCTCGGACGGATCGGCGCTCAGCGTGACCGTGCTGCGGCTCGCCTCAGGGATGGGGCGGCGCCTGGAAGGGGTCGGGGTCTCCCCCGACATCGCGGTGGCGCTCGCGGTCGCCGATCTCGACCAGGGCCGCGACACCCAGCTCCAGCGCGCGCTGCTGGTCGCAAGGCAACGCCTGGGACTGGCGCGGCGGGCGGCGCCGATCGCCGCCGGGCGCTAGGGGGATTCGAGATGCTGCCTTCCGAACGTCTGCGCGACAAGCTGATCGTGAGCAACGGCAAGGGCACACAGGTCTACCGCAACCTGGCCGGCGCCTACCGCTTCGATCGTTTTGAGCTCCACCTCGATGTCGTGCACGCCGATCCCTTTGCGCCGTCATGCTGGGCGCGGGTGCGCGTTGACCAGGCCGAGGCCCAGGTTCCAGGGGAGATGTGGGCGAGCCCGTCCGGCCGCCTGGCCGCGGAGGACTTCCTGGCTCGCGCTGTGCAGGATGCGATTGCGCGCCATGTCCGCACACGCTGGCAGGGGCGCGCCGCGCCCGCGGCCATCCAGGCAGGCGGAGAAACGGTCTTGCAGCGCGCGTGCTGCTCGATCGGGGAGGAGTCCGTAGAGATCCGTCTGACCATAGGGCTCCCAGCCGAGGGACGCAAGGTGCAGGCCAGGCTGGCACAGACGCTGCTCCTCGAGGAGCTGCCGGCCGTGGTTGGGGCCGGAATGGTGTGGGCCAACCTCGACGCGGCGGCCGGGGTTCGACACCGTGACACGCTCGAGGACTACCTGGCGCTGCGCTCGATGCTGGACGGGCTAGGGCTCGTGGCGTTCGTCGCCGACGGCTCGATCCTTCCCAGAGAAGGCGGCGGGGGCGACCGGCCGCTGCGGGCAGGGCGCGCCGTGCCCTTGCACGCGCCGGACGAGATGGCGGTGACGGTGGCGCTGCCGCACCGGGGAACGGTAAGGGGGCTCGGCATCCCCCGCGGTGTAACGGTCATCGCCGGGGGCTCCTTCAGCGGGAAGTCGGCGCTGCTCGATGCGCTCTGCGCCGGCGTGTATCCCCATGTTCCCGGGGACGGGCGCGAGCTCGTGGCCACGCTCCCCGACGCGGTCAGGATCGTTGCCGAGCCCGGCCGGCGCGTCGAGCGCGTAGATGTCAGCGCATTTGTGCGGCACCTGCCAGGTCGTTCTGACGCCACCGGGGCCTCGTTTGAGCACGCGAGCGGAATGGTCTCAATGGCCGCCGGCGTCGCGGAGGCCGTCGAGGTGGGAACCCGGGCGCTGCTGTTCGATGAGGACGACAGCGCGGTGACGTTCCTTGCGCGGGACGCTGCGATGCGGCATCTAGCGCCGGCCGAGCGCGATCCTGCGACCCCGCTGGTGGACCGCGCCCGCGCGCTGTGGGAGGTCTGCGGGATCTCCTCGGTGATCGCCACCGGGAGTCTCGGGGATTACCTCGAGGTTGCGGATACGGTGATCGTCATGGAAGGGTTCCAGCCGCACGCGGCGACCGAGCAGGCGCGCGGCATCGTTGAGGGCCTCGGCGGGCGCCGCACGCGCGCCGGAGGGGAGTTCGGCATGCCTGCGCCGCGCTGCCCTCTGCCCAGGGGATTTGGCGGGATGCGGGGACGCGGCCAACGGACCGAGCCGCGCGAAGGCGCACAGATCGGCATCGGGCGCGAGACCGTGAGCACCTCCGCGCTCAGGCAGCTCGTTGACGCGGGCCAGGCACGCGCGGCCGGCGACGCTGTGCTCTACGCGCTGGCGAAGAACTACGTGGACGGGAACGCCTCGATCGCCGAGATCCTGGACCGCGTCTTCGCGGACATAGACGAGCGCGGGCTGGGCGTGCTTGCGCCCGAAGGCGTCCATGCCGGCGGCTACGCGCTTCCCAGGCGGCACGAGGTGGCAGGGGTTCTGAACCGCATGCGGGCCCTGCAGGTGCGGACGAAGCGTGCCGCTGCGGATGCCGCGGCAGCAGCCGCTGCGCACGCGCCCGAGCCCGAAGCCGACCCCGCGCTTCAACCAGAGCAGGCCGAGACTCAGGTACCCCCGTGAGCAGGCCGTCGCGCGCAGG
>JBBIOM010000004.1:0-120271 GCA_037443365.1 Armatimonadota bacterium
GCGGTTTGACAGGGCAGGTCGTCCGACAGTAGAATGGCGGCAAGTTTCAGGTCATACCGCACCGGCTGCGAAGGGAAGAGTAGGCGCCCGGTCCTTCCAGAGAGGGGAAGCCCCGCCAGGGCGGGCTGTGAGCGTCCCCAGGCATCCCGGGCTCCGAACGACACCCCTGAGCCGATGGGTTCGGCCGCGCCGCGGCTGGGCCGTCCGGGTCCGCCCGTCACAGCGTAGAGGGTTCGCTCGGCGCGCATCGGCCGGGCGGGAACCAGGGTGGCACCGCGGGAAGGCGTCACGCTCCCGTCCCTGTGGGACGGGAGCGTTGCTCTTCGCGCGCACGAAAGGAGGAGCGGCACAATGCCCGCATTCCAGGCGCCCCGCGGGATGCGCGATATACTCCCGGGCGAGGTAGAACGCTGGCAGGCGCTGGAGGCAGCGATCCATGACCTGGCGGCCCGCTACGGGTTCCGCGAGATACGCACGCCGGTAGTCGAACACACAGAGGTGTTCGCGCGCACGGTGGGCGAGTCAAGCGACCTGGTCGAGAAGGAGATGTACTCCTTCCCGGACCGCGGTGGCCGTTCGCTCAGCCTGCGGCCCGAGGGGACAGCGGCCGTGATGCGCGCCTATCTCGAGCATGGACTCGCGCGGCAGCCACAGCCCGCAAAGCTCTACTACATCGCGCCCATGTTCCGCTACGATCGGCCGCAGAAAGGCCGCTACCGCCAGCACACGCAGTTCGGAGCCGAGATCATAGGCAGCCCGGATCCCTCGGCCGATGCCGAAGTGCTTGCGCTGCCGGTGCGTCTCCTCCAGCAGGTGGGGCTGGGCGAGGTGGAGGTTCGCCTGAACAGCGTGGGCGACGCGGCCTGTCGCCCGCGGTACCTGGACGCGCTACGCGACTACCTCGGCTCTCGCCTGGCAGACCTGTGCCCGGATTGCCGGCGCCGCCTGGAGGAGAATCCCCTTCGCATCCTTGACTGCAAGCGCGAAGAGTGCCGCCGGGTCACGCGCGGCGCGCCAGCCACCTTCGATCATCTCTGCGCGGAGTGCGCGGCTCACTTCGCCGGCGTCAGGGCGCAGTTCGACGCTCTGGGGATTCGCTACTCGCTCGACCCGTTCATTGTGCGGGGCCTCGACTACTACACGCGCACGGCCGTCGAGGTGTACTCGGGCCGCCTGGGAGCCCAGAACGCCATGTTTGGCGGCGGCAGGTACGATGGCCTGGCAGAGCAGCTGGGCGGCCCGCCCACCCCCGGCGTGGGGTTCGGATTTGGCCTGGACCGCCTGCTGCTCGTGGGCGAGCAGGAAGGACTGGTTGGGCCCATAGAGCGTGGGGTTGAGGTGATGATCGTGGCGATCGGCACATCTGCCCGCGCAGAGGCCGTTCGCCTGACCGACTCTCTGCGCCGGGCCGGAATCCGCGCCGAGGGCGACCTGATGACCCGCCCGGTGGCGGCCCAGATGAAGCACGCGCACCGACTGGGTGCGAGGATCGCCGTGGTTCTGGGTGACGAGGAGCTGGCCGCCGGAACCCTCACGCTGCGCGACATGACGACCGGGGAGCAGACCACGGTGGCGCGTCGAGACGTTGATACGGTGCTTCGAGGCCGGCTGCGCAGGCCGGAACCGGCCGGCGGCGGGCAGGGGCGGTGAGGATGATGAGAGGGATGCGCACGCACTCCTGCGGCGAGCTGCGGGGGGAGCACGTGGGACAGGAGGTACGCCTGGCCGGCTGGGTGCAGCGCCGGCGCGACCTTGGAGGGGTCATCTTCCTGGACCTGCGCGATCGCGAGGGGCTCACCCAGGTCGTGATCAACCCGAGCGAGGCGGACCCCGCCACCGTGGCGGCAGCGGGCGAGGTCAGGGCCGAGTTCGTGGTGGCCGCCAGCGGCGTGGTGGCGCGACGTCCTGAGGGAACGACAAACCCGCGCCTTGCCACCGGCGAGATAGAGGTCCGCGCAGCGGAGCTTGCGGTCATCTCCTCGTCGCCCACGCCGCCGTTTGCTCCAGGCGATGAGGCCACCGTGGACGAGGCCCTGCGCCTGCGCTATCGGTATCTCGACCTGCGCCGGCCGCGCATGTACCGCAACCTGTTGCTGCGGCACCAGGCAACCATGGCGGTCCGCGAGTCCCTCAACCGCCAGGGCTTCGTTGAGATCGAGACACCGATGTTGATCCGCAGCACGCCCGAGGGCGCGCGCGACTTCCTAGTGCCCAGCCGCTTGCAGCCGGGGAAGTTCTACGCGCTCCCGCAGTCCCCGCAGCTCTTCAAGCAGCTGCTCATGGTAGGCGGCGTGGACAGGTACTTCCAGATCGCGCGGTGCTTCCGCGACGAGGACCTGCGCGCCGACCGCCAGCCGGAGTTCACGCAGATAGACATCGAGATGAGCTTTGCCGGCCAGGATGAGGTCATCGAGGTCACCGAGGAGATGATCGCCGACGTTCTAGTGCGGGTGTCTGGCATGCAGGCCGAGCATCCCTTCCCGCGCCTGACGTACGGCGATGCGATGCTCCGCTTCGGGTCCGACAAGCCCGATCTGCGTGTGCCGCTCGAGATCGTGGATCTGACCGATCTGGCCGCGGGCAGCGGGGTTGCCAGGTTTCAGGAAGCGGCGGCGTCCGGCGGGGTGCTGAGGGCGCTGCGCGTTCCGGGGCAGGCCGGCGTAGGGCGTCGCGACCTGGACACGATGGCCGCCTCGGCCCGCGCCGCCGGCGCCGAAGGACTGGCCTCACTCGCGCTGACCTCATCGGGTCCCAAGGGAGCGCTGGCCAGGCACCTGGCGGAAGGCATGATCGCCGCCATCGCCTTGCGCACCGAGGCCCGGGAAGGCGACCTGATCCTGCTCATGGCCGGGCCAGCGGGCGTCGCCGCATCCGCGCTCGGACGCCTCAGGATCGAGGCAGCCGAGCGCTTCGGCCTGCGCGAAGACGGGGCAGCCATGAAGTTCGTCTGGGTAACGGGCTTCCCCCTGATGGAGTTCGACTCTTCCCAGGGACGATATGTCTCCGTGCATCATCCGTTCACGGCGCCCATGGAGGAGGACCTGCACCTGCTGGAGACCTCACCCGGGCAGGTCCGCGCGCAGGCGCACGATCTCGTGCTGAACGGCGTGGAGCTAGGTGGAGGAAGCATGCGCATACACCAACCCCAGATGCAGGAGCGGGCCTTCAGGCTGCTGGGGATCTCTCCGGAGCAGGCGCAGGAGAGGTTCGGATTCCTGCTCGACGCGCTCCGGTTCGGCGCGCCGCCGCACGGCGGGATTGCGCTGGGCCTGGACCGGCTCGTGATGCTGCTGGCCGGCGAAGCGACGATCCGCGAGGTCATCGCTTTCCCCAAGACGGCGAGCGCGACCGACCTGATGGTGGGAGCGCCGGCCCCGGTTGACCCCGAGCTGACGCGCGAGGTCCACATCGCAATAGTCCCAGAGTAGATTGCGAGAAGGGCGGGGGGCTGCTAGAATCCGGGTTGGAAGGAAAGTTCCCTGCCGTGCACGAGGCGGGCCAGAAGTTCCGATCCAACACATTGGCCCGGGGAGCCCGCCTCCGGACGTCGAGGCAGGCCCGCAGGCAGTAGGCGGGAGCCGAAGCGTTCGGGAGGGCACCCACCTGCGAGAGCAGGATTCGGGAACTCCGTCCCGCACGGCACGGCGGGGAACTGCTAGTAGATGAACTCCTCTATGTCGTAGCGCGCCACGCGCGCCCCCGGCCTCACTGACGCCCTTGCTCCCGCAACCAGTTCGTCCACCTGATCCCACATCTGGTCCTCGGTAAGCGCCACGATCCCGGCCGCCCGGGCCCTGTCGGTGTAGGGGCCTTCCTGCGGCGCCTGGAACGCCGAGACATAGAGCAGGTCCGCGGCTCCAAGCCGCATGGCCTGTATCGCCTCCAGCGTGGCCCGAGTGTGCCGGTGCCGGAATGCATCTCCGCCGATGCCGGCCATGACGATCACGCCGACGCCCAGCCCCGCGTCGTGGAGCGCGTGCGCGAACTCGACCGCCTCAGCCGCCGACTGGGGCTTGTTCAGGAACCGGAGCAGCTCGTCATCGCCGCTCTCCAGTCCCAGGTAGACCCGCCGCAATCCACGGGCGCGCAGGGCAGCCAGGTCGCGGCGACTGCGGCGCGCCCCGGTGAAGACATCCACGAACGCCGCCAGGTCTGTGGCGTGCCCGGGAAACGTCTGCGCCAGCATCTCGATGCGCGGCAGGAGATCGCCGACCGGAAGCAGCAGGGCGTTGGCGTCTCCAAGGAACGTGCCGCGCCGCAGCGTGAGTCCTGGACCGAAGAAGGCCCCCACCGCTTCGAGATGGGCTGCGAACTCCTCTGGCGGTTTGATCCTGAACGGCCGGGCCCGGTAGAAGGTGCAGAAGGCGCACCGGTTCCAGTGGCAGCCCTCGGTCATCTGGACAACGAGCGAGCGATACCGGTCAGGAGGAAGGATCGGCACCGGGACGTAGGCCGAGGCGAACCTGCAGGCGTCCGTCTCGGCAGCGCGCGCATCGAATCGGGCGGCGGACCCCAGCAACTCGGCGGCCCTTCCGGCGTCGGGATCCCCGGGCATGGACCAGATGATCTCGGCCTCCCCGCCGCGCAGCGCCGTCAGGGCCCGGGCCGCGGCACCGGAGGCCTCGCCCACGAGCGCGTCGCGCGCGCCGGCGTCCAGGAACTCCCTGTGCCGACGCGGATGCCGTCCCCGCCGGTCTGTGTGCTTGCGCATGACGCGCCCGTCCAGCGCGCGACGGTAGAGGCGGTATCCGACCCACGCGGACCAGAGCCGGCCGGCGTGGTCAAACGTGTAGATGGCCTCTGGGCCGTCAAACACGGTGATCACCAGCGAATCACGCTTGCAGGCGACGCGCGGCGGACGTGTCGTGCTCACGCGGGTTTCTTCGCACCCCTCCACGCCGGTCCCTCCGAGCGTTCGGTACGTGGTACCATGTATGGTAGCCTATGGCTCTCTTCGACGCGGCCCCAACACGCTCCGCGGCGGTCCCGCTGGCCGCCCGGCTGCGCCCGCGCACGCTCGACGAGTTCGTCGGGCAGGAGCACCTCGTAGGCCCTGGCAGGGCGCTCAGGACGGCGATCGAGCAGGATGCGGTTCGCAGCCTGATCCTCTGGGGTCCGCCGGGCACTGGCAAGACCTCGCTTGCGCTGCTGATCGCCGCAAGGACACGCGCCCACGTCGAGCAGGTCAACGCGGTGACGGCCGGGGTCGCCGACCTGCGGCGCATCATCGCCCATGCGCAGGACCGTCTGAGGTTCCACCAGCAGCGCACGCTGCTGATCGTTGATGAGATCCACCGCTTCAACAAGGCGCAGCAGGACGTGCTTCTGCCGCACGTGGAGGTCGGCGTGATCATCCTGATTGGCGCCACCACCCAGAACCCGTTCCACGACGTGAACCCGACGCTGATCTCGCGCTCCGCCGTGGCTCAGCTCGAGCCACTGGATGCGGCGTCAATCCGGGTAGTCGTGGAGCGGGCGATTGTCCACCCCGACGGCCTGGCGGATCCCAGGCTCGACCTCGATCCCGAGGCGGCCGAGTTCCTTGCCTCGGCGAGCAACGGCGATGCCCGCGTGGCCCTCAATGCGCTGGAGGCCGCATCCGCCGCGGCGGTGGAGATCGAGGGGCGCCGGCGGATCACGCTCGCGCTCGTCACCGACGCCAGTCAGTGCCGCATCCTTCCCTACGACCGGGAGGGCGACGCCCACTACGACGCGATCTCGGCGTTCATCAAGAGCCTGCGCGGTTCAGACCCCGACGCGGCGGTGTACTGGATGGCGCGGATGCTGGAGGCGGGAGAGGATCCCAGGTACATCGCTCGCCGAATGGTGATACACGCCGCCGAGGACGTCGGTTTGGCCGATCCGATGGCCCTTCTGGTCGCCACCGCGGCCATGCAGGCCGTCGAGTTCGTTGGGCTCCCGGAGGCGCGCATACCCATGGCCGAGGCCGCCATATACATCGCTGCGGCGCCCAAGAGCAACGCGGTGGTGACGGCGATCGGCGAGGCGATGCGCGATGTCCAGCAGGAGCGTGCCGACCCGGTGCCCGTGCACCTGCGCGACACGAGCCATCCCCAGGTGGTCGAGCGCCTCGGCTACGGCGAAGGATACCTGTACCCGCACGACTTCCCCGAGGGCTTCGTGCGGCAGCAGTATCTGCCGATGGGACTCGAGAACCGGCGTTACTACCGGCCCACAGAGCACGGCGCCGAGGCCGCTGTGCGCAGGCGGCTGGAACGGCGGTGGGGGAAGGACGCCGCTCCCGCCCAGGAACAGCCCCGCGAGGGGTCGAACGACGAGAGGGACGAAGCTGGTCATTGACTTGCTGGCCGGCGGCGCTCCCTGATACCATCAAGCCAAGAGGAGCGCGCGGTGAAGCCATGAGCAGGATAGCCGTCGCCATGAGCGGCGGGGTGGACAGCGCGGTGGCCGCGGCCCTGCTCACCGAGCAGGGCTGCGACGTCATCGGGCTCACGATGATGCTGGGGCCGCAGTGCTCGCCCGAAGGTGACGGGAACACCCGGTCGTGCTGCGGCATGCGCGCGATCGAGGACGCGCACATAGCGGCCCGGCGGCTAGGCATCCGCCACCACGTGCTGGACCTGCGCGAGGAGTTCGATCGCGAGGTCGTCGGCCGCTTCTGCGATGAGTACGCTCGGGGCCGCACGCCCAATCCCTGCATCACGTGCAACCAGGCGATCAAGTTCCGCGCTCTGCTGGAGCGGGCGGAGGCGCTGGGTTGCGAGGCCCTGGCCACCGGGCACTACGCCCGGATCGCCCCCGACGGCCGCAGCGGCAGGCTGGTGCTGCTGCGCGCCGCAGACCGCCGGAAGGACCAGTCGTACGTGCTCTATTCGCTGACGCAGGGGCTGTTGGCGCGTCTGCGCTTCCCGGTGGGCGGGTATCTCAAGGAGGAGATCCGGGCCATCGCGCGCCGAAGGAGGCTGACCGTTGCCGACAAGCCCGACAGCCAGGAGATCTGCTTCGCTCCCAGGGGACGCCACGCCGATCTCGTGGCCGAGCGGCGGCCCGAGGCATTCCTTCCCGGGCCGATCCTGGATCTTGCCGGCAGGGTGGTCGGCACTCACGCCGGGATCGCCCGATACACGGTCGGGCAGCGCCGCGGGCTAGGGCTGGCGATGGGTGTAGCGCGGTACGTGCTCGAGGTTGACGCGCGGGGCAACGCGCTCGTAATAGGAGGTCCGGAAGGGCTGCGGCGAAGTCGTCTCGAGATGGACCGGGTGAACTGGATCGCCCCGACGCCGCTTCCGGCTGCCGCGACGGTGCGCGTGCGGTACGGGGCGCCCGATGTCCCTGCGATGCTGCACGCCCGTGGTCCTGATGGTGTGCTGGTGGAGTTCCACGAGCCCCAGCGCGCGGCTGCGCCCGGTCAGGCCGCCGCCTTCTACGACGGCGACCGCGTGCTGGGCGGGGGAATCATAGAAAGCCTATCCTGATCTGGAAGGGAGATGAGCGGCAATGGGACACCGAAACGACTTTGTGGCCGGGTTCATCGTGGGCGGTCTGCTGGGCACGGCAGTGGCGTTGCTGCTGGCGCCTCGCTCGGGGGAGGAGACACGCACCCGCCTGGCAGGGTCTGCGGAAGACCTGGGCGAGCGTGCGCGCGATCGCGCAGAAGAGGTCATCAAGAGACTGCGCGTCACCGCCGAGGACCTCTCGCAGCGCGGGCGGGTGAAGCTGGACGAGGGAGCCTCCAAGATTCGCGAAGCGATGGAGCGTGGTCGTGAGACGCTCGAGGAGAAGACCAGAGGGCTCCGCGAGTGCCGCGAGGAAGAGCCGAAAGAGTAGCACGCTGACGCTGGCGATCCCGCAGCACCTGAGGCCCGGCCTTGAGATCGTCAGGCGGTTGCGCGAGGCCGGGTGGGAGACATACCTGGTCGGCGGGGTTGTGCGGGACCTGCTCCTTGGCCGTCCGGCCGCCGACCTGGACATCGCCACGGCCGCGTCCCCCCAACAGGTGGCCGCGTTGTTCGACCGGGCGGTGCCGGTGGGAATCCAGTTCGGCGTCGTGGCCGTCGTCCTGGGCGGGCATCCCTATCAGGTGGCCACCTTCCGCAGGGAGGGCCCGTATCTGGACGGTCGCCGCCCCTCGTTCGTCGAACCCGCCAGCGCGCGGGATGACGTACGCCGGCGTGACTTCACCGTCAACGCCCTGCTGTGCGACCCATCCAGCGGCGAGATCATTGACCATGTAGGCGGCCGGGCCGATCTCGCCAGGCGGCGCATTCGCACGGTCGGCCCACCGTCCGAGCGCTTCGCCGAGGACCGGCTACGGCTGCTGCGCGCGGTGCGGCTGGCCGCCGAGCTGGAGTTCACCTTGGATCCACGCACTCGCGCGGCGATCGCGGGCCTCGCATCCACAATCACCGGGGTCAGCGCGGAGAGGATCCGCGACGAGCTGATACGGCTGCTGGTCGCGCCGGGCTCCACCGAGGGCGTTCGCACGATGGCGTCAACAGGACTCCTGAGAGCCATCCTGCCCGAGGTGGCGGCCCTCTCGTCAGTGCCTGCCCCACATGCCGACGGCCCCGCCGCCGACGCGCTCGAGCACGCCTGCCGGATGCTGCGATTCCTGAGGCCGCCGGCGCCTGAGACGGCCCTTGCCGCTCTGCTCTGCCGCCTGCCCGAGGCCACCGCGCAGGAGATCTGCCGTCGCCTGCGCCTGAGCACGGCCTCGCGCCGCAGGGTCGCGGCGCTTGTCCGCGAGTTCCCCCGGTTCGGGGCGCATGCCCGCGCATCCCGGCCGGATGCCCGCCGCCTGCGGCGCCTGGGGATAGCAGGGAGTCTGCTCGCGCTGCTCCGGGCGGACCAGGAGGCCGCAGGCAGAGACCCCGCCGCCTGCCTGCGCGCCCTGGGGCCGTTGGCCGCCAGCATCGAGGACGCCCCGGGACCGGACCATCTGGTGAGCGGCGACGACCTGATTGCCATGGGCTATGCTCCGGGTCCGGCGTTTGCCGTGATGCTGCGCGCGGTCGACGAGGCGTGGGTCCGCGGTGAGGTCGCGAACGCGGAGGCGGCGCGCGGGTGGGTACGCGACCGCTTCCCGGCAGGTGCGACCAGCCCGCCCGTGGAACCGACATGAGCGACCGAGCAGACCCGATTGGACGGAGGCCGGCATGACAGAACGTGCTGCGTTGTACGCTGTGCTCTGGGCTCTGGGCGTCATGGTCGTGATCGGCGCGCTGCTTCCCCTCATCTGGCCCGGGCTGATCCGCTTCGTCAATCGAAGCGTGCTGAATGAGGACGGCGCCGCGGACAGCTGAGCACGCTCCCCGCGGATTCGCCGCGCGCCTGCCAATACAAGGATATGCATGCGGCCGGGTCGAACAGCCCGGAGAGCACCGGAGCCGGCGGCGCGAGGCGGAATGGTGCGGAGGAAGCCGGTGGGAGACGGGGCGCTGATCCTGGGGCTTGTCAACCAGAAGGGCGGGTGCGGCAAGACCACCACCGCCGTCAATCTGAGCGCCTCGCTGGCCGCTGAAGGTCATCGGTGCCTCCTGATAGACCTGGACCCGCAGGCGAACGCCACGGTGAGCCTCGGGATGGATCCCGCCACGCTGCGGCAGACGATCTACCACGTGCTTCTGGACCCGGACCACGCGGAGGGCGTGCCGCTGGATGCCGTCGTGCTGCCTTCGCCCGTGCGGGGTCTTGATATCGCTCCGTCCTCGATCGACCTCGCTGCCGCCGAGCTGGAACTGGCAGCACGCATCGGACGCGAGCACGCGTTGCGCAGGCGTTTGGCACCGGCGCGCGACCGCTACGATTTCGTTCTCATCGACACGCCGCCGTCGCTAGGTTTGCTCACACTGAACGCGCTGGTCGCCTGCGACGCGATCATCATCCCGATCCAGACCCACTACTACGCGTTGCTAGGGATGCGGCAGCTGATACGCACCCTCAAGGTGGTGGGCAGCGAGGTTGGCCACCAGGTCGAGATCCTGGGGGTGCTGCCGACCATGTACGACTCGCGCACAACGATCAGCAAGGAGATCCTGGAAGGCATCCACGACTTCTTCCCAAACAAGGTGTTTGAGACCACGATCCACTTCAACATCAAGCTCGTGGAGTCGTCGATGTCGGGCGTGCCGCTCTTCGTGAGCAACCCCTCATCGCGCGGCGCCAGGGAGTACTCGAGCCTGGCCAGAGAGGTGATCGCACATGTCAGGCGGTCGCGAAGAGCTGAGGCGCGGCGTTAGGAACGTCATTGAGGCGGCCTCGCGCGAGATGGGCGCCCTGAGCGATCAGCAGCGCTCCGGGGCCGGCCTGCCCGAGAGTCCGCCCGAAGGGCGCGCGGAGCGTCCGTTCCTGCGGCTGGTGCGCGAGCGCCAGGCGCCCCCCGCTCCCTTGGCGCCCAGGCCGGTCGCGGTCCAGGGGCCCGTAGCGGTGCATCCTGCGAGGGGCGTCTGCGCCGACTACCAGGACCACCAGGCCTGCTGGGAAGTTCCGGAGGCCTACTGCAACCAGGCGCTGCACGTGTGCATGCTGCGCGAGTGTCCGGTCTACGACCTGAACAGGGGCGTGCTCGAGAAGCGATTCGCCGCGAAGTTCGCGCACCTCTGGTGAGGGCGCGGGTCAGGGGTCCCAGTCGAGGTCGAGCAACTCGCGCAGGTCGGCCACCCAGGCCCAGGGACTGACGCCGCGCGCTTCAGCCTCGGCCCGGCGGGGACCGAAGCCCACGAAGCGGATGCCGGCCGCCTCCGCGGCCTGGCCGTCAATCCAGGAGTCTCCTACCAGGTAGGCAGCCCGGTGGGGCCCCGCGCGTTGCAGTATGAGTCGGATGCCGGCCGGATCGGGCTTCAGGGCAGGCGCCTCATCGCGGGTGACGGTCACGCCGATCAAGGCGGACAGCCCGAGGTCGTCCATCACGCGCTCGGTGGCGCTCCGGGCGTTGTTGGTGAGGAGGGCAAGGGTGACCCCGCGGGCGGCCAGGGCGGCAAGGACGTCGTGCACGTTGGGCACAGGCGCGGCCCCTGCCATGCCCGCCGCCTCGAAGGTCTCGATGATTGACCACGCCTGAGCGGTCAGGTGAGGGGCAAGGAGGTCGATCCGGGCGACCAGGTCGGCTATCGGGACACGCATCAAGGCCGGGCGCGGCTCGGGCAGGGCGCCGGCGGTCTCGAGCAGGTCCACCAGGGCGCCGCGCAGCGCGGTGAAATCTATGCGAGAATCAACGAGGGTGTTGTCGAGGTCGAAGATGACGAGGAGCGCAGCAGAGTTCATCCTGGGCGGCCTGCCTATTGGTTCTCCGCCGCCGCCGCACTCCCTCCGCGACGAAAGGAGACAGGTATGACCGACCGGACGGCGCACCGAACCATCGGCGCTCTGCCTGGCCACGTGGGAGAGGAGGTCGAGCTCAGGGGCTGGCTGCAGCACCGGCGCAGCAGCGGACGGATACTCTTCCTCCTGGTGCGAGACGGCACCGGTCAGGTCCAGGCCGTCATGAGCCGGCAGGAGGTGCCCGAGGACGTCTTCGCGGCGGCCGCCCGCCTCCCGCAGGAGAGCAGCGTGATCGTAACCGGCGTCGTGCGGGCGGATCATCGCGCGCCCGGAGGCGTGGAGCTCACCGCGAGCTCGCTGCGTGTCGTGCACGAGGCCGAGCCCTACCCCATCACGCCGAAGCCCCACGGGGTGGAGTTCCTGATGGATCACCGTCACCTGTGGCTGCGCAGCAGCCGGCAGCAGGCGATCATGCGCGTGCGGGCCGAGGTGATCCGGGCGATGACGGACTATCTCGACGGGGCAGGCTTTCTTCGCATGGACGCGCCGATTCTCACCCCGGCGGCGGTCGAGGGGACGACGACGCTCTTTGGGACGCAGTACTTCGACCTGGGATCCGCCTACCTCACGCAGTCGGGCCAGCTCTACAACGAGGCCGCCGCCATGGCATTTGGCCGCGTCTACTGCTTCGGTCCCACATTTCGGGCCGAGAAGAGCAAGACGCGGCGGCACCTGATCGAGTTCTGGATGCTCGAGCCTGAGGTCGCATACCTGGATCTGGAAGGCTACATGGCCCTGGCCGAGGACTTTGTCTGCAGCGTCGTGGTGCGGGTACTCGACCGAGCCCGGGCATCGCTCGCCACGCTCGAGCGCGACCCGGCGCCCCTCGAACGCGTCCGCTCCCCGTTCCCAAGGATCTCATACGATGAGGCACTCGGGCTCCTGGCGGAAGCCGGGAAGCCCGTGGCCTGGGGTGATGATCTGGGAGGCGACGAGGAGACCGCGGTCAGCCAGCAGTTCGACCGGCCGGTGTTCATTCACCGCTACCCCACGCGCTGCAAGGCCTTCTACATGCAGCCCGATCCCGCCCGCCCGGACGTCGCGCTGGGCGCGGACCTGATCGCCCCCGAAGGGTACGGCGAGATAATAGGCGGCGGGCAGCGGATCTGCGACCTTGAGCTGCTGAGAACGCGCCTGGCCGAGCACGGCCTGTCCGAGTCCACCTATCAATGGTACCTGGACCTGCGCCGCTACGGATCGGTGCCGCACTCGGGCTTCGGGATCGGCATTGAGCGCACGGTCGCCTGGATTTGCGGCATCGAGCACGTGCGAGAGGCCATCCCCTTCCCTCGGCTGCTCAACCGGCTCTACCCGTAGGCCTTGCGCGCCGGGCCTTGCCTGGCCGCAAGGCGTTGTGGTAGCATGGCCTGGAAGACCGCTGCAGAAGACGTCCGGCTCTCCGCCGGCAGGCAGGACGTGGCGAGTGGGTGAGGTTGCCCGCTCGTTTTTCATGCGGCGGGGTGAGGAGACAGGTTCGTGGCGCATGCGCCCTGGAAGGAGCAGGTTGAGCACCTGGCCGCGGCAGTAGCGGTCAGGTGGGGGTATGCCCTTGTCGGCGTCGAGATCGTCGGGCGGGGCCGCCGCCCGTTGATCAGGGTCACGGTGGAGGGAGAGGAGCCCGTGACCGTGGACGCGTGCGCGAGGATCTCCGAAGAACTGGGGCGCGCGCTGGACCTGCACGACCCGATCCCGCACGCGTACGTGCTCGAGGTGGCCTCGCCGGGGCTGGACCGGCTGCTCGTGGCTGAGGGCGACTTCCGCCGGTTCGCCGGTCGCAAGATCGACCTGGCGACGCGCGCTCCCGTGGATGGACGCCGCCGCTGGAAGGGTCATCTGCGGGGTGTTGACGCCGGCAGCGTAGTGGTCGAGGCAGAGGGCCTGCTGATACGGCTGCCGCTGGAGCAGATTGCCTCGGCGCGGCTGGTTGTCGAGATGGAGGACCTTCGCCAGGATCTTGCCAAGGGGGGGCGCGGTCGGTCATGAACCCGGAGCTGCTGCGGGCACTCGAGCAGATCGAGGAAGAAAAGGGCATCGGCAAGGACGTCATCATTGAGGCGATCGAGGCCGCCCTGCTGTCTGCCTACAGGAAGAACTTCGGCGCTACGGCCCAGAGCATGCGCATCGAGATGGACCGGTCCACAGGCGAGATGCGGGCCTTCCAGGTGCGCACCGTTGTGGAGGAAGTGGACGACCCCGCACAGCAGATCGCGCTCGCCCAGGTGCGTGAGTGGGACGAAACGGCCCAGGTGGGCGAGACGGTCGAGGTGGAGGTCACGCCCCGGGATTTCGGGCGCATCGCCGCCCAGACCGCCAAGCAGGTCGTCGTGCAGCGCCTCCGGGAAGCGGAGCGGGAGATGGTCTACAAGGAATTCCGCGACCGCGAGGGCGACGTCGTCACCGGTACCGTGCAGCGAATCGAGCGGAAGAACGTCTTCCTGGATCTGGGCCGCATCGAGGCCGTGCTGCCGCCCCCGGAGCAGATCCCCCGCGAGGGATACAGGCAGGGTGAGCGAGTAAAGGCCTACGTGGTCGAGGTGCGGCAGGGCACGCGCGGCCCGCAGATCGTGGTCTCCCGGACGCACCCGGGACTGCTCAAGCGGCTCTTCGAGCTGGAGGTGCCGGAGGTCTACGAAGGGATCGTGGAGATAAGGGCGATCGCCCGTGAGGCCGGCACGCGCAGCAAGATCGCGGTCTCCTCGCGGGATCGCAACGTGGACGCGGTCGGCGCCTGCGTCGGACCGAAGGGATCGCGCGTTCAGGCGATCGTGGATGAGCTGCGCGGCGAGAAGATAGACATAGTGGCCTGGAGTCCTGATCTCTCGCAGTTTGTCGCTGCCGCCTTGAGCCCGGCCAAGGTGACGAGGGTCGAGATCAACGAGGCCACGAAGACGGCGTTGGTTGTCGTGCAAGACCACCAGCTGTCGCTGGCCATCGGGCGTGAGGGCCAGAACGCCCGGCTGGCGGCCAAGCTGACCGGCTGGCGCATCGACATCAAGAACGAGACGCAGATCCGTGAGATCGAGGCGCAGAAGATCTTCGTGGATCTCCCCGAAGAGGAGCCGGTCCCGGTCGAGACGGCCGCTGCCCCGATCGCCGCGGACGAACCGCCTGCCTAGCGGGCGGCCTGGGAGCATGGCGAGAGTCAGGCACGTGCCACAGCGCCAGTGTGTTGCATGCCGGAAGATCCGGCCCAAGCGCGAGATGGTGCGCGTGGTGCGCACGCCTGCGGGAGAGGTGCGCGTGGACTCGACCGGGAAGGTGTCAGGGCGCGGGGCGTATGTGTGTCCGGATGCCGCGTGCGTAGATGTCGCGGTGCGCGAGCACCGACTGGGGCACGCGCTCGAGATGGCGATACCGGAAGCGACGGTCGAGGAACTGCGCGCCGCGGCGAGCCGCGGCGCGCAGGCTCCCGGTCGAGGCTAGAGGAGGCCGCTGCATGCGGGTGTACGAGCTGGCGAAGGAACTGGGGCTGAGCACCAAGGACCTGATGGACGTGCTCACGACGCTCAAGGTGTCGGTCAAGAGCCACAGCAGCAGTCTGAGCGTGGTGGCCGAACAGCGCGTCCGGGTGCACATCGCGGCCACACGCCCCTCCAAGGGAAAGAAGCGCGCGGCCGCCCCGGCCGCGCCTGCGCCCGCGCCTCCGACACCGCCCGTGGTGCGGCCCGATACCAAGACCCCGACGGGCGAGCGGATTCTGGGGGTGCGGAAGATCACACTTCCCCCGCCTCCGCCTGCGGTGGAGCCGCTGCCAGCGCCCCAGGCGCCCGTGGTGCAGCAGCCTCAGGTCGCACCCGTTGCCGTGGTTCCACCCGCCGCAGCCGTGCCGGCCGCGGCCGCGCCTCCGCCGCCCACCACCGTCGTCGAGGCGCCCCCGGCGCAGCCAGTCCCTCCGCCGCCCACCACCGTCGTCGAGGCGCCCGCTGCGCAGCCAGCCCCGCCGACCCCCAAAGAGATCCGCATCGAGCCGGTTCGGCCGCCCAGGCGCGAGGTCGCGAAGGAGGCCCTCCGCGAGCCCGAGGGCCGCGGTGTGGCTCCTCCCCCGGTGGTTCCGCTGCCGCCGCGCGCTCCTGAGGCCGGCGAGCGCCGCCGACCACCTGCAGGCCCTGGCAGGCCGCCCGGCAGGCCCACGATCCAGCCGCGCCGACCTGTGTACCGCCTGCCCCGCAGCAGGCGGCGGGCACGCCCGCGTCCTGTCGAGACCCCCGTGGTGGAGGCCGTCCTCCCGGTGGCCGCACAGGTCGAGCTGGCCGGGCCGATCAGCGTGGGCGAGCTGGCGTCGCGCCTGAACGTGGCCGCGGGCGAGATAGTGCGGCGCCTGCTCGACCAGGGTGTGCTGGCCGGGATCAACCAGCAGATTCCGTCCGAGGTCGCCGTCCGGATCGCCGAGTCGTTCGGAACAGTCGTGGCGCGCCCGCGTCCAACCCCCGCGGGAGAGCAGGCGGCCCGAAGGATCACGCGGATGATCGTGGCCGCCGGTGAAGGCGCGGCTCCCAGACCCCCGGTCGTCACGGTCATGGGGCACGTTGACCATGGGAAGACGACCCTCCTGGACGTCATACGCCAGACGCGCGTCGCCGATTCGGAGTTCGGAGGGATCACGCAACACATAGGGGCATCCGTAGCGCGATCGGGTGACCGGGAGATCGTGTTCATAGACACCCCGGGACACGCCGCGTTCACGGAGCTGCGCGCTCGCGGCGCGCAGGTGACCGACATTGCGGTGCTGGTGGTGGCGGCCGATGACGGCGTCATGCCCCAGACCATCGAGGCCATCAACCACGCGCGGGCTGCGGGCGTGCCCATCGTCGTGGCCATCAACAAGACAGACCTGCCGCAGGCCAATCCCGAGCGCGTCATGCAGGGGCTGGCCGAGCAGGGGCTCGTGCCCGAGGAGTGGGGCGGCGACACGATCATGGTGCCGGTGTCCGCCCGGCAGAAGACCGGATTGGACCAGCTGCTCGAGATGATACTGCTCGTGGCTGACATGCAGGACCTGCGCGCCGACGTGGACCGCTCGGCGCGCGGGACGATCATCGAGTCCCGGCTGGACAAGGGGCGGGGGCCCGTGGCCACGGTTCTGATCCAGGAGGGACGCCTCCGAACAGGGGACTCCATCGTTGCTGGCGAGACCTACGGCCGCGTGCGCGCCATGCTGGATGCACGAGGTCAGCGGGCTGACCAGGCGACTCCTTCCACGCCGGTTGAGGTCTTGGGGCTGATGGAGGTCCCGGCGGCGGGCGACCTCCTGGAGGCGGTGCGCGACGAGCGCGCGGCGCGGGCGGCCGCGGAGGAGCGTCGCGAGCGTCGGCGAGCGTCCGAGATGGCCGCGGCGCCCGCCGCGGCGGCCACCGGGATGGGAGAGGAATCAAAGGACCTGCGCGTCATCATCAAGGGCGATGCGCATGGTTCGGTCGAAGCGCTGCAGGCTGCCATTCCCAGGCTGTCGGGGCCCGAGGTGAAGGTGTCCGTGTTGCACGCGGCCGTCGGCAACGTCACCGAGTCGGACATCATGCTGGCCGCGGCCAGCCGAGCCGTCGTGGTGGGCTTCAACGTGAGGCCCGAAGCCCAGGTGCGGCGGATGGCCGAGGAAGAGCGCGTGGACCTGCGGGTGTACCGCGTCATCTACGAGGCCCTCGACGATCTGGCAGCGGTGCAGAAGGGCCTGCTTGCGCCCAAGATCCAGGAGGTTGTCCTGGGGCAGGCCGAGGTGAGACGGGTGTTCGCCATCTCCCGCCTGGGCGTCGTGGCCGGGTCGTATGTGACCGGAGGTCAGATCGTGCGCGGCGCGAAGGCCCGCGTCGTGCGTGACGGCGTTGTCGTGTACGACGGCAGGGTAGCCTCGCTGCGCCGGTTCAAGGAGGATGTCCGCGAGGTGACCGACGGGTTCGAGTGCGGCATCGGCCTGGAGCGGTTCAACGACGTGAAGGAAGGCGATCTGGTCGAGGCCTACGAGTTGCAGGAGGTATCGGCTTAGGGCAGGACGGCGCAGGCCTGGGGGACGGGCAGATCATCGTCGGCGTGCTAAGCGTGGAGCTGAGCCTGCCGGGCGCGCGGGGTCTGAAGGACAAGCGCCGCCTGGTCAAGGGGCTGATCGAGAGGACCCAGAGCCGGTTCCGGGTCTGCGCCGCCGAGGTGGACCACCAGGAGAGCTGGCGGCGTGCGACCGTCGCCTTTGCCTGTATCTCCACTTCCACGCGTCACGCGCACGCGGTCCTGGCCGGGATCTCTGACTTCGTCGAGCGCCAGGCGGATCTGGTCGTGGTGGGTCTAGAGGTCGAAATCCGTTGATGGAGCAGGCGACAATGGCTGGCACAAGAGCCCGGCGCCTGGCCGAGGTCATTAGGGCCGAGGCCAGCGAGATCATCCGCCAGGACCTGCGGGATCCCCGCATCGGGTTCACCTCCGTAACCGATGTCGAGGTGAGCGGAGACCTCCGTCACGTCAAGATCTTCGTGAGCGTGTTGGGCGATCAGGACGCGAAGCAGAAGACCATGGAAGGGTTGGACAGGGCGACCGGGCGCATTCGCACCGCGCTGGGGGCCCGGCTGGCCATGAGGTTCGTGCCGGAGATCCACTTCCGTCTCGATGAATCCATCGAGCGGGGGGCCCGCGTGGCGTCCCTGCTTCGCGAGGTCGAATCGGAGGGAACGCGTGGACCCTCGGGAGACGATAGCCCGGGCGCTTAGTTCCGCCGGCCGCGCGCTGATCGTCTGCCACCCTGACCCGGACGGCGACTGCCTGGGGGCGGCCCTTGCGCTCCACGCCGCCCTGGAGCAGATCGGGGTGGAAGCGACGGTCGCCTGCGAGGACGGCGTGCCCGGCTCGCTGGCGTTCCTGCCGGGTGCCGGACGGGTGGTCCGCGCGGTCCCTGCTGACGTTCCGATTCCCGTCGCGGCGGCGCTGGAGTGCGATACACCCGAGCGGGCCGGCTCGCTGGCAGCCGCCCTGAGGCGCGCCAGGACGCTCATCGCGATCGACCATCACGGCGAGCGTCCCATCGGTGCCCATCTGGCATACTGGGATCCCGCGGCCGCCGCGGTCGGCGAGATGGTCATGGATCTGATAACCGAGCTTGGGGTGACGATTGATCGGCCGATGGCCGCGTGCCTGCTCGCTGCCATTGTGACCGACACGGGCGTCTTCAGGTACGCCAACACGACGCCGCGCACCCTCCGGATTGCCGCAGAACTGATCGAGCGCGGCGCCAGCCTGAGCGAGATCGTGCGCGCAGCCTACGAGGAGCAACCCGCCCCCACGGTGCGCTTGCTCGGGCACGCGCTGGCTGCCAGCCGGCTGCACGAGGACGGGGCGGTGGCGATGACCACGGTGACGCCGGCGATGCTGGCGGCCGCCGGCGCCGGAGCGGATGACATCGAGGGCATCGCCGAGGCGCTTCGCACGATATCCGGGGTGCGCTTGGCCGTGATGGTGCACGACCGCGGGGACTCGGTCCGGGTCTCGATCCGGGCGAGAGACGGGGTGCGCGCCGATCGGATGGCCCGGGAGCTGGGGGGTGGCGGACACCCTGGCGCCGCAGGGGCCCAGATGGGAAGCGGGCTCGATGAGGCGATGCCGCGCGTCCTTCGGGCCGCCTCGCGCGCGGTCCGTTCGGCAGGCCATGGCGCGTAACCCCCAAGCGAGGGATCCGGGACACCTCTCGGGGGTGCTCAACATCCTCAAGCCGCCCGGGATGACCTCGCACGACGTGGTTGACGTGCTGAGGCGGCTGCTCGGGGTACGCAGGGTCGGACATACCGGGACGCTCGATCCCGGCGCCTCCGGCGTGCTCGTTCTGTGCGTGGGCCGGGCCACACGCATCGCCGAGTTCCTCGCGGATCAGAGCAAGGGGTATCGCGCCGAGTTCACGTTCGGGCTCGAGACATCATCCGGGGATGCCTACGGCGAGCCGCTGCAGGAGCGTGACGCCTCGGGCCTGGGTGCCGGAGCGCTGGAGTCCGCGCTGGCGACGTTCCAGGGTGCGATCCAGCAGGTCCCGCCCATGGTCTCGGCGGTACGCAGGTCCGGGCGCAGGCTCTACGAGCACGCCAGGCGCGGGGAAGTCGTTGACGTCGCCGCGCGCCAGGTCACTATCTTCGAGTGCCGGTTGATCGAGTTCGTTCCGGGCCCGCGCGCCACCGCCATGGTGCAAGTTGAGTGCTCCAAGGGCACCTACATCCGCGCGCTGGCCTGTGATCTTGGCAGGCGGCTGGGCGTGGGCGGGCACGCCTCCTTCGTCCTGCGCACGAGGGTCGGACGCTTCTCCCTCGACTCGAGTCTCACCCTGGAGGAGCTGTCCGCGGCCGAGGATCCCGGCGGGCTTCTCATTCCGCCGGATGAAGCGCTGGACCACCTGCCCGCCGTGGACCTTGCGCCTCACCAGCGTCGGCAGGTCCTGGATGGTGTGGCGATCCCGCTCTTCCAGATCCCGGGATGGGCCCGGCTGAACGCGGATGCGCCGGTGCGCCTTCGCGACGAACGAGGCCTGGTGGCCTTGGGGCGCGTGGAGGCCGGACGCCTCATGCCGTTCCGCGTGCTCCGGGGACCAGGCGCCGGATGAACGTCATCTGGGGGTTTGACCGTCTACCCGCAGAACCTGCGCCGGCGGCGGTGGCCCTGGGAACGTTTGACGGGCTGCACCTGGGACACCGGGCCGTCATCGCGGCGCTCCTGTCGGTTGCCGCGCGCGAAGGCCTTCAAGCGGTGGCCATCACATTCGACCCGCACCCGCTGACCGTGGTCGCGCCGCCGGGTGAGCCCTTCCTCCTCACCACGATGGAAGAGCGGACCGACCTCTTCGCCCAAGCCGGAGTGGACGCCCTGCTCATCGTGCGGTTCGATGCCGGGCTCCGCGACGTTCACGGCGCCAAGTGGTTGGAGATGCTGACCGAGCGACTCCGGGCGCGTCACATGGTGGCGTCCTCGAGTCATGCCTTCGGACACCGCCGCGAGGGAGACGCCACGATGCTGCGGGATTGGGCGCTCACCCGGGGGATCGGTGTGACCGTTGTGCCTCCCGTGAGCAACGGGGGCGCGATGATAAGCAGCAGCGCGATACGCGAACGCCTGCGGGCCGGTGACGTCCAGACCGCGGCCGCGTGGCTGGGACGCTGGTACTCGATTCGAGGAATCGTGACGCCCGGTGACGGTCGCGGCCGTGTCCTGGGCGTGCCCACGGCCAACCTGCGGGTCTCCCCTCAGAAGGTGGTGCCCGGCCCTGGAGTATACGCTGCCTATGCCAGCGTGGGGGGCCGGACTCACATGGCCGCGGTCAACGTAGGCGTCCGGCCCACGTTCGGCACCGGGGGCCCCGGGGTGGAAGCGCACATGCTGGACGTCGACCTCGACCTCTACGCGCAAACGGTCGAGGTGGCGTTTGTCTCGAGGCTCAGGGACGAGCACCGCTTCTCGGACACCGAGGCGCTCAAGGCCCAGATGGCGGCGGACATCGTCGCCGTGAGGGACCTCCTGGGGCTCCGAGGGCGCTGGGGCCAGGCGTGATCGTGTTTACGCCTGCTGGCAGTCTGTGCTACGATATGCCAGACCCCGGCGGGGAGCAGCGTTGCTCCGACGTCCTCCCGGCCGCGGGTGTCATTCATTTCCGGTTCCCGATCGGTCGGGACTGAGGAGAGCAGAGATGCTTAGGCGTGAAGTCAAGCAGGGTATCCTCGGGAAGTACAGGCGCCATACAGGGGACACAGGATCACCCGAGGTGCAGATCGCGCTGCTCACGGAACGGATCAACCACCTCGCCGAACACCTCAAGAATCATGCCAAGGACTTCCACTCGCGGCGGGGCCTGCTGAAGCTCGTGGGGCAGCGCCGGCGCCTGCTTGCGTATCTCGAGAGAACGGACATCGCGGCGTACCGACGGTTGGTGGAGTCACTGGACCTGCGGCGCTGACCAGGGCGACCACACGCGCACTGGGCCCGGCACGTTGCTACCCTAGTCCCTATGGGAAGGACGGGATCCATTCATGAACCTCGCAGCATTGGTCCGCCGCGCTGAGGTGGAGGCAGGCCCCACCCGGATGGTGTTTGAGACCGGCCTGCTGGCGAAGCAGGCGTCCGGGGCGGTCACGGTAACGTGCGGCGAGACCGTAGTGCTCGTGACGGCGACGATGTCGGACACCGTGCGGGAGGGGATTGACTTCTTCCCGCTGACCTGCGATTTCGAGGAACGGATGTACGCCGCCGGGAAGATCCCCGGCGGCTTCTTCAAGCGGGAGGGACGCCCCGGCGAAAGGGCCATCCTGACCTCCCGGCTCATCGACCGGCCGATCCGGCCCCTGTTTCCTAAGGGGTTCCGCAACGACGTCCAGATCATCGCCACGGTCCTTTCCACGGATCAAGAGAGCGATCCCGGCATCGCCGCGGTGAACGGCGCCTCGGCCGCGCTCATGCTGTCGGGCATCCCGTTCGCCGGACCCATCGGCGCGGTCAGAATGGGATTGATTGACGGCAATCTCGTCGTAAACCCGACTCTTCGGCAGGTGGAGGAACAGAGCAGCCTCGACCTGGTCGTGGCCGGCACCGACGAGGCCATCATCATGGTCGAGGCGGGAGCCAACGAGGTTCTCGAATCCCAGATAGTCGAGGCGATGTCACGGGCGCACGCTGAGATCCGCCGCATCGTGGCCGCGCAGCGCGATCTTGCGGCGAAGGCCGCGAGGCCGGCCCGCGTCCCGTCGCTTGTGAGGTACGACCCGGAAGTCGAAGCCGCCGTGCGCACCGCCGCCCTGCCCCTTGTGCGCGAGGCACTGGCCAGCCCGGAGAAGCTGGCGCGCGAGGATGCCCTGCGCGCGGTGGAGGAGGAGGTGGCCGCCAGGATCACCCAGCAGTTCCCGGCCGCCTCCGGGCAGATCGGCGAGATGATCACCGCGGTTGCGAAGGAAGAGGTCAGGCGGAGAGTCCTCGAGGACGGCGTGCGGCCGGACGGACGCGGACCGCGCGAGATACGCCCGCTGGCATGCGTCGTAGGCCTGCTGCCGCGCGCTCACGGGTCGGGGCTGTTCCAACGAGGACAGACTCAGGTCCTCGCGATAGCCACGCTCGGAACGGGTGACGACAGGCAGCGCCTCGATGACATAGGCGTGCGCGAGGAGAAGCGGTACATGCACCACTACTCGTTCCCGCCGTTCTCCGTCGGCGAGGCCCGTCCCCTGCGCGGCCCGGGGAGGCGCGAGATCGGACACGGCGCCCTGGCGGAACGCGCGGTGGAACGCATGATCCCCGGCGAGGAGCAGTTCCCCTACGTCATCCGAGTAGTGAGCGAGGTTCTTGAGTCGAATGGGAGCACGTCCATGGCGGCTGCGTGCGCCTCCACCCTGGCGCTGATGGACGCGGGTGTTCCCATCCGCGCCGCGGTGGGAGGGATCGCAATGGGGCTGGTCTCCGGCGCAGATGGCAGGCACGCCGTCCTGACCGACATCCAGGGCATTGAGGACGCCATGGGCGACATGGACTTCAAGGTGGCCGGGACGCGCGAAGGCGTGACCGCCCTCCAGATGGACATCAAGACATCGGGCATCCCGCTGGAGGTGTTCGCCGAGGCGCTGGAGCAGGCCCGGGAGGCCCGGCTGGTGGTGCTGCAGGCGATGTCCGATGCCCTGCCCGCGCCCCGCACCGCGCTGTCGGCCCACGCCCCGCGCATCCTGACGCTGCAGATCAACCCGGATAAGATCCGCGAGATCATAGGCCCCGGCGGCAAGGTGATCAACAAGATCACCGCCGACACCGGCACCAAGATAGACATCGAGCAGGACGGGCGCGTGATGGTGGCCTCGGTGGACGAGGAAGCCGCGCGGCGCGCCGTCGCCATGATCGAGGCCATCGTGCGCGAGGTGCAGGTGGGGGAGACCTACCAGGGACGTGTTACAAGGCTGATGAACTTCGGCGCATTCGTGGAGATCCTGCCCGGCAAGGAAGGCCTGGTGCACATCTCCGAGCTCGCGTACACGCGTGTCAACAAGGTCGAAGACGTGGTCAAGGTGGGCGATGAGCTTCGCGTGAAGGTCAAGGAGATTGACTCCCAGGGGCGCGTGAACCTCACGCACCGCGGCACGCTCCCGCCGCCGGAAGGGTGGGAGGAAGAGGAGGGCGAGCCCCAACCGGTCGACGTCGAGCACAGGCCGCGGTTGCCGCGTGCGCGCCCGGGCGACTCCCGGGGCGGGCGCCCGCCGCGGCGGCGCGAGGGCGGAGGTAGGCCGCCCCGCAGGCCGCACGCGTAGTCACGGCACGGCCCCTCTCGATGGAACCGACACGCAGATCGGTCCTGCCCAACGGCATCCGTGTGATCACGGAGACCATGCCGGGGGTCCGCACCGCCACGATCGGCCTGTGGGTGGGGGCCGGCTCGCGGTACGAGGCACGGGATGTCCACGGCGTTTCGCACTTCATCGAGCACCTGTTCTTCAAGGGGACGGTGAGCAGGACGGCCCTGGCAATTGCGCAGGCCGTGGACGCGCTGGGCGGGCAGATGAACGCCTTCACGGACAAGGAGCACACGTGCATCCATGTGAAGGTCCTGGCCGATCACCTCCCGCCGATGGTGGAGCTGATGGCCGACATGGTGCTCAACTCCGCCCTTGACCCCGCGGCGATCGAGCGTGAACGCCAGGTCATTACCGAAGAGATCAAAATGTACGAGGACTCGCCCGACGCGATGGTTCAGGACCTCATCGCCCAGACGATCTGGGACGGGCATCCTCTGGGCCGGCCGGTCATCGGGACGCGCAAGACCGTCTCGCGACTGGGGCGCCAGGACTTCATCGGCTACATCAAGGAGCGTTACCGGCCCGACAACACGCTCCTGGCCGCGGCCGGGGATGTCGAGCACGAGGCGATCGCCGACCTGGTGGCGCGGCATCTCGGCTCCTGGGACGGTCTCGCGATCCCGCAGGAGACCGTCACCCCCACGCCCAGGCCGGCCGTGGCCATCCGTTCGAAGGAAATCGAGCAAGTGCACATCTGCATGGCCACGCGCGGCTGTCGGGCGGCCGATGAGGACCGGTACGTGCTGGCCGTCCTCGACAACCTGCTCGGGGGAGGAATGAGCAGCCGTCTCTTTCAGGAGATCCGGGAGAAGCGCGGGTTGGCGTACAGCATCGCCTCGTATCCGGCCTCATACCGCGAGGGCGGGCTGTCGGTCATATACGCGGCCACGAGCCCGCAGAACGGCCCCGAGGTAGTGCACCTGATCCTGGAGGAGGTCGCGAAGCTGTTCGGTGCCGTTGCCGAGGTGGAGCTGCACCGCGCCAAGGAATCGCTCAAGGGCGGCATCATGCTGCCGCTTGAGAGCACCGGGAGCCGGATGAGCAAACTGGCGGGCTCGGAACTATATCACAGCCGGCAGATAGACCTCGACGAGATCCTGGGGCGCATTGATGCTGTGGACGCGGCAGCGGTGCGGCGGATGGCAGCCCAGATATTCACTCCCGACCAGATGGCCATGGCCGCCATCGGGCCGTTTGGTGCGCACGGCACCCCCCGCGCGCCGCTTGAGCGCGCCTTCAGACGGTCGGTCGGCATCCTGGCCGGCCGACCCACCGTCTAGACGCCCCGCCCGGACTCCCGGCGCGCTGCCCGAAGCCCGCCGGGGGGAGTACCGGCAACGGCGGCGAATCCCTCCTGGCATGAACGCGATCCGAGTGGCCGTCAGTGGTGCCGCCGGGCGTATGGGCCGGACGGCCATCCGCGCCATCGCCCGCGAAGGCGACATGCAGATCGTCGCCGCGCTTGAACGCAGCGCATCCGCCGGGCCTGACGCCGGCGAGCAGGCAGGCATCCGGCGACTGGGAGTGACCACGACCGACAGCATGGAGACCGTCATTGCCGCCTCGCCGGACGTCCTGGTGGAGTTCGCGCCGGGGCTGGTCGCCGCGGCGCACGCCCGCGCCGCGATCGAGGCCGGCATCCGGCCGGTCGTGGGCAGCACAGGGATACCGACGGGCGAGATCGAGGGCCTGGGCGAGATGGCTGCTCGGCGCGGCATCGGCGCCGTGGTGGCGCCCAACTTCGCCGTGGGCGCGGTGCTGATGATCGAGTTCGCCAGGATCGCCGCGCGCCACCTCCCACACGTGGAGGTAGTCGAACTGCACCACGACCGCAAGCGCGACGCGCCGTCGGGCACGGCGCAGAAGACCGCGCGCGTCATTGCGGCGGAGCGCGCCGCGCTTCCCGGCGATGCGCCCATCGACGAGGAGATGGTCGCGGGTGCGCGTGGCGGCGTCGTCGAGGGCATCCGCGTGCACAGCGTGCGCCTGCCTGGCCTGGTGGCTCATCAGGAGGTCATCTTCGGCGGAACGGGCCAGGTGCTCACGATACGGCACGACTCGACGAGCGAGGAGTCGTTCATGCCGGGACTGCTGCTTGCGGTCCGGCGCGTGATGTCACTCGACCGCCTGGTCTACGGCCTGGAGCATCTGCTGGTGCTGGGCTAGTCACCCTGGGGGGACGGTTGTGACCGAGGGTCTGCGCGTTGCGGTGATCGGCGCCACCGGCGTGGTGGGCGGCGCCATGGTCCGGGTTCTTGAGGAACGGAGGTTCCCCGCAGGAACGCTCCGGCTGTTCGCGACGGCCCGATCCGCCGGCCGAGTTGTGCTCTTTCGAGGCGAAGAGACACGAGTGGAGGAGACCAGCGAGGGCCCGCCCGAGTGCGACCTGGCCCTGTTCGCCGGAGGCGATGACGCCAGCCGACGCCTGGCGTGGGCCGTCGCGGGAGCCGGCGCGGTGGCGGTGGATAACTCGTCAACGTGGAGGATGGATCCCCGAGTCCCTCTCGTTGTTCCCGAGGTCAACGCGCACGCAGCGCATGCCCACGTGGGCGTGATCGCCAATCCGAACTGCGTCGCCGCGGCCCTGGTTGTGGCGCTGAATCCGATACATCGCGCGGCCGCGATCCGGCGCTGCATCGTGGCCACCTACCAGTCCGTCTCGGGCGGCGGCGCCGACAACATGCGCGCGCTCCTGCGGGAGAGCCGTGGACTGCTCGAGGCTCCAGAAGCCCTGGAGACCGGAGACGCGGAGCGCATCGCGGCCGCCGCGGGGACTCCTTCGCCAGTGGCCTTCAACATCAGGCCGCAGTGGCGGTGGGAGCCCGACGGAGAAACGGAGGAAGAGAGCAAGATCGTCGCGGAGACGCGCAAGATAATGGCCGCCGACTTCCCGGTGAGCGTGACGGCCATGCGGGTGCCTGTCATGGTTGGGCACACGCTCGCTGTCCATCTCGATCTGAACCGGCCTACGACGCCCGAAGAGGCCCGCGCCGTCCTGCGGAGCGCACCAGGGGTGGAGGTCGTGGACGACCCCGCCTCCGATCGTGTGCCGACCCCGCTGCTGGCCGCGGGCCGCGACCCGGTCTACGTCGGGCGTCTGCGAGGCGACCGGTTCGACCCGCACATGCTGAAGATGGTGGTCTGCTCCGACAACCTGCGCAAAGGCGCCGCCCTGAACGCGGTGCAGATCGCCGAGTACCTGCTGGCCGCAGGCCTGCTGCGCGGCCGGAGCGAGAGCGCGCAGTCCCGGGGGGGATAGCGATGGCGTACTTCGGCCACCTGATAACCGCAATGGTGACGCCATTCGACGCCGAGGGCCGGGTTGACTACTTGCGGGCCGCGGCGCTAACGAACCGCCTGATCGCGGGCGGAAACGATGGCCTCGTGGTCGCCGGCACCACCGGGGAATCGCCGACGCTCTCCGATGAAGAGAAGGTCCGGCTCTTCGGCGTGGTGAAGGAAGCCGCCGGGACGCGCGCCAGGGTGATCGCCGGCACCGGCACATACGACACCGCGCATTCGATTCACCTTTCCAGGGAGGCCCACCGCGCCGGCGCCGATGGGCTGCTGCTGGTGAACCCGTACTACAACAGGCCGTCTCAGGATGGGCTCTACGCCCACTTCCGCGCCGTCGCCGAGAGCACGCCGCTGCCGGTGATGCTGTACAACATCCCGGGGCGCACCGGGGTGAACTGCGCGCCCGAAACGATCGCGCGTCTCGCCGAGATTCCCAACATCGTTGCCGTCAAGGAGGCCGCGGGGAGCCTCGATCAGGTTTCGGAGATCCGCGTCAGGACCCCGGAACGGTTCAAGATCTACAGCGGGGATGATAGCCTGACGCTGCCCAAGCTCGCGGTGGGCGCGACCGGAGTCGTAAGCGTTGCGGGGAACCTGACCGGTCTGGAGATCAAGGCGATGATCCGGGCCTTCCTGGCAGGGAAGGTGGCCGAAGCGTTGCGCCTGCACTGCCGCCTGTGGCCGCTGTTCAAGGTTCTGTTCATCACCACCAACCCGGTGCCGGTGAAGGCCGCCATGCGCATGGCCGGTTTCGACTGCGGGCGTGTCAGGCTCCCTCTCGTGGACGCCACGCCCAAGGAAGAGGAGCAGATCCGCGGGGTCCTGCGCGCGCTGGGGCTGATGCCAGGACAGCCCTGCGACCCGGCGGAGGGCACGTGCTCGAGCTCCTGATCCTGGGTGTCGTTCAGGGGCTGACCGAGTTCCTACCGGTCAGTAGCACGGCCCACCTGCTGTTCGCCGAGCACTACCTGGGCATGCACAGACCCGGGCTCCTGCTGGAGGGCGTGCTGCACCTGGGCACGGCTGCGGCTGCCTGCCTGCTGTTCTGGCCGGACGTGGTGCGGATCGCCCGATGCATACCAGGGCTCCTGCGCGCTCGCGGGCGGCCAGCAGGGCGCACTTTGGAGCCCTCCGAACGGATGACGATCGCGATCGCGGCGGCCACAGCGGTCACGGCGATTCTGGGCCTGGCGCTGGCCAGCCCGCTGGAGCGCATGTTCGACTCGGTCCAGGCCACGGCGGCGCAGCTCCTGATCACGGGCATCATCCTGCTCCCCAGTCGCGAGCGCGGATCGCGCGGCGCCGGCGATGTAACGGCGTGCAATGGCGTGATCCTGGGTTTGGCGCAGTCCCTGGCGATCGTGCCGGGGATCTCGCGGTCAGGGGCCACCATCATCGCCGGCCTGGCGCTGGGCATGCGGCGCGCCGAGGCCGCGCGCCTCTCGTTCTTGATGTCTATTCCGGCCATCGCAGGAGCCGGCGCCTACGCGTTGAAGGACGCCACGGTGGCCGCTCGATTGGGGTATGCGCCGCTCGAACTGCTGGCCGGCGCGGTTGTTGCCTGCGTCTTCGGCGGGCTGGCCATCTTGTTGCTGGTCGACATCGTGAAGCGACAGCGCCTGATTCTCTTCAGCGCCTACTGCTGGGTGGTAGGCCTGCTGGTACTGCTGACGACGAGGTAGACGCATGGCCAGGCGACGGCAGCCGCGCCCTCCCTCACACAACCGCCCGGTGGCTGCCGGGTGGATCCTCGTGTTGGTCGCGCTCGTGCTCGGTCTGGCGTTTCTCCCGGGTGCGACCGGCATCCCCGCGGTGTTGGCCCGGTGGCAACGCCTCCTCCTTGGGACGGCGGCCGTGGCGCTGCCGGTCTACACCCTTGTTGCCGGGCTGATCCTGATGGCCGCGGGCGAACGCGCCCGCCTGAGCAGGAGGATCGGCGGGTTCCTCTTGGGATCAGTGACGGCACTGCTGGCGCTGCACGCGCGATCCGCCGGGGCGGACCTATGGAGCGACGGGCTGGCGGGAAAGGGTGGCGGTGCAATCGCCGGGGGTCTCACGTGGATCCTGGCGCGAGGGTTGGGGCCCACCGGGATGCGGGTGGCCATTGGCGTCCTTGCGGTGGTAAGCCTTGGAATGCTGACCGGCCTGACGCTCGCTTCCGCCGGGGCCGGGCTGCGTGCCGCCGCGCGCGGGGCGGTGCTCATTGGGCGCGTGATGCTCCGCCTGGGCGCGCGCCTGGTCCGTGTCGTGGCCCTCGCGTTGCGCGATGCCTGGGCCTCGATTCGGGCCCGCCTCCGCCTGCATGTGGCGCGCCGAGCCGCCAGGCCTGCGCCGCCTCCTCCTGCGGCGCCGGTCGAACCCGCACCCGCGCACGAGGCGCCGTCCCGGCTGGCCCCGGCCGAACCGGAAGGCGCTCCGGCGGCCGCGCTCGATGCGCAGGCCAAAGCCAGACCTCGCCCCAGGCCCGCGAAGCCCCTGGAACAGATCCAGCAGGAGCGGCTCGACTTCGCGGCGGTCGAGTACCGCCTGCCACCTGTCTCCATGGTCGGCGAGGGCGCGGCGGCCAGGGCGCGCGGCCGTGTGGACCCGGCCGACACGGCCAGGGCACTGGAGCAGACGCTCGAGAGCTTCGGGGTGCGCGCGCGCGTCGTGCACTGGGAAGTTGGGCCGGTGGTGACGCGCTACGAGGTTCAGCCGGAGCCCGGGGTCAAGGTGCAGAGGATCACCAGCCTCACCAACGACATCGCCCTCAATCTGGCCGCCCAGAGCGTCCGGATCGAGGCGCCGATCCCGGGCAAGTCGGCGATCGGGATCGAGCTGCCCAATCAGAAGGCCAGCATGGTGCACCTGCGCGAGATACTGGGAGCCGAGATCTTCCAGAAGGCCACCTCGCCGCTGGTCGTCGGGGTGGGCAAGGATATCGCCGGGCATCCCATCGTCGCGGACCTTGCCGAGATGCCCCACCTGCTCATCGCCGGGGCAACCGGGTCAGGGAAATCGGTGGCCCTGAACGCGATGATCGCCAGCCTGCTGTTCCGCTGTACCCCCCGCCAGGTGCGCTTCGTCATGATTGACCCCAAGCGCGTGGAGCTCACGGACTACAACGCGATCCCCCATCTCCTGACACCCGTGGTCACGAACCCGCGCCAGGCAGCCAGCGTGCTCAAGGACATGCTGAGAGTAATGGAGCAGCGTTTCGAGATGTTCGCCTCGGCGGGCGTGCGCAACATCCAGGGCTACAACCAGCTCGCCGACGTCGAGCCCCTGTACTACATCGTCATCATCGTGGACGAGCTGGCCGACTTGATGATGGTGGCTCCGGCCGACTTCGAGGACATCATCTGCCGCCTGGCCCAGATGACCCGGGCCACCGGCATCCACATGGTGGTGGCGACGCAGCGGCCCTCGGTGGACGTGATAACCGGGCTGATCAAGGCGAACATCCCGTCGCGCCTGGCGTTCGCGGTCTCCAGCCAGGTGGACAGTCGGACGATACTGGACGGCCCGGGAGCCGAGAAGCTGCTGGGCCGGGGCGACATGCTCTTCATGCCGCTGGGCGTCTCACGGGCGATCCGCGCCCAGGGCGCCTACATCGCCGACGACGAGATACGCACGCTCGTTGGGTGGTGGCACGAGCAGGGCTCGCCGGTCTACGACACGGCGTTGATCGAGGCGCAGGAGTCCGCGGCCATCGAGGAGTCGGCCGACGGGGAACGGCTCGTAGAGGCCGCCCGCCTGGTTGTGCGAACAGGGTACGGCTCGGTCTCCCTGCTTCAGAGGAAGATGCGCATCGGTTACGTGACGGCGGCCCGGCTCGTGGACGAGCTGGAGGCCCGCGGGATCGTGGGGCCTGTGCAGGGGAGCAACCCCCGCGACGTCCTCGTGGGCCTCGATGACCTCGACCGCCTGCTTCGCAAGAAGACTCCCCCGGCCCCGTAGCCGGGGAGCGCCCGAGGGCAGGCAGAGGACTCCCACCGGTTAGCCCAGAAGCACCACACGCACGCCAGGCAGCAGGTGAGAGAGGGGTGGTTGGGATGAGGCAGGTCGCGGTGCGCGCCGTGACGATCGTGCTCGTGACGCTCGCGTTGCTGGTTTGGTCGGTGGGCCCTTCGGTCGCGCAGGCACAGGCCCCCAAGAAACTGCTCATAGGAATGGTCTATGACGTGGGGGGGAGGGGCGACCTGTCCTTCAACGACATGGCCTACGCAGGGCTGTCGCGCGCGCAGAAGGAGTTCGGGGCCAGGGTCCAGACCAAGGACCTGGAGCCCGCCGCCGGCGGCGAGAACCGGGAAGAGCTGCTGCGCCTCCTGGCCGGTGAGAAGTACGACCTGATATTCGGCATCGGGTTCCTTTTCACCGACAGCATCACCCGGGTTGCCAAGGCGTTCCCGGGCGTGAAGTTCGGCATCGTGGACGGGTTCATCGACAAGGAACCCAACGTGGCCAGCCTGCTGTTCAATGAGCACGAGGGCTCGTTCCTGGTGGGCGCCGCCGCGGCGCTCAAGTCCAAGACGGGCAAGATCGGGTTCGTCGGCGGCATGAAGATCCCCCTGATCGAGAAGTTCGAGGCGGGCTACATCGCGGGAGCGAAGTACGTCAAGCCAGCCATCCAGGTCTTCTCCGACTACGCCGGGACGACCGGCGAGGCGTTCCGAGATCCGGTCAAGGGGAAGGAACTCGCAACAGCCCAGTACGACCGCGGCGCGGACATCATCTACCACGCGTCGGGCGGCACCGGGATCGGCGTCTTCGAGGCGGCGGCGGCGAAGAAGAAGTGGGCGATTGGCGTGGACGCCGACCAGTCCCTGACGGTCAAGCCCGATCAGCGCGCCCGCATCCTCACCAGCATGATGAAGCGCGTGGACGTGGCGGTCTTCTCCACGATCAAGGCCATCGTGGGCGGCACCTACAAGGCGGGTGTCCAGTCCTTCGGGTTGAAGCAAGGCGGCGTGGGCTACGCCGTCAACGACTACAACCGCGAGATGGTGAAGGACATCGTGCCGCGGCTGGAAGCCCTCAAGAAGGACATCGTGGCCGGCAAGATCAAGGTCCCGAGCGACAAGACGCAGCTGGAGGCGTTCCTGAAGGGAATCAAGCGTTAGGTCCGTCGCGGGGGCGGCGCCCGGCGCCGCCCCCGCTTCACAGATGTCCGCCGTAATCGAGCTCACGCAGATCACCAAGCGCTTCCCCGGCGTGCTGGCCAACGACCGCATCTCGCTGGCCGTATCTCCCGGCGAGATCCACGCTCTCGTGGGTGAAAACGGCGCGGGCAAATCCACCCTCATGAAGATACTCTACGGGCTCTATGAGCCCGACGAGGGATGGATAGCGATCCGTGGGAACCGTGTGACCCTCGACAGCCCCAGCCGCGCCATCACCGTCGGAATCGGGATGGTGCACCAGCACTTCATGCTCATCCCGCGCTTCACCGTGGCCGAGAACGTGATTCTGGGATCCGAGCCGGCCCGGGCCGGCCGGTTGTCCATGAGTGAGGCGCGCAGGCGGATCCGTGCTCTCGCCGACCAGTACGGCCTGGCCGTTGATCCGGACGCGGAGGTCGGCGCCCTGTCGGTGGGAGAGCAGCAGCGCGTGGAGATCATAAAGGTGCTCTACCGGGGCGCCGAGGTGCTAATCCTGGATGAGCCCACCGCGGTGTTGACGCCCCAAGAGGTCGACGACCTCTTCGCCAACCTTCGGCGCCTGCGCGCCGAGGGCAAGACGATCCTGTTCATCAGCCACATCCTGGAGGAGGTTCTGGACATCGCGGATCGCATCTCCGTGCTGCGGCGTGGTCGCGTCGTCGGAACGCTCGAGGCGGCGCGCGCGACCAAGGCGCAGATCGCCGAGATGATGGTGGGGCGTCCGGTACTGATGGAACTCGATGTGCCCCCGGCCAGACCCGGGCCTGTGCGGCTCGAGGCAGCAGACCTTGTGGTGCCAGGGTCCCGAGGCAGGATGGCGGTGCGCGGCCTGTCGTTCCAGGTCAGGGAGGGTGAGATCCTGGGCATCGCCGGGATAGAGGGGAACGGGCAGAGCGAGCTGGTTGAGGCGCTCGTGGGATTGCGGGCCCCGTCGGGGGGACGGCTGCGGATCATGGGCGAGGACATGACTCAGGCAGGGCCGCGCTCGATCAGGATGATAGGCGTGGCCCACATACCCGAGGACAGGCACCGACGCGGCCTGGTCCTGCCCATGGAGGTGTGGGAGAACCTGATCCTGGGACACCACTTCCGGCCGGAGTTCGGGGAAGGGATGCTGCTGGATCGCGGCGCGATCGAGGGCTTCGCACGCGAGCGCGTGGATCGGTTCGATGTGCGCACACCCTCGCTTCGAACCCTGGCGCTGGCACTCTCAGGGGGCAACCAGCAGAAGGTGATCGTGGCGCGCGAGTTCGGTTTCGCACCGTCTGTGCTGATCGCCGCCCAGCCCACGCGGGGCCTCGACATAGGCGCCACCGAGTTCGTGCGGCGCCAGATCCTCGCGGCCCGTGAGGCCGGGATGGCCGTGGTCCTGGTCTCGGCGATGCTGGAGGAGGTGCTCTCGCTGGCCGACCGCGTGGCGGTCATGCACGCGGGGGAGATCGTGGCCGAGTTCGCCCGGGGCGCGGCGACACCGCGCGAGATCGGCCTCTACATGACCGGCGCCCGGCGCACCCAGGAAGTGCCCGCGTGAGCGCGCAGGTTCGCCTGGGACTGCTGCAGGCCGCCGCCCCACTGCTGGCGATCGCGTTTGGCGCGCTGGTCGCCTCGGGGATAATCCTGGCGATCGGCGAAGACCCGCTCGAAGTCTATGCCCTGATGCTGCGATTCAACCTGACCCGGTCTGACAGCGTGGCCGCGATCCTCTTCAAGGCGACCGCGCTGACATTCGCGGGCCTGGCCGTGGCCCTCGCGTTTCGCGCCAACCTGTGGAACATCGGGGTGGAGGGGCAGTACGCGGTGGGAGCGTTCGCGGCGGCGCTGGTGGCGTTTGGGGTTAACGGGCTGCCCGCCTTCATCCATCTTCCCCTGGCGATCCTGGCCGGCGTGGCGGGAGGGGCGATCTGGGCGCTGCTTCCAATCGTGCTGAAGCTCAGGCGCGGCGCGCACGAGGTCATCACCACGATCATGATGAACCACATTGCCGCGGCGCTGGTGCTGTACCTGCTCGCCGACGTCTTCCGCGACCCGACGCAGGCGGGCACGCCGCGCGTGCGCACCCCCCTGTTCCTTGACAGCGCCCGGATACCTCCGCTGCGGCCGTTGCTACAGCAGTTCGGGATAGGAATTCCTGAGCACTCGGCGCTCAACTGGTTCCTGGTGCTGGCGGTGGTGCTGTGCCTGGCCGCGGCATATCTGCTTGCGCGCACCCGCTTCGGGTACGAGGTCCGCGCCGTGGCGCTCAACCCGCACGCGGCCGAGGCCGCCGGGGTACGCATCGCGCGCACCCAGTTCCTGATGTTCCTGGCAAGCGGCGCAACGGCCGGGCTTGTGGGGCTCTCCGACATACTCGGGTTCTTCGGGTACTTCGACATCGACTTCCCGAAGGGGCTTGGCTTTCTGGGGATCTCCGTGGCACTGCTGGCCAGAAACAACCCGATGGGAGTCGTCCCTGCGGCGCTGCTGCTGGGCTTCCTCGACCGCGGCGCGCAGGGAGTCCAGGTGTTCGCGGGGGTCCCGCGCGAGGTAATCACGATCCTGCAGGCCGTGATCATCCTGGCGATTGTAGTGGGGTACGAGTTGGTGACGCGTTACGTCCGCGCGCAGCGCAAGCGCGAGGCGGAGCGTGCGGTGGCCGCGCCGTCCGACGCGGTCATGCAGGAGGGGGGATAGGCCGTGGAGCTGGTGGCAGCCCTCTTCAACATGGCGCTGCTGGCGTCCGCGGTCCGGCTGACAGTGCCCATACTGCTCACCGCGATGGGCGCCGTCTACTCTGAGCGCGGCGGCGTCGTGAACATCGGTCTGGAAGGCATCATGATAATGGGCACGTTCGTAGGTGCCTCGGTAACCCACGTGGTCGCGGTGTCCATCCCGGCGGCCGGGGCAGAGGCCGGCGCGGCGCAGGCGCTCGCCCCGCTGGCGGGCATGCTGGCGGCAATGGCCGCCGGCGTGGCGTTCTCGCTGATACACGCCGTTGTCGCCGTGACGTTCAGGGTGGACCAGATCATAAGCGGCGTGGTGCTGAACATGCTCGCGGTCGGGCTGGCGCGGTTCCTGAACATCCTGATCTTCGGCGTGGCCACGCAGTCGCCCGGCATCAGCGGGTTTGAGCCCGTCAGCGTACCCTTGCTGCGCGAGGTGCCGGCCCTGGCGCCGCTTGCCACCGGCATCTCGCCGGTAATCCCGCTGGCGCTGGTACTGCTGGTGCTGGGCCAGTGGGTGCTGCTGCGGACCGTCTTTGGGCTGCGCCTGCGATCCGTGGGCGAACACCCTCTGGCCGCGGACACCCTCGGGATCAACGTGGCGGTGATGCGATACGCGGGGGTGCTGATCAGCGGCGCCCTGGCCGGGCTGGCGGGCGGGTACCTCTCCATCGAACAGGGCCGGGGCTACCTGGAGGGGATGACCCAGGGGCGTGGCTTCATCGCCCTGGCCGCCATGATCTTCGGCAACTGGTGGCCGCTTGGGGCGCTGGGCGCCTCCGCGCTCTTCGGGTACTTCGACGCGCTCAGTCTGCGTGTGGTGCACACGGGGGTGCCCTACCAGTTCATCACGGTGCTGCCGCACATCGCCACCATCCTGGTGCTCGCCGGCTTCATGCGGCGGGCCGTGCCGCCGGCCGCGGACGGAATCCCGTACACCAAGGAAGAGGCGTAGGGGCGTGATCCGCATCCGCGCGTACGGCCCCGTGACCCAGATACGCATGGCCCGGGCCGTGGCCGGGCGGCCGCTCTACTGGACTTGCGCCTACCATGTGGACGGTCTGCTGATCGATACGGGTTGCCGGCGCACCGCCGGTGAACTGGTCGCCGCCCTCGCCGGATACGAGGTGACGCAGGTTGTCAACACGCACCACCACGAGGATCACGTCGGGGGGAACGCCGCGGTAGAAGCGCGCTTCGGCATCCGGGCGCGGATTCACCCGCTCGGGACCGAGCGGCTTCGCTACCCTGGGACAGAACTGCCGCTCTATCGGTGGTTTGTGTGGGGAAGGCCGACCCCGTACGATCCCGCGCCCCTGGGCGAGCGTGTCGCAACCGGGCGGTACGCCTTCCGCGTCATTCATGCGCCCGGTCACAGCGACGACCAGGTGGTGCTGTTCGAGGAGCGCACGGGCTGGCTGTTTGGCGCCGACGCCTACCTTGGTCAGCGGGTCATGTACCTGCGGCGGGACGAGCGGCTGCATGAGAGCCTCGAATCGCTGCGCAGGATCGCCGCGCTTCCGATAAGCAGGCTGTTCTGCGGCCTGGGCGCGGTCTGTGACGACGGTCCGGCGGCTCTGCGCGGCAAGATCGCCTTCTGGGAGGAGATCTGCCAGCGCGCAGGAGAACTGCACGCCGCCGGCAGATCGGCGGGAGAGATTCGCCGCGCCCTTCTGGGGGCTGAGGGATTCCTGAACTGGGTCAGCGCCGGGGACTTCGCCAAGCAGCATCTGGTGAACCAGGCGCTCCTGCAGGACTGCGGGGCTTGCCCCGGGGGCAGGGACGCGCGGGCCTGAGCGGGAACAACACGGGTGTCGTGAGAACGCCGACACCGCCGCAGGACCGATCCAGGGCCGCCAGCATCGGCGCCACGCTCCGATCGGCGCGCGGGGCGCGCGGTATCTCACTGGACGAGCTGCATGCGCGCACGAAGATCAGCGTCGCCCACCTCGCGGCGCTCGAGGAAGGTCGCCTCGACGCGCTACCTCCGTTGGCGTTCTCGAGGGGCTTCCTTCGCACGGTGGCCCGTGAGCTGGGCGTAGATCCCGAGCCGCTGGTCAGAGACCTTGTCGCGATCATGCCGGCGGCGGATGCGGAGCCCGCGGAGGCCATGCAGCGCCTGGGGTCGCCCATCGTCCAGGGTACAGCGGCCTCGCCCCTCAGGCGGCGGATCACCTTCCTGGCAATCCTGGTAATCCTTGTCCTGACCTCGGCGGTGGCTCTGCTCACGCGCCAGATCTGGGAGTTCGCGCAGCCCGTGCCTGCCAAGGGCCCTCCCTCGGCGACGGCGACGCCCGAGGCTGCGGTGCCATCGCCGGCTCCACTCCCATCCCAGGTTCCTGCCCCGCGCGAGGAACGGGTGCCACCGGGCGCGCCGCGCACGCGAGAGGATGTGACGATCGAGGTGCGTGCCTCGGGCCGATCGTGGCTGCTGGTTCGGACCGGGGAAAACCGCCTGTTCGAGGGGTTCATCAGCGCCGGGCAGGTGATGCGGTGGGTAAGCCCGGCCCAGATAACGCTGCGCGCGGGCAACGCCGGTGCCTTGACCGTGATCGCGAACGGCAACGCGCTAGGGGTCTACGGACGCCTGGGCGAGGTCGTGGAGCGCACTTTTCGACCAGGCGCAGCGCCTTGAGGGGTTCCTGCTGCAAACCATGCGCGCCGAACTGATATCTGTCGGCACCGAATTGCTCCTCGGGCAGATCACCGACACAAACGCGGCCTACCTGGCCAGGCTGCTGGCCGCGTGGGGTGTGGATGTGCTCGCGAAGCAGACAGTGGGCGACAACCTCAACCGTGTCCGGGAGGCGGTGGAACTCGCGCTGTCGCGCTCGGACCTGGTGATCACGACCGGAGGCCTGGGGCCGACCGAAGACGACTTGACGGGTGAGGCAGTGGCTCTCGCCGCGGGCCTGCCGCTGGTCCACCACCAGGAGACAGCCGATCGCATCGTCGAGTTCTTCGCCCGGCGGGGCCGGAGGGCCGTGGACTCGGTCTTCCGGCAGGCCAGAATCCCGTCAGGGGCTCGCGTCGTCCCGAACCGAAGGGGCACGGCGCCCGGGCTCGTTGTCCCGATTGGGCGCCAGGTGGTCTTCATGTTCCCGGGCGTGCCCGCGGAGATGGAGCAACTGGTCGCTGACGGGCTGGTGCCCTGGCTAACCGAGCACGCCGGAGACCAGGTCATACGGTCGCGCGTGCTGCGCGTCGTCGGCATGGGTGAGTCGCTGGTCGAGGAACGCGTTCGCGACCTCATCCACGGCGACAACCCGACCGTAGCGCCGCTCGCCAAGCTGGGTGAGGTTCAACTTCGAATCACGGCCAAGGGACGGCCCGCGGCCGTCGAGGAGATGATAGACCGGGTCGAGGCGTGTCTGCGTGAACGGCTGGGGGACGCGGTTGTGGGCGCGGACGACGAGACGCTCCCGGGGGCGGCGGCCCGTCTCTTGATCGCGAGCGGGCTCACGCTGGCGGTGGCCGAATCATGCACCGCGGGCCTCCTGACCGCGCGCCTGACCGAGACCCCGGGCAGCTCGGCGTTCCTGCTAGCGGGATTCGTCGCCTACAGCAACGAGGCCAAGGTGCGGGATCTCGGCGTGCCGCCCGACACGATTGTGGCACACGGCGCGGTCAGCGCCGAGGTTGCCAGGGCGATGGCCCAGGGTGCGCGAGCCCGGACAGGCGCCAGCATCGGCGTGGCGATCACCGGAGTTGCCGGCCCTGATGGAGGCACGCCTGCCAAGCCCGTTGGACTGGTGCACCTCGCGCTGGCCACGGAGACCTGCACGCGCAGCGAGGAGTGGCGGTTCAGCGGCGAGGCCGGGAGGGCCGGGGTGCGCCACCTGGCCGCGCAGGCAGCGCTCAACTTGCTAAGGCTTCACCTGCTTGGGCGATGACACTTCACCGCACCTTCATCGCGGTCGAGCTTAGCGCCGAGGCCCGGCGCCTGGCGGCGGGGGCCCAGGAGCGGCTGCGCGCTGCCGGGGCCGCGCTGCGGTGGGTGCGTCCAGAGCTCCTGCACTACACCCTGTGCTTCCTGGGCGAGATACCGGCTGCGCAGGTGGCCCGTGCGGTTGTCGCGACGCGCGCGGCCGCAGTCGGCGTGGCCCCGTTCTCGGTGACGATCGGGGGCCTGGGCGCGTTTCCCAGCCTGGCCAGACCGCAGGTCGTTTGGCTCGGGTGCACGGAGGGGGCCATGGCCCTGGAGAACCTGGCTGGCCGGGTAAGGGCCGCGTTGAGCAGGGACCGAATCCCCATGGACTCCAGGCCGTTCCGGCCTCACCTGACACTGGGCCGCGCGAAGGACGACCGCCAGTGGGGGGACATCGTACGGGCGATCGGCGCGCACCGCGACATCGCCATCGGCCTCGAGTGGATCAGGACGGTCACGGTGATGGAGAGCCGCCTGACACCCCAGGGTCCGGTCTACACGCCACGGGAGCAGGTTCATCTGGGCCACGGATTGAATTCCAGGGAGGGCTAGGCACCAAATCTGGTACATCGGCACGCCCTGATTGTCTTTGCAGGATTGACAAGCGAACATTTGTTTGGTATTCTCAAGGCGTCGCGGTCGGGAGGTCGCACGAGATGACTGAGCGTCAGCGGGCATTGGACCTGGCCCTCTCCCAGATTGAGAAGCAGTTTGGCAAGGGCTCCATCATGAAGTTGGGCGAGGCCGGCGCGAGACTCCAGGTCGAGGTCATTCCAACCGGGGCGCTCAGTTTGGACCTGGCCCTGGGCGTCGGCGGGGTTCCAAGGGGGCGCGTGGTCGAGATCTACGGCCCCGAGGCATCGGGCAAGACCACGCTCGGCTACCACATCATCGCGGAGGCGCAGCGTGAGGGGGGCGTGGCCGCGTTCATAGACGCCGAGCACGCGCTCGATCCGTCCTACGCCAAGGCGGTGGGGGTGGACGTGGACAACCTGATCCTCTCGCAGCCCGACAGCGGGGAGCAGGCCCTGGAGATAGCCGAGACCCTCGTGCGCAGCGGCGCCGTGGACGTCGTGGTCGTGGACTCGGTGGCGGCGCTGGTGCCGCGTGCCGAGCTCGAGGGCGAGATGGGCGACGCGCACGTGGGACTGCAGGCGCGCCTCATGTCACAGGCCCTGCGCAAGCTGGTCGGCACGATCAGCCGGTCGCGCACGATAGTCGTCTTCATCAACCAGATCCGCGAGAAGATCGGCGTCATGTTCGGCAACCCGGAGACAACGACGGGCGGCAGGGCGCTCAAGTTCTACTCGTCGGTCCGCATGGAAATCCGCAAGATCGAGAACATCAAGAGCGGGGACGAGGTCCGGGGGATGCGGGCGCGTGTCAAGGTCGTCAAGAACAAGGTCGCGCCTCCGTTTCGCGATGCGGAGGTGGACATCTACTACGGTCACGGGATCTCGCGCAGCGCCAGCATTTTGGATGTGGCCACGGCGGTAGGGTTGGTGCAGCGCACCGGGGCCTGGTTCACATACGGCGACCTGCGCCTGGGGCAGGGGCGCGACAACGCGCGCGAGTTCCTTGACAGCAACGCCGAGGTGGCCAACGAGATAGACCGCCGCGTACGCGAGGCGCGCGGGCTGGTTCGCGGGGGCGAGGCGACCGCGGCTCCGACAGCCGACCCTGAGGCCCGTCGAGTGCAGGCCGCGGCGCGCCCCGCTCCACCAGCGCGTCCTGCCACCGCGAAGCCCCGGGGGTAGGCGACGGAGTCCGGGCCCGTGGATGAGGCCGCGAGCCCGCGCGTATCGCGCGTGCGCACGTGCGCACGCGACGCAGGCATCCGGCAGGTGGAGATCCAGGGTCTGGGACGGATCCGCATAGACGCCCGAACCGCTGACGCGCTCGGCCTGGTCGAGGGCCGAGTCCTCGCACCAGACGAGGTCACGCGTCTTGTCGAGAGTTCAGGGCGCCTGAGGGCACGGGAGGTGGCCCTGGGCCTGCTGCGTCGCAGGCTGCGCAGCAGGGCCGAGCTGGAGATCGCGCTGCGGCGCCGCGGTGTGGCGCGCAAGGAGGCGCTGGCCGTCATCGGAGATCTGGCGCGATCGGGGTGGATAGATGATGCCCGGTTTGCGCGCGCCTGGATCGCCGACCGCATGGCCCTGCGCCCGGGCGGCGCGCGCAGGCTGAAGGCGGAACTACTGGCGCGCGGCGTGGCGCAGGCGGTGATCGCCGAGGCGCTCGCGGACCGGTTGTCGCCTGAGCAGGAGGAGGCCCTGGCCACCCGCCAGGCTCAGGAACGTCAGCGACGCCTCCGGGGGCTGCCCCCGCACGTGGCGCAGAGGCGCCTTGCGGCGTGGTTGGGGCGCCGCGGCTACTCGCCCGGCACCATAGCCAGCGCCCTGCGAAAGGCGGGACGCCCGGACGCGGGCGACCCTGATAGCGATACCCCATGACGATCTCGCTCTCTGATCCCGCCGGGACACTCGAGGACCTCACGCCCGGCCAGGCCGCCGCGGTAACGCACGGCGACGGCCCGCTGCTCATCGTCGCCGGCGCCGGCACCGGGAAGACGACCGTGATCACGCGCCGCATCGCGTGGCTGATCTCCACCCGGCGCGCGCGCCCCAGCGAGATCCTCGCGCTCACCTTCACCGACAAGGCGGCCGCCGAGATGGAGACGCGCGTGGACCAGCTCGTGCCCTACGGGTACGTCGACGCCTGGATCAGCACGTTCCACGCCTTCGGCGACAGGGTGCTGCGCGATCAGGCAATCGAGGCCGGGCTGGCCCCGGACTTCCGTGTTCTGTCGCGCCCGGAGCAGTTCGTGTTCTTCCGCGATCGCCTCTTCCAGATGCCGCTCGAGAGGTACAGGCCGCTGGGCGATCCCACGCGCTACATCGACGCCCTGCTCACCTTGATCGCGCGCGCGAAGGACGAGGACATCTCTCCCGAGGCGTACGAGGCCTGGGCGGAGCGCCTGGCCCTGGAGGGACAGGCCGGTGAGACCGAAACGGCTCCCGGAGAGGACGCCGGGGCGCACCGTGAACTGGCCCGGGTCTACGCGGCCTACCAGCGCCTTCTGCTGGAGGCGGGTCGGGTCGATTTCGGCGACCTGATCTCGATCCCGCTCCGGCTGTTCCGCGACCGCCCCGATATCCGCAGGCAGTATCAGGAGCGGTTTCGCTACATCCTGGTGGACGAGTTCCAGGACACGAATCACGCCCAGTTCGAGCTCGTGAAGATCATGGCCGCCGGACACCGCAACATCACGGTGGTGGGAGATGACGACCAGGCGATCTACAAGTTTCGCGGGGCGGCGATAAGCAACATCCTGGGGTTTGCGGCCGCGTATCCCGACGCCACACAGGTGGTGCTCACCGAGAACTTCCGCTCGCCCCAAACGGTCCTCGACGCCGCCTATCGCCTGATAAGGCACAACGATCCCGACCGGCTGGAGGCGCGCAACCAGCTCGACAAGCGCCTCGCCGCCCGCACCCCGGACCGGACTCCTGTCCGGCACATCCACTACGACACCCTCTCAAGCGAGGCCGAAGGCGTGGCGGAGATGATCGCCGACCACATCCGATCAGGCGGGCGCGCGCGGGACTGCGCCATCCTGGTGCGGGCCAACCGTGACGCCGACCCGTTCATGCGCGCGTTGAACCTTCGCGGGATCCCCTGGTGGTTCTCGGGAACGCGCGGGCTCTACGACCGGGAGGAAGTGAGGGTGGCGCTGGCGTTCCTGCGCGTCCTGGCCGATCCCGCCGACAACCTGAGCCTGTACTACCTGGGCACGTCAGGCCTCTACGAGATCGACGGCGCCGACATGGCGCTGGCGCTCAACCAGGCAGGCCGCCGCAACAGATCGCTGGAGCACACCCTCCGCAACCCGCGCTCCGCGCAGGGGCTGGGTGCCGAGATCTCTCCCGAGAGCAGGGCTTCCGTTGCCCGCATGCTCGAGGATCTGGACGAGATGCGCGCGCTGATGCGTCACCACGCCACGGGGCGCGTGCTCTACGAGTACCTGGTCACCCGCACGGGTTACATCCGCCGGCTGGCCACCTCGGGGCTGCCCGGCGACGAGGTGAAGGTGGCGAACCTGGCCCGCCTCTTCGACATCGTGGCGCGCCACGGCGAGGTCGCCGTGTACGATCGTGTACCCGAGTTTGTGCGCCGCATGGAGGACCTGATCGCCGCCGGGGACGACCCCCCATCGCCGGAGCCCGACCCGGATTTCGACGGCGTGCAGGTCCTGACCGTGCACAAGGCCAAGGGCCTGGAGTTCCAGATGGTGTTCCTGGTCAACTGCGTGGCCGATCGGTTCCCATCGCGCGGCCGCTCCGAGCCGCTGCGGATTCCCGACGACCTGGTGCGCGACAAAGAGGTGCTGCCCTCGGGCGACAGCCACCTGCAGGAGGAGCGGCGGCTGTTCTACGTCGGCATGACGCGCGCGAAGCAGCGCCTCGTGCTGACAAGCGGACGGGACTACGGAAACGTGCGCCCGCGCAAGATCAGCCGGTTCGTGCTGGAGGCCCTGGACGAACCGGCGGTTGAGGTGGCGGTGCTCGGGGTCTCGGCGGTCGAGTCGATAGCACGGCACGCCCCTCCAGCGGATGCGCCCGTGGTGCTGCCTGGCATCCTGCCGCCCGAGGCGACCGTGAATCTCTCGTTCCGGCAAGTGGACGACTACCAGATCTGTCCGCTCAAGTACAAGTACACGCACGTGCTGCGCGTGCCGCTGCTGCGCGACCACCGTGTTGTGTACGGCGCGGCCGTGCATGCCGGGGCCATGGAGTACAACCGGCGCCGCGCGCGTGGACAGCCGATCGAACCCGAGCACCTGATACAGGCGTTCGAGCGCGCCTGGACCAGCGAGGGGTTCATCAGCCGCGAGCACGAGGACCAGCGAATGGCCGAGGGGCGCCAGGTCCTGCGAACATTCCTGGAGTTCCAGCGGGCCTCTGGCACGGTGCCGACGATGGTCGAGAGCAGGTTCGCGGTCCAGATCGGCAGCACGCGTGTAATTGGGCGGTGGGACCGCGTGGATCTGCATCGCCCCGACAGGGCGGGCGCGGACGATGAAGCGGTTATCATCGACTTCAAGACGGCCGACGTGCGGGCTCAGAAGGACGCCGACCGCAGGGCCAAGGAGAGTCTCCAGCTCGACATCTACGCCCTTGCCTTCCATAGCCACTACGGCCGCATGCCCAATCGGCTGGAGCTGCATTTCCTGGGGCCCAGGCAGGTTCTGGTGGGGACCGCCACACCTACCCAAGCAAGGCTGGATGCCGCGTCTGGGGCAATCGAGGCCGCGGCCGCGGGCATCCGCAGCCGGGAGTTCACCGCGACCCCCGACTACTACCGGGCCTGCCGGTACTGCGCCTTCGCTTCGATTTGCCCCTACACCGCGGGGGAGGACTAGCACACCCTACTGCGGGCGGAAGGGAGGCGGGCGTGAGCACCCTGGATGTGGTCATGTTGGCGGCCGCGGCCGCGGCCGGCGCCGGCCTGGCCGTCCTGGCCCTGCGGCGGCGCGAGGGGCCTGACGCCGGGCTGCTGATGCTACAACAGCAGCTCGACGCGCTGCGCGGGCAGATGTCGCAACGCCTTGACGAGGTAGGCCGCAACGTCGCCGAACGCCTGGACGCGAACCTGCAGATGGTGGGCCAGCGGTTCACGGAGACCGCGGGTCTGGTGACAACGGTGCACGAACGGTTGAAGGGAGTGGAGGAGGCCGCCGGCCGGATCTACGATCTTGGCCGTGACCTGGCCTCCCTGCAGGAGATCCTGCGGCCGCCCAAGCTGCGCGGCGGCGTGGGCGAACTGCTCCTTGAGAACCTCCTGCGCGACCGCCTGCCGGAGTCCATCTTCGAGATGCAGCACCGCTTCCCCAACGGCATGGTGGTGGATGCGGTGATCCGCCTGGGGGATAGGCTGGTGCCCGTGGATTCGAAGTTTCCCCTGGAGGGCTTCCAGGCGATGCTGCGGTCCGCATCCGACGAGGAACGCGCAAGGACCAGGCGGGAGTTCGATCGCCAGGTCCAGGCGCACGTCAGGACCATAGCCGAGAAGTACATCCTGCCCGAGGAGGGCACGTACGACTTCGCGCTGATGTACGTGCCCGCGGAGAACGTGTACTACGAGGCCGTCGTGCGAGGGGACGAGGCAGGAGGCCTCTACCAGTACTGCATGGAGCGCCGCGTGATCCCGGTCTCGCCCACCACCTTCTACGCGTACCTTGTGGCGCTGGTCTACGGCCTCAAGGGGCTCCAGGTGGAGCGCCAGGCTGGCCAGATCCGCGAAGGGCTGGCGCATCTGGCGGCGGACATCGGGCTGGTCAGGGAGCCCATGGCCAGGCTGGGCGAGCAGATTCGGCGGGCCCAGAACAACTACGAGGTCGCGCGCCGGGCGCTGGACCGCTTCGGAGACCGGCTGCAGAGCCTGGGCGGCGTTCCCATTCCCGAGGGGCCCGAGGAGGCGCTGCCGCAGGCGTCGCAGCCCGATTCTTGACACTGTTTTCGGTCCGTCGGTACAATCGAGTGAAAGGGCAGCAAGTATCCTTCCAAACCGGAGGGTGATGCCGCAACAACCCAGCACAACCGAGGGAGGTGACCACCATCGAAGCCATGGGCCCGTACGTAGTCACCGTGGTCGCGGCCCTGATCGCGCTCCTCCTCGGGTACCTCCTGCGCAGAACCATCGCCGAGGCGCGGATAGAATCGGCCGAAGTGGCCGCACGACAGATCCTTGAGGAAGCAAGGAAGGAGGCAGAAGCCCGGCAGCGGGAAGCCGTCGTTGAAGCCAAGGACGAGGCGTTCCGCCTCAAGCGTGAAGCGGAGAAAGAGATCCGTGAACTGCGCGCGGATCTCCTGCGGCAAGAGCGGCGTTTGGCACAGCGAGAGGAGAACCTCGAGCGCAAGATCGAAGGCTTTGAGAAGCGCGAGCACCATCAGGCGGAAGAGGAACAACGCATCGCCCAACTGCGCGAGGAAGCCGCACGGCACAAGCACGCGCAGCAGGCTGAACTCGAGCGGATCGCGGGCCTGACCTCGGAGGAGGCCCGCGCCCAGGTCCTGTCGGCCGTCGAGGTCAGCACGCGGAACGAAGCCGTACAACTCATTCGTCGCATTGAGAGCGAGGCCCGGGACGAGGGCGACCGCCGAGCCCGCGAGATCCTGGCACTGGCCATCCAGCGGTGCGCGGCCGAGCACACGGCCGAGGTCACCGTTTCGGTCGTACCCCTTCCCAACGAGGACATGAAGGGCCGCATCATCGGCCGCGAGGGCCGGAACATCCGAACCCTGGAGAGCCTCACCGGCGTGGATCTGATCGTTGACGACACGCCGGAGGCCGTCACGGTCTCCTCGTTTGATCCCGTCCGTCGCGAAGTGGCCAGGCTGGCGCTGGAGAAGCTGATGGCGGACGGCCGAATCCACCCCGGCAGGATTGAGGAGGTGGTCGAGAAGGCACGCGCCGAGGTCGAGGAGCGTGTGCGCTCAGACGGCGAGCAGGCCGCGTTCGAGGCCAACGTCCACGGTCTGCACCCGGAGGAGGTGCAGGTCCTGGGGAGGCTCAAGTACCGTCACTCCTATGGCCAGAACCTGCTCCGCCACTCCATTGAGGTGTCGCTGCTGTCAGGGTTGCTCTCCACGCACTTGGGCGCCGATACGGCGCTGGCCCGGCGGGCCGGGCTGCTGCACGACATCGGCAAGGCCCTCACGCACGAGGCGGAGGGGACCCATGTCACGCTAGGGGCCGACCTGTGCAGACGCTACCACGAGCCTCCCGAGGTGATGAACGCGATCGCCTATCATCACGGCGAGGAGGAGCCCGCGTGCCTGGAGGCGGTGATCGTGGCCGCCGCCGATGCGATCTCGGCCAGCCGGCCCGGCGCCCGCAGGGAGACCGTCGAGCTGTACATCAAGCGCCTGCAGGCGCTCGAGGAGCTGGCCACATCGTTCGACGGCGTGGAGAAGGCCTACGCGATCCAGGCCGGGCGCGAGATACGGGTCATCGTCAGGCCGACCGAGGTGGATGACGCCGGCGCGACGATCCTCGCCCGCGACCTGGCACGCAAGATCGAGGAGCAGCTGAAGTACCCCGGGCAGATCAAGGTAACGGTCCTCCGCGAGACCCGGGTTGTGGAGTACGCGCGGTGAGCGAGTGAACATCCTGTTTGTGGGAGATGTCACAGGGAAGCCGGGCAGGCGCCTCCTCGCTGAGCGCCTGCCCGCTCTCCGGCGGTCGCGCGATCTCGACGTCGTGATCGCCAACGCCGAGAACGCCGCAGGGGGGAGGGGCCTGACCGCGCATGTGGCCGAGGAGATGTTCGCCGCCGGGGTGGATGTGATCACGTCCGGCAATCACATCTGGAACAACCGGGAGGCATACGATCTCCTCGACGCCGACCCACGCATCCTGCGTCCGGCCAACTATCCGCCCGGGGTGCCCGGGCGGGGAGCGGCGGTGCTGGCGACCGCGGGCGGCGCCACGATCGGCGTGATCAACCTGCAGGGACGCGTGTTCATGGCTGAGCTGGACGATCCGTTCCGCCTGGCGCGGAGCCTTGCGAATGAGCTGCGGGCCAAGGTGCCCGCGGTGGTTGTGGACTTCCATGGAGAGGCCACGTCAGAGAAGGTCGCCATGGGATGGCACCTGGACGGCTTTGTGAGCGCGGTCATCGGCACGCACACGCACGTGCAGACGGCCGACGAGCGCGTTCTGCCCGAGGGCACCGCCTACATCACCGATGTGGGCATGACAGGACCGCGCGACGGCATCATCGGCATGGCCCGCTCGGCGGTGCTGGAACGCTTCATGACGCAGCTCCCGGCGCGTTTCGAGGTGGCCGCAGGTCCGGTAATGCTGAACGCGGTGCTGGTGACCGTCGCCGCCGACGGCCGGGCCACCGCGATCGAGCGCATCCAGGAAGTCGCAGGGGACGGGCCGCGTGCGGATTGACCTTCACACCCACACCGTGGCCTCGGACGGCCTCTTGGATCCCGGAGCACTGGTCGCCGAGGCCCGGTCGCGCGGCGTGGGGATACTCGCGGTCTGCGACCACGACTCGACCGCCGGGGTGGACGACGCCGTTGCCGCCGGCAGGAAGCTCGGCGTGGAGGTCTGGCCCGCGCTGGAGCTATCCTGCGACGTCGACGATGGAGAGGTCCACCTGCTGGGGTACTTCGTGGATCATCGCCAGAACTGGTTGCAGGCGCTCCTGGGGCGGCTGCGGGAGGGCCGCTCGGACCGCGCCGCGCGCATGGTCGGCAGGCTGGCGGCGCTGGGAGCGCCGGTTGCGCATGAGCGCGTGGCGACCCTGGCGGCAGGGGGCGCGATCGGCAGACTGCACGTGGCCCGGGCGCTCGTCGAGGCCGGGCACGTACGCGACGTCAACGAGGCGTTCGACCGATTCATCGGACGAGGGCGGCCCGCCTACGCCGAGCGGCTCAAGCTTTCCCCTGAGCAGGCCGTCGCCCTGATCCGCGCGGCCGGCGGCCTGGCCGTGCTGGCGCATCCTGGCGTGGCGAATGGTGGCGCGCGAATCCCTGCGTTGGTCGAGGCCGGCCTGGACGGGCTTGAGGTCTACTACCCGGACCACAGCCCGTCCCAGGTAGAGGAGTACAGGGCGCTCGTTGCGAGGATGGGGCTTCTGGCCACTGGCGGCACCGACTTCCACGGCGGCGCCGCCTCCACCCACATGCCGGTGGGCGGTCAGTACGTGCCCGAATCGGTAGTCGCCCCGATCCGCGAGGCCGCGGCGCACCGGAAGGCCGCTTCCGAACCGCCGGCGATCGAGATACTGCCAGGGTGATCCTGCACGACCGATTCAGAGGAGACGAGAGGAGCACATGAATGCGTTGCCCCAAGTGCGGTGCCGACAATCCCCAGGGGCGCACCCTGTGTGTGCGCTGCAGTACCCGTTTGCGTCCCCTGCCCGGAGGAGGCCCCTCCCCGGCGGACCCAGGTGAGGCCCTGATGCCGCGCCTGCGCGCCGACCTGGCGCGCCTTGCCTTGGTCACGGCCGTCGTGGTGGCCGTAGCCATGGTCATGGGCACGCTTCTGCGCTGATCCGACATGCCCGAGGAGGGTCCGCCCCTGCGCCTCCTGCCCTCAGTGGACCGAGTGGTGGAGGAGTTGCGCCGGCGGGGTCTGCTCGATGCGTTCTCACGCAGGGCGGCCACGCTGGCGGTCCAGCATGCGGTGGACGAGGCGCGCCGCGCGCTACGTGAGGGAGGAGGCGGCGTGGAGCACGAAGCCATCGCGGATCGCGCCGCGGCAGTGCTGCGGCGGCAGTTCGGCGGCGGTCCCAGGCGCGTCATCAACGCGAGCGGCATCATACTGCACACAAACCTCGGACGCGCTCCCCTCTCCGTGGCGGCGCAGGCGGCGCTGGGTGAAGTCTCGTCCGGCTACTGCGCCCTGGAGATCGACCTGGAGAGCGGGGAGCGCGGCAGCCGCGCCGCGCACGTCGAGCCGCTGCTGACCGCCCTGACCGGGGCCGAGGCCGGCTTCGCGGTGAACAACGCCGCAGCCGCGGTCGTGCTTGCCCTGGCGGCCCTGGCCACCGGACGCGAGGTGCTGGTCGGGCGCGGCGAGCTCGTTGAGATCGGAGGCGGATTCCGGCTGCCCGACGTCATGCGCGCAAGCGGCGCCCGCCTCGTGGAGGTGGGAACGACCAACCGTACGTACCTGTCGGACTACGCGAGGGCACTGGGCGAACAGACGGGCATGTTGCTGAAGGTGCATCGGAGCAACTTCTCCCAGAGCGGGTTCGTGCAGGATGTCGCGCTGTCCGAGCTTGTGGAGCTCGGGCGGAGCCGCGACGTTCCGGTCGTGCATGATCTGGGCAGCGGCTGCCTTGTTGACACGGTGCGCGTGGGACTCCCGGCAGAGCCGATGGTGCAGGCCTCGGTAGCGCAGGGCGCGGATCTGGTGATCTTCAGCGGCGACAAACTGCTGGGCGGGCCGCAGGCCGGCGTGATCGTGGGGAGGCGCGCCACGACGGACCGCTGCCGGTCCCATCCGATGGCCAGGGCCGCGCGCCTGGACAAGTTGAACCTGGCAGCGCTTGTGGCCACCCTGCGCGCCCATCTCGACCAGGACCGGGCGTGGAAGGAGATCCCGATCCTGGCGATGCTGGCGCGCGCCCCCGGGGCGCGCCGCGCTCTGGCGCGGCGCCTGGCCAGAGGGGTACTGGGGGCCGTGGGAGGGGCGGCCTCGGTGGATGTCGTGCCCACGCACGGAGAGGTGGGAGGAGGTGCGCTTCCCGGCGCCTCGATTCCGTCCTGGGCCGTCAGGATCTCCCCTGTATCTGCGCGGCCCGAGGATTGGGCCGCACGCCTCCGGACGGGATCCGTGCCGGTGCTCGGTTTCATGCGGGAAGGCGCACTGCATCTGGACGTCCTGGCGCTGCTGCCCGGGGAGGAGCGGCGGATCCCGGCGCTGCTTCGGGCCGCCGCTTTCCCCGACTGATGCATCCGGTCACAATCGGCACCGCAGGGCACATAGACCACGGCAAGAGCGCGCTGGTGCGGGCGCTGACCGGCACCGACCCCGACCGCCTGGCCGAGGAGCAACGGCGCGGAATGACCCTTGATCTGGGCTTCGCGCACCTGGACCTGCCTGGGGGCCGGCGCGTGGGCATAGTGGATGTGCCAGGACACGAAGCGCTCGTGCACAACATGCTGGCCGGGGCCGGAGGCATAGATCTGGTCATGCTCGTGGTGGCCGCCGACGAAGGCGCGATGCCACAGACACGGGAGCATGTGGACATCCTGCGCTTCCTCTGCCCCTGGGGCGGTGTGGTGGTCATCAGCAAGATGGACCTTGGGCCTGACCCGGAATGGCTGGCCGCGGTCGAGGAGGACCTTTCCGGGCTTGTGGCTGGGACGGCCCTGGAGGGCGCGCCGCTCGTGCACGTCTCGGCCAGGACCGGCGACGGGCTGGCAGAGCTGGTGCGCGTGCTCGCACGCCTGGTGGAGCAGGTACCGGAGAGATCGGCCGACGGTCCGGCACGCATGCCCGTGGATCGCTCCTTCACGATGCAGGGATTTGGCACCGTGGTAACCGGCACGGTATGGAACGGGCGCATCCTGCAAGGGGACACCCTGGTGCTGCTGCCATCGGGCCGGCAGGCAAGGGTGCGTGGCATCCAGGTCCACGGCGTGGCTGTACCTGAGGCGACGGCGGGCAGCCGGGCCGCGGTCAATCTGGCCGGAGTCGAGAAGAGCGAGGCCAGGCGGGGCGACGTCCTGGCCACGCCCGGCGCTTTCCGCGTCACCGACCGGCTGGACGTCCGCCTGAGACTCCTTCCTCACGCGCCCGCGCTGCGGCACGCCGCGCGGCTGCACGTCCACATCGGCGCCGGCGAGACCATCGGACGCGCGGTGCTGGCCGGACGCGGCGCGCTGGCCCCCGGCGAGGAGGGACTGGCCCAGATCCGCCTGGAGGCCCAGGTGGTCGCCGTGCATGGCGATCGGTTCGTGGTGCGGCGCTACTCGCCCACGAGCACCGTCGGGGGCGGGACCGTCCTGAACCCCGCGCCGTCGCGGCGACGCCGCGGTACACCTGCCGCGGCCGAGATGGACGCAGGCGAGAAGGGAGGCGCCGGGGCGCTCGTCGTGGCCGCGGTTACAGCGCGGGGACGCGCCGGAATGGCTCCCTCTGAGGTCGCGGCCGAATCTGGCGTGACCGAGCCCGTCGCCCGGGCCGCGCTTGCGAAGGCGGTTGAGGAGGGCGCCGTCCAGGACGTGGGCGCCCGCGTCTACGCGACGTCGGCGGTGCTCGAAACGCGCCGCGCCATAGAGGAAGCCCTGGGAGCATACCACAGGGCCGAGCCGTGGCGCCGCGGCATGCCGCGCGAGGAGCTCAAGAGGCGGGTACAGGCCGGGCCCCGCGACCCTCTGCTGGAGGCGGTGCTGGCACAGCTCTTGGGCGCGGGGGGCCTGGTGGAGACCCGAGGCTTGCTGGCGCTGGCAGGGCACACACCGAGGGTGGGGGAGGGCGAAAGGGCGCTGCGCGAGGCCCTCCTGGCGTTGCTGGAGCGGGCGGGTATCCAACCCCTCCCGGGCGGGGAAATCGAGCGCCTGGGGCCTCCCAGTGCCCTGAACAGGGCGTTCCAGGCGCTGATCGACGAGGCCCTGGCCGTGCAGATAGCGCCCGACCTGCGGATCGCCGCGCGCGCGGCGGAGCAGGCCCGGCAGGCCGTGCTCGAGATGCTCCAACAGGGTACGCCAGTGAGTGTGGCGTCGCTACGTGACCGGCTTCAGACCAACAGGAAGTACGCGCTGGCCCTGCTGGAGTACCTGGATTCGGCGCGGGTTACGCGCCGCGTGGGCGACCGGCGGATCCCCGGCCCCCTGGCCGAGCAGCCGCTCTGGCCGCCTGGCTAGTCGCTGACGCGCACATCGGTAATGCGGGTCGTGGCCGACCAGGTGGCGAACTCCTGGCAGATGCCGGGCGACAGTTCCACCGTGGCGCGGGCCGAGCCCCCCGCGGGAATCGCTCCGACCTTGGCCACACCGGACCGGCTGTCCTGCACGAATCGGGGAGCCGGCAGCACCAGGCGACAGCCGCCCTCTATCTGAACAGCAACCGTGGCGCCTGCCACGGCAACAGGGCTGCGGTTCGTGACCACGACCACGAACCCCGCGGCAGCGCCCAGCCACTGCACTTGAGCCTCGAGCTGCTTGCCGACTATCTGCGCGAACTGCGCCATCCCCTTGATCTCACCGGCGTGCTCGGCCAGGGCACCGGTGATCTGCCCGATCGGCCGGATGACGACGGTGTAGCGACGGACGACCTCGCCCACCTGCAGGCGAACCTCGAAGCCCGATGTCCTCCCGCGCGGCACGGGATTGGGGTAGACGGGAGCCGTTCCCTCTGCCACACGGCGCCCGGCTTCGCCAAACGCCCGCACCTCAGCGTAGACGGACATCGCCGGGCCCTGGTTCTCCACTGTGCCTGCGACGATCAGCGTGGCATCCTCTACGCGCGCGGACGATGCCCGGATACTCCACGCGGCAGGCTGCGCCGTGGGCGCAGCGGTGGGCGCCCCTGGCTGTGGGCGGGGCGCTGGCACTTCGACGCGCAGGCCTGTCTCTGCCCTGAAGACCTCCACCGTCTCGGCCTTCTCACGACGCACCAGGAAGGCCACACCGGCGAAGGGGTAGGAGAGAAGGTCTCCGTCCGGGGTCGCCGTGACGACGCTCGCGGACGCGCCCGCATAAGCGCTCCGAACCGCGGCGAGGGTGGAGCCAGGTCCGATGCCGCGCGCCGTGCGGCACGCCGGCGTGCGCGTGCTGATGCGCTCGACGAACCCGTAGTCGGTCACCATCTGTGCCCAGGGCTCGCGCAGGGCGTAGACCACGCGCGTTCCCGACTCCACCGCGCGCAGGGGCGTGCCCGTGGTGGCAATGGCCGCGGCCACACCCATCCCGAGCCGCACCCCGGCGATGCCGGCACCTTCCGCGATCACGCACTCGGCCGGACCTCCAGCGGACCAGCGACCCGGCGCCGCCAGCACCAGCGCGACTGCAAGAACCCACGCTCTGCGCATCCGCACGGCAATCACCACCTGGATACTACGACGCAACGCCCAAAGTCCCTCCACCGGCCGTGATGCTGCGTGATCGAGAACCCGGCCTTCTTGCCGATCGCGCAGGGCGCGCTTACAATCTAGCTGCGGCCCGAAGGCCGCGCGGAGGGCATTGTTCGCTGGTGCGGGCCCCGGTCTTCAAAACCGGTCGCTGGGCTTGACGGTCCAGGCTGGGTTCGATTCCCAGGGCCCTCCGCCAGCCCCTGCTGTGGAGGGCATAGCAGCCGCCTGACCCGAGGAGCCCCGAACATGATCTCTCATTCACGCGCAGCAGGGGGCCTGATCCTGCTTCTCATCGTCACGATATCCGCCGCGACCGGTGCCGTCATCACGAGGGCGGTGGATCAGGCCAGGGGCGTGCGGGTCTCCATGGGGTATGATGGCAGCGAAGTGCTCCTCTGGAACTCCACGGCCCAGACCTGGAGAATCTGCTCGGTGGTCCTGGACAACCGCTACGGCCTGGAGACCGCAAGCATCCCGGTGCGCACCCTGCTGATGCTTCCCAAGCGCCTGTTCGGAGCACCCGATGATTGGGAGCCGCGGCGGGCGGTCGTACGGTGTGAGGAACCCAGGAGCGGTTCCTGGGAGAGCCGGGTCAGCCCTTACTAGCGCCGATACGGCGCCCGACCGATGGCCTGCTTCCATGCTGGCCGATAGGGTGAAGCGTGATGGGACCCGCAGACGCCGGCCGCCAGCAGCCCGGCCCGCCCCTGGCGCAGCCTGCGGCGACGCACGCCCGCAGAAACCCGATCCGGCGCCTGGCCCGGGCGCCGCTGCTGCTCAAGATCCTGGTGGCCAACGCCGGCATCGTGGTGCTGGGCGCCGTGGCCGGGACAGCGATCTCGCTCCGCCACGGTGCCGTCCATCCCGGCGCCCCGCACTACGACCTTATGATCCTCTTTGGGACAGCCGGCGTGGCGGTGAGCGTGGCCGTCAACTTCCTGGTGCTGCGGGCCGTGTTGAGGCCACTGGATCACCTGCAGCGGGCCGTGGACGCGGTGGCCGAGGGGGAGCGCGGCGTGCGCGTGGCACGCTACGGCCTCTCCGATGACCGCCTCGACCACCTGGCCGACACCTTTGACCGCATGATCGCGGCGCTGGAGGAGCAGGCCGAGCGGCTGCGGCTGTTGCCCGGGCAGATCCTCCGGGCGCAGGAGGAGGAGCGGCGCCGGGTGGCGCGCGAACTGCACGACGAGGCCGCCCAGTCGCTCACATCGCTGCTGGTGCGCCTGCGGCTGCTGGAGCAGGCCCAGGCGCCGGAGGCGGCGCAGCAGCGGGTCGCCGAGCTGCGCCGGCTCACAGCGCGGGCCCTCGACGACGTGCGGCGGATCGCCCTGGAGATGCGGCCCTCGGTTCTCGACGACCTGGGGCTGGCTGATGCGCTCCACGCGCACGTCGACGGCCTCAACGCGTCTGGCAGTACGCGGATCAGCCTGCTGACCGAGGGCCTCGGCGTCCGCCTGGAACCCGGGGTGGAGTTGGCCCTCTACCGGGTGGCCCAGGAGGCACTGACCAACGCCAGGCGGCACGCCCGGGCGTCGGCGGCACGGGTGCGGATCCACCGGGAGGGGTCCGACGTCGTCCTGGAGGTGGAGGATGACGGCGCCGGCTTCGACCCGCATCAGGCCTCCTCCAGAGGGAGCGGGCTAGGCCTGGCCGGCATGCGCGAGCGCATGGGTCTGATTGGCGGGACGCTGACGATCAGGTCAGCCCCAGGGCAGGGGACCACGGTGGTGGCGCGGGTCAGCCTGAGGGAGCGGAGGTAGCCGGGATGTCGGGGCCCATCCGCGTTCTGCTTGCCGATGACCACCCTGTTCTCCGTACCGGGCTGCGCACGTTGCTGGAGCAGGAACCCGACATGGCCGTTGTGGGTGAGGCCTCCGACGGGCACGAGGCGGTCGCTCTGGCGCAGCGGCTGCGCCCCGACGTGATCGTAATGGACATTAGCATGCCCGGGCTGGACGGCCTTGAGGCCACGCGCCGGATACGCGCCCTCGGCCTGTCCTCCCCCGTCTTGATCCTGACGGTGCACGCCCAGGAGCGGTACCTGTTTCCGGTGCTCAAGGCCGGAGCCGCGGGCTACCTGAACAAGACCGCGGCGGACATGGAACTCGTGGCCGCGGCGCGCACCGTAGCCGGCGGTGGGGCGTTCCTGCACCCGGGCGCCACGCGCATGCTGCTCGAGGACTTCGTGACCCGCGTGCACACGGGCGCGGAGAAGGACAGCTTCGACCGGCTCAGCGAGCGAGAGCGCGAGGTCCTGAGGATGGTGGCCTCGGGTTACACTTCACGCGAGATCGCCGACCATCTCAGCCTGAGCCCAAAGAGCGTGGAGACGTATCGCGCCCGCATCATGGAGAAACTGGAGCTGTCGACCCGCGCCGAGCTAGTGCGCTACGCCCTGCGGCGCGGCCTGCTGACAGGAGACGTGTAGCTCAGCCGGTCGGGTAGCATTCCTGCCCGGGCATCCGTAGGGAAAACTTCCGCCAAGAAAATCCGACTTTTCCTGATTTCGCACCGCCTCTGCGCCGGTCACCATAGGGGCCGGGTGATGGATCCGATGGCCTTCTTCCTGCTTGTGGCCGAGTGCGACGCCGATTTCCGCGAGACGCTGCGGGAGATGACCGGCGCAGTGCGAGCCGCCCTTCCGATTGATCTTGAGGTCCAGGAAGCCACTTCGGCGAGTGAGACTCGCGTCACGCTCCAGGAACGGCGTCCCGATGCGCTGCTCCTGGACTGGAATGTGACGGCCGAGGGGACCGTGCCCTTCGTTCAAGAACTCCAGGGCCTCGCCCCCGGCATACGCATCATGGTGATGCTGCCCGAGGCGGCCGGGGAGTACCGGAGGGCCGTCTGGGCGGCAGGCGCCTGCGCGGGCATGCCGCGCGACCGCCTTGACGCCGAGTGCCTGGCCACGGCCATCTGCATCATGCAGCGCGCCAAGATGCGCGAGACGGCGCTGCGCTCCCGCGTGAGGGAACTCTGCCCGGCTACGGCCGAAGTGCTGTGATGAGGGTCTCCCGCAGGGAGTTCATGGTACTCGGCACCGGTGCCGCGGGTGCGCTGGCGGCGGCCTCTGCGCCCAGCCTGCTGCGCCGGTTCTTGCCGCCTCGCCGACGCTTCTGGTACCAGAACGCCACGACCGCCATCCCGACCGTGTGCGAGATGTGCCTGTGGCGGTGCGGCGCCATCGCACACGTTGCCGACGGCCGCGTGTGGAAGATTGACGGGCATCCCGACAACCCCAAGTCCAATGGTCGGCTGTGTGCGAGGGGCTTGGGAGGCCTGGGCGAGCTCTACGATCCCGACCGGCTCAAGAAGCCCCTGATCCGCACCGGGAAGCGGGGCGAGGGGACGTTTCGAGAGGCGTCCTGGGACGAGGCGCTCGACCTGTCGGCCAAGGCGCTGCTGGAGATCAAGGAGCAGTACGGTCCCGAGGCCGTCGCCTTCTTCGGGCACTATGCCGGGGACAAATGGTTCGTGGACTACCTGGCGCCAGCCTGGGGGTCTCCCAACGCCGGCAAACCCTCCGTAGCCCTGTGCACCACGCCCCGAGAGGTCGCGAGCAACCTGACCTTCGGCAGGCCGATTGGTGGCCACGAGCCGGTGGACTGGGACGATGTCCGCTACCTCGTGCTTTTCGGCACCCATATCGGCGAGAACGCCCACAACACCATGATGCAGCAGTTCGCCGCAGCCCGGGCCCGGGGCGCCAAGGTCGCTGTCGTGGATCCTCGCTTCTCCACGGTGGCCTCTAAGGCCGACCGGTACCTGCCGATCAAGCCCGGCACCGACACCGCGCTGCTGCTTGCCTGGATGCACTGGCTCATCGCCCGCGGCCACTACGACGCTGATTACATAGCGCGGTACGCCGAGGGCTTCGACAAACTTGCCGAGCACGTGAAGCCCTTCACGCCGGAGTGGGCCGCGAAGATCACCGATCTACCGGTCGAGCAGGTCGTGGAGGTCGCGAAGGACCTCTGCCGCTATCGGCCGCAGGCGGTCCTGGTGCCCGGCCGGCACGTGGTGTGGTACGGCAACGACACCCAGCGGATGCGGGCGCTGTACCTGGTCAACATCCTGCTGGGCAACTACGGCCGGCGCGGCGGGTTCTACATCGCGGAGTCGCCGTACATCGAGGACTACCCGCTGCCGCCGTTTCCTATCGGATCCGAAGCGGGCGGCTGAGCAGGTCCTGCGCCCTCCGGTCCGGAGGGCCCCTCAGATCGGAAGCCGCGCGCCGACGGGCAGGGAGCGCGGTTCCTGCGGGGCGGCGTCGCCATCCAGGAACTGGTCGAGCCCATGGTCTCGGGCCAGCCGTACCCGATCAAGGGCCTGGTGAGCTACGCCGTCAACCTGTTCCACACCCTTCCGAATCCGGCACGCACACGCGAGGCCCTGGAGCGGCTCGACTTCCACCTGGCCATAGACATCCTGCCGCAGGAGCACACGCGCTGGGCCGACGTCGTGCTCCCCGAGTGCACCTATCTCGAGCGCTACGACGACCTCATCACCGTGGCCCACAAGCGGCCCTTCATCGCGCTGCGGCAGCCTGTCGTTCAGCCCATGCACGACACCAAGCCGGGCTGGTGGATCGCCCGCGAACTGGGGCTCCGCCTGGGGCTGGAGCAGTACTTCCCCTGGAAGACGATCGAGGAGTACCTGGAGCAGCGCCTCAACTCGGTGGGCCTCACGCTGGAGGAGATGAAGCAGAAGGGCGTCAGCATCCAGAAGGGCCGGCCGTACCTGGAGGACTGGGAGGGGAGAGGGACGCCCTTCAAGATGACCGGGGGCAAGATCGTGATCTACTGCGAAGAACTCGCGAAGGCTGGGCACGATCCGCTGCCCCGCTACGAGCCGACCCCCGAGCCCCCAGAAGGGTACTTCCGGCTCATCTATGGCCGCGCGCCCGTCCACACTTTCGCGCGCACGCAGAACAACCCGGTGCTCGCCCGGCTGATGGCCGATAACGAGGTCTGGATCAATCGCGAGGCGGCCGCCGATCTCGGCCTCGCCGACGGTGATCGCGTCATGCTGGTCAACCAGGATGGCGCCAGGAGCGGGCCGGTCAGGGTGCGGGCCACCTCGCGCATCCGCAGGGACTGCGTCTACATGGTGCACGGTTTCGGCCACAACGCCCCTGGGATGCGCCGGGCCCACGGTCGAGGGGCCAGCGATACGGCACTGCAAACCCGTTATGCCATCGACCCGATCAGCGGTGGAGCCGGGTTGCGAGTCAACTTCGTCCGGCTGGAGCGGGGCAGCCGCACATCGCACCGCGCGGCCGGGAGGGCGTAGGCGATGGCGCGCTTTGGGATGGCGGTGGACCTCGATCGGTGCGTCGGTTGTCAGGCCTGCGCGGTAGCCTGCGCTGTGGAGAACGAGGTTCCCGAGGGCTTCGCGCGCCGGAGGGTAGGCGAGGTGGTCGCCGGTTGGGACCTCGACGACCTGCGTCTCCAGTTCCTGCACATGCAGTGCTACCACTGCGCCAACCCCCCCTGCATCCTGGTCTGCCCCACCGGCGCGACCTACATCAACCGCGACGGCCTCTGCCTTGTGGACTACAACATCTGCATCGGCTGCCGGGCATGCGTCTCCGCCTGTCCCTACGGGATGCGCTACCCGCATCCGCGCGGCTTCGTGGACAAGTGCTCCATGTGTGACCACCGGATCCACAGCGACCGTCATCCGGCCTGCGTCGAAGCGTGCCCCGCAGGAGCACTGGTCTTCGGTGACCTCGACGACCCGAACAGCGCCATCAGCCAGGCCGCCGCCGCGGCAAGCCGCGTCGAGGCAGACCGCCCAGAGACCGGCGCCCGGCCCAAGTTCCTCTTCCTCAACGCCCGGGTCAGTCCGCAGGAGGTGCGTCGGTGATCGAACTTCGCGACTCGGTCCTCAACACAACACTCCATCTGTGGGGCTGGGAGGTGGCGGTCTACCTGTTCCTGGGCGGCCTGGCAGCCGGGCTGCTGATCTTCGCCTCATCGGCGCACCTGGCCGGCCGTCGGCGGGAGTACTACCCAGCGGTCCGCGCGGCGACGCTGTGGACCCCGCCGATCATCCTGGTCGGCTTGGTCTCCCTCTGGCTCGACCTGGGCAGCAAGTGGAACCCGTTCTGGTTGTACCTGACCTTCCGGCCGTTGAGCCCGATGTCGTGGGGCGCCTGGATCCTGATCGCGGTGCTGCTCACCTCCTCGCTGGCCTCGGTCCCGGCGATCGCCGCACGAGGGGCATGGCCATGGCATCGGTCGAGAACAGCCCTAGACCGCCTCGCGCGATGGGTGGGGCCGCGCGTGCGCACGCTCTCTTGGTGGAATCTTGGCATGGGCGTGGCCCTGGGGGTCTATACCGGCGTCCTCCTCGGGACCATGGTCGCGCGCCCGGCGCTCAACAGCCCGCTGCTCGGCCCGCTGTTTCTGGTCTCCGGAGCATCTACCGCCGGGGCCCTGATCGTGATCCTCATCCCCGGCGGGCCGTGGGGTCGCCTGCTGACCCGTGCCGAGGTGGCAGTGAAACTGATCAAGTTCTCGATGCTCGGGCTGTATCTGGTTGGCCTGGCGACCTCCACCGCCTATGCACAGGCCGCCGCCGCCACGCTGGTAGCCGGTGCCTGGGCCTGGGTATTCTGGCCGGTCGTCGTGGTGGCAGGCGTGCTGGCGCCTCTGGGGATCGCGCTGGCTGAGATCGTCACACACCGTGTCAGCCGCGCCCTGGCACTGCTATCCAGTTCGATGGTCCTGGCAGGCGGGCTGGCTCTCAGGATCGTGCTGGTGTACGCCGGACAGCGCGGATTCTGAACCGCGAAGGGAGGGAGACAGACTACTACCCGCATCCAGTTCGTCACGTGAAGGCCGCTCGTGAACGAGCCCGACAACAACCATGCTTCAGGGAGGGAGTTTGATGAAGAGAGCACACCTGGTCATTCTCGGCCTGGCCATCGCCATGGTCGTGGCAGCGCCGGCCGTCAGCAGGGAGTGGATCGAGCGGCCGTTCGTGACAGCCGCCGAGCGGATGCTGGCGACAATGCCGGCCGACTTCTTCCAGATGGATCCGACGGCTGTCCAGCGGCTGATGGAGACCGCTCAGCCGCTGATCCTCGACGTGCGTGAGAAAGCGGAGTGGGACGCCGAGCGCATCGCCGGCTCGGTGCACGTGCCGATCCGCGAGTTGGCCAAGTTCATTGACAGGCTGCCCGACAGCAGGGGTGCACCGATCGTGGCCGTGTGCAAGATCGGCTACCGCGGCGGGATCGCCATGACGATGCTGCGCATGTGGGGGTACACCAACGTGCGCGCGATGCGCGGCGGGCTCGACGCCTGGAAGGCCGCCGGGCTGCCCGTGACCAAGTAGCACCGGGCCCGGGACATAGGATCGTCCAACACCGCGGTCCCGGGAGGGTTCCTCCCGGGACCGCCCCTTTGCGCGACAATCCGTGCTAGATCCTGATGTCAACGATCGCCGAGACGCCCACTCCCTGCACGCGCCGCAGCGACTCCCATGGCTTGAGGTTGTCCACGGGCACCAGCGCCTTGATGCGGAACGCCGCCTGGAAGTCCGCCTCAAGCATGGCCACGGCCTGCACGCGGTCAACCGCGGTCTTGGGCCCGGCGACCTGGGCGGCCCCCACGTACGCGCCCCCGGGCGAGGACGTGCCGATTGCGATGCTCAGGATGGGCACGACCTTCGTTTGCTCGCGCACCGCCACGCCGCGGTTCTGCAGGAGGTCGTTGATGAACGAGTTGATCTGGGGAGCGAACGTGCGCACGGCGTACCCGATGCCCAGCGTCTTGATGATGCCGAATATGTCCTGCCCGCTGACACCGACGGCCGTCACCCCGACAAGTGCCGCCACCGCAAGAATCACCGTCCCGGCGCGTGCCATTCGCATTGTTCGCCTCCTGACGCCCGAGGTGCGCGGGTTTGTTGTGGTTCTCTACCGGTGTTACGCAGCGCGGCCGCGGCATGTTCCCGAGGCCGTGCGGATCAACAGCAAGCACCCTGCTGTGGTAGCATGATGGGGTGACCCGCGATTCCTCGCTCACACCGATGATGCGCCAGTATCAGGAGCTGAAGGCCCGCCATCCGGGCGCGCTTCTCATGTTCCGGCTGGGCGACTTCTACGAACTGTTCTTTGACGACGCGCGGGTGGCGGCGCGTGAGCTCGAGATCGTGCTGACCTCGCGCGAGGTGGGCAAGGGGCGGCGCGTGCCGATGTGCGGGGTTCCCCACCACGCGTTGACCGGCCACCTGGCGCGGCTAGTGGAACGCGGGTACAGGGTGGCCATCTGCGACCAGGTCGAGGACCCGCGCAAGGCCCGTGGGCTGGTTCGACGGGAAGTGACGCGCGTCGTGACGCCCGGCACCGTCATGGACGCCGCGCTGCTTCCGGCGCGCGAGCATCGCTATCTGGCTTCGTTGGGGGGCGGCGATGGCGCCTGGGGGCTGGCCGCGGTGGATCTCTCTACCGGCGACTTCCTGGCGACGGAGATTCGGGGCCCGGACGCGGACCGCCGCCTAGCCGACGAGTTAGCCCGGCTGGATCCGCGCGAGATCCTGGTCCCCGCCGGCGCTGTCCCGTCCGGCGGGGAAGGTGGGGCGGAGCAGATCGCCTCGGGCCGGTGGACGCAGTACGACGCCTGGCGCTTCGATCCCGGGGTGGCGCGTCGGGCCCTGCGCGAGCACTTCGGCGTTGCCACGCTGGATGGCTTCGGCTGCGAGGGGCTGGCCCTGGCCACGTCCGCGGCCGGCGCGCTGGTCGGGTACCTCCGGGGGACGCAGCAGGGTCCGCTTGCGCACCTGCGCGGTCTTCGCGTGTACTCCAGCGAGTCGGTCCTCGACGTGGACGAGATAACGCGCCGGAACCTCGAGCTCCTGCGCGGGCGCGGCGACGGCGGCACCCGCCACACCCTGATCGGCGCGCTGGACGAAACCGCGACCGCCATGGGCGGGCGGCTGCTCAGGGAGTGGCTGCTGCGCCCGCTCGTTGAGCCGGAAGGCATCGCGTCCAGGCACGCCGCCGTGGGCGCCGCGCTTGGGGAGCGCGGACGCAGGGAGACCGTGCGCAAGACGCTGCGCGCGATGCCTGACATCGCGCGCCTGGTGGGCAGGATCGGCCACGGGTCGGCAGGGCCCCGCGACCTATGCGCCCTGCGCGAAGGGCTCAATCTGCTCCCGGCGCTGCGCGCGGAGGTGGAACGCCTGCCCGACGCGCGCTTTGCCCGCCTGGCAGGGGCGATGGACCCGCACGCCGATGTCGCTGATCACATCGCCAGGGCCCTCGTGGACGATCCCCCAGCCGGGTTGCGCGACGGCGGGTTGATCCGGGAGGGGTACGATCCGGCGCTCGATCGGCTCCGCGAGGCCGCCTCGGGCGGCAAGGCCTGGATAGCCGGCCTGGAGGCCTCCGAGCGCGAGCGCACCGGCATTCGCTCTCTGCGCGTGGGCTTTAACAAGGTCTTCGGGTACTACATCGAGGTCTCCAACGCCAACCGTCACCTGGTGCCGGAGGAGTACATTCGCAAGCAGACGCTGACCGGCGCCGAGCGCTACATCACGCCCGAGATGAAGGAGCGCGAGGCCGCCATCCTGGGAGCCGAGGAACGCATCGCCGCGCTCGAGCTCGAGCTGTTCGCCGCGCTGCGCGGGTCGGTGGCCGGCCGCGCCCACTCCCTGCTGGAGGCGGCCGCGGCGCTGGCCGAGGCCGATGTGCTGCTGGCGCTGGCCGAGGGCGCAGAGAGGTGGGGCTACGTCAGGCCGGAGATCACGGCCGAGCCGGTGCTCGATATCCGTGAGGGAAGACACCCGGTCCTGGAGCGCCTGCTGGAAGGCGAGCGGTTCGTGCCCAACAGCCTGAGCCTGGACGTGCGCGACCGAGGGCTGCTGATCGTCACGGGCCCCAACATGGCGGGCAAGAGCACGCTGCTGCGTCAAGCGGCGCTCATCACGATCATGGCGCAGATGGGCTCGTTCGTCCCGGCCGCCTGGGCGCGCATCGGTGTAACCGACCGGATCTTTACGCGGGTGGGCGCCACGGACGAAATCGCCTCGGGCCGGAGCACCTTCCTGGTGGAGATGCAGGAAGTGTCGCGCATACTGCACGGCGCCACCGGGCGCAGCCTGATACTCCTGGACGAGGTCGGGCGCGGAACGAGCACCTACGACGGCATGAGCCTGGCCTGGGCCGTGGTCGAGTACCTTCACGACCGCATCGGCGCGCGCACGCTGTTCGCCACGCACTTCCACGAGCTCACGGAGCTGGCGGAGATGCTGCCCCGCGTGCACAACATCGCCATGCAGGTGCAGGAGCAGGGGGAGCGGATAGTGTTCCTCCACACGGTGGCCGAGGGGCGGGCCGACCGGTCGTACGGCATTCACGTCGCGCGACTGGCCGGAATCCCAGACGAGGTCATCGCGCAGGCGCGCCGCATCCTGGCGCAGCTCGAGGCGGCCGCGGCCCGACCCGGCGAGGCCGATGCCCCGCCCACGCCCTCGCGGGCGCGGCGGTCCAGGCAGTTGCCGCTGGCCCTCGAGCTCGCCTCCCCCCTCGAGGAGGAACTCCTGGACCTGGCCGTCGAGACCATGACCCCGCTGGAGGCGCTGCGGGTTTTGGCTGACCTGCGCGAGCGAGCGCGCGTGCGGCGCTCCGGATCCTCGGACCGCCGCGAACGGCGCCTGCAATGAGCCGGATTCGTGTGCTGGAGAGATCGGTCGCCGAGCGGATCGCAGCGGGTGAGGTGATTGAGCGGCCGGCCTCGGTCGTCAAGGAACTGGTGGAGAACAGCCTGGATGCGCGGGCCGGCACGATCACGGTGGAGATCGAGGGCGCGGGCCTCCGTCTGATCCGCGTGACAGACGACGGTGAGGGGATCCCTTCCGACCAGGCGGGCCTTGCGTTCGAGCGATTCGCCACCAGCAAGATCACAGGCGTTGAGGATCTGGAGCGCGTAACGAGCCACGGTTTCAGGGGCGAGGCCCTCCCCAGCATCGCGGCGGTCTCACGCGTGACGCTGACGACCCGCACGCATGACGCTCCCAGCGCGGTGCGCGTAACGATCGCCGGGGGCGAACTCCTCGCAGCCGGCGCGCAGGGCGCGCCGGTCGGCACAGCGGTCGAGGTGGTCTCGCTGTTCTACAACACCCCGGCCCGCATGAAGTTCCTGCGCTCTCCCGCGCGCGAGGGGGCGCTTGTCGCCGAGGCACTGCAGCACGCGGGGATGGCGCACCCGGAGGTGTCGTTCCGGCTCGTGGCGGACGGCCGCGAGGCCGCGTGGTGGCCGCGCGCGGAGGCCGCCGAACGCGTGGCAGAACTGATGGCAGCCGGCAGCCTCGAGGAGTTGATCCTGGCCCGGGGCACCGTGCCCGGGGGCGCCTTCCGCGCGTGGCTGGCTCGCCCTGAGCGGGGTCGGCCCAACCGGGCCGGCCAGCACCTGTTCGTCAACCGGCGTCCTGTAAGCAGCGCCATGCTGCGGAAGGCCGTGGAAGTGGGCTACGCGCAGCTGATGCCTGTCGGCCGGTTCCCGGCCTTTGCGCTCTTCTTGGAGATGGATCCCGCGGCGTTGGACGTCAACGTTCACCCCCGCAAGATGGAGGTGAGGTTCAGGGACGAGCCTCGCCTGTTCGGCGCCGTGGCGCATGGCATCCGGGAAGCGCTGCTCGCCAGCCCGCTGATTCGAAGCGCGCCTCTGCCAGCCCCGTCAGGGCCGCCCGTTGGCGTCGAGGTCCGCGCGCTGCTGCCAGAGGCATGGGAGGCCGCGGCGCGCGAGACCGCCGCGACCTACGCTCCAGGCACATACCGGCGCCTGCCCGCGCTGCACCCGATCGGGCAGCTGCTGGGCACCTACATACTGGCCGAGGGAGAGGCCGGCCTCTACCTGATTGACCAGCACGCCGCGCACGAACGCGTCCTCTACGAGCGCCTCATCGCAGCCCGCCGCGCCGGCACCGTCGCAAGCCAGGGTCTGGTGGTGCCGCTGACCGTGGAGCTCGCTCCAGCGCAGATGGCACTGCTGGCCGGTTACACCGAGCGTCTCGCCGAGATGGGATTCCAGGTCGAGCCGTTCGGCGCCAGGACCGCGATCCTTCGGGCGGCACCCGCAGGGCTCCCGGGCGAGGGAGGCACGCACCTCCTGCTGCGCGCGCTCTCAGGCCTCGAGGACGCCAGGGAGGGGGAGGACCCCTCGGAGAGGATAGCCATCGCCGCGGCCTGCCACAGCGCGATCCGCGCCGGCGACCGCCTGTCTCCGGTGGCGATTTCGACGTTGCTCGCCGACCTCTGCGCGGCCGAGGATCCCTACACGTGCTTCCACGGCCGCCCCACGATCATCGCGCTGCCCCGCGAGCAGATCGAAAGATGGTTCCTGCGGGGGTAGACGCCCTCGATCGCCTTGCCGTGCTGTGCGGCCCCACCGCGGTGGGCAAGACCGCGGTGAGCGTCGCGCTGGCCGAGCGCCTGGATGCCGAGGTGATCGCGGCCGATTCCCGCACCGTCTACCGGGGGGCCGACATCGGCACGGCCAAGCCGACCCCGGATGATCGCCGGCGTGTACGGCACCACCTGCTCGACGTCGTGGATCCGAAGGAGGCGTTCACCCTGGCCGACTACCAGCGCCTGGCTTACCAGGCGCTGGTCGAGATCCGCGGGCGAGGACGCCTGCCACTCCTGGTCGGGGGGGCAGGGCTCTACATCCGCGCGGTTGTGGACGGGTTCTCCCTCCCGCCGGTACCTCCGGACCACGCACTGCGCGCGGGGCTGGAGGCCGACGAACGAGTGCACGGTCCCGGGCACCTGCACGCGCGCCTCGCCGCCCTTGATCCGGTCGCGGCCTCCCGCCTTCACCCGCGCAACCTGCGCCGCATCATCCGCGCGCTCGAGGTCGTGCTGCGCACCGGCCGCCCGATCTCGGAACAGCAGCGGCAGGACGGGGTTCGCCCCGGCGCCCTCTCGATGGTGGGGCTCACGATGGAGCGTGGTGTGCTCTATCGCAGGATCGACGCGCGCGTCGAGGCGCAGATGGCTTGCGGGCTGGAGGAGGAGACCCGGCGCCTCTTGGAGCAGGGAGTACCCCTGACCTCTTCGCTCATGCGGTCGCTCGGGTACCGCGAGATGGCCGCCCGTCTCGCGGGCGCCTGCGACACCGCACATGCCGTCCGGCTCCTGAAGCGCAACACCCGCCGCTACGCCAAGCGGCAGCTCACCTGGTTTGGGCGCGACGCAAGGATCCAGTGGGTGGATTCAACAGGTCTTCCGCCCTGGCACTTGGCCGAGCGCGTGCATGGTATCATGATCTCAACACTTCGTGCAGGCAGGGAGGCGTGATGCGGTCAGCGCGAGTCCAGCGAATCGGCGCTTACATGTTCGCCGACCTCGATCGCAGGCAGGCGGAGTTGCAGGCCAGGGGGGTGGACGTCATCAATCTCGGCGTGGGCGATCCCGATCTGCCCACCCCGTCCCACATAGTCCGCGCGCTCGAGGAAGGCGCGCGGGATCCGGTCACCCACCGATACCCGCCGTACCGCGGAGCGGCGCAGTTGCTGCGCGCGGCGGCCGACTGGATGGGTGCGCGGTTCGGGGTGAAGGTGGATCCCGAGCGCGAGGTCCTGGTGCTCATCGGCTCGAAGGAGGGCCTGGCGCACCTGCCCTGGGCGGTGATGAACCCCGGGGAGGTCGCACTGGTACCTGACCCGGGGTACCCGATCTACCGCTCCTCGGTGATCCTGGCCGAGGGGGAGCCGGTAGCGGTGCCGCTGGAGGCCGGCCAGGGGTTCCTGCCCGACTTCGGGCGCATCCCCGGGCACGTCCTGGCACGCGCGCGGCTGCTCTTCCTCAACTATCCCAACAACCCCACGGGCGCAACCGCAGACCTAGAGTTCTTCGCGCGCGCAGTCGAGTTCGCGCGGGCCCACAGGCTGCTCGTCGTGCACGACAACTCCTACTGCGAGATCGCCTACGACGGCTACAGGCCCCCGAGCATCCTGCAGGTGGACGGTGCACGCGAAGTGGCGGTAGAGATGTACTCGCTGTCCAAGTCGTTCAACATGACCGGGTGGCGTGTTGGGTTCGCGGTCGGGAACTCCGAGGCGGTGGACTCCCTGGGCATGCTCAAGACCAACGTGGACTCCGGGGTCTTCCAAGCCGTGCAGCATGCCGCGGTGGCTGCGCTCAACGGACCGCAGGACGTGATCGAGCCCACGCTCGCGACCTATCGCGCGCGCAGGGATCGGCTCGTCGCGGCCCTGCGCGCGGTCGGGTGGTCGCCGCCAGTGCCCAGGGCGACGCTGTACGTCTGGATGCCGACCCCAGGCGGCGTCCCGTCCGCGGACTTCGCCGCCGAGGTCCTGGAGCGTACCGGCGTGGTGATCACCCCCGGAAGCGGATACGGCGCTTGCGGCGAGGGGTATGTGCGCCTCTCGCTCACCACCCCGGACAAACGGCTGGATGAGGCGCTTGGGCGCATTCGGAAGGCCTATGGATAGGCCGCAGCAGGTGAGGGGGTCGGGATAATCGCCGGCATCTGGGGACTGCCTCGCAGCGCGTCGCCGACCCACCGCCGGATGCTGGAGGCACTCACAAGGCGCAGAGCACCGGTGAACCGCCTGGCCGGCGCAGATGTCGTCGAGATCCTCGCGCACCTGGCCCACGCGATGCGCCGCGAGGTGGGCGTGCTCCTGGACCGCAACGGCGCGGTGGCGCACGGGATCGTAAGCCGGCGCTGGCAGCCCCTCGCCGAGGAGATGGCCCGGCAGGCAGGGGAGCGCCGGGCCTTGCTGCGGTACGTTGAGGCGCACCCTCACTCCGACGGCCGGCCCGACGAGGGCGACGCCCAGGCCCTGGAGCGTCTCGGGCTGGATCTGGTGGTCACGGTGGGAACCAGCCGCGGCCGCCCGACCGGCTTCTGGCTCCTCGAGCACGCCCGCGCCGGAACTGCCCAGGGCCGCGCCGCGACGAGCGTGGGCGGTCCATACGCGCTCGACTTGCTCGACGAGATGGAGCTGGGGCCGCTCGTACGCGCGGCCGACGCCGCCCGACGGCGGTCCGGCGCGCGCCCGACGACCGCCGCGCGTCCGGAGCGCGCGGTCCTGATCGCCCTCGACCGTTCAGGCGACGCGGCCGCCTCGCTGCAAGAGCTGCGCAGCCTGGCCATCACGGCCGGCGCAGACCCGGTCGCTGCAGTGATCCAACACCGCGCGCGCCCCAGCCCGGGGCGCTATCTGGGAAAGGGCAAGGTGAACGAGGTCCTGCGCGCCACCGAGGCGCAGAGCGCCGATCTCGTGGTGGCCGACGACGAGCTCACCCCCGTGCAGCAGCGCACGCTGGAGGACGATCTCGGGGTGAAGGTGCTGGACCGCACCGCGCTCGTGCTCGACATATTCGCGCGCCGCGCCCGCAGCCGCGAGGGACGGCTGCAGGTCGAGCTCGCGCAGCTCAGTTATCTGCTGCCGCGCCTGACCGGCCGCGGGGTGCTTCTCTCGCGGCTGGGAGGCGGAATCGGCACGCGCGGCCCAGGCGAGACGAAGCTGGAGGTGGATCGCCGGCGCATCCGCGCGCGGATCACCGAGCTGACGCGCGAGATCGAGGACATTCGGCAGCACCGCCAGCGGCAGCGCGGGCCGCGACGCGACGCCGCCCTGCCCCAGGTGGCGATCGTGGGCTACACGAACGCCGGCAAGTCCACGCTCCTCAACGCGCTCACCGGAGCCGGGGCATTCGTGGAGGACAAGCTCTTCGCCACGCTGGACCCGATGGTGCGGCGCCGGGTGCTGCCCGACGGACGGCCGATTGTCCTGGCCGACACGGTAGGCTTCATCCGGCGGTTGCCCACCCAGCTGGTCGCGGCGTTTCGCGCCACGCTGGAGGAGGTGGTGCAGGCCGACCTGCTGTTGCACGTGGCCGATGCCAGCCATCCTGACTGGCCGGCTCAGGTGCGGGTGGTGGAGGAGGTCCTGGCCTCGCTGGGAGCCGGAGGTCTTCCCGCGATCCTCGTCCTGAACAAGACCGACCTGCTGCCCCCAGAAGAGGTCCGCTCGCTGATCGCCGCGCACCCACACGCGGTGTGCGTCTCAGCGGCGCAGGGCCGCGGACTGCCCGAACTGCTCCTGGCAGTCGAACGGTACCTACCCGAGCCGTGGGTGAGGGTGCGCCTGCGCGTGCCCTACCCCAACGCGCGGCTCGCGGCGCAGATACACGCCCAGGGGAGGGTGCTCCAAGAGAGTTACGGGGAGGAGGGGGTCCTGATCGAGGCCGAGGTCCCTGGACCGCTCGCGGTGCAACTGCGCACGCTGCGGAACCCTAGGCGGAGTGCGCGAGCGCGCCGGAGGGCGTCAGACTAGGCGCCTGAGCAAGGCGATCGCCTTGCCCTCAATGATGACGCCATCGGCGTAGGTCGGGGCCATGGCCGCGTTGGCCGGCTGCAGCCGGATCCGGCTGCCCTCGCGGAAGAACTGCTTCACCGTCGCCTCATCCCCCAGTCGCGCCACAACGACGTCGCCGTTTGCGGCGGTGGGCTGGCGCCGCACGACCAGGAGGTCGCCTTCGAAGATGCCGGCCTCGATCATGCTGTCCCCGCGCACGCGCAGCAGGAAGGCCTCATCCCCGCCCGTCCACGCGGCAGGGACCGGCACGTAGTCCTCGATGTTCTGATCCGCGAGAATCGGCTCGCCTGCGGCCACGCGCCCCACCAGCGGCAGGGCGACCCCTGACTGAGGCCTGCCTGAGCCGGCGACGCCGCGGCGCAGTTCCAGGGCGCGCGGCTTGCTGGGATCGCGACGTATGTATCCCTTGCGCTCGAGCGCGGCCAGGTGACTGTGGACGGTCGAGCTGCTCGTCAGTCCCATGGCCAGCCCGATCTCGCGCACCGAGGGCGGATACCCGCGCGACTCCACGAACCGCACAACGAACGCGAGGATCTCCTGCTGTCGCTTCGTGAGCCCGGACGCCATGGCCGCCTCCTGGAGAGATCCTGGCTATGATGATAGCAGACCCGGGCCCGCATGCAAACACGCGTTCGGTGCTTGTGGGCCCAGGGGCGACCCCGGATTACTTCGCATAATGTCTCTTATGTTAAGTTACGAGGAGAACGGGCGGCCGGGGCAACGGGCACGCGAAACTGCGTCCCTCCACTCCCGCGGTGATCGGCCCGCGCCGTCCTGCTAGCACCCGATCTGCTAGCGCCCGACGAAGCGGGGCGGGCGCTTCTCGAGGAAGGCGGCCAGGCCCTCGGCGTGGTCGGCGGTCTCTCCGGCCATCCCCTGCAGCAGGGCCTCGTTCGCCAGCGACTCCTCCAGCGAGGCGCTCTGGCTCACGTTGAGCGCGCGTTTGGCCAGGCCCAGCGCGCGCGTGGGTCCCTCGGCCAGGCGCGAAGCCAGGGCAAAGGCCGATGCCGCCAGGTCCTCGTGCGGAACCACGCGCGTCACCAGTCCCAGCCGGAGGGCCCGGGCGGCATCAATCGCCTCGCCCTCCAAGGCGGCCTCCAGGGCCCAGGCCATCCCTATCAGGCGCGGCAGGAGAAAAGTCGCTCCCCCATCCGGGATCAGGCCGATTCGCGCGAAGCCCAGCACGAAGGATGCGCGGTCCGAGGCGACGCGCAGATCGGCGGCCATGGCCAGACTGAAGCCCGCACCGGCCGCGACGCCGTTGACCGCAGCCACCACCGGCTTTTCGAGCATGCGCAGCCCGGCGATGATCGGGTTGAGGCGCGTGCGCACAATCGCGCCGTAGGAGACACCGGCGGCCGCCGAGCGGTCGCGCAGGTCCTGACCGGAGCAGAACCCCTTCCCGGCGCCGGTCAGAACGAGGCAGCGCACCTCCGGGGAGCGCTGCGCCAGGTCCACGACCTCGACTAGCTCGGCCGCCATCTGCTCGTTGAGCGCGTTGAGCCGGTCGGGCCTGTCAAGCGTCACGGTCAGGACGCCGGCTTCGTGTGCCGTGATTAGCGTGCCGTGGGTGGGAAGCCGCACGTGAGTCCCTCGTGTGGTGCGCGGCCAGGCCCTGTCAGCGGCCCTTCCAGGCCGGCTTGCGCTTCTCCAGGAAGGCCTGGATGCCCTCGGTCTTATCCTCTGTGGCGAACAGCAGGTAGAACACCTTGCGCTCGTAGTCGAGCCCGTCCTCGATCGTGGTGTCGAAGGCCTTGAGAATCGCATCCTTGGCCAGCGCCACGGCCACGGCGGGCTTCGACGCGATCTGGGCGGCCAGGGCCTTGGCCTCGTCCAGTACTGCCTCGTCGGGCACCACCCTTGTCACGAGGCCCATGGCGTGCGCCTCGGCCGCGGAGAACGCGCGACCGGTCAGTATCAGTTCCATCGCCCGCGCCTTTCCCGCGGCGCGCGTGAGGCGCTGTGTGCCGCCCGCGCCGGGAATGATCCCTATGTTGATCTCGGGCTGCCCGAACCGGGTCCCCTCACCCGCGATGATCATGTCGCAGGCCATGGCCAGCTCGCAGCCGCCGCCCAGGGCAAATCCCCGCACCGCGGCGATGATCGGCTTAGAGAACTTGCGCACGCGCTCCCACTGCGTGAACCTGTACCCGGTGAGCATCTCCACCGGGGTGGCCGATGCGAACTCGTTCACGTCGGCGCCCGCGGCAAACGCGCGCTCGCCTCCTGCCAGCACCACGCACCTGACCGCGTCGTCGCACTCAAGAACGTCCAGCGCGCTTGCCAGCTCGTCCATGGTCGCCCTGTCGAGGGCGTTGAGCACCTTGGGGCGGTTCAGCGTGATCACCGCCACGCCTTCGCTTGAGTCCACTAGGATGTTGCTGTAGGCCATGGTTTCGCCTCCTGAATCGGGGGACGTTGCTACCGGATGATGACCGCCGCGTACCCGGCGGCGCGGAGCCTTTCGGCCAGTTGCTCGGCAAGGACCCGATCGCGAAACGCGCCCACCCTCACCTTGAACAGGCCTTCCTCCGGCACGATGTAGGGACTGAATCCCGACATGCGCAACGCCCCGGCGAGCGTCTCCGCGTTGTCGCGGTGGGCAAACGCTCCTGCCTGCACCCTGTACAGAACGGCGGCCGCAGGCGTGGCCGGCGTCTCCGGCCCGGGCGCGGGCGTCCTATCAACGGGCGGCGGCGTCCGGTCCGCGTGCGGCTGGGTTTCCTCAGCGCGCGGCGTGGCGGCTGGAGGTGCCGGCTCCGGCGGGCGGAGCGTGGGTGCAGGCGGACTCGGCTCTGGGAGGCGAGGTGTCGCTACGCCGGGCTGCGGCGGCGGCACGGTGGGTGGAGGCGGCAGCGGCGGAGCAGCAGGAGCCCGAGGCGCTCCCCCGGGCAGCGGCGCCGGAGGCGGCGCCGGGACAACCCTCTCCGCCCCAGGAGCCCTGGGCCGTCCGCCGATGTACCTCTCGCCCACGAAGTATCCGACGACGAGTGAGCCGACGAAGAGGACGACGATTATCAAGCCTACCAGCAGCGAATTCGCTCGCACAGTCGGGCACTTCGGCGGGAGCCGGCGAACTCCTCCGGCGCAGGCTCAAGACGGCGCCCGCCCCAGGTCCCTGGCGTACCCTTCGAGGGCCTGCCGGCGCTCGAGCAGCTCGCGTTCGCGCCGGTGCTCCTCCTCCACCACATCGGGAGGCGCCTTGGCCAGAAACGCGGCATCGCCTAGCCTGCGCCTGATTCGCTCCAGGTCCGCCGTCACCCGGGCGAGGTCTGATCGCAGGCGCTCGCGCGCCTTTCCCCGTGCGGCCTCCGCCACGGTCAGCCTGATGCCGATCCCGCGCGCCACCGTGCCCACGGCACCCGAGGCGAGGTCCCCTCCTCCCTCCCCCACGATTGATACGCCTGGGGCCCGCATGAGCGCGCAGAGGTACTCGTGGTGCGCCTCCAGGAGGCTCCGTGCCTTCTCGTCGGCCTGCAGCACCGGGGCGCCGGCGGCGGCCGGCGAGAGGCCCAGGTCGGCGCGCAGCGAGCGCACCGCCCGCACTACTGCCACAAGGGTCTCGACCTGTGCCTCTGCCACCTGGTCTTGCTCGATGCCGCTGGCATCGGGCCACGCCGACGCGACGATGCTTCGGCCCTCGTGGGGAAGCGACTGCCAGATCTCCTCCGTGATGTGCGGCATGATGGGATGGAGCAGCCGCATCGTCCCCTCCAGCACGGTCCACAGCGTCTGCTGTATCGCCTGACGGCGAGAGGGCGTCAGGTCTTCCCGGTAGAGGTCCACCTTGGCAAACTCCAGATACCAGTCGCAGTACTCGGACCAGATGAACTCGTACAGCCGCCGCGCCGCCTTGTCGAAGTCGTAGGCCTCGAGCATCGCCGTGACCTCGCCGGCGAGTCGGCCGTAGCGGCCGAGGATCCACCTGTCGAAGGTCCCCGGCGCGCCCTCGATGGCGCCAGCGGACGGCCCGAACCCGTCCAGGTGCATCCGCACGAACCGCGCGGCGTTCCAGATCTTGTTGTTGAAGTTCCGGATGTCCTCGAGCATCTTCTCGCCGAAGCGCAGGTCCTGCTGCCCCTGCGAGCAGCGCAGGATGAGCGCGCAGCGCAGCGCATCGGCGCCGTACCCCTGTTCCACGTAGTCCAGGGGATCCAGCCCTGTGCCCAGCGACTTGCTCATCCGCCGGCCCTCCAGGTTCTGCACCATGGGGTTGATGTAGACGTCGGAGAACGGGACGTCGCCCATGAACTCGAGCCCGAACATGATCATCCGGGCCACCCAGAGGAAGATGATGTCCCGCCCGGTCGCGAGCACGCTGGTCGGATAGAAGTAGGCGAGGTCCGGGGTCTTGCCCGGCCAGCCGAGCGTCGCAAACGGCCACAGCGCGGACGAGAACCAGGTGTCCAGAATCTGCTCCTCCTGGCGCAGATCCCCCCCGCCGCACTCGGGGCACCGATCGGGAGGGGTGCGCGAGGCGATCTGGTGGCCGGCCGCGCAGTGGTACACGGGAATGCGGTGCCCCCACCAGAGCCGCCGGCTGATGTTCCAGTCGTGGATGCCCTCCATCCAGTCCAGATAGACCCGGGCCCACCGCTGTGGGTGAAAGCGCACCCGTCCCTGGCGCACCGCCTCGATCGCCGGCGCGGCAAGCTCGTTCATGCGGCAGAACCACTGGTCGGTGATGTACGGCTCGAGCACGGTTCCGCAGCGCCCGCACGTTCCCACGCTGGTGGTGTAGGGCTCCTGACGCTCCAGCAGCGCCGTCGCCGCGAGGTCGCGCGCCACCGCCTCCCGGGCTGCGAACCGGTCCATGCCTGCGTAAACGCCCGTCTCAGCGGTCATCCGGCCGGCCTCGTCGAGGACCACAAGCACCGGCAGGCCGTGCTGCGCGCCGATCTCGTTGTCGAGCGGATCGTGACCAGGGGTGATCTTCAGCGCGCCGGTGCCGAACCCCGGATCCACCCGGGCGTCGGCGATCACCGGCACGCGACGGTTGACGATCGGCACCAGCACCTCCCCCCCCACCCGGCCGCGGTAGCGCGCGTCGTCGGGGTGCACGGCCACGGCCACATCCGCGAGGATCGTTTCGGGGCGCTGCGTGGCGATGGTGATCCCCGCCGTGCCGTCGGCGCCTGGATACCGCACGTACCACAGGGAGCTCGTCACAGACTGGTAGTTCACCTCGAGGTCGGACACGCTCGTGAGGTCCTTCGGGCACCAGTTGATCATGCGCTTGCCGTAGTAGATGTATCCCTTGTCGTAGAGGCGCAGGAAGCACTCGATCACGGCGTTGTAGTAGTTCGGGTCCATGGTGAAGGTCACGCGGTCCCAGTCGCAGCCTGACCCCATGCGACGGATCTGGGAGTAGATCAGCTCCCCGTATTTCTCTTTCCATTGCCAGGCGAACTCGAGAAAGCGCTCACGCCCGAGGTCAAAGCGGGTCTTCCCCTGCTTCGCCAGCTCCCGCTCGATGACCACGTGCGTGCCGATGCTGGCGTGATCGGTGCCAGGCAGCCACATCGCGTTGTACCCCTGCATGCGGCGCCACCGGGTGAGCAGGTCCTGCACGGCGTGGTTGAGGGCGTGCCCCATGTGCAGGGTTCCCGTGATGTTGGGCAGGGGCATCATGATAGTGAAAGGCGTTCGGGCAAGGTCTACCGGGGCGTGGAAGCAGCCCTCATCCAGCCACCCCTGGTATCGCCGCGGCTCCACATCCATGGGATCATACGGGACTGCCCGCGCTTCATTCGCCATCTGCACCCCTCCGAGAAACAACGACGCCGCTCGCCAAGGGCGAAGCGGCGCTCCGCGGTACCACCTTGATCGCCGGGGGACCGGCTCTCGCTCCCGCGCTATCGGGCGGGCCCGGCGATCCTTGCGCCGCCGTTGCGGCGGTTCAGACCGCGGCTTGGGGGCGACCTTCCGCCGGCCCGACCCCGGGAGGCCTCGCACCCAGTGGGCCTCCCTCTCTCCTGGCGCTGCCGGCGTACTCCTCCCCTTCTTCGCGCGAACGTTCTAATACTACCACCGGACCCGCGACCGGTCTAGCTCACCTTCGGCTCGGGCGGCCGGCGCTCGGGCTTGACCGGCACCAGCGGCATCGGCGGGACAAAGGCCGGCGGTGACGCCACGATCGGAGCCGGAGAGGGCGCCTCCTGCGCGCTCTGTGGCAAGAGGGCCTCGTTCAGCACCGCGTCCATGTGGTCGGCCAGCACGATCCTCACCTGCTTACGCACATTGGCCGGGATATCCTGGAGATCCTTCGCGTTCTCCCTGGGCAGGATCACCGTCCGCAGCCCGGCCCGGTGGGCGGCCAGGACCTTCTCCTTGAGCCCGCCGACCGGGAGGATCCGGCCCCGCAGGGTGATCTCGCCCGTCATCGCCACATCGCGCCGCACCGGGCGGCCCGAGACGGCCGACGCCAGGGCCGTGGCCATGGTGATGCCAGCCGACGGGCCGTCCTTGGGCACCGCGCCCGCGGGCACGTGGATGTGGACATCGGTGCGCTGGTAGAACTCCTCATCCGCGCCGTACCGCCTGGCGCGCGATCGCACGTACGACAGGGCCGCCTGAGCGGACTCCTTCATCACGTCGCCCAGTTGACCGGTCAGCGAGAGCTTGCCCTCCCCGCGCATAAGCGTGGCCTCGACCGCGACCACGTCGCCGCCCATCTCGGTGTAGACGAGGCCGGTGGCCACCCCCACCTCGTCCTCCTTCTCGGCCGCCCCGAACCGGAACTTGGGAGGCCCCAGGTACCTGTGGAGGTTGGCCCGCGTCACACGCTCGCCGGATGTGCTCCCTCGGGCCACACCGGTCGCGACCTTCCTGCAGATACTGCCGATCTCGCGCTCGAGGTTTCGCACCCCGGCCTCGCGCGTGTACTCGCGCGCAACGAGCTTCAAGGCGTCCGTGGTGATGCCAAACTGCTCCGGGGTCAACCCGTTGGCCTTGCGCTGCTTGGGGATCAGGAACTGCTCCGCGATCTTGACCTTCTCCTCCTCCACGTAGCCGGGGAACCGAATGACCTCCATGCGGTCGCGCAGCGCCGGCGGCACGGTCTCGAGGATGTTGGCCGTGGTTATGAACATCACCTCGCTCAGGTCGAGGGCGATCTCCATGTAGTGATCGCTGAAGGCGTTGTTCTGCTCTGGATCAAGCGCCTCGAGCAGCGCCGCGGAGGGGTCGCCCCTGAAGTCCATGCCCAGCTTGTCGATCTCGTCGAGCATGAACACCGGGTTTCGGCTCCCCGCCGTCTTCATCCCCTGGACGATGCGGCCGGGCAGGGCGCCCACGTAGGTGCGGCGGTGGCCGCGGATCTCGGCCTCGTCGCGCACCCCGCCCAGGGAGATCCTGACGAACTTGCGCCCCAGCGCCCGCGCTATGGACTTGCCAACCGATGTCTTGCCGACGCCGGGCGGCCCCACGAAGCACAGAATCGGGCCCCGCGACTCGGGCGAGAGCTTGCGCACGGCCAGGTACTCGATAACGCGGTCCTTGGCCTTCTCCAGACCGTAGTGGTCCTCGTCGAGGATCTTGCGCGCCTCGTCGATGTCGAGCCGATCCTCGGTACGGGCCGTCCACGGGACCGCCAGGATCCAGTCCAGGTATGTCCGCACGACCACGGCCTCGGCGACCATGGGCGGCATCTTCTCCAGCCGGCCCAGCTCCTCGAGGGCCTTGGCCTTGACGTGCTCGGGGAGGTCGGCGGCCTCGATCTTCTTCCTGTACTCGGAAACCTCGCTCTGACGCTCGTCGGTCTCACCCAACTCCTGCTGGATGGCCTTGATCTGCTCCTTGAGGAAGTACTCGCGCTGCGACTTCTCCATCTGCTTACGGACGCGGCCCTGGATCTTGCGCTCCAGCTCCAGCACACCGCTCTCGCGGCTGAGAACGCTGCTCAGCCGCTCGAGCCGGGCCTTGGGATCGGCCTCCAGCAGCTCCTGACGCTCCTCTAGCTTGAGCGCGACGTGCTGCGCGATCAGATCGGCCAGGCGCCCCGGCTCCTCCACCTGTGCCGCCGCCACGAGCTGGTCGGGTGGAACCGAACGGGAGAGCCGGGCGAAGCGTTCGAGCTGCGAGACGAGGCCTCGCATCAGGGCCTCCACTTCCATGGTCTTCTCGATCCTGTCGGGGCGCTGCTCCACCGCGACCTCGAAGTACGGGTCCTCCTGTTGGAAGGCGGTCAGCTCGGCGCGGACGATTCCTTCCACCACCACCTGGAGCACGCCATCGGGCTGCTTGCCGACCTGCAGCACACGGCAGATGGTCCCAACCGTGTAGATGTCCTGCGCGCGAGGGTCTTCTACGTCGTCGTCACGCTGAGCCGCCAGGGCGACGAGGCGCTCTCCCTCGAGGGCCATCTCGATGGCCCTCAGCGACTTCTTACGGCCCACGCCCAACCCCTGCACCTGGTGGGGGAAGACAACGGTCCCCTTCAGGGGCAGCAGGGGCAAGCGGTTTGGAATGGTCGTCTGGTCTGCCTGGATCGTCACGCCTTCCTCCTCGAATGCAGCCTAACCATGAAACGAACGTTGGCAGGCATCTGTTCCCACGCCGCGGTGGATCCCGCCCGCGGGGCCTAGGACGCTGGCTTCTCCACGGCCTGCGCTGCCACGTCGCCGGCGGTGAGCAACAGCGGCCCCTTCCTGTACAGCACCGCCTCCTCGGTCACGAGACAGCGCCGGACGTCCCCCCTGGACGGGATCTCGAACATTATGTCAAGCATCGTCTCCTCTATCACCGTGCGCAGTCCCCTGGCGCCGGTATGCCGCGTCATCGTCTCGCGGGCTATGGCGCGCAGCGCCTCGTCGGTAAACTCCAGGTCAACACCGTCCATCTCGAAGATGCGCTGGTACTGGCGCACGAGCGAGTTCTTGGGCTCGACCAGCACGGCCACCAGGTCGGACTCATCGAGGGGATCCAGGGGCACGATCACGGGCAGCCGTCCGATGAACTCGGGAATCAACCCGTACCGCAGCAGGTCCTGGGGCATGATCTGCCTGAGGAGCTCGGCCAGGTGCTGCTTGCTGCGCGGCTCGACCTGGGCCCCGAACCCCATGCTGGTCTGCCGGACGCGCGATTCGATAATGCGCTCGAGGCTCTCGAAGGCGCCGCCGCAGATGAAGAGGACGTTGCTTGTGTCGATCTGGAGGAACTCCTGGTGCGGGTGCTTCCTCCCCCCCTGGGGTGGGACGTTGGCTGTAGTGCCCTCGAGGATCTTGAGCAGGGCCTGCTGCACGCCCTCGCCGGACACATCGCGCGTGATCGAGGGGTTCTCGCTCTTGCGCGCGATCTTGTCCACCTCGTCTATGTAGATGATCCCTCGCTCGGCCTTCCTGATGTCCCCGTCAGCAGCCTGGATCAGGCGAAGCAGGATGTTCTCAACATCCTCTCCGACGTACCCGGCCTCGGTCAGCGACGTCGCGTCGGCAATGGCAAACGGGACGTCGAGAATCCTGGCCAGGGTCTGCGCCAGCAGCGTCTTGCCGCAACCCGTGGGCCCTATCAGGAGGATGTTGGACTTCGCCAGCTCCACCTCGCAGGGGCGGCGGTTGCCCACGCGCTTGTAGTGGTTGTAGACCGCTACCGAGAGCGCCTTCTTGGCGCGGTCCTGCCCGACGACGTACTGGTTCAGGGCCTGGTGGATCTCGCGGGGCTTGGGGGTTGGGCGGGCGGTCGGCCGCCGTTCCTCGCCGGCCAGTTCCTCCTCGACGATCTCGTTGCACAGCTCGATGCACTCGTCGCAGATGCAGACCCCGGGTCCGGCCACGAGCCTGCGCACCTGGTCCTGGGTCTTCGCGCAGAAGGAGCAAACCATCCTGGACGAACTCATCAGCGCTTGTCCTTCGCCCGTTCGCGCGGAAGGATGACGTCGTCAATGATACCGTACTCCCTGGCGTCCTCGGCGCTCATCCAGAAGTTACGGTCGGTGTCTCGCTCGATCCGCTCCAGCGGCTGGCCTGTGTGGTGCGAGAGGATCTCGTTCATCAACGAGCGCATCTTCAGGAACTCCCTGGCCTGGATGTCTATGTCCGAGGTCGTGCCCTGGGCTCCCCCCCACGGCTGATGGATCATGATGCGCGAGTACGGCAGCGAAGATCGCTTGCCCTTGGTGCCGCCCGCCAGGACGACGGCTCCGCCGCTGGCGGCCAGCCCGACGCAGATCGTGGCGATGTCGGGCCGGACGTACTGCATCGTGTCGTATATCGCCAGGGAGGCGATCAGGTCGCCGCCCGGGCTGTTGACGTAGAGCATGATGTCCTTGTCGGGGTCCTCCCCCTCCAGGTAGAGGAGCTGGGCGATCACCAGGTTGGCCACGTCGTCGTCAATGCCGCCGCCCAGGAAGATGATGCGCTCCTTGAGCAGGCGTGAGTATATGTCGTAGGCGCGTTCTCCACGCGGCGTCTGCTCGACAACCATCGGGATCAGGGTCATGCGGTCTCCCGTCCTTCCTCGGCCCTGGCGCGCTCGATCAGGGTGGCCACCGTCTTGCGGCGACGCAGCATCGCGATCATGGTCTCGCGCCGCCCCTCGGAAGCCAGCCACTCCCTGACCCGCCCGAGGTCCCAGCCCAACTCGTGCGCGACCTTCTCCTCCTCGACCGCTATCTCCTCTTGCGTGGGCTCAGCGCCCTCGCGTCGCGCGATCTCGTCCAGCACGTGCCGCAGACGCAGCCGGCCCTCGGCTCGCGGGCGCAGCTCCTCGCGCAGACCGGCCATGTCCTTCTCCGCGGTCTGCAGGTAGCGGTCCAAGGAGTACCCCCGCCTCTGCAGCGATTCCCGGAGATCGGCGACCAGATGCTCGATCTCGCGTTCCACAAAGCTGGTCGGCAGCTCGACAGAGGCGCCCTCCACCACCCTTGTCAGGACCTGCTCTTCGTAGGCCGCGCGGGCCTGGGCCTCTGCCTCGGCCTGAAGACGGCTGCGAATGCGGTCGCGCAGCTCCTCGACCGTGGCAGCATCGCCCACGGACCGCGCGAAGGCCTCGTCGAGAGCCGGGAGCTCCCGCCGCTTGACGTCGGCAACCGTGGCCACGAGACGCCCTGTCTCGCCGACGATCGCCGAGCGCTCATCTCCGGCGGCAGCGCCAACCAGCGCCTCCTCCACTTCAGCGGGGAAGACGCCGGCGCCCAGTTCGACCAGCACCTCGCGGCCGGCCTGGAACCGATCAGTTCCCTCCACGACCGTCGGCCGGATCAGGACGAAGTCGCCGGCCGCGGCCCGGGCACCGGGGGCGGATACCAGGCGTCCGCGTCGTCGGCGCAACTCCTCTATGGCCGCGTCAACCTGCCCCTCGGCCAGGACCGGCGGATCGAAGGGAACCCGCACCTGCGCGTAGGCGCCCGGGTCTGCCTCCGGGTATATGTCCACGCTGACCACGAAGCGCAGGGGTTCCTCTTCTTCGAGCCGTGGGGCCGAGATCTCTGGCCTGGAAACAGGCACCACCCCTACCTCCGCAACCGCCCTGGGATAGGCGGACTCAACAAGGATCGCAATCGCCTCCTCGTAGAGCTCGTCGCGGCCCACGTACCGCTCCAGCATCGCGCGCGGGGTCTTGCCCTTGCGGAAGCCAGGTACCTTTACGCGCCCGGCCAAGCGCGCCGTCGCCGCGCGCACCGCCGCGGTGACCTCCTCGGCCGGAATCTCGACATCGAGCACGGCGCGGCTAGGCGGCTCGCGCCTCCAATCCACCTTCATCACAGACCTCCTGGCCGGTGCACGGGGTTCGATTGGTGCGGGCGGAGGGACTCGAACCCCCACCGGCTTGCGCCGACCAGATCCTAAGTCTGGCGCCTATGCCAGTTCGGCTACGCCCGCGGAGGAATCATGCCTTCTTCGACCGTGGAGGGCCGTGAGGGACTCGAACCCACAACCCGCTGATTAAGAGTCAGCTGCTCTGCCAGTTGAGCTAACGGCCCACGATCGTACCCGATCTATTATACCGGAGCCGTCCGCCCTGTCCAGGCCACGCGAGCACGCCGCGCGTACGATCACGGGCAGTGCAGCCGCGTCAACTGCGGGTGGCGCTCGGTGATCAACTTGCGGTAGATGTCGTTGACCTCACCGTAGCGGCGCTGCGCCAGGTCGTCGTCGTAGATCGTCTTGATCGGGCGCTCGAAGAATGACCGCATGCCGCAAAAGGTCGCGGCCGCCTCGGCCGGGGAGCCCGGCGGGCCCTCCATCCTGAACCTGGGCAGGATCGGGAACAACCCGTGCCCTACGAGGCCACGCTGCCCATCGTCCGACAGCAGGTACTGCAGGAATGCCCTGGCGGCGCGCGGGGAACGCGCGCCGGCGATCACGGCCGTGGGCGCCGGGGAGATCCACGCGTACGGAGGGCTCGCAAAACGCAGATCGTACCCGGCCAGCACCTCCTGAAACGCCATGTAGCTCAGCACGCCGAAGCCCACCGCGAACTCCCCCCGCGCCACGAAGGTGGGTACGTCTCGGCTGCGCGTGACGAAGAGGCCGGTGTTGGCCCCCACGCGTTGAGCCCACTCCCAGCCCCTCTGCCAGCCACGCAGCTGGAGAATCACCTCCAGCGACGCGTGGTGCGAGCCCGAGCGGTCAGGGGTGGTCTGGACGATCTGCCCCTTCAGGCGGCAGTCCGTCAGGTCGTCCCACCCTGCCGGAGGGTCGGCGCCGATGCGGCGCATGAGCCGTGGGTGGTGGACGATGCCGGCCGCGGTCAGGGCCGTGCCCACCCAGACGCCGCCCTCGTGCCGCAGCGGTATCGCACGGGGTTCACCGATGCGCGCCGGGATCTCCCGGACCACGCCGTCGGGCATCTCGTGCGGTAAGAGCAGGCGGCGGTCGGCCAGGTCGTCGAGCAGTTCGGCCTCGCCCGCCCACAGCAGGTCGGCTTCGGGGCGGCCCTTCCACTCGATTATGCGCGCGTAGGCCGCAGGCGATCCCGAGGAGACGATGATCGGCCGCAGCGGATTCCCGAACCGTCGCCGCGCGTGCTCGGCGAAGCGCTCCGCCGTGGCATCGGCCACCTCGCGCGGTATGGGCGTAATGATGACCAGGCGGTCTTCTATCAGGGCTTGCCCGGCGCCCGGTCCGGGGGCGAGGGCAACGAGCACGGCGATTGCTACGGACAGGCTGAGCGCACGTCGCGACATCGTCCTTGCTCCTTTGCGGCGCAAAGCAAGAGACGCCCGACTGTGGGCGTCCCTGGGGCCTGCCGAACGCGCCAGACTACCGCGGCCACCACCTCATACGGGCTGTACCGTCGACCCCGGAATTCCACCGGGCCACGCCCAGCATACGACCTCCCGGGGCGCCTGGCAACCACCTGGCAGCGGCGCTCGCCCTACTTATCGGACTCCACCAGGCCCTTCACGAACCAGCGTTGCATGATGACGACCACCGCGACCGGCGGCAGCATCGCCATCACCGCCGTGGCCATGATGAGGTTCCAGTCGTTCTGCGCGTCCCCCACGCCTATCATCTTGGTAATGCCGATAACAATGGTGTTCATCTCCTTGCTGGTCGTGATCAGCAGCGGCCAGAGGTACTGGTTCCAACCGTAGATGAACAGGATGACGAAGAGCGCGGCGATGGTAGTGGTGGACAACGGCATCAGGATGCTCCAGAAGAACCGCATAGGGCCCGCGCCATCCATCTTCGCCGCGTCCACCAGCTCGTCGGGAACGGTCAAGAAGAACTGCCGGAAGATGAGCGTGGCGGTTGCTGAAGCGACAAGGGGCACGATCAACCCCTGGTACGTGTTGAGCATGCCGAGGTTGGAAATCACGGCGTAGGTGGGGATGATGCGCACTTCGACCGGCAGCATCAGCGTGATGAAGATCATCCAGAAGAAGAACATGCGGAGCGGAAAGGCGAAGAACGCAACGGCGAACGCCGAGATGATCGAGATGGTGATCTTACCGGTCGCGATCACAAGCCCCATGATCAGGCTGTTCAGCAGCATGCGCCGGACCGGCGCCGCGCCCTTGACCCGTGTCCCCTCGCCCGAAGTCCACGCCTGGCTGTAGTTCTCGATCGCATGCGGTCCGGGCCGGAGCGGCATCTCGCCGCGCGCGATGGTCCCCACGTCGTACGTCGAGCCCATGAGCGCGACGAAGACGGGAAACACGAAGATCGCAACCCCCAGGAGCAGGATCAGGTGCGCCTGCCAGCCCCTGCCGAAGCGCGACGCCCGAACCATCAGTAGTGCACCCTCCGTTCGATGTATCGGAACTGCATGGCGGTCAGGGTGATTACAACCAGCAAGAGGATCACCGACTGCGCCGAGGAGCCACCGAGATCGAGGTTGACGACGCCGTCCACGTAGACCTTGTAGATCAAGGTCTCGGTGGCCTTGGCGGGACCGCCACGCGTGAGCGAGTGGATCACGCCGAATGTGTCAAAGAAGGCGAATATCACGTTGACGACGATCAGGAAGAACGTCGTCGGGGAGAGCAGCGGGAAGATGACCTTCCAGAACCGCTGCCGGGGCGTAGCCCCGTCCACCGAGGCGGCCTCGAGCACTGACCGTGGAATTGATTGCAGTCCCGCCAGGAAGAAGATGAAGTTGTAGCTGACCTGCTTCCATGCGGCCGCCAGGATGACCAGCAACAGCGCATGGGTGCCGTTGAGCGTGTAGTCCCAGTGGATGCCAACCTGGTTGAGCGTCCGCCCCAGGATGCCGATCGTCGGGTGGAAGATGAACAACCACAGCGACGCGGCCACGGCGGGGGCCACCGCGTAAGGCCAAATCAGGAGGGTCTTGTAGACGCCGGCGCCGCGGATGGGTTTGTCGGCGGTCACTGCCAGTAGCAACCCCGAGCCCATCGCCAGCAGGATCACCGCCCCCGAGAACAAGATAGTGTTCCCCACGGCCTGCAGGTAGGCGTCGTCGCTGAGAACGTACGCGAAGTTCTCGAACCACACAAACGCCGTGCGCGTGCCAAACGGGTTCTGCCGCAGCAGCGACTGGGCGACGGCCTGACCGGCTGGCCAGAAGAAGAACACGATGGTAATCGCCAGCTGGGGCGCCAGGAGGACGTAGGGCAGGACCTTGTTGTTGAAGATCGAGCGCTTGGTCATCGCATGCTTACAGGCTCAGACCCGGCCTCACCGCGCGACACGGGGAGTCCGGGTCTGAGTCCATGGTCTGGTTGCGCGCCTCACCTACGGGGCGTTGGCCCGCTCAAAACGTCGCAGGACCTCGTTGCTGCGGCGGGTCGCGGCGTCCATCGCCTGCTTCGCCGTCTGCGTCCCCTGAAACGCCTTCTCCCACTCCTCGTAGAAGATCACCCGGATCTCAGGCATGTTCCCCAACCGCAGCCCCATGGTGTTCCGAGTAGGCCGCGACCTGGTCAGCTGCTTGAACGGGATGTCCGCGCCGGGGTTCGCCTGCCAGTACCCCAGTGCCTGGACGAGCGTCATGCCCGGGAAGGTGATCGGCACGAACCCGGTCTCCATGTGCCACTTGGCAACGATCTCGGGCTGGCTGATGAACTTGAAGAACTCTGCCACGGCCTTGTACTCGTCGGCGGTCCGCCGCGGGCTGGTCATGGCCCAGAACGACGCGCCGCCGATGATCGAGTTCTTGGGCGCACCCTTCACGTCGTCGTAATAGGGGAGGTAGGTCACACCCCACGAGAACTTCGCCTCGCGGATCACCCGTGCGCGCAGCCCGGACGAGCCATGGATGATGGCGCACTCGCCCGAGGGGAACAGCGCGTCGCCTGCGGAGTCGCGGCCGCCGTACTTAAACGTTCCCTCGCGGTGCATGTCCATCAGGGTCTGAAGGTGCCGGACGTGGAGCGGGCTATTAGTCTGCATCGCGGTGTCCATGCCCTCGAACCCGTTCATCTTCGTCGCCAGCGGCACATCGTGGATGGCGCTGAAGTTCTCGAGGTTCGTCCACGTTGGCCACGCCATGGTGAACCCGCAGGGAGCGGCGTTGGTCTGCCTGATGCGCGTCGCGGCGGCCCGCAGCTCGGCCCAGGTCTGCGGCGGCTTCTCCGGATCCAGGCCCGCCCGCCGGAAGGCGTCCTTGTTGTAGAACGTGATCGGGGTCGAGCTGTTGAACGGCATCGAGATCATCTTGCCGTCCGATGAGCTGTAGTAGCCCCGCACCGCCGGCAGGTAGATGCTCGGGTCGAAGGAAACACCGGCCTCCTTGAACAGCTGGTGGACCGGCTTGATGGCGCCCTGGGCAGCCATCATCGTGGCCGTCCCTACCTCGAACATCTGAACGATGTGGGGCGCGTTCCCCGCGCGGAACGCGGCGATAGCCGCCTGCATCGTCTCGGGGTACGCCCCCTTGAAGGCCGGGTTCACGCGGTACTTCGTCTGCGAGTTGTTGAAGTCAAAGGCGATGCCCTCGAGGATGTCCCCCAGCGGCCGTGTGAGGCCGTACCAGAAGTCCACTGTGACGCGCCCTCCGGGCACTTGCGCGACCAACGTCGGGGAGAAACCCGCCCCGGCCGGGAGCGATCCGGCAAACGTCCCGCCGCTGACCAGCGCGAGGACGAGGATGATTCCCATCAGCACTCTATTCATTACCCGTCGCCTCCTGTGATAGTTGTAGGTGCCTTGTTCGCCCGGCGACCGCATCTTACCTTCAGGCTCAGGTGCGCAGCTCGGGCGTCTTGTGCCGCTTCAGGATCTCGATCGTCTCGGAAATTGGCAGCGCCGGCATCACATGCCCGTGGCGGCCCGTCGTGGTCTCGGCTGCGAACAGCGCGTCCAGGATCGCCTCCTCGGATGCCTCCACCGCCGCGCGGAAGAGCAGGTTCAAGGCGTCGCGCCCCTGGGGCTCCTGGCGCGGGCTGGTCGAAAACGCCACTGCCAGGTCGCCGCTGGTATGTCCGCTGATGGCGCCGGTGCGGGCCATGCCCATGAAGCACCGCCAGGCGATCCGGCGCAAATCCAGCGCCGAGAGCGGGGCGTCGGTGGCGACGACAAAGACACACGAGCCGCGCTCGGACGGCTGGGCCACGGCGGTCAGCTCGCGTCCCACGGCCACCCCGTTCACTATCAGGTCGCCGGGGAACCCGAAGTTGGGCACCGCAAGGACGCCGAGGATGAAGCCGGGCCCGGCCAGCACGCGCGAGGCGCTCCCAACCCCAGACTTGAAGCCCTGGCATCGCATTCCAACGCCGGCGCCCACGCAGCCCACCTCGACCGCTCCGTCCCTGGCCGCGGCAATCGCTGCCAGCACGTGGCCCTCTCCCACGGCGCGCGCAGGGGCGTCGCTCAGGTAGCCGTCGAAGCACTCGAGCACAACCGGGTTGACCGTCTCCTTGGTACCTATCTGTGGGTCTTGCCCAATCATGTAGGTGATCAGCGCGTCGGCCACGCGTGGCACGTTCAGGGTGCTCGTGAGCAGAATCGGCGTCTCGATCGTGCCCAGCTCATCAACCTGCATGAGGCCGACCGACTTGCCGTAGCCGTTGAGCACGGCTGCGGATGCGGTCACCTTCGTGCCGTAGAGGTCCCCCGCGCGCGGCACCACGGCCGTGACACCCGTCCGAAGGTTGCCGGTTCGCAGCGAGGCGTGTCCCACGCGCACCCCGGGGACGTCGGTAATGCCCGAGTTCGGCCCAGGGGGCAGGACGCCAATGTTGATGAACTGCCTGACGCGCGGCATCAGGACGCCGCGGCTCCTGTCACGCCCTCCACCCCTGCAGCGCGCGCACGTAGTTCCCTCTCTCGAATGCCCCGGGGTCTGGGCAGCGGGCCAGGCTCATGCTTCCGCGCATCTGGCGAATCGACTCGTACTCGTGCGCCTCCATCCAGGACTCGGCCTCTGTGCGCACGGTGCGGAGGTGCTGCGGACCGCGCGCCAAGAGGGCCGAGACCATCTGCACCGCGTCCGCCCCGGCCATTATGGCCTTGATGGCGTCGGTGGCGGTGTGGACCCCTCCGCTGGCGGCCAGCGACGCCCGGGTGTTTCCGAACAGAACCGCAAGCCACCGCAGGCGCAGCAGCAGCTCGGAGCTCGTGGACAGCTCCAGGCGCGGAACCGCCTCCAACTGCTCCACGTCGATGTCAGGCTGATAGAAGCGATTGAAGAGAACCAGCCCATCGGCGCCGGCCGCCGTCAGATCGTCTGCCAGGTTTGCCACGGATGAGTAGAACGGAGACAACTTCACCGCCAACGGCACAGTGGCAACCTGCTTCACCGAGCGCACTATGTTCAGGACGTGTTGCTCGACGGCGCCCCCGGTCTCCCGCGGATCGGTGGCGACGAAGTAGACATTGAGCTCGATGGCATCCGCGCCCGCCTGCTGGATGTGGCGCGCGTATTCGATCCATCCCCCAAGGGTGGACGCGTTCAGCGAGGCGATGACAGGAACGCCAACCGCGGCCTTGACGCGGGCCACCTGCTCCAGGTACTGCTCGGGGCCGAGCGCGTACTCGCCGGGACGTGGGAAGTAGGAGAGCGCCTCGGCGAAGGATTCGGCGTGCGCCTCGATGTGGTGGGTCGCCGTGAACCGCTCCTGGTCTATCTGCTCCTCGAACAGGGAGTGCATGACGATCGCGGCCGCGCCCGCATCCTCGAGGCGCCTTACCGCGTCCAGATCGTGCGCCAAGGGTGAGGCGCCGGGCATGAACGGATGCGGGAGATCTAGCCCCAGGTAGGTTGTGGAGAGATCCACTACGCCACCCCCATTCGCGCTCTCGCCAGACCTCCTACTCCTCGCCGGCCGCGGTGACGATCGCCTCCTCGGCAAGCGCCGGCCTGGCCATGAGCTCGTAGAGCCTGTAGCGCGCCTTCACATCGCCGCGGGCCGCCTCGAGCAGCTCGCGCGCCCTGACAGGATCGATGCCCTCAACCATGCGGAACCGCGTCTCGTTGTAGAGGAACTTCGCCAGGTCGCCCTTGGGAGGGCCCGAATCCAGCTGGAGCGGGCTCTTGCCCTCGCCCAGGCGCCGCGGGTCATACCTGATCAGCGGCCAGTAGCCGGTCTCCACGGCGAGCTTCTGCTGCTCCAATCCCATGGCCAGGTCGTATCCATGGGCAATGCACGGGCTATAGGCGATGATCAGGGAGGTTCCGGGATATGACTCCGCCTCGAGGAAGGCGGTGACCGTCTGGGTGTCCTTGGCGCCGAAGGCCACCCGCGCCACGTAGACGCTGCCGTAGGTCATCGCCATCATGGCCAGGTCCTTCTTCGCGATGGGCTTGCCGGCCGAGGCGAACTTGGCGACGGCGCCTCGCGGTGTAGCCTTGGACTGCTGGCCGCCGGTGTTGGAGTAGACCTCGGTGTCCAGCACCAGGATGTTCACGTCGCGGCCCATGGACAGGACGTGATCGAGTCCTCCGTAACCGATATCGTAGGCCCACCCGTCCCCGCCCATCACCCAGACGCTCTTGCGCACGAGGTAGTCGGCGACGGCCTCCAGTCGGCGCGCGTCCGGCGTGCGCAGGCCCGACAGCTTCTCGCGCAGCAGGCTCACCCGCTCGCGCTGGGCGGCGATCCCGGCCTCGCTCGACTGGTCGGCCCCAAGGATCGCGTCGGCAAGGACCGAGCCGATCTGCGGCGCGAGCGCCAGCACCAGGGCTTCGGCCTGTCCGGCGAGCGAGTCTATTGCCAGGCGAAACCCGAATCCGAACTCGGCGTTGTCCTCGAACAGCGAGTTGGACCAGGTGGGGCCGCGCCCGCTGGGGTTCGTGGTGTAGGGCGTCGTCGGAAGGTTGCCGCCGTAGATGGATGAGCACCCGGTCGCGTTGGCGATCAGCAGGCGATCGCCGAATAGCTGGGAGAGCAACTTGACGTAGGGGGTCTCACCGCAACCCGCGCAGGCGCCCGAGTACTCGAACAGAGGGGCCAGGAACTGCGACCCCTTGACGTCCAGCTTGAGCTGGCCCCGATCAGGATCCGGCAGCGACAGGAAGAACTTCCAGTTCTCGCGCTCGGGCTCCCTGAGCGGGATCTGGGGAGCCATGTTGATCGCCTTGCGCTTGGGGTTGGTCTTGTCCTTGACAGGGCATGCCATGACGCACACGCTGCACCCGGTGCAGTCCTCGGGCGCAACCTGCAGGGTGTACTTGGATCCCTTGACCTCCTGGCTGCGGAAGCCGGTGGACTTGAAGGTAGGCGGCGCGTCCTTCAGGAGATCAGGATCGTAGTACTTCGCGCGTATGGTCGCGTGCGGGCACACGATGACGCACTTGTTGCACTGGATGCAGATGTCGGCCTCCCACACGGGGATCTCCAGGGCGATGTTCCGCTTCTCCCACTGGGTAGTCCCGATCGGCCAGGTGCCGTCCACGGGAAAGGCGCTGACAGGCAGCAGGTCGCCGTTGTTGGCGGTGAGCGTCCCGATCACGTTCCGCACGAACTCAGGGGCCTCGGGAGAGATCACCGGGGGCAGCGACTTCGTGGCGGTCACCCTCTCGGGCACCTTCACCTGGTGGAGGTTGGCAAGCGTCTCATCCACCGCCTGCCAGTTCCGGCGGACCACATCGTCGCCCTTCCTTCCGTAGGTCTTGACGATGGACTCCTTGATCTTCTCGATCGCCTCGTCGCGCGGCAGCACTCCCGAGATGGCGAAGAAGCAGGTCTGCATGATCGCGTTTATGCGCCCGCCCATGCCGGTACTGCGTGCAACCTCAACGGCATCGATGGTGTAGAATGCAAGCTTCTTCTGGATGATCTGTTCCTGCACCTCGCGCGCCAGGTGATCCCAAACCTCCTCGGGCCCGTACGGCGCGTTGAGAAGGAAGGTCGCGCCGGGAACGGCATACCTCAGAACATCGTACTTCTCCATCAGGACGAACTGATGACACGCCACGAAGTTCGCGTTCTTAACCAGGTACGCGGACTGAATCGGCCTGGGACCGAACCGCAGGTGCGAGATGGTGACCGCGCCCGACTTCTTTGAATCGTACACGAAGTATCCCTGGGCGAAGTTGGGCGTCTCCTCGCCGATTATCTTGATCGAGTTCTTGTTTGCGCCCACCGTGCCATCGGCGCCCAGGCCGAAGAAGATCCCCCTTGAGACGTCGTCCGGCTCGATGTCCAGGTCGCGGTCAAAGGGCAACGACAGGCCGGTCACGTCGTCCGTGATTCCGACGGTGAAGCGTGGCTTCGGCGCTGCCGCCGCCAACTCGGCGAACACCGCGACGACCATCGCAGGGGTGAACTCCTTGCTGGCCAGGCCGTACCTACCGCCGATCACCAAGGGGGATGCGGCGAATCGGGCGAGGCCCTGCACACAGGCTTCGCGAAGGGCCGCCACGACGTCCATGTAGAGCGGTTCCCCGGGAGCCCCGGGCTCCTTGGTCCGGTCGAGCACCGCGATGGCCCGCACCGACGCAGGCAGGGCTTCCACGAACGCCCTGACCGAGAACGGCCGGTACAGGCGGACCTTCAGCACGCCGACCTTCTCCCCGCGCGCGAGCAGCCAGTTCACGGTCTCGTGGGCCGTTTCGGCCCCGGATCCCATGAGCACGATCACCCGCTCGGCCTCGGGATGGCCGACGTAGTCGAAAAGGTGGTAGCGCCGGCCCACAAGGTCCCCGAACTGATCCATGGTCGCCTGCACCACCTCAGGACATGCCTCGTAGAAGCGGTTGCAGGCCTCCCGTCCCTGGAAGAAGGCGTCGGGGTTTTGGGCCGTTCCCCGCAGCACGGGGCGGTCCGGCGTCATGGCCCGGCGTCGGTGGGCCTCGACCAGGTCGGCAGGCAGCAGCGCGCGCAGGTCGTCGTCACCCAGCTGCTCGATCTTGGCCACCTCATGCGAGGTGCGGAAGCCGTCGAAGAAGTGCAGGAAGGGCACGCGGGCGCGCAGCGTCGCCGCCTGGGAGATGAGCGCGAAATCGTGGGCTTCCTGCACCGAGTTCGACGCCAGCAGCGCGAAGCCGGTCTGACGGCAGGCCATCACGTCCGAGTGGTCGCCGAAGATCGAGAGCGCGTGCGTCGCCAGCGTCCTCGCGGAGACGTGAATCGCAAGGGGAGTCAGCTCGCCGGCGATCTTGTACATGTTCGGGATCATGAGCAGCAGACCCTGGGAGGCGGTGAACGTGGTCGTCAGGGCTCCCGCCTGCAGGGAGCCGTGCACAGCACCGGCAGCCCCTCCCTCGGACTGCATCTCGACGACCTGGGGTACCGTGCCCCAGATGTTCGGATTGCCCAGGGCCGCCCACTCGTCCGCAAACTCGCCCATCGGTGAAGACGGCGTGATCGGGTAGATGGCTATGACCTCGTTGACACGATACGCGGCCGAGGCGGTCGCCTCGTTCCCGTCAACGGTTACTGTCTGGCGCTGTGTGCTAGCGGCCATGCAAGACCCTCCTCGCCTTCCAGGCGACCCCTTCACCCGGCTCGTTGCGGGCGGCTGACGGACGGCTCTGGGGCGACTACCCGGTGGGACCGTCCCGACATCCAGGCTAGTAGGAGAAGACCGGTATCGGTATCCGCCCGGCACCCGATATGATACGCAACCGAAAGCAGCGTCGTGACAGCCCCTGGAGCGCCCGGAGGGATTCGAACCCCCGACTTGCTGGTCCGAAGCCAGCCGCTCTGTCCCCTGAGCTACGGGCGCGTCCCGCAGCGAGTATAGCACAGGACCGGGCCCATGCAGATAGTGAGAAGAACCGATAGATGCTACCGCTCCAGGGCCGCCTCCACTGCTCGGAACCACTCCTCGGGCGCGGTCACGACACCGGGGAACTTGCGCACAACGCGGCCCGCGGCGTCTATGAAGAAGGTCTCGGGGACGCCCGTGAGGCCGTATGCCCTGTAGACCGTGTTGTCCTTGTCACGGACGACAGGATAGGTCGTCCCGGTCTCCTCGAGGAAGCGCAGGGCCGAGGGCGCGAGATCCTGCACATTGACGCCCACGACCACCACTCCCCGCTCCCTGTAGCGGCGCCACGTGGACTCCAGGGCAGGCGCCTCATCGCGGCACGGCGCGCACCAGGACGACCAGAAGTTCAGCACGACAACACGCCCGCGCAGGGCCCCCAGATCAAGCGCCCCTGAAGTGTCCAGGCGCGGTAGCGCGAACGTGGGCGCCGCAGGCCTCTCCCCCCTGGTCAGGGCAACGGTCAACGAAGCCGGCCGGTTGCTTCGCAGGGTTGCGAACGCGAGCAGCGCAAGGAAGACCGCGAGGCTGCCCAGCACGACCGCCTGGCGCCGTCGAGCGCCCATCGGCTCAGGTCCGAGCCTACTCCACGGGATACCCGGCGGCCCGCAGCGCCTCGCGGATGCGCGCCTCGTCCAGCGCCGTCGGATTGAACTCCACCAGGACCTTCTTGGTCAGGGCGCTCGCCTCGACACTCGCGATGCCGGGCAGCCCTGACAGAGCGCTGGTCACGGCCCGCACACACCCGTCACAATGGATCTTGGGCACATTGAAGGACTTCGTGTTCATCGGCTCGCGAAACCTCCTGTCGGGATGGTGCCTGCGGGCCTGTATCCCCGGAGCCGCAGGCTGTTGCCGACGACCGTCACCGAGCTGAATGCCATGGCCAGCGCAGCCAGGGCCGGGTTCAGCATCACGCCCAGAACAGGATACAGCACCCCGGCGGCCACCGGAATCAGGGCGACGTTGTAGGCGAATGCCCAGAACAGGTTCTGGCGTATGGTTCGCATCGTCCTGCGGCTAAGCGCAATCGCCGAGAGGACACCGCGCAGGTCGTCCCCGATCAGCACGATGCCGGCCGACTCGATGGCGACGTCGGTCCCGGCCCCAATCGCGATGCCCAGGTCCGCGCGCGCCAGGGCCGGCGCGTCGTTGATGCCGTCGCCCACCATGGCCACGACATGCCCTTCCCGCTGCATGGCGCCGACCTGGGCAGCCTTCTCGTCCGGCCTGACCTCGGCCAGAACGCGGTCTACCCCTACCTGCGACGCGATCGCCTCGGCGGTGCGCCGGTTGTCCCCGGTGAGCATCACCACCTGGAGCCCCATGCCGCGGAGCGCTGCCACGACTTCCCTGCTGGCCGGCTTCAGGGTATCGGCCACGCCGATGACGCCGGCCGCCTGCCCGTTCACGGCCACATGCATCGGCGTCCTACCTTCCTCCGCCAGGCCGGCCGCGCGCGCGTCCAGGACCGCCGGCGAGATCCCGTGGCGCAAGAGCAGCACGGCGTTGCCCACAAGGACCCGCTGCCCGTCCACGGTCGCCACTATGCCCTCGCCAGGGATGGCCTCAAACGCGGCGGGCTCGCCGAGGTCTATCCCGTCAGCGCGCGCACGGGCGACGATTGCCTCGCCGACGGGATGCTCGCTCCCGCGCTCGGCCGTTCCGGCCAGACGGAGCAGCGTGCCCGCATCGAACCCTTGGCCCGGGAGGATGTCGGTCACGGCGGGCGTCCCGCGCGTGAGCGTGCCCGTCTTGTCGAGCACGACGGCGGTGATGCGGTGTGCGGTCTCCAGGGCCTCGCCGCCCCGAATGAGGATCCCGGCCTCGGCTCCCCTCCCGGTTCCCACCATGATCGCCGTAGGGGTGGCCAGCCCCAGCGCGCACGGGCATGCAATGATGAGCACAGCCACGAAGCCGACGAGCGCATAGGTCAGCGCGGGTTGCGGGCCGAACCTCAGCCATGCAGCCGCGGTGATCAACGCGATCACGATCACGACGGGCACGAAGTAGGCGGCCACACGATCGGCGAGGCGCTGAATGGGCGCCTTGCTGCCCTGGGCCTCCTCGACCAGCCGGATGATCTGCGCCAGGGCGGTATCGCGCCCCACCTTCGTGGCGCGGAACCGGAACGTTCCGGTGCGGTTGAGCGTCGCGCCTATGACCGCGCCGCCAGCGGCCTTCTCCGCGGGCATGGACTCCCCGGTTATCATGGATTCGTCCACCGTGGAGAACCCGTCGAGCACGACCCCGTCCGCGGGGATCTTCTCCCCCGGGCGCACGACCACGACGTCGCCCGCCTGCACGTCCTCAACCGGGACGTCGGTCTCGGATCCGTCCCGCACCACGCGGGCGGTCCGAGGCTGCAATCGCATCAGACGGCGGATGGCGTCACCCGTGCGGCCTCTGGCGCGGGATTCCAGATAGCGTCCGAGCAGAACGAAGACGATGATTATCGAGGAGGTCTCGAAGTAGACGGACGGCGCGATGGCCCCACCCGCGAACCACCCCGGGAAGAAGGTGGCGGCGACGCTGTACAGGTACGCCGCCGAGGTGCCCACCGCGATGAGCGTGTTCATGTCGGCCGTTCCGTGCCTGGCCGCGGCCCACATCCCCCGGTAGAATCGCCAGCCGGCCCAGATCTGCACCGGGGTCGCCAGGACGAACTGCACCACCCAGTTGTGAAGCAACGCGGGCGCCGGGACGCGCACTCCCATGTGGGGCAGACTGCCCCAGAGAATGGGGAGGCTCAAGGCCGTCGCGCCGATCAGGCGCGTGAGCAGAGCGCCCTGCTCACGCGCCCGGCGCTCGGCCTCGCGGTCGACGCCCCTCTCCTCGGGGGTCAGCGGCTCGTAGCCCGCGCTGCGCACCGCGCGCTCCAGATCGCCGGACGCGGCGACGCCGGGGATGAACTCGACCGTCGCCTGCTCGTGCGCCAGGTTCACCGAGGCAGCCAACACACCGTCCACCGCGAGCAAGGCGTCCTCGACGCGGCCGACGCAGGAGGCGCAGGACATCCCGGCAATGGGAATGACGGCTCGCTGGCTCGGAACCTCGTAGCCGACCCTGCGCACGGCCGCGGCCAGGTCGCCCACGGTCACCTGGCCTGGATCGAAGGAAACCGAGGCGCGCTCCGAGGCAAGGTTGACCTGCGCCGCGACCACCCCGGGAGTCCGGCGCAGGGCCCCCTCGACCCTGGCGACGCAGGAGGCGCAGGACATCCCCTCCACAGGCAGCGCGAGCCGCTTCATCTCAACGTCAGTGTCTGCGCGCGCGCCCAGCGCCGGCCGGCCGGACCCGGCTTGACGTCTTGAAGACCTCAAGCAGCTCCGCAATGGTGCGCTCGCGCACGCGCGCGTTACTCGAGCGTATCGCGGTCGTTGCACAGTGCTCCAGGTGGTCCTCGAGCAGCATGGAGTTCACCTTGTCCAGGGCACGTTGTACGGCCTGAACCTGCCGTATCACGTCGATGCAGTAGGCGTCTTCCACCACCATGCGTTCTATCCCGCCCACGTGCCCGGCGATGCTGCGAAGACGCACCAGTATCTTCCGGCGCTTGCCGGCCGATCCGTGCTTCACCGCTGGCACAACGGTCTCCACGGGGTGCTCCTCCTCGCCTAATGTACCCCTCCCCCCATGGGGGAGGGGTTCTCATTCAGAGTAGTCCACCCGTGTGGCAATGTCAACGGGCGCGCGCTCTGCACCGGCCTCCCTGCGGATGGCTGCACCGCGCGGGTCACCTCTGCCCGTGGTGACAAGGGCCTGCCTTTGCGAGAGAATGAAGAACGACACCGCCAGCAGACACCGGGAGCGTGGAGGACCATGGGCCAGAACACCCCCATTACGGTCGCGCACGGAGATGGCATCGGCCCAGAGATCATGGCCGCCACCCTTCTGGTATTGGGCGCGGCAGGCGCCCGAATTGACGTCGAGACGATCGAGATCGGCGAGAAGGTCTTTCTGCGCGGCAGGAGCAGCGGCATCGAGCCGGAGGCGTGGGAATCGCTCCGGCGCACGCGCGTCTTCCTCAAGGCGCCGATAACGACCCCGCAGGGAGGCGGCTACAAGAGCCTCAACGTGACCACGCGCAAGATGCTGGGGTTGTACGCCAACGTGCGGCCGTGCGTGGCCTACCACCCGTTCGTGGAGACGAAACATCCTGGGATGGACGTGGTGATCGTACGCGAGAACGAGGAGGACCTCTACGCCGGCATCGAGTACCGCCAGACGGACGACGTCTATCAGGCCCTGAAGATCATCTCCCGGCCCGGAACCGAGAGGACCGTGCGCTACGCCTTCGAGTACGCGATGAGGCACGGGCGCAGGAAGGTCACGTGCTTCACGAAGGACAACATCCTCAAGATGTCCGACGGGCTGTTCCATAAGATCTTCGACGAGGTGGGCGCGCAGTACCCCGCCCTGGAGAAGGAGCACTGGATAGTTGACATCGGGGCCGCCAAGCTGGCCGATACCCCGGAGGCGTTCGACGTGATCGTGCTGCCCAACATGTACGGCGACGTTCTCTCGGACGTGGCCGCGCAGATAGCCGGCTCGGTGGGGCTGGCGGGCTCGGCGAACATCGGCGACCGGTGCGCCATGTTCGAGGCGATCCACGGCTCCGCGCCCCGCCGCGCGGGTCAGGACATCGCCAATCCATCGGGCCTGCTGTTGGGAGCGGTGATGATGCTCGCGCACATAGGACAACCGGATGTGGCCGAGCGCGTGCACAACGCCTGGCTGCGCACGATCGAGGACGGCGTGCACACCTACGACATCTACGGCGATGGCGTCAGCAGGGAGAAGGTCGGCACGACCGGATTTGCCCGGGCCGTCGCCGACCGCCTGGGGCAGGAACCCAGACGGCTCAGGGCGGCCAGGTACCAGGCGGCGAGCAGTGAAAGAACCGAGTTCGCCCCACTCCCACGGCGCATTGCGAGGAAGGAACTCGTGGGGGTGGACGTCTTCATTCACTGGCGCGGCGGCTCATTCGAACAGCTCGGCGAGCGGATTCAAGCCCTGGCCGGAGGGGATCTCCATCTCGGCATGATAAGCAATCGTGGCGTCAGGGTGTACCCGGGCGGCTTCCCTGAGACGCTCTGCGTCGACCACTGGCGGTGCCGCTTCCTGTCACGCACCGAGGGCGGTGGCGTCACGCACGCCCAGATCGTCGCGCTGCTGCAGAGAATGAGCAACGCGGGCCTGGACTACACCAAGACCGACAACCTCTACACGTTCGACGGAGAGCCGGGGTACTCGCTCGATCAGGGCGAGTAAGACGTCGTGCTGATAAGTATGTCCCCGCTTACGGTTGAGAGATCGAGGTTCGCCTCGCCCGAGGCGTGCACGCCCAGAAGCGACCTGCCCCCACGCTGCACCTGCCCCAGGCCCCCGTGGGCGTGGATCTCACCCGAGGCCACATGCGCGCTGACGCGGCACCCCGCGCGCGGGCCGAGGCGGACGGTGAGATCGCCCCGGACTGTGGCAACCCTGGAGGCCGTCCCGGCAAGAAACTGATCCACCTCCACCTCCGCGTCGCCGCGGACCGTCGAGAGGTCCAGCGTGAGCGGGCCGACGGGACGCCTCAGCGCAAGGTCGCCCCTCTTGGAGTTGGCCGAGACACGCCCGCCCGCGGCTTCCACCTCAATGTCACCGCGAAGCGTGCGCAGATCCAGATCGCCCGCGACTCCCCTAACCAGCAGGTCGCCCTTGACCTGCGCGACCGACGCCGGGGTCTGCGGGGGGAGCGCAATGTCGAAGTCCACGCGCACCCTACGCGGCACGGCGCCCTCGCTCGGCGACACCCGGATGACGAACTCGTTCCCCTCCGGCCCGGCGACGATGCGCACGCGATCCCTTGCGATCGCCGCGGCTGCCTCGTCGTGCCCCCATGCCCGGATCGAAGCCCGCGCGTGCATCTGGCCGTCGGCGCTGGCCGTGATCCGGGTGTCTCCCCAGAGGTTGTGGATGCAGAGCCGCTGCCCGGGCGCAAGGGAGGCGTCGTGTGCCCAGGCACCGGAAGCGCCGGCCATCCCCCAGAGCCCCTCGATGGCCTCGGCGATGCGGAACCTGATCCCGTGGCGCCGGGCCTCGCGTACGGCGCGGCGCACCTCGCCGCGGGCGCGTCGCACGTCCATCCTGGAACGCTGCAGGGACTCGCGCACGGTGTCAGCCGACTCGCGCACGGTGTTGACGATGCCGTCGATGTCAATGCTGGCTATGATCTCCTCAATCAGTCCCTTGAGATCATCGCGCGGGGGCGCCTCGGCCTCCGGTGCGGCGTCCGCGGCGAGCCCCGGGTGTTCCTCGCCCAAAGCATCGAGGAGAGCCTCGGCCTCCTCGACAGTGATCCGGCCTGACTTGAGCATGCGCAGCACGCGCTGCCGTTCCTCGTCCACAGCAGTCCCTCCCAGCGGTTCGGGTCAGTGGTTCGGCGCTTCGAGAAGAACCTCGGGCCCTGCAACGGCAACGCCGAGCCGCACCAGGGCCCTCATCGCTCAACCTCCCTGCTCGGGCCTGCCCGGCTGCCGCAGCATCCTAGCCGCCTCGGCAGGGGTCAGGGTCCCGGCCTCGAGCATGTCCATGATCTCCCTCCGGCGCTGGAGGACGGCGCCACTATCCTCCTCAGGCCCGGCGGACAGACCCAGCGCCCCGAGCACCGCGTCAAGGCGGCTACGCACGGTCGGGTACGAGATGCCCAGTTCGCGCTCCACCCTGCGGATGTTGCCCCGGGATCGCAGGAACGCCTCAAGGAAGGCGGCCTGGTCCGGTGAGAGCCGGGCAAACCGCGAGCCCCTGAACCTTCCCTCCACGGCGGTAGAGCAAGTTGCGCACTCGAGGCGCACCACGCACAACTCGCCGCCGCAGGCAGGGCATGCGCCAGGCACTGCAAGGATGCAGCGCATGCCTGCAGGCTCGGTCCGGGCCTCGCCACCCCCACGATCGCGCGTCTCAAGCATGTCACCAAGCCCCCACGAACATGTGATGTTCAATCTCTAGGGCCCCATATTCAATCGTCATATCCATAATATTAACACGAATATTAAATAATGTCAATAGTCGAGGCACAAAGTTCAATCGCGGAAGCGGAGTCCACAAAGATCGGGCGTGGGGCGGCCAGTTGCGCGCCTGGACCCGCGGCCGCCCTGCAAAGGGAAGTGGCGATCCCCATCGCGAAGATGCCGAGTCATAGGCCTCCTGGGGATGGTCATGCGACGCGCGTGGGGAGTGATGAACAAGGCCGGGCTGCTCCTGGGGGTGGCCCTCGTACTCGGGGCCCAGCCGGCTGCCGGAGGGGCGCGAGGCGCCGTGGGCGTGGACCTCCTCCGGACATCGGTGCGCCAGGGCGAGGTGCTGCGCCTGACCCTGCGCACGCCCTCGCCGGCGACCCGGGCCGAGGTCCGCTTCGCCGGGCGGCAGTGGCCCATCTACCCCGTGGGCAGGGGCGAGTGGCGCACGATCCTTGGCACGGACCCCAGTACCCCGCCGGGCCGTCACACCCTGACGGTCAAGGCGCTCTACTCGGGAGGTGCCGTACACATCACGCACAAGGCCCTGACCGTTGTCCGGGTGGCCTTCCCCAGGCGCGAGATCGTCTTCGATCCGGCGCTGGCGCCCCTATTGGCGCCCGAGGCAGCGGAGCGTGAGCGAAGGAAGGTGGCCGAGGCCCTTCGCACCCTTCATCCGCAGCAGCTCTGGACCGATCCGTTCATGATGCCTCTTGCTGGGAAGGTGATCTCGGCCTACGGTACCCTCAACGTATATCATGGGCAAGCCAGGGGATTCCACGGGGGAGTGGATATCCTGGCGCCGGAGGGCACCCCGGTTCGGACGGCCGGGGATGGCATAGTGCGCCTGGCCGGGCCCCTCCCGCTCAGCGGCCAGGCGGTGCTGGTTGACCACGGGCTCGGGGTGGTCACCTCGTACCTGCACCTGTCAGAAGTCGGCGTGCGCGCAGGGGAGCGGATCAGAAGGGGACAGGTCCTTGGCCGCGTCGGGAGCACAGGGCTTTCAACCGGCCCGCACCTGCACTGGGGAGTGCGGGTGAACGGGGTCAGGGTTGACCCGATACCGTGGCTGGGGCGGTGATCGTCCGGTGCCTGGCCCTGGATGCTACTTGACGGTATAGAGCACGGCCAGCACCGGGGTTGACGACGGCACGGTCAGGCACCCTGCGGAGGCCATGGCAGCGTAGTCCGAGGCGCTGCGCGCCAGTTCGATAGCGCGGTAGTCCGCCGACGTGAGGGAGTGGTTGGGATCAAGTGAGGCGTGCTCGAGCGCATCGGACAGGGCGACGACCCCCATCATGAACGCGGTGCGCTCGGCTGATGCCATTCCGCCCCAGACCGAGCAGGAGTAACCCCGCACACCAGACTTCATGGCGTACTGGGCGATGGGGTTGGTCAGTTGCGCAGTCACCGCGGCTGCCGCAAGCACAACCACCAGGGGCAGGAGCAGGGCGAGAGAAATCCACCGCATCGAAGGCCTCCTTGGGTTTGTTTCGTGCAGCTTGTCTTGCTCGGGCGATGCGCGTGCAGATCGGGGATAAGAGAGGGGTACGAGAGGATGCGAATCCGGCACGAAGGCCACAGCACTCGCTCCGTCGTCGTTCCAGCTGGTCGGGCCGGGGGGACTTGAACCCCCGACCTCCTGAACCCCATTCAGGCGCGCTACCAAGCTGCGCTACGGCCCGACGTCCAGCGCCAAGTATAGCACTCGGCCGGGCGGCCTAACAACCGATCCGGGCAACCGCCGGGCTACTTGCCGGCAACGTGCCCTGGCCTGCCCGTGATCCGCAGTTCCTCCCCGCGCAGCAGTCGGCCGATGTTGGCACGGTGACGCCAGAACGCGAAGATCACGATGGCGACGCCGAAGACCAGGTGCGCGCGAGGCTCGGATCTAAGGTGCATCACCACAGGGACCGACAGGACTCCCAGCAGGGAGGCGAGCGACGCGAACCGGGTAGTCAGGACCACGACGATCCAGACCCCGGCGGCGATCAGGCCGGCCTGTGGGGAAAGCGCCAGCAGCACACCGTAGGAGGTGGCCACTCCCTTGCCTCCGCCACCGCGCAGAAAGGGCGACCAGTTGTGCCCTGCCACGGCCGCTAGGCCTGCGGCGATCGCCGCAGCCGGCTCCAGCCCCAGGCGCCCCGCGACGACAACGGGCAGGAAGCCCTTGAGCAGATCCAGGACCAGCACGGCGGCCCCGGCGGCAGGGCCTGCCACCCGAAAGACGTTGGAGGCCCCAATGTTGCCGCTGCCCGCCTTGCGGAGGTCTCCTCCGGTGAGGACGCGCACCACCAGGAGACCGAACGGGACGGCGCCCAGCAGATAGGCGCCCAGGATGACCGGCAGAGCAGCGCCTGTCACGCGGACCCCTCCTCCCCTCTGCGCCGCCGAAGCACGAGCCGCAGCGGCGTACCGGTCAGGTCGAACGCCGTCCGGATCGCCCGCTCGAGATACCGCTGGTAGGCCTGCGTCATCCTGGCGGGGTCGTTGACGAACAGCAGCACCGTGGGCGGGCGCGTCGCGGGCTGCGTGGCGTAGAACACCTTGAACCGGCGCCCGGAGGAGTCCGCGGGCGGCTCTCTGCTGGCCATCGCGTCACCCAGGACCCTGTTCAAGGTGCCTGTGGCGATGCGGCCGCGATGTGCCTCTGCCACGCGCGCTGCGACCTCGAACAGTTCGGCGATCCCCCATCCCCGCGTTGCCGAGACAGGGAGCATCGGGGCATAACCGATGAAGCGCAAGGCCCGCCGGGCGGCTTGCTCGCGCAGCCGGTCGGGTGCGGGCGAGGAGGCAACGCGATCCCACTTGTTCATTGCCACGACGACTCCGCGCCCGGCATCGGCGATCGCGCGGCCGATGCGCTGGTCCTGATCGGATGTCGGCTCGGAGGCGTCCAGCACCAGCACGGCCACGTCGGAGCGCGCGATTGCGGCGCGGGTGCGGCCGGCGCTGTAGGCCTCGACCGGTGCTGCGATGCGCGCGCGGCGCCGCAGGCCGGCGGTGTCCACGAGCACGTAACTCCGGCCGCCGCGCTCGCAGGGAGTGTCAACGGCGTCGCGCGTGGTGCCCGGCGCAGCATCCACCACGACGCGCTCCTCGCCCAGCAGTGCGTTGACCAGTGACGACTTGCCCACATTGGGCCGGCCGACTACGGCCACGGCTATCGGCTCCAGAGCCGCGACCCCTTCTTCGGGCAGCGGCCCCTCGGCCGGGAGGAGGGCCACCAGCGCGTCCAGCAGATCGCCCGTCCCGCTACCGTGGAGGGCCGAGACCGCGAAAGGAGCCCCGAGCCCCAGCTCGAAGAACTCGGCCGCCGCGATCTGCAGAGCCGGCCCGTCAACCTTGTTGGCCACTACCAGAACCGGGATGCGCGCGCGCCGTACGATCTCGGCGATGTCGCGGTCCTCGGCCAGGACGCCGTCCTGCGCATCCACCACGAACAGGACCAGGTCGGCCTCCTCGATGGCGGCGTCGGACTGCGCCCGAACCCGTGCCTCGAGGCCCTCCGCCGGGGCCGAGCGGAGCCCGCCCGTGTCCACGAGCGTGAACCTCCGCCCGCTCCACTCGGCCGTCGCGTATAGCCGGTCCCGGGTGACGCCCGGTTGGTCTTCCACGATGGCGCCCCGCCGCCCGGTCAGGCGGTTGAACAGGGCGGACTTGCCCACGTTGGGCCGGCCGATAATGGCGACGAGCGGCATCGCGGCGCGAGGGGTCATGGAGCCGGCTGGGCAGCCTGCCCCGGCGCGGCCCCAATAGACCGGAGCCGCTCGACCACCTCGGCGATGATCCAGTCAGGCGTACTGGCGCCGGAAAGCACGCCCACGCATCCGACGCCGTCGAACCAGGCCGCGACGATCTCGCGCGGGCTCTCCACGTGATAGGTAGGAAGCGAGCGAGCGCGGCCGATCTCAGCCAGGCGCGTGGTGTTGCTGCTGCGGTGCCCGCCGACTACGACCAGGGCGTCCACTGCCGCGACGATGTCCCTGGCCTCATCCTGCCGGACGGTGATAGCCGGGCACAGCGTGTTGAAAACCCTCAGCTCTCGCGTCCGCGCCACGAGGTCGCCTACGATGTCCCGGAAGTTGTCCACGGACTGCGTGGTCTGGGAGATCACGCCGGCCCTGCCGCGCAGGCGCACCGCCGCGGCCTCCGCGCGGCTGTGCACCACGGTCAGGCGATCGCCCAGCGCTTCCTTGAGGGCAACCATCTCCGGGTGCCCGTGATCGCCCACCGCGATCACCTGGTAGCCCTCCTCGGCCAGGCGGGAGGCAAGCGAGTGCGCACGCGTGACCACCGGACAGGTGGCGTCCACGACAATCATCCCGCGCGCCCTGGCGGCCTCCAGCACCGCCCGCTCCACCCCGTAGGCGGAGACGACGAAGGCCTCGCCGCGCAGATCGTCCAGGCCCTCGGCCACCTTCAGGCCGGCCTCCTCGAGCCGGCCCACTACCTGAGGGTTGTGTATGAGCGGGCCCCAGGTCCAAACACCCCCGGTGTACACCCGCAACGCGGCCTCGCACATCTCCACCGCGCGCCTTACCCCGCCGCAGAACCCCTGATGCCTGGCAAGCACTACCTCCAAGCCACACCCCGAGTACAAGCGTTCGTTATCCGAGGATATCAGACCCAACTAGCGCGCACAATCGCGCCTCAGGCACGCACGTCACTCAGGCGCACCACACCCGAGAGGGACTGCGCCCTGCCCCGGTGAAATGATTGGCATCGGCTCCATGGAAGGCACAAGAACAAGGGGGGTATCTGACATGGCGAGGATCACGGCAGTCGCGTTGACCGTGCTGCTGCTCGCAGGCCTGGTGACCACCGTCCCATCCCAGGCGGGCCCTGCCCCGTGGCGGCCTGCGCGCGCGATCACCATAATCGTTCCCTGGGCCGCCGGCGGATCCACGGACATGACCGCCCGGATCATGGCCAGCCAGATGGAGAAGCCGCTCGGCCAGAAGATCGTCATCATCAACAGCCCGGGCGCCGGCGGAGCGATAGGCATGAAGGAGGCCTGGGACCGCCCCCGTGATGGCCTCACGTGGACCGCCAACTCCAGCACCGCAGCCATCAGCTACGCGGTGCTCGGGCAGCTCGACCTGACCCACAGGGACTGGCTCTACTTCTACTCGCTCTACGCGCCCAACGTGATCGCGGTGCGCGTCGATTCGCCGATCAAGGACGTCCGGGGCCTTGTTGACGCCATGAAGGCACGGCCCGGCGCGGTCACAGTCTCGACAGCGGGCGCTGGCAGCTCCGGCCACCTGGCCGCCGAGACCTTCCGGCTGGCCGCGGGTACGACCTACCGTCACATCGCCTATGCGGGAGGGGCTCCTGCCGTGGTGGCGGCCGTGGCCGGCGAAGTGGAAGTGGTGATGCAGCTGTCCATGGAGGCCGCGGAGATGCTGCGGGCGAAGCGGCTGCGCGCCCTTGCGGTGATGTCGAGCACCCCGCTCGAGCTCGACGGCTACGGAACCATCCCCGCGATCACGACCTTCATTCCCGCCTTCCCTGAGACCGGTTCGTACTTTGGGGTCATGGTCCCCAAGGACCTGTCAGGAGCGGTCGTCGCGGCGATTGACGAGGCGTTCCAGTTCGCCGCGGACACGTTCACGTTGCGCAGCTTCGCCAAGCACGTGGGCACGGCGCACGCCTCCCTGTCCGGGAAGCGCGCGTCCGACGTGACCGAGGCCAAGGCCAGACGCGTGGCCTGGACGCTGTTCGATGCGGGGCTGGCCAGGCGATCTCCCGCGGACCTGGGCATTCCGAAACCGTGACCCGCTTGCTAGCGGAAGCCGCCTCTGGGCCGGGGCGCGACGGACAACCCCCCCCGGCCCACAAGGCGTCCACGTCCTCGGTGGTTGACCTGGCAGCCGGTCTGGCGCTGGGCGCCCTCTCCCTGGTCTTCCTGATTGGGGCGCTGCGCATGCCGACGCAGACCTTGCACTGGACCTGGCTGAATGCGCCAGGGCTGGTGCCTGCCGTCCTCGCCGCCGCGCTGCTGGCCCAGGCCCTGTTCCTCGCTGCCAGGGGGGCAAGACGCCTGGGCATACGCCGCCAGGGGACGGCCTGGCATACCGCGGCGGTGCGGTGGGGAGCAGGGCGCGTCGCCCTAACGCTGGCCTCTGCCCTCGCCTTTGCGCTCCTGCTGGGACGCATGCCGTTCGCGGTCCTCACCGCCATCTTCGTCTTCTCCATGACGCTGGCATTCAAAGGGGCGAGCGTGTGGAAGGCCGCGGTATCCGCGCTCATCACCGCAATCGCGGTGACCTGGATCTTCACGCGCCTCTTCCTGGTCCCGCTGCCTTGAACCCATGACACCCTGGACGCTGCTCGTTGAGTTCACACGATTGCTGGCAAACCCGATGATGCTGGGGCTGGTGCTTCTGGGCGGGCAGATCGGCATCATCTTCGGCATGCTCCCTGGCCTGACGGCCACGATGGCGCTCTCGCTGCTCACGGGCCTGACCTTCGGGCTCCCGGTTGACTACGCGATCGCGGTGCTCTTCTCCACGTACGTGGGCGCGATCACGGGCGGCAGCCGATCAGCGGTGCTGATAAACATCCCAGGCACACCGGCGCAGGCGGCGGTGTGCCTGGATGGCTACCCGCTGTCAATGCAGGGGCGTGCCGCTCAGGCGATCGGCCTGTCGGTCACGGCTTCCACGCTGGGGACGCTCTTCGGGGTGTCAATGCTGGCCGTCCTTGCGCCGCTGCTGGGACAGATAGCCCTCAAGTTTGGAAGTTGGGAGTTCTTCTGGCTGGCGATCTTTGGGATCACGATCGCCGGGAGCCTCACCGCGCCCGCCGACCCGATCAAGGGTTGGATGGCCGGGTTCCTGGGCCTGCTGCTTGCCACGGTCGGCCTGGACGGCATCCACGCGTTCCCACGGTTCACGCTGGGCCGCGTCGAGCTGCAGGGTGGGTTCGCGCTTATCCCGGTACTGGTCGGCGCCTATGGGATGGGCGAGGTGCTCGGCGTGATGCGGCGCGACGAACGGCTCGTGGTCCAGACGCGCCTGGATCGTGTCCTGCCGCGCGTGCGCGAGGTGCTGCATCACTGGCGGCACATCCTGCGCTCGGGGCTCATCGGGACGGTGATCGGCGTCATCCCCGGCGTAGGCGAGGACATCGCCTCGTGGGTCTCCTACGACACCGCCAGGCGCACCAGCAGCAACCCCGACCAGTTCGGGAAGGGCTCGATTGAGGGGCTGATTGCCGCCGAGACCGGCGACAACGCCTGCATAGGCGGCGCTACGATCCCGGTGCTCACGCTGGGCGTGCCGGGCAGCGCGCCGGCCGCAGTGCTGCTGGCCGCGCTCACGATCCACGGCATGCAGCCCGGCCCGCTGTTGGCCCTCAAGCACCCGCACGTGATCGCTGAGATAGTGGCCATCTTCGTGGCGGCCACGCTGGCCGTGTTCATCCTCAGTCTAACGCTCGTGCGACCGATGGTGCGGATCCTGCTGGTCCCGCGCCAGGCGTTGATGCCCATCGTCTACGTGCTCGCCGTGGTGGGTAGCTACGCGATCGCGGCGCGGAAGTTCGATGTGTACGTCATGCTGGGATTCGGGGTGCTGGGGTTCCTGATGCAGTCAGCCGGATTCCCGGTTGCGCCGCTAGTGCTGGGGTTCATACTCGGGCCCATGGCAGACGACAACCTGCGGCGCGCGCTCACGCTCACCGCGGGTGATCCTGCGCCCTTCTTCACGCGTCCGATCTCAGCCATACTCGTGGCCCTCTCCGCGCTGACCGTGCTGAGCAGGACCCCCCTACCCCGATGGCTGGGCGACAGGTTCCGCGCCCTGCGCGAGCGACCAGGAGGTGTAGTCTAGCAATGGTCAGAATCGGCATGGCAGGCGCAGGCTTCGTCGCCGACATCCACGCGCACGCGTTGAAGAGCCTGGAGGGCCGCGCAGAACTCCGCGCCGTCTGCGCGGCCCGCCCGGAGCGCGCCGAGGCGTTTGCCCGTAGGTTCGGTATCGCAGGAATCCTCCCTGACTACGAGGCGCTCCTGGCGCGGGACGACATCGACGCGGTGGATCTGTGTGTGCCCAACCACCTGCACGCGGAGATGGCGATTGCCGCGGCGCGCGCGGGCAAGCACATCATCGTCGAGAAGCCACTGACAGGGTACTTCGGCGAGGACTCACCCGAGGAACAGGTCGGCGCGACGGTACCGCGCCTCCACATGTGGGCCAAGGCCCGCGCGAACGCCCGAGGCGTGCTGGACGCCGTCGCCGCGGCCCGCGTACGCCTCTGCTACGCCGAGAACTTCGTCTACGCCCCGCCGGTCGCCAAGATCAGGCGGTTCATCCGCCGGTGCGGCGGGGCGATCCTCGACCTGCGCGCCGAGGAGAGCCACTCGGGATCGCACGCGGCCTACTCGCGGCGATGGCGCACCTCCGGGGGCGGGTCGCTCTTGAGGATGGGCTCGCACCCGGTGGGCGCGGTGCTGCACCTGAAGGCCTTCGAGGGGCAACTGCGGACCGGGGTGCCGGTCCGTCCGGAATGGGTGACCGCTGAGACCGCGCGGCTCACGGCCACGGACGTCTTTCGCGGTCTCCCTGAACGCTACGTCGTGGACGCCTGGGAGGACGTCGAGGACTGGGCGGTCGCGGTCATCGGCTTCGGCGACGGCACGCGCGCAACGGTCTTCTCGACCGACGTCTCGTTGGGCGGCGTGAAGAACACCGTGCAGGCCTACATGTCCAACGCGGTGCTGTGCGCCAACATCAACCCCAACAGTTCGGTTGTGACCTACGCGCCCGACGGGCGCATCCTGGAAGGCGAGTACATCGCCGAGAAGGTCGAGACCAGCGCGGGCTGGCAGTTCGTGTCCCCGGACGAGGACTGGATGCGCGGATACCCCCAGGAGATGGCCGACTTCGTGAACGCGGTCTCCAGCGGGGCGGAGCCGCTCTCAGGGCCTGAGCTGGCCTACGACGTGGTGGACGTAATCTACGCCGGTTACCTGTCGGCGGAGCAGGGCCGGCGGGTCGCGCTCACGGAGGTGCCGTAGTGCATACCCTCTCGCGCGCAGAGGCGCTCCGAGCGCTGGAGCAGGGGGTCGAGGTGCTGGTGATCGGCGGCGGGATCACGGGCGCTGGCGTGGCGCTGGACGCGGCATCGCGCGGGTACACCGTGGGGCTGGTGGAGCAGGCCGACTACGCCGGCGGGACCAGCAGCCGCTCGACCAAGCTCGTGCACGGCGGGATCAGGTATCTGCCCCAGGGGCACCTGGCCCTGGTGCGCGAGGGGCTGCGCGAGCGCGGCCGCCTGCTGCGACTGGCGCCCTACCTCGTGCGTCCCCTCTCGTTCGTGGTGCCGATCTACGCTGGGCTGCGCCGCCCCCTGGGCGTGCGGGTCCCCCCACTCCTGCGGCCGCTCGCGCCGCTGGGGATCCGTATGGGCCTGGCGGCCTATGACATGTTCGCCAGGGACGCGCGTCTTCGCCACCGGGCGATCTCGCGCGCGCAGGTGGAGCACGACGTGCCCGACCTCAACCCTGACGGCCTGCGCGGCGCCCTGATCTACTACGATGCACGCGCCGACGACGTCAGGCTGACGCACGCGGTCCTGGCCACGGCCAGGGCGCTTCGCGCCGTGACCTGCAACTACGCCGCGGTAACGTCGCTGCGCCGCCAGGGGAATCGCATCAACGGCGCCACGGTCGAGGACCGGCTCACCGGGCGCGTCTTCGAGGTGAGCGCCCGGCACGTGGTGAACGCCACAGGGATATGGGGAGAGCAGGTCGCCGGGCTGGACGCGACGCCTGAGTTCCGCATCCGGCACAGCAAGGGAGCCCATCTGGTCCTGCGCCCGGGCGCGGTTGCGCACGAGGGCGCCCTCGTGATACCCGAGACCGACGACGGGCGTCTGGCGTTCATAGTGCCCTGGGCCGGCCGCCACGTGCTGGGCACGACCGACGACGCCTACGAGGGCGACCTGACCTCGCCGCAGGTCACCGGCAGGGACGTTGACTATCTGCTGGATCACGCCAACCGGTACCTGCGCCGGCCGCTGACCAGAAACGACGTGACCGCGGCCTTTGCCGGCATCCGGCCGCTGGTGGCCGCGGCCTCCGGGCCGACCTCGGTGATGGGGCGCGATCACCACGTCGCGGTCTCACCGGGAGGGCTGGTGAGCATTGTGGGCGGAAAGCTGACCGGCTACCGCGCGATGGCCGAGGACACGGTGGACGCGATCGCCTCGCGGGACGGCCTGCGCCGGCCATGCCGCACGGCCGGGCTGCCGCTTGCCGGGACAGCCGGGCTGGAGGAGGCCCGCTACGCCCTGCTCGCCTCGGGACTGGGCGCTGACCAGCAGGCGCACCTGCTCGAGGGCTACGGGGCGCGGAGCATGGAGCTGCTAGATCTCGTGCGCGCCGATGAGTCGCTGGCCGGTCGGCTCGTCCCGGGCCTGGCCGTCACCTCTGCCGAGGTGGCATACGCGTGCAGGGCCGAGCAGGCCGCGACACTCTCCGACTGTATGTTCCTGCGCACGCGCCTGGCGGTGATAGACACCCAGGCGGCCGACACCGCGGTCGAAACCGTGGCCGCGCTGATGGCACGCGACCTGGGCTGGGACGCCGCCGAGGCCCTCCGCCAGCGGGAAGCCTGGGAGGAGCAGCGCGAGCGCGCGCAAAGACGCCTCTCCTGACCCTCCTGTCGGGGGCGGCGCCTGCGCGGAAGGGTCAACTGCGGAGGCGTCCGCGCGCCTCCATGACGCCGCGCAGCCGGTCGGGGTAGTTCGTCATGACGCCGTCCGGCGCCACGTCCAGAACCAGGTTCATGTGTGCGGGATCGTCCACGGTCCAGGCCTCCACGCACAGGCCTGCGGCGTGCGCGGATGCTACCAGTTCCGGCGTCAGGAAGGCCCAGTGGACGTGCAGGGCGTCCGCGCGCGCGTCCCGAGCAACCCCAACCGGGTTCACGAGCCGGCCGACGAACAGCACGGCCGTGCGCAGCTCGGGCGCGCCCGGCTTCAGTTCCAATAGCACCGGGTGATCAAACGAGGACACGGTGACGCCGTCGTGCCCGGCCGCGCGCACCTCGGCGGCCACGCGGGCGGCGATCCCGGGGTAGTATATCGGGCCGTTCTTCACCTCCACGATCACGCGCACCGGACGCAGCAGATCCAATGCCTCGGCCAGGGTTGGCACTCGCTCGCCCGCGAATCGCTCACCGAACCACCGTCCCGCGTCCAGGTGCCGCACCGCGGCCAGGGTCTGGTCCCTGACGAGCCCGCTTCCGTCCGTCGTTCGGTCCAGCACGTGGTCGTGGATCACCACGGGCTCACCGTCGCGGGTCAGGTGAACGTCCAGTTCGACCGCGTCCACGCCCATCTCGAGCGCGCGCCGGAAGGCGGCGAGCGTGTTCTCCGGCGCATCCCCTGACGCGCCGCGGTGCGCAACCACCCGGATGGCATTGCGGTTCATCTTCTCACCTCAATCCGGCAGCAACTGGTCGAGCCGCTCGAGCACGTAGTCCGGCTGCGGGTCCGCCGCCAGCGCGGCGTCGCGCGAGGTCGCTCCGGTCAGCACCAGAGCGGTGGCCATGCCAGAGGCCCGCCCCATTGCTATGTCGGTCTCCAGCCGATCGCCCGCGATCAGGCTCTCGCCCGGCGGAACCCCCAGGCGCTCGGCCAGCACGCGCCCCATGATCGGCGAGGGCTTGCCTACCACCTCCTCCACCCGGTGCCCTGTGGCGGCCTCCACCGCGGCGATCACCGCGCCGCAGTCGGGCAGCCCGCCCTCTGGCGTGGGGCAGTAGGCGTCGCGGTTCGTGGCCACGAACCGCGCACCTGCCCTGATCGAATCAAAGGCCACCTGGAGCTTGCCGTAGTCGAAGGTGCGGTCGAAGCAGGCCACGACGATCTCCACCTCGCCAGGGCGGTCGGTGAGCACAAACCCGGCCGATGCCAGCTCGGAGCGCACCGAGGGCTCCCCGATGACGAAGAGCCGGGCGCCAGGCGCCGTCTGTGACAGGTGGCGCACCAGCACATACGAGGAATTCACCACGCGGTCAGGCTCGGTGGGAATCCCAAGGCCCGTCAGTTTAGCGGCGTAGTCCTGGCGCGTGTACAGAGGGTTGTTGGACAGGAAGACAACCGGCCTTCCGGCAGCGCGCAGGGATCTCACGGCTCGCCCTGCGCCGGGTAGCAACTCGCCTCCGAGATAGACCGTGCCGTCCAGGTCGAGGGCGTACCCGGCGTAGAGGCAGTCTGGCCGCCGCAACACGTTGCGCAACCTACCCCCCGCCTGAGCCAAACAGCCCACCCATCCGTGCGCCGGTGAGCCGGTAGACAGCGTACAGCGTGACCGCGCACAGCAGAATCAACACGAAGCCGAGCGCGGCGGCCTGCCCGATTGTGCCCGAAGTGTAGAACGTGAAGATGCCCACGGTCATGGTCTCCCATCCGGGTAGAACCAGCAAGATGGTCGCGGCCGCCTCCTGGAGGGCGAACATCAGCGAGAAGAGGGCGCCGGCCAGCACCCCCCGCCAGATGAGCGGGAGCGTGATGTCGAAGAACGTCCGCAGGCCCGAGGCGCCCACGCTGGCGGCCGACTCCTCCATGGAGCGGTGGAGACCGAGCAGCGAGGCGTACGTCGCGCGCACGGTGTAGGGCATCCGGCGCACCGCCAGCACGAGCGGCATGATGATCCACATGCGGCTCAGCACAAGGCCGATCACCGGCAGCGGGAAGTGAAACGCGCGGATATAGGCGATCCCCATCGCGGTTCCGGGCAGGGCCAGGATGAGGGTGACCACGGAGTCAATCAGCCCCCTCCCGGGCAGGGTGCTACGCGCAAGCACCCACCCGATGGGAACACCGACCGCCAGGATGATCAGCACCGCGAGCGCGCTCCAGCGCAGTGTGTTGATCAGGTAGATGGGCGTCAGGTGCAGCACCTGGTCGAGGTGCGCCAGCGTGAACCGGGTCGGAAACGGCGTCAGAGACCAGGCCTTCCCGAAGGCCGCCAGGGTCACGCCCAGGTACGGTAGGAACGCCACGGTCAGGACCGCCACGAAGAACGCCGGGGCCAGCACCGCGGCCACACCCCGCAGGGGGCGCCGCTCCACGGCGCGGTAGGAGACGACCGCGTACTCCCGCAGCCCCACGATGCGCCGGGCGATGACCAGGAAGATGATCGCCATGACGGCCATCAGCGCGCCGATGACGATGCCCATCTTGAACAGGCGGTTGTCGATGTACTGCACGATGTTCAGATAGGCCTGCGACGCTATCAGGTCCTGCATCCCCACGACGAGCGGCGTGGCGAAGTCCGCAAACGCCAGGATGAACACCAGCGTTGCGCCCGAGATGAAACCCGGAGTGACGAGCGGAATGGTGATGTCGCGTATCTTGCGTAGGCCGCGCGCGCCCATCGCCTCGGCGGCCTCCTCGAGAGAGGCGTCGAGCTTGCTGAGGCCGTCCACCACGTTGAGCGTGATCAGGGGGAAGTAGTGCATGATCATTGCCAGCAGCACGCCGTGCCAGCCGTAGATGAAGTTGATCGGCTTGGTGAGGCCGAAGTAGTCCATGAGGATGACGTTGACCGTGCCCGCGCGGCCCAGTACGAACACCAATCCCATGATGCCGACCAGCGGGGGCATGATGATGGGCAGGATGGTCAGGTAAGAGAAGGTCTCGCGCCCGGGGAAGTCGTAGCGCACGAGCAGGAAGGCCGCCAGGAATCCTATCACAACGCAGCCGACGACCGTACCGGCTGAAACTATGAGCGAGTTCACGAGCGCCCGCCGGTAGAATCCATCGGTGGCGAAGTCTCGAATGAAGGCCAGGGTGAACTTCCCTTCCTCGGTTGTCGCCGCGTCCACGAAGAGGCGCCACAACGGAAAGGCGATGAACAGGAAGAGGAACACGTATAGCGGGAAGGCAAGCACCAGGGCGGGCACGCGCGGTCGCGCCGCCCGGGCTGCCGCCACCCGAACGCCCGGCGGCGTCATGCCCGGGGCTCCCTGGGGAAGACCAGCGCGGAGGCCGCGGTGAATCCCACCACGATCTCTCGACCCGCCCCCAGGAGCGTGTGGCGCCGGGGATCGTGGACGTCCACCAGGAGCACCACCCCGTCGCCGGCATCCACCTCGTAGCGGATGACGTTGCCCATGTACTGCGACACGGCGACGCGCCCGCGAACGGCGACGTCTGCGCTGCCCGCATCCCCGACAAGAGTCAAGTTCTCGGGCCGGATCGCGACGACGGCCGCGCTGCCCACAGACAGCGTCCCGACTCCCCTTCCGCGCAGGACCCCGGCAGGGGTCTTGAGGGCGACCATCCCGCCACAAACCTCCGTCACCTGGCCGGCCACCAGGTTGTTGGTGCCGATGAAGTCGGCCACGAAGAGCCCGGCTGGCTGCTCGTAGAGTTCGACCGGCGTGCCTATCTGCAGCACGCGGCCCGCGTCCATTACCGCGATGCGGTCCGAGAGGACCATCGCCTCCTCCTGGTCGTGGGTGACGTAGATCGTCGTGATGTGCAGGTCCTGCTGCAGCCGCCGGATCTCGCTGCGCAGCCTGGCCCGCACCTTCGCGTCCAGGTTGCTGAGCGGCTCGTCCAGCAACAACACGCGCGGGTTGAGCACGAGCGCCCGCGCCACCGCCACCCGCTGCTGCTGGCCCCCGCTGAGCTGGCCCGGGGTGCGGGACTCCAGTCCCTGGAGGCCCACCTGCTCGAGCGTGCGCAGGACTCGGGTTCTTGTCTCGGCCGGGGGCGTTCGCTGGATCTTGAGCCCGTAGGCGACGTTCTCGAAGACCGTCATGTGCGGCCAGAGCGCGTAGTTCTGAAACACGATCCCGATCCCTCGCTCGGCGGGCGGAACGCCGTTCATCGGCACCTCCCCGAAGAAGACCGCGCCATCGTCGGGATCGTAGAAACCGGCGACGATGCGCAACGTCGTCGTCTTGCCGCATCCCGAGGGCCCCAGCAGCGTGAAGAACTCGCCCTCTTCTATGGTGAGCGAGACGCCGGCCATCGCCTCGACCGTCTTGAATCGCTTGACCAGGTCAACCAGGCGTACCTGCATCCAGATTCACTCCTTCACGGAGAGGCCGGGAGAGGACGCCCTCTCCCGGCCTCCTCTTTCGCCCCAGGCGGGTCCTACGGGCAATGCAGTCTCTGCAGATCCTTGTGCCGCTCCAGGATCAACTTGCGGAACACGTCGTTGACCTCGCTGTAGCGCTTCTCGGCCACGTCGTCGTCGTACACGTTGCGGACGGGCTTGTCGAAGAACGAGCGGGCGCCGGCGAACTCGGCCATGCGCTCCATGGGCGAACCCGGAGGCCCTTCCAGCCGGTACTTGGGCGCGATCCCGAACTGCCCGCGCGACATCATCACGCGCTGCCCCTCGTCGCTGAGCGCGAACTGGATGAACGCCCTGGCAGCCCTGATACTCCTGGACCCGGCCAGGGCCGCCAGCGGCTCAGGAGTCACGAACCCGGCGGTCGGGGTCACGTACTTGAGATCGTGCCCGCCCAGCACGTCCTCGAACGCCATGTAGGCCGGCACCGCGAAGCCAACCGCGAACTCGCCCTTGGCCACGACCGTGGGCACATCGCGGCTGCGGGCCACGAACATGCCGGTGTTGGCACCCAGCCTCTGCGCCCACTCCCATCCCTTCTGCCAGCCCAGCATCTGCAGTATCACCTCATAAGAGGCGTGGTTGGAGCTCGACCGGTCAGGTGTGCACTGCGCCACCTGCCCCTTGAGGCGGCAGTCGAGCAGGTCGTCCCAGTCGCGGATCGCCTCCATCCCCACGCGCCTGAGGAGGCGCGGGTGCCAAATCAGCCCGTAGGGCGTCAGGCAGCAGCCCACCCAGAAGCCCTTGGGGTCCTTGAGCCGGATGGTCTTGGGAGCCCCGATTGTGGCCGGTATGTCGCGCAGGATCGCATCGGGCACCTCGTGAGGCACCAGCAACCTGCGGTCGGCCAGGTCATCGAACAGCGCGGGCTCACCGCCCCAGAAGACGTCCGCCTCGGGCCGGCCGCCCCACTCGCGGATGCGGCCGTAGGCCACCGGGGTCCCCGCCGAGACGACGGTCACGCGCACGGTGACCCCAAACTGCCGGCGCGCAAACTCCGCGAAGGCCGCCACGGTGGGGTCTGCCACGGTGCGCGCCACGGGCGTGATCAGCACGAGCCGGTCCTCAATGGTCGCCTGTGCCTGGGTCGGCCCCACGTAGACGGCCGTCAGTGCCAGGCAAACGGCGATTGCGACGATCAGCATGGTCCGGTGCATGCTCAAGATACCTCCTCTCGGTGTCCTGCACTTGCGCCCCCAGGCATGACTACTTCAACCTCTGCTCCCGTATCTCCTTGGCCGTTTCCCAGAGCAATTCCGGGCGTCTAGGCCGGCCCAGGCTCCAGCAGGCAGATCACGCGCGCGACAACCGCGGCCTCATCGAGCCCGGCGATCGCCTCGCGCCCACCCAGGATGAATACCGGGTAGCGACGTGGGCGGTAGCGGATGACGCGGGCAAACCACACCAGCGAGAACGGCTCAATCAGGTACACGGCTATTCGATCACCGAAGTCCTGGTGCAGGCGGTCAAGCAGTGCGAACAGACGGTAGGATTCGCCCCCTGAGGCCGGGGATCGCCCTGCAGACGGGTGTGGGGAGGTGCCGCCCGACAGGCCGCGCGCCAGGACCTCGATTACAAGCGGACGAGCCCTGCCGCAAGATGACGCCATGCAGGTAGACTCCTCCTGGCACCCCCGCAACTCCTGCTGGCAGGAGTTGCAGAGGTTTCCTTGTATTCACCATCCGTTGCCCAACGCCAGAGCCGAGGCATGTACATGCGCGCACACGCCATCATAAACCCCATCGCCGGCCGCGACCGCGGCATTCGTGCCTGGGCGCGGGCCAGACCCGTCCTGGCCGAAGCCGGTTGGAAGATCACCGCAAGATTCACAGAGTGCCGGGGACAGGCCGTGGAGCTCGCCGCAGACGCCGACGCCGATGTGGTCCTGGCCGTCGGCGGGGATGGCACCGCGCAAGAGGTGGCCAACGGGCTGCTGCGACGCTCCCGGCCCCCGGTCATGGGCGTGATACCCGTGGGAACAGGCAACGACTTCGCACGCGCGCTGGGGCTGCCGCGCGATCCCGCTGCCGCGGCAGGCATGCTCCTGACCGCTCGTCCGAGGCTCCTCGATGTCGGCGTGGTCAACGACCGGTACTACCTGACGGTTGCCGGAGCCGGCTTCGACGGCGAGGTCGCGCGCCTGGTGAACGCCTGGCCCAAGGTGCTGGGCGGAACCGCCACGTACGTGCTGGGCATCCTCAAGATGCTCGTGGTCTACCGCCCGGTGGAGGTCGAGCTCGCGGTTGACGGCGTCTTGGAGCGCGAGCGGCTCTTCCTGATCGCGGTGGGCAACACCGCCTGGAACGCCGGGGGAATGTGGATCGTCCCGCCCGCGCGCCCGGACGACGGCATCCTGCATGCCGTGATCGCAGGGCCCCTCACCCGGATTGAGACGCTCATGGTGCTGCCCGGGGTCTACTCGGGCCGGCACCTCAAGCACCCTAAGGTGCGCCTGACACAGGGCAGGGAGATAACCGTCACCAGCGCCACACCGCTGTCAGTCCAGGCCGACGGTGAGGCAATCGGGACTCTTCCGGCCACGTTCCGGATACACCCGGCCGCGCTCCAGGTCCTGTCCCCCGCAAGCATGTAACCCCTGCTCTTTCGTGCACATCCAGGACCATCCACGCTAAACAGGACTAAAAAGAGCCTGTTCTTGGCATATAGAGTACTCAGGAGAGCACATCTCCGGGAGGATGCCGTGCAGGAGCGCAGACCGACCATCATGACCGTGCCGGAGGTCGCCCGGTACCTGCGTGTCCATGCCATCACCGTCTACCGGATGATTCGACAGGGCGAACTCCCCGCTATCCGCGTGGGACGGGGCTGGCGGTTCAAGAAAGAAGACATCGAGCGCTGGCTGCAAGAGCACGAGGCCAACTCCCACGGGCAGTTCCCCACGCGCAGCCTGCCGCGCGCGCGTGTCAAGAGGAAGTTCCGTGTCTCCCGCTAGCCAGGGCCCGCCCATCTCTACCCAGAAGCGGCTCGGAGAGCTGCTGGTCGAGGCCGGCCTCTTGACCCAAGAGCAGCTGGATGAGGCGCTGGCGGAGCAGGCCAAGACCGGGCAGCGCCTGGGACAGGTGCTTATCGGGCGCGGCCTGGTGACGAAGCATGCCATCGGCCAGGTGCTGGGCGCGCAGCGGGGCAACCCCTACGTCAACCTCGCCACCACCCCGATCGACGAGCAGCTGCTGCGCAGCATCCCGCTGTCGGTGATCACCGAACTGCGGGCGGCGCCCTTCGCTCGTATCGGGCAAGACGTGCACGTGGCCATGCCCGACCCAAACGACGTGATGGCCATAGACCGGATCTCGGGTCTCCTGCGCGCGCGCGTGCGGCCCTTCTTCACCACGGAGCGCGACTTCGAGTGGCTGCTGTCCACACGCTTCAACGTCGCGCAGACCGTGAGCGACGACCTGGAGGCCGCCGGGGCCGCGAACGGCGCCGAGCCCGAGTTCGCCACGGTCGTGGCCGGCGACTCACCGCTCGACCCGCCGGTGGTGCGCCTGGTGGACTCGGTGATCCAGGGCGCGGTGCGCGACGGCGCCACCGACATCCACATCGAGCCGCAGGCCGACGGAACCGCCGTGCGCTACCGCATAGACGGCATCCTGCACGACAGGGCTCGTCTGCCCCGCGGCGTGGGCGGCGCGGTGACCACGCGCATCAAGGCCCTGGCCGGCATCGACATCGCCGAGCGGGTGCGCCCACAGGACGGCCGGCTGCAGTACGAGTTCGGCGGCCGCGAGCACGATCTGCGCATCGCCTCGGTCGGATCCACCTTCGGGGACCGCGTGACCGTGCGCGTGCTCGACAAGCACCGCGTGCTGCTGGGCCTGGAGCGGCTGGGCCTCCTTCCCGACCAGGAGGCGCTGCTCGAAGGGCTCCTGGCCAAGCCGTACGGGATGATACTCGTCACCGGGCCAACCGGCTGCGGCAAGACGACAACCCTGTACGCCTGCCTCAACCGGATCAACGAGCGCACGCGCAACATCATGACGATCGAGGACCCTGTCGAGTACCACCTGGAGGGCATCACGCAGATAGCCGTGCGATCGAGGATGGCGGTCTCCTTCGCGGCAGGACTGCGCGCCATCATACGTCACGATCCCGACGTGGTGATGGTGGGAGAGATCCGCGATCCCGAGACCGCGCAGATCGCGGTCCAGGCCGCCCTCACGGGTCACCTGGTGCTCAGCACCCTGCACACCAACGACGCCGCCGGAGCGGTCGTGCGACTGATCGAGATGGGCGTGGAGCCGTACCTGATCACCTCCACGCTCCTGGCCTCTATCGGGCAGCGCCTGGTCCGGACGCTGTGCCGGGCCTGCCGCCGCGCCTGCGAGGCCACACCGGATCAGGCCCGGGAGCTGGGGCGGGCCGACAACCAGGCGCCCACCCTGTGGGAGCCAGGAGGCTGCTCGGAGTGCGGGCATCTTGGCTACAGGGGACGCGCGGGCGTGTTCGAGATAATGCGCGTGACCGACGGGATCCGCGACCTGATCCTGCAGCGGCGTCCGGCCACGACGATTCGCGACGCGGCACGGCGCGAGGGGATGCGGGCCATGGACGAGGCCGGCGTGGCCAGGGCGCTGGATGGCACGACCAGTCTGGAAGAGCTGCGCCGCGTCGTCTTCGCTGGGATTGACTGAGGTGGAGCGGACCATGCCGGCTTACGCGTACACAGGCAGGGACGGCACCGGCGTTCCGGTCAGGGGTGTAATCGCGGCCGAGGACGAGGCGGTTGCCAGCGCCCGGCTGCGAGGGCAGGGTCTGTTCATCACCTCGCTGCGGCCCAGGACCCGGTGGGCGGCTGTCGGGATGCGCCGGCGGCGCCCTGGGCTGGAGGAGGTGGCGGCCTTCACCTACCACCTGGCCGGGCTCGTGGCATCGGGCATCCCGCTGCTCCGTGGCCTGGAGGTGGCCCGTGAGCAGGAGGAGGACGGCGTCCTGCGCGATGTGATCGGCGAGCTGCGCATCGGCATCGAGGCAGGGCAGAGCCTGTCGGCCGCGATGGGCGACCATCCCGAGATCTTTCCCCCGGTCTATGTCGGAATCGTCCGCTCGGGCGAGGCGGGTGGCGTGCTCGATCAGGCCCTGCTCCGCCTGACCGACTACCTCGACCGCGAGGTAGCGCTGAGGCAGAAGGCGCGCTCAATGGCCCTCTACCCGGCGTTCGTGCTCGTCCTGGCCGGCGTGGTCGTGACCGTGTTCGGCATGTTCGTGATCCCCGCGTTCGAGAAGGTCTACCGGTCGGCCGGGGCTCCGCTCCCGCTGGCCACCACGGTTCTGATCGGGTTCAGCCGCCTCTTGCGGGCCTACTGGCTGCCCGGCCTGCTTACCGCTGCGGCCGCGGCCTGGGCACTGGCCTCCACGGGATTGTGGGCGAGGCTATCGGCCGCAGGCACGCGCCTGCTCGGCCGGATCCCTCGTGTGGGCGCGGTGGTGCGGCTCGTGCGCGTCAACCGCTTCCTGCGGACGTTTGCGGCCATGTACGCCAGCGGCGTGCCGGTGATGATGGCGCTGGACATCACGGCCGGGTCGGTCTTCGAGCCCGAGGTCACGGCAGCGGCCGGGTATCTCAAGGAGAGGATCGCCTCCGGTGGGCGCCTGAGCGAGGCGATGCGCGGGGTGGCCCTCTTCCCGCCCATGGTGCACCGAATGACCGCGATGGGCGAAGAGTCGGGCCGCCTGGACGAACTGATGCGCCGGACGTGCGACCTGCTCGACCGCGAGATAGATTTCGCGATCAAGCGCCTGGTGACGCTGGCCGAGCCACTGCTGACCCTGGCGTTGGGCGGAGTCGTGGCGGCGATCCTGCTGGCCCTGTATCTTCCGGTCTTCGGGCTGCCCCGGGCCATCCTGCGATGAGAAGCAAGGTGTAGGGCACGAAACGTAAGGAAAAACAACTGGAGGTGAAAGGCAATGAAGAAGAAGCGCAAGGGTGAGGAAGGCTTCACCTTCGTCGAGGTCCTGGCGGTGATCCTGATCCTCGGGGTCCTG